>NZ_JBITZU010000005.1:201004-415901 GCF_044547075.1 Kitasatospora sp. NPDC052896
GGTCGAGGGCGGTGAGGGCATCGGGGTCACCACGGGGTTGCCGGCTTGCCCGGTCGAGGGCGGTGAGGGCATCGGGGTCACCACGGGGTTGCCGGCTTGCCCGGTCGAGGGCGGTGAGGGCATCGGGGTCACCACGGGGTTGCCGGCCTGGCCGGTCGAGGGCGGTGAGGGCATCGGGGTCGGCACCGGGTTACCGGTGGCCGTGGAGGCCGGGGTCGTTACAGCGTGGTGGTCCTGGGCGAAGGCGGCGGGCAGGCCGACGCCGACACCGGCGAGGAGCAGGGCCGATCCGCCGGCCATAAGAACCGCCCGGGTACGGCGTCGGGTCCGCACGCCGGCCTGCAGGCGTTCCCGGTCCCGGGGAGCGAAGGGGGTGTCTTCCTCTGTGTCGCGCATCATCCGTGTGAGCTCCTGTTCGAAGTGATCCATCTGTCCCTCTCTCACCTCACCGGTTCGCCGGCCCTGGCCAGGACCTGTCGTAGTTTCGCCACTCCACGGGACGTCAGGGAGCGGGCGGTCCCCAGGGGACAACCCATCATCTCCGCGACCTGCTGCTCCGGAAGATCCTGGTAGTAGCGCAGCACCACCGCGGCCCGCTGCCGTGTTGGCAGGAGGGCCAGCGCGCTCTCCAGCCGGGTGCGCTCCTCCACCATCACGCTCAGATCCATGCGGTCAGCCACCTCGGGCAGTTGTTCGGTGGGGCGCTCACCCCACCACCTCCTGCGCGCCGAGCGGGCCGCCGCACGAGCAAGGATCTGACGCACGTACGCCTCCGGCGCCTGACCCGCGACCTTCGGCCAGGCGAACCACAGCTTGACCAGCGCCTCCTGCAGCAGATCCTCGGCCCGGTGCCGGTCCCCACCGGTGAGCAGACGCGCCAGGTGAAACAGCGCCGACCAGCGAGCCGCCACGAACTCATCGAAACCATCCGCCCGTGACTGCTTCACCAGCACCGCCCTTCCACCCTCCACACGCCTGTACTCCTGGAAAGGCATTGGCAGCCGGCCCACTATGCACCACCCCCCTGTGACCTGGATCACGCATTGGGCGAGCGGGCCCGCCAGAGGCGTTGTCGGCACACGACCGCTCCACCGCCTCACAGGACACGACCGTCTTCGCCCTGCTGCGGCTGCGCGTGACGCGGGTTCCCGGTGACCGCGCGTGCGGGTCACACGTGGCCGAGGAGCTCCTCGCGCCGCGCCAGTGCCCAGGCGCGTTCCTCCTCGATCTCCGGGATGAAGTCCTGCCGCAGGAACGAGGCCCAGGGGTCCTCGCCGAGTACGCCCAGGCGCGCGATCCGCTCGGTCTCGTCGCGTTGCAGCCGCGCCAGCGCGTCGAGGACGTCGGCCGGGTCCGCGCCGTAGGCGGCGCACAACAGCCGGAGCCGTCGCGCGAGCGGTGCGCCGGCCTCGCCGTAGCCGACCCTGCGCTGGCGCTCGGGAAGACGCAGCGGCACGCTGTACCAGGCCAGTTGCGCGAGATCCTCCAGGGCCTCGCCGGGGATGGCCAGATCCCAGTCGATGAAACCCACCAGCCGGTCGTCCGCCCAGACCGAGTTCCAGCTGGTGAGGTCTCCGTGACGCATGATCAAACCGGGACGCCAGTGGGCACCGCCGTCGCACCACACGGCCCGCGGCGAGGGCCGGAAGTCGCGTACCGCCTCGTGGTAGTCGCGCAGCCACCGTCCGAGCGCGGTCACGCCCTCGTCCGCGAGGAGCGCTCGCGGCCACGGGTACAGCCCGACCTCGCCGTGCAACAGCGACACCACCTCCTCGCCCCCGTCGGGGCCGGTGCCCAGGACGCGCGGCGCGCCGGGGAATCCGACCCGCTCCAGGTGGCGGAGCAGTTCGTGCACCGCGGGGGTCCACACGCGCCAGGGCCGGCGGATGGTCTCGCCTTCACGGCGCACCACCGAGAGGCCGCCCCGCATCGACTCGCCGTCCTGGATCACGGCGGGGAGCCTACAGACGATCGCCCGGAGTGTCGCGGGTTTTGTTTCCGGTCCGGCACCGCGACCCCCGCCGGCCGGTCCCGCGATGGGCCGGCCGTGCTCGTCGACGATCCCGCTCGGCCTACAGGTGCTCGGTCAGCTTCTCGGCCGCCCAGTCCGCCCACTGCCCGGTCGTCTCGGAGTTGCGGATCCCGAACTCCAGGGCCAGCCACTCGCAGACCTGGGCCGGGTCGCCGGCCCACTCCGCCCCGTCGCGCAGGCTCTCCAGGAAGGTGTGCCGGTCCTGGTTGCGGCGGGCGAACTCCTTCAGGTAGGCGGCACCCTCCTCGCGCGGCAGTGTCCACAGGAAGAAGACGCGCAGGAGGGCGGCGCTGCGGTAGGCGCTGTCGCCGCCGGACTCGGTCAGCCACCGTTGCAGCTCGGCCCGCCCGGTGTCGGTGATGCCGTACTCGCGGCGGTTGCGGGCGCCGGTGCCGGTGACCTCGATCAGGCCGGCCTCGCTGAGTCTGGCGAGCTCGCCGTAGACCTGGCTCTGTTTCGCGGGCCAGACCATGGCGAGCGAGGACTCGAACCGCTTGAGCAGGTCGTATCCGCTGCTGGGGGTCTCGGCCAGTAGGCCTAGGACGGCGTGGCGCAGGCTCATGCGTTCACTCTACTACCAAGTCGACAGGTCAGTCTGGACAGATCTGCTCCTACCGGTCATTCTATGACCGTCCAAGTTTGGAATGTCGTACGTCTCCGAAGGAGATCACTCCGGTGAACTACGTCCGCGGCTTCGCGCCCTGGATCTGCTACGCGGCGCTGAGCGCCTTCAACTGGCGGCTGGGGATGTGCGCGGCGGCGGCCATCGCCGTCGTCCTGCTCGTCGACCAGGTGCGCCAACGCGGCGCCGACCTGCTGTCCAGCGCCACCTGCGTCTTCTTCGTGGTGATGGCCGTGATCGCGGTGGCCGATCCGACGTCGGGTCTGCACCGGTGGCTCTGCGCCCTGTCCAACGGGACGCTGGCGGTCGTGGCGCTCGGCTCGCTCGCCGTCGGCCGGCCCTTCACGCTCGCCATCGCGCGTACCCAGGTTCCCGAGGAGTTCTGGAACGCGCCGCGCTTCATCCACGTCAACAAGGTCCTGACCAGCGTGTGGGCCGCCGCCTTCGCCGCCTCGGCGGCCGGCTGCGCCCTGATCGTCGGCTGCGCCCACGCCAACGCCACGGCGCTCACCGTCGTGCAGGTGCTCGCCTTCGTGGTCCCGTTCGTCTTCACGGGCAAGTACACCGCGGCGCAGCAGGCCGCCGCGGACCGGGCGGCGGCGGGCCAGGTCTCGTAGCGCGTCCACGTGACACGTGGTGCCGGGGGGCACCACGAACCCGTGAGAGCCCGGTCGTCCGAGCTCTCACGGGTGCCCGACGTGCGAGGTCAGACCCGGTGCGCGGTGCCCGCGTACCGCTGGGCGAACCGCGTGCCGGTGCCGGCGGTGACCGTGACGTCGTAGCGTCCGTCGCCGTCGAGCGGCCAGTCGATGTTCGCGGTCCGGCCGGCGTCCACCCAGACGGTCTTCGGGTTGCCGCCGAAGTCGTTCGCGGTGGCGGTGAAACTCACCGCCCCCTCACCGTCGTTGGCGCACTCCAGGCGGATCAGCTTGGGGTCGCGCAGGTCGGCGGAGACGATCGGGACGGGCACGTCCTCCTGCTCCGCGCGGATCACCGTGCCGGCGAACCGGGTCACGAAGCCGTCCGCGCCGTGCACGGTGAAGTCGTACCGGCCGTCGGTGGTCGAGGCGTCCCAGACGTAGCTCGCGCTCTTCCCCGCCGCGACGGTGAACGGGGTGCCCGCGAACGGCTGCACGATGTTCGGGTAGACGGTGAAGCTGAAGCCCACCGTGCCGAAGTTGGTCATCGTGCAGGTGACCTTCCCGGTCTCCCGGTCCACGTCGACGTCGGCCCACGGGCGGTACGGCAGCGGGCGGTGCGGGCGGGTGCCGCGCTCCTGGCTCGGCATCGACTGGGCGCCGAGGGCCGGCAGCGCGACCGGCGGCAGCGAGGCGGCCGCGTCCGCCTTGGCCATCAGCGCGTTGGTGTCGGGCAGTTGGGGAATCGAGTAGTCCGGCTTGCGGAAGTCGAAGCAGCTGGTGAGGTCGCCGCAGACGGTGCGCCGCCAGTCGGAGATGTTGGGCTCGTGCACGCCGGTCACCACCTCCAGCAGGCGCAGCACCGAAGTGTGGTCGAACACCTGCGAGTTGACCCAGCCGCCGCGTGACCAGGGCGAGGCCACCCAGAGCGGTACCCGGTTGCCCAGGCCGATCGCCCGGCCCTGGGTGAACTCGTGTGCGGTGCCCGGCTCCGGGGTGGGCGGGACCACGTGGTCGAAGTAGCCGTCGTTCTCGTCGTACATCACCAGGAACACGGTGTGCTCCCAGACGTCCGGGTTCGACATCAGCGACTGCAGTGCGGAGTTGACCCACCAGGCGCCGTAGTCCGGGCTGGCGTTGGGGTGTTCGCAGAACAGGTAGGGCGCGACCAGCCAGGAGACCGTGGGCAGGCTGCCGTCCTTGCAGTGCTGGTCGAAGGCGGTGAGGTCGAACTTGGTCATCGCGTTGACGTAACGCGGGTCGTCGGTGGGGAACTCGTGGAACTGCTTGAAGTACGACAGGGCGTTGTCGTCGTAGTCGCCGGTGCGCTCGTCCTCGCTCGGGTTGTGGTAGACCCGCCAGCTGATCCCGGCCGCCTCCAGCCGCTCGGCGTAGGTGGTCCAGTCGGCCACCGGGTTCTGGGTGACCGGGGTGTTGTCGATCCACGGGCCGGTGGTGCCGTCCACGCCCGGGCCGGAGGTGCCGGTCCACAGGTAGAGCCGGTTGGGGTCGGTGGGGCCGGCCAGCGAGCAGAAGTACGCGTCGCACAGGGTGAACGCGTCGGCCAGCGCGTACTGGTAGGGGATGTCGTCGCGGGTGAAGTAGCCCATGGTGCGCTCGCCCTTGGCGGCCACCCACTTGTTCAGCGCGCCGTCGTTGATCGCCTGGTGGCTGGTCGCCCAGTCGTGGGCCAGGCCGGCGGCGTTCTGCGCGTTGTACTTGCTGGTGTCCATCCGGTACGGCAGCATCACGCCGCCGTCGCTGCGGCCGGCGTCCGGCTGGCGGAACACGCTGTCGCCGCCCGGGAACCGCAGCGCCTGCTTGTCGTCGAAGCCGCGGACGCCGTTGAGGGTGCCGAAGTAGTGGTCGAAGCTGCGGTTCTCCTGCATCAGGATCACCACGTGCTTGACGTCGGATATGTCGCCCTTGTGCTTGGTCCTGGACCGGCTGTCGGGCTGCGCGGTGGCGGGGGCGGCAGCCTGGGCCGCGGTGGGCAGGCCGACCACGGCGGCGGCGCCGGCCGCGGCCGCGGCGCCCATCAGGGTACGGCGGTTGAGCTCGGACATGGCGGGACCTCTCAGAGCGCGAAGGTGGCGACGGCGGCGGCGGTGTCCGAGGGCCAGCCGTTGCCGGCGGCGTTCGGATCGGGCGCGGGCCAGCCGGTGGCGATGGCGTGTGCCTCCTGCATCGAGAGGCGGCCGGCGTACTGGACGTAGTCGATCCGGTCCTGCGGCTCGGGCTTGGCGCCGCGCTGCTTGCGGGTCGGCGACCAGGTGTTGCCCGGGAGCTCGGCCGGATCCGGGTGGTCCTCGCGGAACGCGTCGGTCAGGCCGGCGGCCTCCACGGCCACCGTGACCGGCCAGGCGAGCACGGCGCCGTCGTGCGAGGCGGCGGTGGCGGGCGTCCAGTCCAGGTGCGAGGGGGAGGAGAGCTCGGCGGCCAGCACCACCGGGACGACGCCGACCAGGTCGGCCGCCATCGCCGAGAGCAGCCGCTGCGCCTGCTGGTAACGGACCGAGGCGGTCTCGGCGGCGGTCACCTGGGCGGCGCTCTGGCCGTCCTGGACGGCGTACGGGCCGTAGGCGTCCTCGTCCAGGTGGGCCGTCCAGACCCGGACCGGATGGCCGCCCGGCAGCTGCACGGTGGCCCCGGCGGCGGGCAGCGCGGCCGTCGCCGGCGTCACGTCCGTGAGCGGGTAGCGGCTCAGCAGGCCGACGCTGCCCGGGCTCTGGTAGGCGTACCAGCCGAGCGCGGTGGCCAGCGCCTGGGCGTTGGTGCCGGCCGTCTCCTGCAGGCCGACCACGTCCCAGCCCTGGGTGAGGATCACCCGCAGCTGCTTCTCGAAGCCGTCGGTGGTGTGGGTGCCGGCGTCCCAGAGGTTCCAACTGGCCACCTTGAGGCGCGGCTTGGTCTTCGCCGGGTCGACCACCGGGATCTGGACCGTGACGGTGTCGGTGGCGCCGGTGCTGTCCTTGACGGCGACCGCGATCAGCGCCGGGCGGTTCAGCGGGCGTCCCGGCGCGGTGCCCGTGACGGTGCCGTCCGCGCTGACCGACAGCCAGGAGTCGCCGATGCCCGGCACCCGGCGGAAGCTCGGGCGGCCCGCCGGGTTGCCGGCCGGGCGGCACCACAGGCCGGCGAGCTTCACGCTGACCGCCGCGCCGGGCGCGACCGGGGTGGCGGTCAGCGCGTCCACCGCGCTGTGCGGCGGGACGATCGTGGGCTTGGGGTTGAAGCTGAACGGCGCGGTCTGGGCGAGGACGCCGTAGCCGTCCTTGGCCAGCAGGTACGCGGTGTACGGGCCGCCGGTGAGCGCCGAGGTGTCCAGGGTGAGGCTGCCGGAGGTGCCCGGGGTGTACTGCCAGAGGAGGGAGGAACCGTTGCCCGGCTGACGGGTGCCGTCGTAGATGCCGATCCAGTTCTTGGGGTCCGGTGCGTCGGTGGTCCACTGGAAGGTGAGCTTGTCGCCTTCGGTGGGAGTGGTCGGGGTGCTCAGGGAGATCGAGCTGCCTGTGGCCACGGGTGTCCTGTCCGCCGGTGGGGCTGAGTGAGGGTCAGTTGGCTGGACAACTCTGCAATGGACTGGCCAACTTCCGCGACGGATCGCACATGAACTCGATATGACGGAAGGGCGGAAATCGGCCAGACCGGGCCGCCGGTGGGTGACGGCCACCAGGATGGTGAAGGACCTTCACCTCCCGGTAACCCTGGAGCCCACCATGACCTCCATCCCCCGCAGCATCACCTTTGACTGCCACCGCCTGCTCACCCTCGGTGCCACCCTCCACGCCGACCACCGCCGCCCCGACGGCACCGGCTGGGCCCTGCTCCTCGACCCCAACGCGTCTAACCAGCAGTTCTGGGAGATGCCGCAGGTCAAGGGCAACGAGAAGCCCCGCCCACGCGCCACGGGGGAACGACGCACGGACGGGGTTCATGCCCGCTGCTGCTCAGCTGGCTTCCGGGGGCACCAGCGGGAATTTGGGGTCACATACGGGTCGGCACCGGGTTGTCCGACGTGTCCAGCCAGACCGTCTGTCCAGTCGGGGTGACCGTGAGCCCGAACCGGTCGAACCCGGGGCGGCCTTGCTCGGCCCACCAGCGCCACGTGGCCTCCAGCTCGCCCCAGAGGTTCCGGGGGCCGGACTGGTACACCTCGTACTCCGTGCGGTCCCGCTCGTAGTCGACGGACGCCCACGACAGCGTGTCCCGGCTGTAGAGCCACAGCGTGTACGCGCCGTTCTCGTAGCGCTCCGCCCGCCAGAACGCGCCGGGCACGCCGCACCCGATGACGAACTGCTCGAACCATCCCCCGGTGTCCGGAGGGGCAAGGGTCGTGGTGCTCTTCACCCCGTCAGCGGGCCACGGCTCCCCGTGCAGGTAGTCCGCGAAAGGCGGCCGGTCGGTGCGCTGCTGGCGCAGCCGCATGAACGCGGAACTCCGCGTGAACCGACCGCTCGCACTGGTGCCGTCATCGTTGACGGTCAGCCGGACGATCTGCTCTCCGCCGTACTCGGTGCCGAACGGGGCGACGATGATCCCGCCGGGAGCCGCCTGCTCCAGCCACGCCGGAGGGATCTCCAGCAGAGAGCACGTAGCGATGATCCGATCGTAGGGAGCACCCTTCGCCCACCCCAACCGTCCGTCGCCCTCAACCACGGTCGGCTCAAGTCCGGCTCGCTCCAGGTTCTCCCGGGCGCCGCGAGCAACGTCCGGGTCGTACTCGACGGTCACCACGTTGGGGTTGCCCAGGCGTTGCGCCAGAAGGCCCGCGTTCCACCCCGTGCCGGTTCCGACC
This sequence comes from Kitasatospora sp. NPDC052896, assembly GCF_044547075.1. Taxonomy (NCBI): domain Bacteria; kingdom Bacillati; phylum Actinomycetota; class Actinomycetes; order Kitasatosporales; family Streptomycetaceae; genus Kitasatospora; species Kitasatospora sp. NPDC052896. The sequence goes on from NZ_JBITZU010000005.1 coordinate 209,095, forward strand.
TCCAGCACTCTGTCGCCCGGGTGTACGTCGAGGTCATGGAGCATTGAGAACACCATCGTGGGCATGGAGTTGGACGAACTCGGGGTCGTGCCGAGTCCGTCTCCCTCGTGGTCTCCGTCGTCCCATTGCGTGGTCAGCGGGATGTCCCTGTAGACGGCCCCCCGCCACGCTTCGGGGTCCTGTGATCGGTAGACCACGGGGTTCTGTTTGGTGCCGTCCGCGATGCCCGGCCAGATGCGATCCGGGACGAACAGCTCACGGGGCACGGCCTTGAAGGACGGGAGCCAGTCCGAGGAAAGTGCGCCGCTGGCCACCAGCGCGGAGGCGAGCCCCTGGGGGCCCGCCTCCTTGAGCGTCTCGCCGGTCACTTACCGCCGCCGCCCGCCGGGGACGAGCCGTCGGAGGTGTTGCCACCCTCGTCGGAGCCGCCTCCGCCGTGTCCGGCACCCTTGTTGCTGTCGTCCTGCTGGCCGCCGCCCTTGCCGTCGCCGGACCCGCCGCCGCGCTTACCCATCTCAGTACCTCCGTCCTGGTTGGGACCAACGGGCGGCTGCCCGTTGGGTGATGCTGCCCGCCCCGAGCCTTCCCCAGGCGGGGCGGGAGTCTGTGAGGTGAGCCGAGCTACCTAACGCCGGGGGCACGTGTTGACCGTCCGCACGTCGCGCAAGAGCCTGGCGCGCCTCGCACGCTGCTCCGGGTCCAGCGGGCCCGGGTGTGCTCTTCGGGCCTCAGCGGGGCGTGTACGGCTTCCAGGTCGGTAGGGGCATCGTCGTCCGACGCGCCGTCCGGAGAGACAGACGTCGACGCGTTCACGCGCTCAACTCCCTTCGTGCGACGTACAGTCCGTCACCCGGCAGAGCGGGCGTCACGCCGTGATCGGCAAGCATCCTCGCCATCAGCCGGCGGGAGTCGCCGTCGATCAGCTGCCCAGTGAGCCGGGCGTAGTCCGTCAGGCAGCCAGCCAGGGCGAGAGCTACGCGGGCGTGGCACCCGCCGAGGGAGACGTGAGGACCTTGGAGCACGCCTCGCCCCCTGGCCAGGGCCATCACGGTCGGCTCAGACGGCAGTCCTGCCACCTTCCACGCGGTGACAACCGCGTCCGCCGCTGCTTCTGCCTCAGCGCGGAACCTTCTCAGCCGTTCCGTCTCGTGCTCCAGTTCCGGCACTGCCGCTCCCTCAGTCGCCTGCTCTGCCAATGAAGAAGACGCTAAGGAAGGGAGCGAATTGAGCTCTACAAGGTTCTACGAGATTGCACGGGGATCACCCGAGAGCATCAATCGCGGACGTGATCAGCGCGCGAGCAGGAGCCCCGTAGACGGCAAGCGCGGCCAGGTCGGCGAATGCCTTGACGTACTGGGCGACTTCGGTAGGCGTCGTGACGGTCACCGCAGCCGTCAGCAGCTCGACGTGTACCCGCTTGTCATCGAAGACGTTGAACGCCTCCAACGTCCACATCCGGCGCCCCTCACTGAACGGGATGACGCCGAGGGAGACCGATGGGAGGGACATCACTGCCAGCAGGTACCCGAGTTGCCCGGCCATCGCCTCTGAGTCGCCCACCCGGTACCTGAGGATGGATTCCTCGATCAGTACGGCGAAACGGTGGTTCCCGTCGCGTAGGACGTGTGAACGAGCCATGCGAGCCTCTACTGCCTCGGCTACGTCGTCGGGAGTGCCGTGGAAGGAAGCAATGCGTGACAGGAGGGCCGCTGCGTAGGCGTCAGTCTGCAAGAGGCCTGGCACCACGTTCGAGCAGTACACGCGGAACAGCCGCGTTCTTTCGTACAGCGGTACGCGCGACTCTTGCAGCTGGGTCAACCCGGTGCGCTGGAGTCGCCGCCACTCGACGTACATGGAGTCAGCGGTTCGTGAAGCCGCTATCAGGTCGGCGGCTTGGTCCTCCGCGCCGCAGAGCCGACACCAGACCCGAATGTCCTCATCGGACGGCGGGGTCTTCCCGTTGATGATCCTCGAAGTCTTGGAGGGGTGCCAGCCGGCCTGGACCGCCAACTCACGCCCGGTGAGCCCCGCGTCCTTGCAAATCTCGCGCAGCCGGGAGGCCAGTGCTTGCCGCGCTGCCTGCGCGCTGGACGACGGGGAGACGGGCATGAGTTGGTTACGTCCGGTTGTACCTGGGGTCAGATGCGGAAGTCGTCGTGCGGGATCGCTCGCTCCCACACGGTCTCGAACGCAGCGGCACAGCGCTTCACGGCATCCGGGGTGTCCTCCATCGCGTGTGAGACGAACGCCCCGTCTCCGGAGAACAGACCGAACCTGATCAGCTGGTCATCAAAGATCCACAGGTCGTTCCCCGGCATGAGCAGATCTGACGCCAGACGCCGGGGCAGCCAGCGGACCATCTCACCAGCAGCGATGTTCTGGAAGGTGCAGGAGTGCTCGTACCGGATGTAGTCGCTGACCGGCTCGGAGACCACTCGGGCCCGACGAACCTCTACACCTCGTGCCACAGCGGATGAGATCAACGAGTGGAAGTCGTTCCACCAGGAGGTACGGTCGAGAGGATCATGCCGGTAACCGGCCTTCCACGCCGCGAAGTCCGCGTCTTCCTCCGCGACGCCGTACACGTCCCGCATCTCAAGGTGCACGGCGGAGCGCTGGCAGTCGGCCAGCAACTCAGCGAAGGGCGGAACCTTCTGCAACATCAATTGCCTCCCTGAGCGCGGCGGCCATGCGCAACGGCAGCCGCAGCACCGTCTCACTGTCGGGGATCGGACCGGTCTTCAGGCAGTCCGCCGTGGTGGCGTCGTCTGCCCTCCAGCCCTGAATCACGAACTCCTGTTTCTCCTGATCGACCCACACCGTAGGGCAGTTGTCGCCGTTGGTGTCGGGGTCCTTGGCGATGAAGGTTAGTGCCATGGTGCCCTCCCCTGCCGAAGTGGTTGCACAGATGTGCACGACCATCACTCATAGTGGTGGCATCGTCAAGGGTCTAGAACGTGATCATTCGCCAGTTCCTCGCCCTCAACGCCTGCCAAGACGCGAGCACCCCCACGCCGACCACCGGGTAGGCGGGCGACGTCAGTTCGTGGCAGGAAGCCGGCGAGGAGCCCGAGGGCAACGAGTTCTGCGTCGAACGCAGCGCGGCGGAACGGGAGTAGTGCCCGGACCGACCGGCGGATGGTGGGCGGCGGCCACGGACCGGTCGGTCCTCCGCTGGAAACCGGTTTGCCGGCGCCCCGGACGGCCCACCATGATCACCTGACACGCGGTGCTCGCGACCGTCTCAGGAGGGGGAACCATGAACACCGAGCTGGCCAGGGCCTGGGAGCTCTTCGCCGCCGGCGATCCGCAGGGCGCGATGCGGACCCTGCGGATCGCGGCGGACGCCCTGCCGTCCGCCGAGGTCGCGCCGCTGGTGGAGAAGCTCGCCCGGGGAGCCGGCTTCGACGACCTGACCGAGGCCTCGGCCGCGCTCGCCGCCCACCCCGAGGACGCCACGCGGCTCTACGAGTTCGGGTACTCCTGCGTCGAGCGCGGCGTCCCCCACCTTGCCGTCCCGGCCCTCCGGGCATCCCTCGCGCTGCGCCCCGGGCGGCAGACGCTGCTGGAACTGGCGGTCGCGCTGGAGGACGGGGAGCGGCACGCCGACGCCGTCGACCTCCTCCAGGAGCACGAGAGCCGGACGGCCGACTGGCCGGACCGTTACCTCCTGGTCCACAACGCGCTGATGAACGGCCGGCTGGACCTCGCCCGGCAGGTCTTCGGCACCCTCACCGCGCCCGACGAGAACTGGGCGCCGGCCGCGGACCGGATCCGCCGCATCCTCGCGCGGGCGACGGACGCCGCCCCGGTCGACCGGACCGACCTGCGCGGCTGGCACTTCACGCTCACCGGTGGCCTGCTCACCACCCTGTCGCCGTTCGGCTTCCAGCAGGGCATGACCGGTCGCTGGGCCTTCCTCCAGGACAGCTTCGACTCGTGCCGGTACGGCCTGGAGCGGCTGCGCGCGGTGCTGACCGCCGCCGGCCGCCGGCCCACCTCGGTCGGGCTGCTCCCGGACCGCGGCAGCCGGGCCCTGGGTCTGGCCGCGGCCCGGCTGCTCGGCCTGCCCGCCGTGCCGTACCGTCCCGGCACCCCGGACGCGCTGGTCGTCGCCTACGACCTCAACGCCTGCGACCAGGAGCTGGTCGGCCGGCTGCGCGACCGCGCCCCGGGCGAGGTCCTGTACGAGCACGCGACGTGCTGGACCGCGCCCCCGGTCGTCCCGGCCGACGTCTCCACCCTGCTGGTGCAGACCGTGATCGCGCCGTGGGAGCCCGGACTGCCCTCCGCCGGCGACCCGATGCCGGCGGACGACCGCTCTCCCGAGGACCTCGCCGAGGCGATCCGCACCGCCTCCGTCGAGCCGGACCCCGGCGACGGCGGAACCCCCGCCGACCCCGACGAGCTGCTCACCTCGTTCGCCGCCCGGGTCCGTGGCAGCTGGCTCACCGGCCCCCGCGACCGCGTCCGCTCCGCCGGCCCGGTCCCCAGCTCCCGCTTCGCCTGAGCGACCGGTCCCGGGCCCGCGGGCGATCCGGGCGCCACCGCTACGCCCGGCACCCCGGTGGCGCCGAGGTGGAGTACGTCGTGTGGCGGCCCGAACCGGTGGCCCGCGTCATCGGCTGGTGGGCCGCCGTGAGCCGGTACAACGCCGTGAGCCGGCCCCCGCGGGCGTGCGGGAGCCGGCTCACCGGGCAACGGGGTCTCAGTGCGAGGAGCGCAGGTTCAGCAGGATCACGCCCGCGATGATCAGCGCTATCCCGACCAGCTGCGGTTTGCCCAGGTGCTCGCCGAACGCGGCGACGCCTATCGCGGCGACCGCCGCCGTGCCCGCGCCGGACCAGACCGCGTAGGCGACCGAGACCGGGATGTGCTTCAGGGCCTGGCCGAGCAGCAGGAAGGACAGCACGTAACCGATCCCCACTCCCACGCTCGGCCACAGCCGGCTGAAGCCGTCGGTCAGTTTGAGGCAGCTGGTGGCGCAGACCTCACTCGCGATGGCGAGGGCGAGCAGGAGATAGGGCATGGTGGCTATTCTGCTGGGTCGGCGAGGGTCGGGTCGGCGAGGGTGAGGCTGCCCAGCAGCGCCAGGTCCGCGTGGACCAGGCTGTCCAGCAGCGTCACCCGCGGCGCCGCGGCGATCGGCACGGTGGACGGTACCGCGAGCACGGCGCACCCGGCCGCGTGGGCGGAGGCGACGCCGGTCGGGGTGTCCTCGACCGCGACGCACACCGCCGGGTCCAGGCCGAGCCGGGCGGCGGCGGCCAGGTACGGGTCGGGCTCGGGCTTGGTGCGTGCGGTGTCCTCGGCGGCCAGCGTCACCGTGAACCACTCGCGGCCCAGGGTGCCCAGCACCAGGTCGACCACCTCGCGCGGCGAGGCGGAGACCAGCGCGGTGGGCACCGCGGCGTCCCGCAGCGCGTTCAGCAGGTCGAGCGCGCCGGGTCGCGGCACCACCTGGGTGGCGACCCGGGAGAGGAACAACTCACCCAGCCGGTCGGCGAGTTCGCCGGCGCCCGGGGAGCCCGGCACGACCCGGTCCAGGTGCGCCGCGGTGTGCTCGACGGCCTGCCCGAGCACCTCGGGGAGGTCCGACTCGCCCAGCTGGTAGCCGAGTTCGGCCGCCACCTCGGCGGTGGCCTGCCACCACAGGTGCTCGGTGTCGACCAGGGTGCCGTCCATGTCGAACAGGACGGCGGAGGGGAGGGTGGGAAGGGTCATCAGCCGTATCACTGCCCGGCCGTGACGCGGCGGTCCACCAGGACCGGACGGTCGGGCAGGGTGACCTCGGCCGTGCCGCCGACCGGCAGCAGGGCGGCCTCGTCGGTCGGCAGGTCGGCCTTGACCTGGGTGCCGTCGGGGAGGGTGACGGTGAGCCGGGTGACCGCGCCGAGGAAGCTGGCGCCGGTGACCACGGCGGAGCCGCCGGGGGTCAGGCCGACGTTCTCCGGGCGGACCAGCACGTCCAGCGCGCCGTCGGCCGGCAGCTCGCCGTCCACCGCGTGCCGGCGGCCGAGCACCTCGACGCCCTCGGCGGCGCGGACGGCCGGGATCCGGCTCATCGTGCCGACGAACTCCGCGACGAACGCGGTGGCCGGGCGGGCGTAGAGCTCGGACGGCGTGGCGCACTGCTCCAGGCGCCCGGCCCGCAGCACCGCGACCCGGTCGGCCATCGACAGCGCCTCCTCCTGGTCGTGCGTCACGAACAGGGTGGTGATGCCGAGCTCCTGCTGCAGTCGCCGGATCTCCTCGCGCAGGGTGAGCCGGACCTTGGCGTCCAGCGCGGAGAGCGGCTCGTCGAGCAGCAGCACCCGCGGCTGCAGGGCCAGCGCGCGGGCCAGCGCGACGCGCTGCTGCTGGCCGCCGGACATCTGGTGCGGGAAGTGCTCGGCGCGCTGTCCGAGGCCGACCAGTTCCAGCAGCTCCAGCGCGCGGGTGCGCCGTTCGGCCTTGCCCTGGCCGCGCATCCGCAGCCCGAACGCGACATTGTCGACGGCGCTGAGGTGCGGGAAGAGGCTGTAGGACTGGAACACCATGCCGGCGTCGCGCTTGTGCGCCGGGGTCTTGGTGACGTCCTCCCCGTCGACCAGGACCTCACCCGAGTCGTGCGTCTCGAAGCCGGCCAGGATCCGCAGCGCGGTGGTCTTGCCGCAGCCGGACGGGCCGAGCAGGGCGAGCAGCTCGCCCGGTCGCACGGTCAGGTCGAGGCCGTCGAGCGCCGTGGTGCTGCCGAACGTCCGCCGCAGCGAACGGAATTCGACGGTCGCGCTGCCCGGGTGGAGCGGCGAGCCGCCGGCCGGGGCGGTGAGCTGGGAGGTGGTCATGGCGGTGAACTCCTGGATGGGGGTGAAACGTTGGGGGATCAGCCGGTCTTGCGGCTGTGCCGCTCGCGGCCGGCGGCCGACATGAGCAGCAGGACGATCCAGACGATCAGCAGGCTCAGGATAGAGACCGCGACCGACATCTGGCCGTCGTTCTTGCCGTTGGAGCTGATCCACACCGAGAACGGCGTGAAGCCGAGGATCGAGGCGGTGGTGAACTCGCCGAGCACCAGGGCGACGGTGAGCACCGAGGCGTTCAGCAGCGCGGTGCGCAGGTTGGGCACGACCACCGAGAAGACCGCGCGCGGGAAGCTCGCGCCGCAGCTGCGGGCGGCCTCGACGAGCGTCTTGACGTCCACCCCGCGCAGCCCGGCGTCGATCGACCGGTAGGCGAACGGCAGCGCCATCAGCACGTAGGCGATCACCAGCACGATCGGGAAGCTGGGGTTCTGGATCGCGTTCAGGGTCTGGAAGAACGGCGTGTTCATCAGGTAGTCCGGACCCCAGCGGAGCACCCCGATGATGCCGGTGGTCAGCGCGACCACCGGGACCACCAGCGGCATCGAGCAGACGAACTCGATCACCGGGCCCAGCCGGGGCGCGCCGAGCTTGACCGCGATCATCGCCGGCACCAGCAGGAGCAGCAGCACCGCCACGGTGGCGACGGCCAGCTCCAGGCTGAGCTGCAGCGCGGGCAGGAAGCCCGGGGCACCCAGCAGCTGGGTGTAGGCGCGCAGGCTGATCGTGTGCGTCATCGGGTTGTCGACGCTGAACAGCACCGAGGCGGCCAGCGGCACCAGGAAGTAGACGGCGCCGACCAGCAGCACCGCGCCGCGCCCCAGGCGCGGCCGGCCGAACCGGGACCGGGTGGTCGGGCGGGAGGTCAGCTGAGCCACTTGGCACTCCGGCGCTGGAGGGGGAGGTAGATCGCCATGACCAGGCAGGCGACCACGATCATGTCGAGACCGAGCGCGAGGGCCAGGTTGCCCTGGCCGACCAGCACGTTGCCGGAGAGCGCGTTGGCGATCTGCATGCTGATCAGCGGCACCGAGGCGCCCACCATCGCGGCGGCGGTGGCGTAGGCGGCGAAGGCCGAGCCGAACAGCAGTACGAAGCCGCCCAGCAGCGAGGGCAGCAGGATCGGCAGCGCGACGTGGCGCCAGTACTGCAGCGTGGTGGCGCCGTTGTTGGCGGCGGCCTCGCGCCACTGCACCCGCAGGCCCTCCAGGGCCGGGGTGATGGTCAGGATCATCAGCGGGACCAGGAAGTACAGGTAGACCACCGAGAGCCCGGTGAAGGTGTACAGGCTCCAGCCGTGCTGGGTGAGGTTGAACTTCTGGGTCACCTCACCGGCGTTGCCGAGGGTGGCGACGAACATGAAGGCCAGCGGCACGCCGCCGAAGTTGGCCAGCACGCCGGAGCCGGAGAGCACCGCCTCGCGGAACAGCCGGAACCGGGAGGTGACCACCGCCTGGGCGAGCGGCAGGCCGATCACGGTGCCGATCAGGGCGGTCAGCGCGGAGAGCTTGACGCTGCCCAGCAGGGCCGTCAGGTAGGCACCCTGGAGCGAGTCGGTGAGGTTGGCGGTGGTGAAGGCGCCACCGCCGCCGGGCGCGTCGCTGGAGGTGGTGAACGCGCCGATGGCGATCGCGATGGCCGGCAGACCGAAGCCGATCGCGAAGAAGACCAGCAGCGGGACGGTGGCCAGCCAGGCACCGCCGCGCCGGCCGCGGCCGGGCCGCTTGGCGGCGCTCCGGCTGGTCTGGCCGGTCTGGCCGGTCTGGCCGGCCGGAGTGGGGGAGGGAAGCGCGGTGCTGACGCCCCCCGCGCCGCCACTGAGGGTCTCAGTGGCGGCGGGGGACGGCACCGGGGTGGGAGCCGCGTCGTTCATGGTGTTCGTCAGCCGCCGATCGCCTTGGCCCAGTTCTCGGTCACGACCTTCTTCGCCGCGTCCGTCTGGGCCTCGGTCGGGAAGGTGGTGAACGGCTTGGAGACGACCGGCAGCTTGGCGACCAGGGTCGGGTCCAGGGTGCCGGCGGTCTTCATGCTGTCGTACAGGGCCGGGGTGGCGTAGCCCTTGAGGAAGCCGTTCTGGCCCTCGGCGCTGTAGAGGTACTCCTCCCACAGGCGGGCGGCGGCCGGGTGCGGCGCGTACTTGTTGATCGCCTGGTTGTAGTACTGGGCGTAGCTGCCGTCCGAGGGGATCGACACCTGCCACTGGATGCCCTGCGAGGCGAACTGGTCGGTGTAGCCGGCGTTCAGGTAGGACCAGTCGACCGAGATCGGGGTCTCGCCCTTCTGGATGGTCGCCGGGGTGGTCTCGACCGGGTTGAAGTTGCCGATCTGCTTCAGCTTGCCGAAGAAGTCGATGCCGGGCTGGATGTTGTCCAGCGAACCGCCGTTGGCGAGCGCGGCCGCGTAGACGGCGCCGAAGGCGGCACCGGCCTTGGTCGGGTCACCGTTCAGCGCGACCATGCCCTTGTACATGGGGTTCAGCAGGTCGGCGAAGGTCTTCGGGCAGACCGCGACCTTCTTGGCGTCGCAGCCGATCGACATGTAGCCGCCGTAGTCGTTGTAGTACGTGGCGTTGGTGGCGTCCTTCATGGAGGCCGGGATCTGGTCGAAGTCGGCGACCTTGTAGGGGGCCAGCAGGCCCTGAGCGGAGGCGCTGATCGCGAAGGCGCTGCCGAGGTCCACCACGTCGGGGGCGCGGTCCTGGCCCTTGCGCGAGGTGATCGCGTTGATCTCGTCCTGGCTGGAGCCGTCCGGGTTCTCGTCCTCGATCTTGATGCCGTACTTCGCCGTGAAGCCGTCCATCAGGGCGCCGTAGTTGGCCCAGTCCCGGGGGAGGGTGATGACGTGCAGGTTCCCCTCCTTCTTCGCGGCGGCGACCAGCGCGTCCATGCCGCCGAAGGCGGCCGCGGAGGTGGCGGTGGCGGCGCTGCTGCCGCCCGAGCCGCTGGAGCTGGAGGAGGAGCTTGCGGAACCGCAGGCGGTGAGGGAGAGCGCGGCGGCGGTCAGCACGGCCGCCATGGCGGCAGTGCGGGCACGGTGCACGGTCACGGGAGGATCTCCTGGATCGAGGTGCGGCAGGGTCGCACGGGCAAGGTGCGGGGGAACCGTCTGAGGTGGGGTGTGGTCGGATCGGCTTGGCCAAGTTGGTCAGCCAACTTCGTCCGACGGGTGCAAGTACGCCGGACCTTGGTGACGCGGAGGTTAACGGGCGGCCCAGAACAGGGGTCGGCTGCGGGAACGGTCGAGTCCGGATGGTGGAAACCGGCCCATGTGGTGCGCGAACCGTTCGCGGGGAGCCGCTATGGTCGGAGCGTCCTCGGCTCCAATCCGCGCGCAGGACACCCGACGTGGGAGGGACCGGTGGGAACCACCTTGACGGAGAACGACGCCCCCGGGGCGGGCGGCGCCACGCCCGCCGGTGCCACGGCGGACGGCGGTGCGCTGTACCGGCGGGTCGCCGCCGACCTGCGCGAGGCGATCACGACTGGCGCGTACGGCGAGGCCGGCCGGCTGCCCGCCGAGGGCGCGCTGGCCGAGCGCTACGGCGTGTCACGCGGCACCGTGCGGCAGGCGCTGGCCGTGCTGCGCGCGGACGGCCTGGTCACCTCGCGCCGCGGCACCCGCCGGGTGGTGCTGGGCAACGCCCGGGTGCAGAGCTTCTCCGAGCTGCTGAGCTTCACCCACTGGGCGCGCTCGATGGGCGAGGAGCCGGGCGGCCGACTGGAGTCGCTGGTCCGCCGCCCGGCCGACGCCGCCGAGTGCGAGCAGCTGCGGCTGGAGCCGGGCGCCGAGGTGTACGTGACGCTCCGGCTGCGCACCCTGTCGGGCACCCCGGTGATGGTCGAGCGGACCGTCTACCCGTTCCACGTCGGCGCGCTGGTGGCCCAGTTGCCGCCGGACGTGGTCTCGCACACCGAGCAGCTGCGGGAGCACGGCATCCTGTTCACCGACGCCGACCACACCATCGACGTGGTGAGCGCCAACGCCGAGGACGCCAAGCTGCTGGGCTGCCGGCGCGGTGCGCCGCTGCTGCGTGAGCGGCGGCGCACCACCGACCCGACCGGCCGCCCGGTGGAGTGGTCGCAGGACCGTTACCTCCCCGGCACGGTGGCCTTCAGCGTGCACAACTCGCTCGCCACCTCGGCGCTTTCGCGGCACGCGCGGGAAGAGGACTGACGGCCGTCGGGTTCACCGGGCCAGCAGTCGGGCCAGCAGCGGCCGGAAGTGGGCGAAGTCCGGGGTGCGGGCGTCGGCCGCCTTGGCCTGCTCGTCCCACCGCCGGACCGCCACCGCCTCGGTGGAACCCGGCAGTTGGGCGAAGTCGGCGGCCTGCTCGGCGGTCATCGGGCCGCCCTGCACCTGGAGGGTGTACTCGGAGGCCTCCGACAGGCTCTCCCGGTAGCCGGGTTCCACCGCGCAGAGGTAGCGCTTGGCGGCGACGTGTTGCCGGATCGGCTCGGTGACCTCCGGCCCGAACCACTGGGCCAGCCAGTCCGCACCGGTGTGGCTGTGCCGGTTGTCCGTTCCGGTCATCAACTCCCGTCCGGTGACCGCACCGTGGAAGTGGCCGACGTCGTGCAGCAGCGCGGCCGCGACCAACTCGTCCGGGGCGCCGGCCCGTTCGGCCAGCACGCCGGCCTGCAGCATGTGCTCGGCCATGCTGACCGCCTCGCCCAGGTACTCGCCGGCGCCCTCGCCCTCGAAGAGGTCCTGCAGGGTGTCCAGCACGGCGACCCGGCGCTCCAGCACGGCGAGCGTGGAGGCCAGCGAGTCCAGGTCGGCGTAGCAGCCCTGGAGATGGCGGCGGCCTCCCCCAGCCCCCCCGGGGGGCTGGGAGGTGCCCCCAGGCTCGAAGGCGGTCCGGGCGTGCAGCAGGCGGGTGTTGTCGAAGACCAGGCAGTCGCCCGGGTCGAGCCGGAACTCCAGCTGGAGCTCCGGGCGCAGGGTGAGGGCGGCGAACCGCCGGTAGGCGGCGTAGAAGGCGTCGAGTTCGGCGGCGGGCAGCCGCAGGGTCCCGATCGAGCGGTTGTTGAACCGCACCTCGCGGATCCGGCCGAGCGGGTCGACGTCGATCAGCGGCCGGTCGGCGCGCAGCTCGGCGCCGCGGTCGCGGAACCCGAACGGCACCGGGGTCCGGGTGAGGGTGGCGAAGGCGTCCGGTGCCTCGGTGCGCAGCAGGTCCGCCGCGCGGAAGCCGTCCACCAGGCCGGAGTCGCCGCCGACCGCCGCGTTCTCCAGGCAGTGCAGCAGCTGCAGGGTGGGCACCGGGTCGCGGTACGGGTTGTCGGTGTGCGGGGCGATCGCGACGCTGGTGAAGGCCAGGTTGTTGGGGTCGGGTTCGACCCGGACGTCGAAGAGCTCGCCGTAGTTGGTCCGCCGGACGTAGCCGAAGGTCTCCGCGACCCGCAGCACCTGGCGCTCCTCGGTGGGCACCGTGCGCAGCACCGCGAAGCCGAACCGGCGCACCGCGCGCAGCACGGCGGCCCGCTCGGCCGGGTCGGCGAGGTAGTCGGCCCAGTCGGCCTCCGGGATCCCGGAGGCGAAGTCGGCCGCGGCCCAGAGCCGCTTGTCCGCCTCGGTGCGGTGGTCGCCCTCGGCCGGGGCGGTCAGCCAGGCCAGCGGGTAGCGGGAGCGGTGGCCGTCGTTCCAGAGCACCTCCAGGTGCTCCTCCCGCTCGGTGCTCGCGCTGATCGCGAGTCCCTCGGGCAGGTCGGTGATCTGGAACAGCTTCTGGCCGTTGCGCGGGTCGCGGCAGTCCGGGCAGGGGCAGTTGTCGCGCAGCCAGTACGGGGACAGCTCCATGTGATCGCCCTTCTGAGTAGATCTGGAGGGAGAGTTGTATAGCCAACTTTGCTCACCAGGGACCCTGCCGAAGCCCGGTGACCAGCGCCCGACCCGCAGCTGGCGGGCGAGCGAACAGCGGACCACGGACCGGCGCCGGACGGGGTGCCGCGCGTCGGTACAGTTTCTGGCATGAGCGATGGCGCGGTGCTGCACATCACGGGTCGGGTGCTGGTCGGACCCGAGGACGTCCGGGACGAACTCTGGGTGGTCGACGGCCGGGTGACCTTCGAGCGGCCCGCCGGCGCGCGGGACGTGCGGACCGTCGCCGGCTGGGTGCTGCCCGGCCTGGTCGACGCGCACTGCCACGTCGGCCTGGACGCGCACGGCGCGGTGGACCCGGTCACCAGCGAGAAGCAGGCGGTCACCGACCGCGACGCCGGCACCCTGCTGATCCGGGACGCCGGCTCGCCCGCCGACACCCGCTGGATCGACGAGCGCGAGGACCTGCCGCGGATCATCCGGGCCGGCCGGCACATCGCCCGCACCCGCCGCTACATCCGCAACTACGCGCACGAGATCGAGCCGGGCGCGCTGACCCGGTACGTGGTCCAGGAGGCCCGGCGCGGTGACGGCTGGGTCAAGCTGGTCGGTGACTGGATCGACCGCGACCTCGGTGACCTGGCCTCCTGCTGGCCCGCCGACGCGCTGCGCGAGGCGATCGCCGCCGCGCACGCCGAGGGGGCCCGGGTCACCGCGCACTGCTTCGCCACCACCTCGCTGCCCGACCTGCTGGCCGCCGGGATCGACTGCGTCGAGCACGCCACCGGCCTCACCGAGGAGCTGATCCCGACCTTCGCCGAGCGCGGGGTGGCGATCGTGCCGACCCTGGTCAACATCGCCACCTTCCCGAAGTTGGCCGACGGCGGCGAGGCCAAGTTCCCGACCTGGTCGGCCCACATGCGCCGGCTGCACGAGCGCCGCTACGACACCGTGGGCGCCGCGCACGACGCCGGCGTGCCGATCTTCGTCGGCACCGACGCCGGCGGCTCGCTCCCGCACGGGCTGGTCGCCGAGGAGGTGGCCGAGCTGGTCAAGGCCGGCCTGTCGCCCAACGAGGCGCTGTCGGCGGCGAGTTGGGGGGCGCGGAGGTGGCTCGGTCGGGACGGGCTGACCGAGGGCGCCGCGGCCGACCTGGTGGTGTACGCCGAGGACCCGCGGGCCGACGTCCGGGTGCTGGCCGATCCGAAGCTGGTGGTGCTCCGGGGGCAGCCGATCGGGTGAGCCGTGGCCGGTGATCGGGTGGGGCCGATCGGGTGAGCCCGGGCCGCTAGGCTGGGCGGCATGGCACCGCGTCCCCTGCATGAGATCGTCGAACCCGGCTGGGCCAAGGCCCTGGAACCGGTCGCCGGGCGGATCGCCGCCATGGGCGACTTCCTGCGGGCCGAACTGGCCGCCGGCCGGACCTACCTGCCGTCCGGTCCCAACGTGCTGCGGGCCTTCCAGCAACCGTTCGACGAGGTCAGGGTGCTGATCGTCGGTCAGGACCCGTACCCGACACCCGGGCACGCGGTCGGCCTGAGCTTCTCGGTCGCACCCGAGGTGCGGCCGATCCCCGGCAGTCTGATCAACATCTACCGCGAGTACGGCCAGGACCTCGGCTACCCGCCGCCCGGCAACGGCGATCTGACGCCGTGGACCGGGCAGGGCGTGCTGCTGCTCAACCGCGCGCTGACCACCGCCCCCGGCAAGCCCGCCGCGCACCGCGGCAAGGGCTGGGAGGAGGTCACCGAGCAGGCGATCCGGGCGCTGGTGGCGCGTGGTGGGCCGCTGGTGGCGATCCTCTGGGGGCGTGACGCGCGCAACCTGCGCCCGCTGCTCGGCCAGGTGCCGGCGATCGAGTCGGCGCACCCGAGCCCGATGTCCGCGGACCGCGGGTTCTTCGGCTCCCGGCCGTTCAGCCGGGCGAACGACCTGCTGGCGCGTCAGGGCGGCCAGCCGGTGGACTGGCGACTGCCCTGACCGAGGAGACGCCCACGATGGCGGACGAACAGGCACCGATACCCGGCGCCCGCACGGCACCCGCAGCACCCGCAGCACCCGTACCTTCGGCGTCTTCGGCGCCTTCCGCGGCTCCGGTGGCCCCCGTCGGTGCCGCCGCGCCGGCCGTCCACCCGACCCCCGCCCCCGTCCTGGCCGCGGTCGGCTTCGCACTGCTGATGGTCTTCCTCGGCGTGCTGGCCTGGGACGGTGACGGCGGCCTGCCCAACCTCACCCAGGTCGTCTCCGCACTGGTGGCCGCCATGCTCGGCGCGGTGGTCAACCCCGGTCCGCGGCTCTCCCCGTGGGCCTGGACCGCCTGCGGGGTGGCCGCGCTGCTCGCCGCCGCCTCGGCCGGGGTGGCGATCCTCTGCTACCCGCGACACGTCGACGCCGTGCCCGCGTTGACCTCCTCGGTCGCCGCCTTCGCCGGTCTCTTCGTGAACACCAGCGCGGTCACCCACCCGAGCAGCGACTGAGAGTGATTCCGGCCTCTTGTCACTCCAATGAGTGAACAGGAGGCCGGAGTTGCCCATGGGACTGGAGAAGTACGAAGAGAATAAAGGCAGTTGAGAGCGCAGGCCACTTCCCCGGCCCTGCGCCGCGCGCGACAGAGGGTCACGCCCCCGCCCGGTGCGGGGTGCTTCGCGGTGCGCTCTGCCATCAGTTTCTCTGTGGGGGTTTTCCCGTCATGTCATCCGTTCCATCCATGCTCACGTTCCGGCCCTCCGCGCGCACCGCGGTGGCCGTCGCCGCGGCGGCCACCGCGGTGGCGCTCGGGCTGCCGCTGCCGACCGTGGCGCACGCCGACAGCGGCCCCGGCACGACCGGCTCCGCCAGTGCCGTCACGGCCGAACTCACCCTGGACGTGAGCCTGTTGAACAACGCGGTGGACGTCCCGGTGGACGTCGCACTGAACAAGGTGCAGTCGCCGGCGGAGCAGGACGGCTCGATGCTCACCGCGAACGTGGCCGGAGTGGCCCAGCCCGGCCCGGTCAACCTGCTGCACGCGGACGTCGGCAAGTCCCTCACCCACGTCGACTCCCAGGGCGCCGAGGCCTCCGTCCAGCTGGTCAACGCCGAGCTGCACGCGCCCGGCCTGCCGCTCACCACGCTGCTCGGCCTGGACGCGCTCAGCGCCGAGGCCGACTGCCCGGTGAACGGCGCGCCCACCGCGACGGTCACCTCGCCGATCAAGGCGACCGTGCTGGGCCGCCCGATCACGCTCAGCGTGTACGGGCCGACGCACGTCGCCGTCCCGGGCGTCGGCACGGTCGACGTCGAGTTCTCCAAGCGCACCACCACCTCGACCACCGCCGCGGCCTCGGCCCTGCAGGTCAGCGTCGCGATCAACCCGCTCAACCTGAACGTCGCCAAGGTGGCCGGCACCATCACGGTCGCCGGGGTGAGCTGCGCCAAGCCGGGCGCGACGGACTCGTCCCTGCCCACCTCGGGCGGCGGTTCGGGCAGTGGTGGTTCGGGCGGCGGTTCGGGCAGCGGTTCGGGTGGCGGCGGCACGGGTGCGGGCTCGGGTGCGGGTTCGACCGGCACCGGCACGACCGGTGGCGCCGGGGCGAGCGGCCAGCCCGTCGCGGACACCTCGGCTCCCGCCGCCGGAGCCTCCTCCACCGGCCCCGCCGACCCCTCCGCCTCGGCCCACCCGGCCAACACCTCGTCGCTCGCCTTCACCGGCGCCAGCGGCATTGTTCCGCTGGCCGCCGGTGGAGCGGCCCTGCTCGCGGCGGGCGGTGGCGCCCTCTGGTTCACCCGCCGACGCCGCGCGGCGGCCCACCGGCACTGACCACGCGGGGCCCGTCGGCACCGTCCGCCGGGCCCCGGCGCTACCCCGGCACTCTCGGAGCGTGAAGGTGCCACTTCGGACAGTCGGTTCACACGCTGGTTACATAAGAGGAACAACGGGGAAACGGCGGCTTGCGACGCTACGCGGGCACCCACCACCCAAAGTGTTGCGAGGTAACCGCAGTGGCTATCAAGGCCGAGTACATCTGGATCGACGGCACCCAGCCGACCGCCAAGCTCCGCTCCAAGACTCGGATCCTGGCCACCGCTGACACGCTGCCGACCTGGGGCTTCGACGGTTCCTCCACCGGCCAGGCCGAGGGCCACGCCTCGGACCGGGTGCTCGTGCCGGTCGCCTCGTTCCCGGACCCGATCCGCGGCGGCGACAACGTCCTGGTGCTCTGCGAGGTCAACGAGACCGACGGCACCCCGCACGTCTCCAACACCCGCGCCCTGCTGCGCCCGATCGCCGAGAAGTACGCCGCCCAGGAGTCGATCTTCGGCATCGAGCAGGAGTACACCTTCTTCAAGGGCTCCCGCCCGCTCGGCTTCCCCGAGGGCGGCTTCCCGGCCCCGCAGGGCGGCTACTACTGCGGCGTCGGCGCCGAGGAGGTCTTCGGCCGCGAGATCGTCGAGCTGCACCTCGACCGCTGCCTCGCCGCCGGCCTGGCGATCTGCGGCATCAACGCCGAGGTCATGCCCGGCCAGTGGGAGTTCCAGATCGGCCCGGTGGACGCGCTGACCGTCGCCGACCACCTCTGGGTCGCCCGCTACCTGCTCTACCGCACCGCCGAGGAGTTCGGCATCGACGCGACCCTGGACGCCAAGCCGGTCCGCGGCGACTGGAACGGCGCCGGCGCGCACACCAACTTCTCCACCAAGGCGATGCGCGAGGGCTACGACGCGATCATCACCGCCTGCGAGGCGCTCGGTGAGAGCCAGGAGAAGGTCCTGGAGCACGTCAAGCAGTACGGCTTCGGCATCGAGTCCCGCCTCACCGGCCTGCACGAGACCGCCCCGTGGAACGTCTACTCCTACGGCGTCTCCGACCGCGGTGCCTCGGTCCGCATCCCGTGGCAGGTCGAGGTGGAGAAGAAGGGCTACATCGAGGACCGTCGCCCGAACGCCAACGTCGACCCCTACGTGGTGACCCGCCTGCTGGTCAACACCTGCTGCTCCGCCCTGGAGAAGGCCGGCCAGGTCTGACCTCCCGACCGACCCCAGCGCTGCCCGCCACCCCCGCCAGGGGGCGGCGGGCAGCGCCGCGTCGCGCGCCCCTCCGCCGCTCGCCCGGGCCCGGTCCGGGGTAGCGTTCGCCCACGAGCGTCCGGCCTGCCATCGATCCCTCCACGGAGGCCACGAGTGACGTCACCGAACCCCAGCCGCTATCGGCACGTCGAGGATCCCGAGCTGGCTCTCAAGTACGCCATCGAACGCATCGCGGGTGATCGCGTCGAGATCATCGAAGGGGTGATCACGCGCGTCTCGCGCACCTGGGCCGATGAGAACGCCATCGATCTGATCCGCGAGCGGATCGGCCCCCGGATGCGTGAGCTCGGCTGCCGCTCCGGGTCGGGCAACCTCGATCTGCCCGGCAGCGAGAACTACTACCTCCCCGACCTCGCGGTCGTCCCCGCGGAGCTCGCGGCGAAGACCGAGGGTCCACTGCTGCCGGACCAGACCCTGCTGGTCGTGGAGGTCACCTCACCGTCGAACGGTGACACCGACCGCACGGTCAAGCGGCGCCGGTACGGGCAGTACGGCGCGCCGCTCTACCTCCTGGTGGACCGCCAGGAGCGCACCACCACCCTGTTCTCCGGACCGGGCCCGCTCGGTTACACCGACGACCACGGCGGCCCGCAGCCGTTCGGTGCGACCCTGCGGCTGCCCGAGCCGTGGCACCTCGGCCTGGACACCGCCGGCTTCTGAGCCCGCCGCCGGCCCCCGCCCGGCGGCGCCCCGCAGGGGCCCGTGTGTCGGACATGCGGTCAGCCGCCGAGATGGGCCGGTGTGGGGAGACCGCCGCCGAGTGCGGCCGGGTCGGGCAGCGCGGAGGCGTCGCCGGTCCTGGTGAAGGTGTCCTGCTTGCCGCTGTCCCAGGAGACGACCAGGCTCCCGCCACTCGGGGGAGCGATCTTTCCGGCGGCCCGGTCGGTGTTGCCGTCGGCGCAGTTGAGGGCGAGGGTGGCCGGCGCCTCGTCCTGGCTGATGGTGCCGGTGCAGGCGCGCTTGCCGTTGTCGCTGTAGACGGCGGCCTTGCCCCGGTGGACGAACAGGCCGACGGGGCCGTCGGTGGTCCGGGCGGTGTAGACGCCGTCGAGGGAGTCGCCGTTCGCGGCGCCGGCGGCCGGGGCTCCGGCCGGGGACGGCTGCGAGGAGGTGGCGGTGGGCCCGTCGGTACCCGCCTGGCCGTTGGGCCTGGCGTCGCCACTGCCGCCGTGACCGGAGCAGCCGGATATCAGTACCGCGGAAACCAGTGCCGCGCCGGTGAACTTTGCTGCTCTGTGCACGATTTTCTCCATGGATTCCAGTGGATACTTTGCCCAGAAGCTAGCAGACGGGGAATCAGGTGCCACCGGATTTTCCCCGCTGGAGGGTGACCCGGTGGTGCGCCTACCGACCTTGCGGTGCTGGTGCCGGTGGTATGCGGAGCGTTCGCCGAGGGCGGCCGGCCGGGCTGGCCGCTGGGCGCGCGGTCCCACAGCCGGGCCGCCCGGAAAACCGGTGGCGCCCCGCCTCCCGGATGGGCAGGATGGGCCACATGTTCCAGTACGCCATCGCCGAACTCCCCGCAGTCGCGGGCGCGATGGCTGCTGCCCTGGCAGTCGCAGCCGCTTTCGACGCGGCCGCATTCGACGGCGCGCGAAGCTGACCTTCCCCGGGACGTCCCGGGACCTCGGACGGGGAAGGTCGGCCCGTCACAGAGGTCCCGTCACCAGGCTGACGACTCCAGGAGAAGATCCCGTCATGGCCAAGCAGGCCTTCGTGCGGACCAAGCCGCACCTCAACATCGGCACCATGGGTCACGTCGACCACGGCAAGACCACCCTCACCGCCGCCATCACCAAGGTGCTCGCCGAGCGCGGCGGCGGCGCGTTCGTCCCGTTCGACCGGATCGACCGCGCTCCCGAGGAGGCCGCCCGCGGCATCACCATCAACATCGCCCACGTCGAGTACGAGACGGCGACCCGCCACTACGCCCACGTGGACATGCCCGGCCACGCCGACTTCGTGAAGAACATGATCACCGGTGCCGCCCAGCTGGACGGCGCGATCCTGGTCGTCTCCGCGCAGGACGGGGTGATGCCGCAGACCGCCGAGCACGTGCTGCTGGCGCGTCAGGTCGGCGTCGAGCACGTCGTGGTCGCGCTCAACAAGGCCGACACCGGCGACCCCGAGCTGCTGGAGCTGGTCGAGCTGGAGATCCGCGAGCTGCTGACCACCCACGGCTACGACGGCGCGGACCTGCCCGTGGTCCGGGTGTCCGGGCTGCGGGCGCTGGAGGGCGACCCGCGGTGGTCGGCGGCCCTGCTGGAGCTGCTGGACGCGGTGGACGCGTACGTCCCGACGCCGGTGCGCTACACCGACGCGCCGTTCCTGCTGCCGATCGAGAACGTGCTCACCATCACCGGGCGCGGCACGGTGGTGACCGGCGCGGTCGAGCGCGGGCGGGTGCGGGTGGGCGACCGGGTGGCGGTCCTCGGCTACGGCGCGGACCTGGTCTCCGTCGTCACGGGGGTCGAGACCTTCGGCCGGACGATGGAGTCCGCGGAGGCCGGCGACAACGTCGCGCTGCTGCTGCGCGGTGTGCAGCGCGGGCAGGTCCGCCGCGGACAGGTCGTCGCGGCGGTCGGTGGCACCTCGGTGCACACCCGCTTCACCGCGCGGGTGCACCTGCTGTCGACGGCGGAGGGCGGCCGCCGCACGCCGATCACCAGCGGCTACCGCCCGCAGTTCTACCTGCGGACGGGCGACGTGGTCGGCGACGTCGAGCTGCCCGGGGGCGCCGGGCTGGCGCTGCCGGGCGAGACGGTCGAGCTGACCGTCACCCTCGGCCAGCCCGTCCCGCTGGAGCCCGGCCTCGGCTTCGCCGTCCGCGAGGGTGGCCGAACGGTGGCCGCGGGAACGGTCCGGACCGTCCTCGCCTGAGCACGGCGGTGGGGGGCGCCCCCCCCCGGGGGGGGGGGCCCCCCCCCCGCGGGGGGGGGGGGGGGGGGGGGGGGGGGCGCGGGGCCCCGCCCGGGTGCCCCCGGGCGGGGGGTGCGCGGGCGCGGGGGGGGCCCGGCGGGGGGGGGGGGGGCGGGCCGGCCCCCCCCCCCCCGGCGCCGGGGGGGGGCCCCCCCCCCCCCGGGGGGGGGGCCCCACCCCGGCTCAGGTCCGGTTCCGGACGGCGGGCAGGACCGTCGCCAGCGCCGCGAGGAAGCGGTCGGTCGTCTCCGGGTCACGGACGGCGATCCGCAGCCAGTCTGGGCCCAGGCCGGGGAAGGTGTCGCCCCGGCGGACGGCGAAGCCGCCGTCGCGCAGGCGGGCGCGGACTTCGGTGGCACCCGGGAGTTCGATCAGCACGAACGACGCGGCGGGCTCGCCGTGCACCCGGACCGCCGGCAGGGCGGCCAACCCGCCCAGCAGGTGGGCGCGGTGGGCGGCGGTGGTGCGTGCGGCCCGCTCGGCCTCGGCCAGCGCGGCGGGGGTGCTGCAGAGTTCGGCGGCGGTCAGGGCGGGGGTGGAGACCGGCCAGAGCGGCTGGGCACGGGCGAGGCCGGCGATCAGGTCGGCCGGCCCGAGGACGTAGCCGATGCGCAGTCCGGCCAGCCCCCAGGTCTTCGTCAGGCTGCGCAACACCACGACGTGGCCCGGGAGTTCACGCATCCCGGCGAGCGACTCCGGTTCGCCCGGCACGGTGTCCATGAAGGCCTCGTCGACCACCAGGGTGCGGCCGGGCCGGGCCAGCGCGGCCAGCGAGCCGACCGGGTGCAGGACGGAGGTCGGGTTGGTGGGGTTGCCGATCACCACCAGGTCGGCCTCCTCGGGGACCGCGCCCGGGCGCAGCCGGAAGCCGTCGGCGGGGGAGAGCAGCACCCGCCGTACTTCGACCCCGGCGTCCCGCAGTGCCGCCTCGGGCTCGGTGAACTGCGGGTGCACGACCACCGCGTGGCGCGGGCGCAGGGTGCGGGCGAGCAGCACGAAGGCCTCGGCCGCACCGGAGGTGAGCAGCACCTCGGTCACCGGACGGCCGTGCCGGGCGGCCACCGCGGCCCGGGCGGCGCCCTGCTCGGGGTAGGCGGCGAGGTCGGCGAGCGAGGCGGCGAGCCGTTCGCGCAACCAGCCGGGCGGGGTGCCGGTGCGGACGTTCACCGCGAGGTCGACCAGGCCGGGGGTGCGGACCTCGGCGTCTCCGTGGTGCCGCAGATCGGGCTCCACGGCGGCGCCCAGTGCGACCGTGGCCCGGGCCGACTTCCGCTTGGGCAGCACCAGCCGCCGCCCGCCGAGCAGCGCCGCCGCCTCCGCGACGCTCGCCGTCCCGGTGGCCGCCAGCACCGCCGTCGACGGGTGCGGCACCGCGACCTCGGCCAGCGCCGCCGCCGGGTGCCCGACCAGCGGTACCGCCAGGCTGCGCGCCGCGGCCACCAGGCCGGGCTCGTCGAGCCGGGCCTCGACGGTGGCCAGCTGGGCGATGGCGGAGAGCGGCAGGCGAGCCTCCTCCAGCGCGGCGCTGATCAGCGCGAGGAGTTCGTCGGCGCCGACACCGCCGCTCGCTCCCACCCCCACCACGACCCGCACGTCGCTCCCGGCGCTGACCATGTGGTTTCTCCCTCCGCGCCCGGGAATCCCACCATGCCCGTCCGGGGGAGTCAATCGGCTCCGAGGCCGGGCCGCGGGCCCGTCCTCGGAGCCGGCCGACGCTCGTGCGACTACTCCTGCGACCAGCGCTGGTTGGCACCGCCGTTGCAGCCGTAGACCTCCACCTGCGTGCCGTTCACGTTCCCCGACGGCAGGTTGCCGCCGGTGACGTCCAGACAGACCCCGTACTGGCTCGGCGTGGTGACCGTCCCGTCGGGGTTGAGCGTCCACTTCTGGCCGGCGCTGCCGTCGCACGGTTCCAGCTCCGCCTTCGTCCCCCAGGCGAAGCTGCCGCCCGCCGCGCCGAGGCACTCGGTGCCCTGGTAGGCGCGCAGGTCGCCGGCCGAGGTGGCGGACCAGGCCTGGTTGGCACCGCCGTCGCAGTCCCAGATCTCCAGCTTGGTGCCGGGCGCGGTCTGGTTGTCGTAGGCGTCCAGGCAGCGCCCGGAGGACTGCGAGACCAGCGCGTGCGACGGGGCGACGGTCAGCGGCGCCGCCGAGACCCGGTACATCACCGAGCCGCCGGCCGGCACCTGGGCGCTGATCGTGCCGTCGGAGCTGGTGGAGACGGTGTGCGCCCAGAGGTCGCTGAGCTGGTAGCCGGCCGCGTCGGCGGGCAGGCCGACGGCGGAGGCGGTGGTGGAGACGGTGGCCGGCGCGCTGTTCTCGTTGAAGAGCACCACCGCGACGTCGCCGTTGGCCAGTGGCCGGCGCAGCACGTCCAGCCCGCCGTTGTCGGACACCTCGGTGCCCTGGACGCCCAGCGCGTCCTGGTCGACCGCGATCACGTCCTTGTCCAGGTAGAGGCCGAGGAACTGCGAGGAGATCGGGTCGCCGGGGTCGGCGGCGGTGGCGGCGGAGCGCAGGTCGGCACCGGAGATCAGCGGCGCGGCCAGCACCGAGGCCAGCGACAGCTCGGACTTCGACTGGTCGTACGTCAGCGACTCGCCGGGGTTCGGGTTCGACTCGTTGCCGGTGGCGAGCATGTCGATGTCGTTCCAGCCACCGGGGCCGGCGTACTGGGCCTTGTCCAGGTCGTCGTGGACCAGCCGGAGCAGGCCGGCGAAGGAGTTGTCCCGGTCGCCGTCGATCCGCCACATGTTGGCGACGCTCCTGCCCCACACCCACGGGGTCTCGCCCTGCGCCTGCGGTTGCAGCGAGAGGCTGAGCACGACCGGGCGCCCGGTGGCGGCGAGCGCGTCGCGCATCCAGCCGTCCCGGGTCTCCAGCGGCAGCTTCTCGTCACCGACCCGCTGGGACGGGTCGCTGGCCAGGCAGTTGTCGTACTTGAGGAAGTCCACGCCCCAGGAGGCGAAGGTCCGGGCGTCCTGCTGCTCGTGGTCCAGGCTGCCCGGGAACCCCTGGCAGGTGTGCAGGGTGGGGCTCTCGTAGAGGCCGAACTCGAGGCCCTTGCTGTGCACGTACGCGGCGGTGGCGGCCATGCCGTCGGGGAACTTCTGCGGGTCGGGGACGAGGTTGCCGTTGGCGTCGCGACTGCGGGACATCCAGCAGTCGTCGACCGTGACGTACCGGTAGCCGGCGTCGCGCAGGCCGGAGGAGGCCATGAAGTCGGCGGTCTCCTTGACCAGGGCCTCGGTGCCGTTGCAGCCGAAGCTGTTCCAGTCGTCCCAGCCCATCGGTGGGGTGAGGGCGAGGCCGTTGTCCAGGGCGTGCGCGGCGGGGGCGTCCAGGACGGTGACGGCGCCGAGCCCGGGGAGGGCGAGCGCCAGGGCGAGCAGGGCGCGGGTGGCCCGGGAGCCCGAACGGCGTAGCGGGAGCATGTTTACTCCTGAGGGTGGGGGGCCGGGCGGGCCAGAAAAACCATCAGGTCCGCCCAGAATCAAACAAGATGCGCCACAAGTTAGCCGTGTCACATTGCACTGACAAGGGGTCGCGCACCAACGGCTTCCCGGAGGGCGGCGTCCCGCCGGGAAAAGCCTGCTGGCGCCCTGTCAGGCGTCCTGCTCGCCGGGTGGGCCGCGCTGGGTGGGCCGCTCGGCAGGCCGGTCAGCGGCAGCCCCAGCAGGCTGGCCAGTTCGCGGCCTGCTCGGCCGGGCCCAGGGTGGCGTCCGGCAACCGCTGCTCGTGCCGCAGCAGGTCGTCGACCGCCGCCAACATCGCCGACGCGCTCGACGAGCGTGCCGGTACGCCGGCGGACATCACGGGGACGGCGCACTGTCTCGCCTCCCCGGCCGCCGGCCACCTGACCGGGCCGATCCCGCACGTCAACGGCGGTACGCCAGCCGGCCGTCGAGGTGGAGCGGCGACGGGGTGGCCGGGTCCGGGTGGTCCGCTCAGGCCGTCTCCCGGCCCCCGCCCGGGCCCGCGGCGGCCCGGGCGACCAGGCGTTCGGCCAGTTGCGGGGCGCCCGCCCAGTGCAGGTGCAGGTAGGAGGCGTGCACGGCCGGGGTGGTGAAGCCCTCGGTGTGCGGGGCGCCGGCGGGGGTGCGCCAGCCCCAGGCGGGGAGCGGGCCGGCGGTCGGGGTGCAGGTGGTGCGGTGGAACTCGTGGCCGCGCACCCGGGTGCCGGCCGCCGCCAGCGGGCTGTCGTGCAGGGCGACCGCCTCGCGGTAGCCGAGGGTGAGCCGCTCGGTCATCCGGGCCTCGGCCGGCAGTACGCCGCACATCGGGCGGCCGTCCAACTCCCGTGCCAGGTAGAGCAGTCCGGCGCACTCGGCGGCGATCGGCGCACCCGAGGCAGCCAACGAGGCCACTGCCGAGCGCAGTTCGGCGTTGGCGCTGAGTTCGGCGGCGTAGACCTCGGGAAATCCCCCGCCGATGACCAGGGCCGCCGTCGAGCCGGGCAGTGCGGTGTCCCGCAGTGGGTCGAAGGGAACCACCTCCGCCCCGGCCGCCGCCAGCAGTTCGGCGTTCTCCGCGTACGAGAAGGAGAACGCCGCCCCCGCGGCCAGCGCGATCCGCGGTCGGGGGCCGGCCACCGGGGTGACCTCGGACGCCGGCTCCCAGGCCCCCTCGGCGAGGTCCGGCGCCGACCGGGCCAGCGCCAGCACGGCGTCCAGGTCGACCGAGGCGGCGATGAGTTCGCCCATGTCGCGAACGGCCCGCAGGGCCTCCGCCGAGCGCTCGACCACTGGCACCAGCCCCAGGTGCCGCGCGGGCGTGGCGACCGCCGCCGTGCGCCGCACCGCACCCAGCACCGGCACGCCCGAGCCCTCCTCCAGTGCCTCGCGCAGCAGTTGCTCGTGCCGGTCGGAGGCCACCCGGTTGAGGATCACCCCGGCGAGGCGCACCTCGGGATCCCAGGAGGCGAACCCGTGCACCAGGGCGGCCACCGAGCGGGACTGCGAGGAGCCGTCCACCACCAGCACCACCGGTGCCCGCAGCAGCTTCGCGACGTGCGCGGTGGACGCCAACTCCCCCTTCCCGGAGGCGCCGTCGAACATCCCCATGACGCCCTCGACCACCGCCACGTCCGCCCCCGCCGCGCCGTGCGCGAAGAGCGGGCCGATCCGTTCCGGCCCGCACAGGAAGGCGTCCAGGTTGCGCCCGGGGCGCCCGGTGGCCAGGCCGTGGTAGCCCGGGTCGATGTAGTCCGGGCCGACCTTGTGCGGCGAGACGGTCAGGCCGCGGGCGGACAGCGCCGCCATCAGCCCGGTGGCCACGGTGGTCTTGCCCGCGCCCGAGGAGGGCGCGGCGATGACGAGACGGGGGATGCGCATCGGACTACCGGGCTACCACTCGATCCCGCGCTGGCCCTTGCGGCCGGCGTCCATCGGGTGCTTCACCTTGGTCATCTCGGTGACCAGATCGGCGAGTTCGAGCAGCCGCTCGGGCGCGTTGCGGCCGGTGACCACCACGTGCTGGTTGCCCGGGCGCTCGCGCAGCACCTCCAGCACCTCGTCCAGGTCGATCCACCCCCAGTGCAGCGGATAGGTGAACTCGTCCAGCACGTACAGCCGGTAGGTCTCGGCGGCGAGATCGCGCCTGACCTGCGCCCAGCCCTCGCGCGCGGCCTCCTCACTGGACTCGATGTCGCGCTGCACCCAGGACCAGCCCTCGCCCATCTTGTGCCAGGTGACCGTGCCGCCCTGGCCCGAGGCGCCCAGCACCCGCAGCGCGTTCTCCTCACCCACCTTCCACTTGGCCGACTTGACGAACTGGAACACCCCGATCGGCCAGCCCTGGTTCCAGGCCCGCAGCGCCAGCCCGAAGGCGGCGGTGGACTTGCCCTTGCCGGGGCCGGTGTGCACGGCGGTGATCGGTTGGGTACGGCGCTGACGGGTCGTCAGACCGTCGTCGGGGATGACGTCCGGCTTGCCCTGCGGCATCGGGTCACGCTGCCTTTCGGTGGGTGGTGGCGGAGCGGTGCGCGTGCACCAGGGCGGTCACGCCGTCGGCGCGCAGCTCGTCCAGGGTGACCGCGGAGGCGTTCAGCCGGCCCGCCAGGGTGCGGGCCAGGCCGAGCCGGACCGGTCCCGACTCGCAGTCCAACACCACGGCCGCGGTGCCCTGGGCGGCCAGCAGCCCGGCGGCCCGTCCGGCTTCGGCCAGCGCGGCGGAACCCCCGGTGGCCCGGCCGTCGGTGACCACGACCAGCAGCGGACGGCGCAGCGGATCGCGCAACCGCTCCACCCGCAGCACCTCGTGGGCCCGCAGCAGTCCGGCCGCCAGCGGGGTCCGTCCGCCGGTGGGCAGCCGCTCCAGCCGGGCCGCGCCCACCTCCACCGAGGAGGTCGGCGGCAGCGCCAGCTCGGCCGACCGGCCGCGGAAGGTGATCATGCCGATCTTGTCGCGGCGCTGGTAGGCGTCCATCAGCAGCGACAGCACGGCGCCCTTGACGGCGGCCATCCGCTGCCGGGCGGCCATCGAGCCGGAGGCGTCCACCACGAAGAGCACCAGGTTGGCCTCCCGGCCCTGGCGGACCTGCTCGCGGAAGTCGTCGTGGCGCAGCAGCAGGGCCCGTCCGGCGCGGCCGCGGGCGACCTGGTGCGGGGCGGCGGCCCGCAGGGTGGCGGCGAGGTGCAGCCGGGTCAGCGGGCCGGCCGGGCGGCGGGCGCGGATGGTGTGGCCGCCGTCGGTCTCGGCGGGGGAGCGGCGGCCCTGGGCGCCGCGGCCGGTGCCCGGGACCTTGAACAGCTTGGTGCGGTAGGGCTCGCCGGCCGCCACGGGAGCGGACTCGCGGGCGGGGGCGGGGCGCGGTGCGGGGGGCGCGGGGACGTCCCGCGGGCTGTCGGGGGCCGGGGTGGCCGCGTCCGGGGTCGGGGGACCGGCGGGCTCGGGCGCGCCGCCCCCGCCGTCGGGACCGCCGTCCCCGGGGCCGTCCTGCTCCGGTCCGTCGCCGTCGGGCCCGCCGCCGTCGGGCCCGTCGCCGTCCGGGCCGTCCCCGTCGGGCTCGGGCTCGTCCGGCTGCTCGGCGTGCTCGGCCAGCGTCCGGTCCAGCTGCTCCTCGTCCAGTCCCGGCGCGTCGAACGGGTTGCGCCGTCGCCGGTGCGGCAGCGCCAGTCGGGCGGCCTGTCGGACGTCCTCCTCGGTCACCGCCGTCCGGCCGGCCCAGGCGGCCAGCGCCACCGCGGTCCGGGCCATCACGATGTCCGCACGCAGCCCGTCCACCTCGAAGGCCGCGCAGACCGCGGTGATCTGGCGCAGCGCCGCGTCGCCCAGCCCGACCGCGGGCAGCAGCGCCCGGGCGGCGCCGATCCGCTCGGCCAGCTCCCGCTCCTCGGCGGCGAACCGGGCGGCGAAGCCGGCCGGGTCGGCGTCGTAGGCGAGCCGGCGGCGGACCACCTCGGCCCGCTCCGCCGGGTCCCGGGTGGCCGCGATCTCCACGGTCAGCCCGAACCGGTCGAGCAGCTGCGGCCGCAGCTCGCCCTCCTCCGGGTTCATCGTGCCGACCAGCAGGAACCGCGCCGCGTGCCGCACCGAGACGCCCTCGCGCTCGACGTAGGAGCGGCCCATCGCGGCGGCGTCCAGCAGCAGGTCCACCACGTGGTCCTGGAGCAGGTTCACCTCGTCGATGTAGAGCACCCCGCGGTGCGCCTGGGCGAGCAGGCCCGGCTCGTAGGCCTTGACGCCCTCGGCGAGCGCGCGCTCGAGGTCGAGCGAGCCGACGATGCGGTCCTCGGTGACGCCGACCGGCAGCTCGACCAGCCGGGCCGGCCGGTCGACACCGGGAGCCTCGTGCGGCCCGTCCGGGCACTGTGGGTCCGGGGCGGTGGGGTCGCAGGCGAACCGGCAGTCCGTCACCACCGCGATCGACGGCAGCAGCCCGGCCAGCGCGCGGACCATGGTCGACTTCGCGGTGCCCTTCTCGCCACGCACCAGCACCCCGCCGACCGCCGGCGAGACGGCGTTGAGCAGCAGCCCGAGCCGGAGGTCGGCCATGCCGACGATGGCGGTGAACGGGTATCGGACGTCACTCACAGGAGGTCACCTTCCAGGACGCGGGTGGCCGGAGCCCCCGGCGGGACGAACGGCAGCCCGGCCCCGGCCCCGCCCTCGATCAGCCGCCACAGCGCGGCGGTGTCGGCATGCTCCTCGATCAGGTCGCCCAGCCGGTCCAGCCGGGCCTCCCGGGCGGCGGCGAACGAGGTGTCCGGTGCCGGCACGAAGGCCCGCCCGGCCAGCGCCGCGACCTCGCGCAGCAGAGCCCGGCGGAACCCGTCGTTCTCCAGCGCGCCGTGCCAGGTGGTGCCCCAGACCGCGCCGTCGCGGCAGCCGTCCAGGAAGGCCTCGCCGCCCTCGACGGTCACCACCCCGTGGTGGATCTCGTAGCCCTCGACCCGCTCGCCGAAGGCCTCGCCGACCGGTCGGCCGAGCACCTTCTCCGGCCCGAACTCGACCGTGGTCGGCAGCAGCCCGAGTCCCTCGACCCGGCCCGCCTTCGACTCGATCCCGTCCGATATCCGCCGAGCCAGCATCTGGTAGCCGCCGCAGACCCCGAGCACCGGCCGCCCGGCCGCCGCCCGCTCGCGCAGCGGTGCGGCCAGGCCGCGCTCGCGCAGCCAGGCCAGGTCGGCGACGGTGGCCCGGGTGCCGGGCAGCACCACCAGGTCCGCGTCGGCCAGCTCCTCGGGACGGGTGGCCCAGCGGACCAGCACGCCGGGCTCCTGGGCGAGCGCGTCCAGGTCGGTGAAGTTGGACAGCCGGGGGAAGCGCAGCACGGCGACCCGCAGCACGTCGGCGCCGTACGGGCCCGCGACGTCCGCGCGCTCGACGGCGGTGGACAGGTCGAGCGAGTCCTCGGCGTCCAGCCAGAGACCCGCCAGCATCGGCAGGGTGCCCAGCACCGGACGGCCGGTCAGCTCGTGCAGCATGTCCAGGCCGGGCCCGAGCAGCCGGGCGTCGCCGCGGAACTTGTTCACCAGCCAGCCGGCCACCAGCCGCTGGTCCTCGGCGCAGAGCAGCGCCAGCGTCCCGTACATCGCGGCGAAGACCCCGCCGCGGTCGATGTCGCCGACCACCACGACCGGCAGGTCGGCGGCCCGGGCCAGGCCCATGTTGGCGATGTCGCGGTCGCGCAGGTTGATCTCGGCGGGGGAGCCGGCGCCCTCGCAGATCACCACGTCGAAGCGGCGGCGCAGGTCGGCCAGGCAGTCCAGGGCCTTTTCCAGCAGGAAGGGTTTGCGTTCTCGGTAGTCGAGCGCGCCGACCTCCGCGATCGGGTGGCCGAGCAGGACCACCTGGCTGCGGCCGTCGGCGCCCGGCTTCAGCAGCACCGGGTTCATCGCCGCCTCGGGCTCCACCCGGGCCGCGGCGGCCTGCATCACCTGGGCCCGGCCGATCTCCGCGCCGTCGGCGGTGACCATCGAGTTGAGCGACATGTTCTGCGCCTTGAACGGCGCGACCCTCACCCCCTGCCGGGCCAGCCAGCGGCAGATCCCGGCGGTGACCACGCTCTTGCCCGCGTCCGACGTCGTCCCGGCGACCAGCAGTGCGTTGCTCATCGGCTGCCACCTCCCGTCCTGGCGGCGCGTGCCGCCCTCGCCCGTACCCGGTGCCCCGCGCAGCGGCCGGCCACCGTCACGGCCAGCGCCAACAGGCCCACCCGGCGCGACAGCCGGCAGGCGCGCTCGATGTCGTCCACGGCCACCGGGCGCAACTCCGCCCCCAGCACCGGCCGGTTCTCCACCCTCTCCCCGTACCGCAGCGAGCCGCCGAGCCGGACCCCGAGCGCGCCCGCGAAGGCCGACTCGGCCTGGCCGGCGTTCGGGCTCGGGTGCGCCGAGCCGTCCCGCCGCCAGACCCGCCAGGCGGTCCGCGGGTGCGGCGCGGCGGCCACCGTGAGCAGCGCGGTCAGCCGGGCGCCCGGCCAGCCGGCCAGGTCGTCCAGCCGTGCCGAGGCCCAGCCGAAGCGCCGGTGCCGGGGGGACCGGTGACCCACCATCGCGTCCAGGGTGTTGACCGCGCGGAACGCCAGCAGGCCCGGGCCGCCCGCCAGGGCACCCCAGACCAGCGCGTTGACCACGGCGTCCGCGGTGTTCTCGGCCACCGACTCGACCACCGCGCGGGCCAGCTGCGGCTCGTCCAGGGCGCTCGGGTCGCGCCCGCACAGGTGGGGCAGGCGCTCCCGGGCCGCCGTCAGGTCGCCCGCGCGCAGGGCGGCGCCGATCGTACGGGCCTCGCGGGTGAGCGAGGTGCCGCCGAGCACGGTCCAGGTGGCGGCCGCCGTGGCGGCGCTCGCCGCGATGCCCCGCCGTCCCACCAGCCGTTCCACCGTCACCGCGGCGGCCGTGACACCGCCCACGCAGAGCGCGGTGTACAGCGCCCCCGCGCCGCGGTGGTCGCGCCAGAGGGCGCGCTCCAGCCGGCCGGCGGCCCGGCCGAAGGCGGCCACCGGGTGACCCCGGCGCGGGTCGGCGAACCGCAGGTCGGCCGCGTAACCGGCGACCGCGCCGAGCGCGTAGCCGCCGGCCGCGGTGGCGTACGGGCGTCGGGCGCGGGGAGGTTGACGGAGCGGCACCCCCACGGCGCTCGGTGCCGGCCGGGGAGCAGGCTGCATGCTGTGCGTGTCCTCACTCAGGGTCCGCGCCCTGGCTCGACGTCGCGGGGGCGAGAGTCTCCTGGCTCCCGGGTACGGACGCGCGCCCGGGCCTTCCAACGCCCCTGTGGCGGGACACCGTGACCATCGTTCGAACGCACTCCCCGGTGACAGTGGCGGGACCGCGCCGGATTCGCACCGGCTTCCTCTGCTTGCCTCCGTTTGGCCCAAGGATCCCATCACGGGCCCGTTCCGGGCGTCAACCGGGCCCCCGGAGTGGTTGATCACACCGGACGGAACCGTCGCCACCTCCGAGCAACGGACACTGACGCGGCCTCGGCGCTGGTGATACGTCCAAGGCGCCGCCGGGGGCCGCTCCCCGGCTTCGTGCGTTCGGCGACTGGGGGCGGGCTCGGCCGCGCCCCTACCGTCGTCCCATGCGACGCAGCAGTTCCCCGGCCCCCGCCCCGGTCCCGTTCTCCCGGCAGGCCGCCCGGGCGCACCGCGCCGGGCTCGGGCTGACCCCCGAACAGGTGGCGGAGGCGATGGCCGCGCACGGCGTCCGGCTGCTGCCGGCTCACGTCCTCGGCTGGGAGAGCGGCGAGATCCGGCCCGGCGAGACCGAGCTCATCGCACTCGCCCGGGCGCTCTGGTGCCCGGTGGCACAGCTGATGGGGGTCCGTCCGACCTCGCTGCGCGACTTCCGGCTCGCCCGCGAACTGAGCCGGGACCAGGCCGCCGCCCGGATCGGCGTCGGCGCGCGGACGTACGCCGACGCCGAACTCACCGGACGCTGGACCGGCGACGCCGACGAGACCCGCGCCCTCGCCGAGACCCTCGGTCTGACGCTGCGTGACCTGGTCCGGATCACCGGTGCCGAGGAGGAGCTGGAACAGTGCCTGCGCCAGTGCGTCGCCGGCCGCTGGCAGCCCCAGCTGAAGCCGGTCGCCCGCCTGGTCCCGGCCCCGCGCGAGGCCCTCGCCGGCGTCCTGGCCGCCCTCCAGGCCGAACACCGGGTCCCCTCCCACTGGGGCGGCACCGCCCCGGAGGAGCCCCGGCCCCCCGCCGCCCCCGTCGACCACCGCTTCTGGGCCCTCCTCGCCACCGCCGCCCCCGACCTCCCGGTGTAGCGGAGGCTGCCCGTACGGCGGCGTTGCGGTGGCCGGCGCACGGCTCACGGGATGAACTGGGGAGCGTCACCCACTCACCACCCGGGGAGCGCCATGCGTAGGGGAACCGTCGTCGCCGCTGGCACCGCTGTCGTCGTCGCGGCGGGGGTCGCCGTGCTGCTGCTCGGGCGGCGGGTGTCCGACCTCGCGCTGAAGCCGGGGGCCGGGGGCGAGCCCGCCGCGGCCGGGGAGCCGCCGCTGCGGGTGCGGTCGATCAGCGCCGACGAGGTCACCCTCACCCGGACCACCGAGAGCCTGCGCCGCGGCCGGTACGCGCTGGAGTGGGCCGGCGGCCACGCGGTGGTCGGCCCGGTGCTGCGCGGCGACCAGCGGACCGTGACCCGCCGGCTGGAGTTCACCGCCGGCCGCGGCCCGGCCGACAGCGCGGACGTCGAACTGACCCCGCGGGTGCTGCGCGGTGACCCGGTCTCGTCCTGCGGCCTGGACTCCATGGACGTGGTGGTCGACGGCGAGCTGGGCCCGCTGCCCGCCTGGTACCTGCCGGCCGTCCGCGGCACCTGGGTGATCGCCGTGCACGGACCGCAGGCCGACCGGCGGCAGGCGCTGCCCGTGCTGCCGGTCGTGCACCGGCTGAACCTGCCGGCCCTGGTGATCAGCTACCGCGGCGACCAGGGCGCGCCGCCCCCGCCCGACGGGCTGGGCCACTTCGGCGAGACCGAGTGGCACGACGTCGAGGCCGCCATCCGGTTCGCCAAGCAGGCCGGCGCCGGGCGGATCGTGCTGTACGGCTGGTCGCTGGGGGCTTCGATGGTCCTGCAGACCGCCGCCCGCTCGGACTTCCGCGACGACCTGGCCGGTCTGGTGCTGGACTCCCCGGTGCTCGACCTGGCGGCCTCGGTGCGGAACCGGGCGACCCGGGCCGGCAAGCCCGCCGCGGTGGCCGAGCTCGGCGTCTGGGCGGCCGCCGGCCGGACGGGGGTGGACACCGCCGACTTCGCCCAGCTCGCCGAGGGCGCCGAGCTGCGGCTGCCCACCCTGCTGATGCACAGCCCGCAGGACCCGATCGCCCCGTACCGCGCCGCCCAGCGGCTGGCCCGCAACCGCCCGCTGCTGGTCAACCTGCGGACCGTCCCCGACGCCGGGCACGCCGCGCTCTGGAACGCCGATCCGCGCGGCTACGAGGAGGCGCTGCGCCGCTTCCTGACGCCGATCCTGTGATCCGGGGCCGGCCCCGCACGCGGTGGGTCACCCCTTGACCACGTACCGTGCCCCCCGCTAGTGTCGTGGACAGGTCACCCCAGCCGCGCCGGCCCGGTTTGGGCTCTCTTGCCCCATCTCCACCCACCGGCCGCCGCCGCGCGTCGAAAGACGCGCCGAACTCGATGTGACAGAAGCCCCGTGCACGGGGAAGACTGCACGGCGTGACGTCTCGGAATCCGCGCGACCGTGATGCCCCGCTCCCGCCGACCACGGGTACCGGCGCGACGGTGACCCGTCTTCCCGGTGCGGCCCGCCGTGCCGACAGCGCGCAGCCGGGCGGCCCCGGGGCCCCCCGCCGCCGTACCCCGCGGCCGGCGCCCGGCCGGGGCCGGGTCCCGGTGCCCGCCGGCCTGCCGGTCCCCGCCGAGCTGGCCCCGCTGGCCCGCCGGATGCTCGGCGACGCGGTGCGGATCGCCCGCTGGGCCGGCGAACTCGACGCGGTCGACAAGCGCGGCGAACTGCTCCCCGAGGACGCCCGCGCCGCGGGCCGGGCGCTGGCCATGACGGTCGGCGCGGCGGCCAAGGCCTGGGGCCAGGCGCTCCTGGTCGGCCTGGTCGAGCCACGCGACGGCGGCGCCGCGCCGGGCTGGCGGCTGCACGCCTGGGAGCACGACGACGAGGCCGTGCTGCGCGGCTGGTCCGCGCTCTTCGACGCCTGGACGCTGCTCGCCCCGGTCCCGCCGGCCGCGCTGCGCGGCGTCTTCGCGGTGCTCGCCGGTCAGGCGGTCGACCAGGCGCCGCAGCTGCTCTCCTTCCTCCATCTGGTGGACGGCCCGGTCGCCGAGAGCGAGCTGATGGAGCTGCTCCGGCGCGGCCTGGACGAGCGCCGGCACGGGGCCGGCACGGGCTTCGCGACCCTGTCGCCCGTCCCGCACGCGGCCTCCGCCGTCTCGGCCGTCCGCGGTACCTGCCGCGAGCCGCAGATCGACACCCCGCCCGCGCCCTCGGACATCGCCGCGGTGCTCGACTGGATGCTGGACGGGCTGACCGCGGTCGGCGCGGTGGTCCGCGCGGCCGACGCGGCCGAGCTGTCCCCGCTCGGCCACTGGGCGGTGCGCGGCAAGCTGGAGGACATCTGCACGGTCGCGCAGACCGCCGCCGGCCACATCGAGCAGAGCGCGCTGGAGCTGCTGGACGCCTGCGCCAACTACTCCCCGGGCCCCGCCCGCGCCGAGTACCGGGCCTGGGTCGCCGCCCGCCCGGTGGACCGCGCGGTGGCCGAGCTGCTGGAGGCCGCCCGCGGCGAGGACGCGCTGCTGCGCGGGCTCGCCTTCGAGGCGCTGCGGGTGGCCGGCGGGACGGCCGAGCAGGCGGTCCGGGCGGCCGTGGACGAGCCCGTGCTGCGGCCGTACGCGCTGCTCTGGCTGGCCGAGCAGCTGGACGAGGGCGGGGTCGTCCCGTCCGACGTGCTGAGCGCCGAGGACGCCGCCTGGCTCTGGGTGGACACCGCCGCGGCGGTGCTCGACCACGGGGAGACCGAGCTGCTGGTCGGCCACGTCGAGGGGGCGAGCGCGGGGGACCCGGTGCGGCTCTTCGCCCGCGCCCGGCAGTCGGGGCACGCCCGGGCGGCCTCGGTGCTCACCGCGGTGGCCGGGGTGCACCCGGACCCGGCGGTGGCCCGCGCGGCCCGTCGCTCGGCCTTCAGCGTCCACCACGGCGGCGCGTAGCCCCACCCGGGAGCCCGGCCGGCGCCGGAACCGCGCCGGCCCCGGAGACACTTCGGCCCCACCGGATCCGCGATCCGGTGGGGCCGAAGTACATCTGCGGGCGGCTCAGCAGCCGCGCGACTCCGCCCGGCGGGCCCGCACGTCGCCGACCTTCTGGCCGACCTTGCGGCGGATCACCAGCAGCGGGGCCATCGCCGCCAGCGCGATCTGCGCGACGGCGCCGATGTGCATCAGCACGTCGCCGCCCGGCAGCCCGGCGGCCCAGGCGGCCAGGCAGCCGATCGAGACCACGATCCAGGCCAGCGTGGCGGTGGCCAGCAGGCCCTGCGGCTTGGGGTACTCGACCTGGCTGACCATCAGGTACGCCACGCCGAAGATCGCCACCAGACCGGCCAGGAACGGCGGGTCCAGCAGCACGATCGCGATCACCGTCATCGCGCCCATCGGGCAGGGCATGCCCTGGAACACCCCGGGCCGCATCTTGACGGCCGAGAAGCGGGCCAGCCGCAGTACCACCGCCAGCAGCACGGTCAGCGCGATGAACGCCGAGAGCCCCTGGTTGCTGCCGGGCGAGACGATGCCCCAGACCGCGACGAAGTAGGCCGGCGCGATGCCGAAGCTGATCAGGTCGGCCAGGTTGTCCAGCTCGGCGCCCAGCGCCGAGGAGCGCAGCTTGCGGGCCACCAGGCCGTCGAACAGGTCGCACATCGAGCCGAGCAGCAGCAGGGTCACCGCGGTGGCCGCGCCGTGCCGGACCATGCCCCCGCCGGAGCCGTCCCCGGTGCCGGTGATGTGCGGGATGAGCATGTTGGTGGTGATCGAGTAGATCGCCAGGAAGCCGCAGACGGCGTTGCCGAGGGTCAGGAAGTCGGCCGTGGACAGCGCCTGCGGCGAGCGCGGCGCCCGCAGCTCGCGGTCGCGCGCCCAGCGGCGCCGGCGCAGCTCGGTCTCCTCCGCCGACTCGCTCAGGCCGACCAGCGTCTCGGGATCAGTCACGGTCAAGGCGTGTCACCCCCGCGGTGGTCTTCTGGCCGACCTCGACGCCGACGTCGACGCCGGGCGGCAGGTAGGTGTCGACGCGCGAGCCGAACCGGATCAGGCCGATCCGCTCGCCCTGCTCGACCTTGGTGCCGGCGACCGTGTAGGGCACGATGCGGCGTGCCACGGCACCCGCGATCTGCACCATCTCGATGTCGCCCAGCTCGGTGTCGAAGTGCCAGACCACCCGCTCGTTGCGGTCGCTGTCCTTGTTGAACGCGGGCACGAAGCCACCGGGGACGTGCTCGACCGAGGTCACCGTGCCGGGCAGCGGGGCGCGGTTCACGTGCACGTTGAGCGGGCTCATGAAGATCGCGACCCGGGTCCGGCCGTCCGGCCAGGCGTCGATGCTCTGCACCACTCCGTCGGCCGGCGAGATCACTCTGCCGGCGCCGATCTCACGCTCGGGGTCACGGAAGAACCACAGCATGCCCGCGCTGAGCGCGCAGGCCGGGACCGCGGCCAGCGCCCACTTGCCGTTCCGCTTGGTGAGAGCGGTGGTCAGGGCGGCGGTGGCCAGGGTCGGGACGAACCAGGGAGTGGCTCCGCGCGCGATGGTCACGCGGGGTCGCCGACCGGCCGTCTCGGGAGCGAGGGCATCGCGCTCCGTGACGGAGGAGTGAGGGGACGGGCTGATGGGCATCGAAGACCTTTGTCGCGGGGGATCATGGCGCCGCTGCACGGGGGCCACCGCGGGGATCGGGTGATAAGGGGACAGCTGCTGTCCCGGTGGATGCTATCGGGAGCAGGTGGTGGGTGGGCAACCCGCCTGCTCGTTCAACTGTCCGCTGCCGTGCCGGAGTGCACGCGCTATGTATACGACCGTAGCCGCCGATTCTCCGGTTCCCAAGGCTCTGGTCAAGATCCGTGAGTCTTGTCTCAGCCCTGCCGGTGATCTTCACGAGCGTACGCGCGCGGCCGCAGGGCGCGTGCACTGTGGCACGAGCCCTGCGGCCTCCCCTTCCCACGCCCGCGGGGCCTTCCCTGCCCGCGCGGACGTCCCCCCGCCGGACGGGGCCCGGTCTCCCCACCGGGCCCTCCGGCCCACCGCCCGGCCCCCTTCCCGGACCAGGGCGGCGGTGGTCTACTCGGCGATCCGGTACTCCTCCAGCAGCCGGCGGCCGACGATCATCTTCTGGATCTCCGCGGTGCCCTCGCCGATCAGCAGCATCGGGGCCTCCCGGTAGAGCCGCTCGATCTCGTACTCCTTGGAGAAGCCGTAGCCGCCGTGGATCCGGAAGGCGTCCTCGACGACCTCCTTGCAGTACTCGGAGGCGAGGTACTTGGCCATCCCGGCCTCCAGGTCGTTCCGCTCGCCGCCGTCCTTCTTGCGGGCGGCCATCACCATCATCTGGTGCGCGGCCTCGACCTTGGTGGCCATCTCGGCCAGCTTGAACTGGATCGCCTGGTGCTCGGAGATCTTCTTGCCGAAGGTCGAGCGCTGCTGGGCGTAGGAGATGCCGAGCTCGAAGGCGCGCCGGGCGACACCGCAGCCGCGCGCGGCCACGTTGACCCGGCCGACCTCGACGCCGTCCATCATCTGGTAGAAGCCCTTGCCGGGGACGCCGCCGAGGATCCGGTCGGCCGGGACCCGGACGTCCTGGAGCACCAGCTCGGTGGTGTCGACGCCCTTGTAGCCCATCTTCTCGATCTTGCCGGGCACGGTCAGGCCCGGGACGGTCGGGTTGGGGCCGAAGCCGGGGGTCTTCTCGACCAGGAAGGTGGTCATGTTGCGGTACGGGGTGGCCGCGCCCTCGTCGGTCCTGCAGAGCACCGCGACCAGGGTGGAGGTGCCACCGTTGGTCAGCCACATCTTCTGGCCGTTGAGGACGTACTCGTCGCCGTCCCGGACGCCCTTGGTGCTGATCGCCGACACGTCGGAGCCGAGGCCCGGCTCGGACATCGAGAAGGCGCCGCGGATCTCGCCGGCCGCCATCCGGGGCAGGAAGTACTCCTTCTGCTCCTGGGTGCCGTGCGCGTTGATCATGTGCGCGACGATGAAGTGGGTGTTGACGATGCCGGAGACCGACATCCAGCCGCGGGCGATCTCCTCGACCACCAGGGCGTAGGTGAGCAGCGACTCGCCGAGGCCGCCGAACTCCTCGGGGATGGTCAGGCCGAACAGGCCGAGCTGCTTCATCCCCTCCACGATCTGGGTCGGATACTCGTCCCGGTGCTCCAGCTCGGTGGCGACCGGGATGATCTCCTTGTCGACAAAGTCCCGCACGGTGGCGAGGATGTCCCGCTGGATCTCGGTGAGGCCGTCGGTCTGTGCGAGGCGTCCCATCGTGCGGCTGCCTTTCTGTACGGGGGTGGAGGGGTTCGGGGGCTCCGCGAAGCGTGACTTCCGCGGAGCCCCCGGGACCGGGGGGAGCCGATGACGGCGGCTCCCGCCCGGGGTCTCTTCAGGAGAGCGGGGTCGGACGGCCGGGCTGCTCCCCGCCGCGCTCCTCGGTGTAGGTGGCGGTCGGCACCATCACCTTGCGGCGGAAGACGCAGACGACCGTGCCGTCCTGCTTGTAGCCCCTGGTCTCGACGTGGACGATGCCCCGGTCGTCCTTGGACTTGGAGGGCCACTTGTCGAGCACGGTGGTCTCGCCGTAGAGGGTGTCGCCGTGGAAGGTCGGCGCGATGTGCCGCAGCGACTCGATCTCCAGGTTGGCGATCGCCTTGCCGGAGACGTCCGGGACGGACATGCCCAGCAGCAGCGAGTAGACGTAGTTGCCCACCACCACGTTCCTGCCGAAGTCGGTGGTCCGCTCGGCGTAGTTGCTGTCCATGTGCAGCGGGTGGTGGTTCATGGTTAGTAGACAGAAGAGATGATCGTCATATTCGGTGACGGTCTTTCCGGGCCAGTGCTTGTAGACCGCGCCGACCTCGAACTCTTCGTACGTGCGCCCGAACTGCATTTCCGGTCTCTCCTCAGGCCTGCGGGGGTTCGAACTTCGAGGTGCGCTCCAGCCCGGCGGCCCGGCCCTTGCCCGCGATGACCAGCGCCATCTTGCGGGAGGCCTCGTCGATCATCTCGTCGCCGAGCATCGCCGAACCCTTGGCACCGCCCGCCTCCGAGGTGCACCACTCGTAGGCGTCCAGGATCAGCTCGGAGTGGTCGTAGTCCTCCTGCGAGGGCGAGAAGATCTCGTTCGCGGCGGCGACCTGGTCCGGGTGCAGCACCCACTTGCCGTCGAAGCCCAGCGCGGCGGCCCGGCCGGCCACCTCGCGGTAGCCCTCCTGGTTGCGGATCTGCAGGTACGGGCCGTCGATCGCCTGCAGGTCGTGGGTGCGGGCGGCCATCAGGATCCGCATCAGGATGTAGTGGTAGGCGTCCGCCGGGTAGCCGGGCGGCTGCTGACCGACCACCAGGGTCTTCATGTTGATCGAGGCCATGAAGTCGGCCGGGCCGAAGATGATGGTCTCCAGCCGCGGCGAGGCGGCGGCGATCTCGTCGACGTTCACCAGGCCCTTGGCGTTCTCGATCTGCGCCTCGATGCCGATCCGGCCGACCTCGAAGCCCATGGTCTTCTCGATCTGGGTCAGCAGCAGGTCCAGCGCCCTGACCTGGGTGGCGTCCTGCACCTTGGGCAGCATGATGCAGTCCAGGTTCGGGCCGGCGCCCTCGACGACGGTGATCACGTCGCGGTAGGTCCAGTGGGTGGTCCAGTCGTTGACCCGGACGACCTTGGTCTTCTTGCCCCAGTCCCCGTTGTTCAGCGCGTCGACGATGTTGTGCCGGGCACTCTCCTTGACCAGCGGGGCGCAGGCGTCCTCCAGGTCGAGGAAGACCTGGTCCGCGGGCAGGCCCTGGGCCTTCTCCAGGAAGCGGGGGTTGCTCCCGGGCACGGCCAGACAGGAGCGGCGCGGGCGGAGGCGGTTCACGGTAGTCATGGGGGTGTGTCAGTTCCTTCCAGGGGCGGTGGCGGTGGACGCCCACGGCTGAAGCCGGTTGGCCAGCCGGATCTCGTCCACGATCCGGCCGATGATGGTGGTGATGCCGAAGTCCTTCGGGGTGAACACGGCGGCGACCCCCGCGGCCCGCAGGACCTCGGCGTCCGCAGCCGGGATGATGCCACCCACGATCACTGGCACATCCTCCACCCCGGCCCGGCGCAGCCGTTGCAGCACGTCCGGGACCAGCTCGGGGTGCGCGCCGGAGAGGATCGACAGGCCGACGCAGTGCACGTCCTCCGCCACCGCGGCCGAGACGATCTGCTCGGGCGTCAGCCGGATGCCCTGGTAGACGACCTCGAAGCCGGCGTCCCGGGCCCGCACCGCGATCTGCTCGGCACCGTTGGAGTGGCCGTCCAGGCCCGGCTTGCCGACCAGCAGCCGCAGCTTGCCGGCGCCCAGCTCGGCGGCGGTCGCGGCCACCGCCTCGCGCACCTGGGCCAGTTCCCCGCCCGGCTCGGCGGCCACCGCGACCGGCGCGCCGCCGACCCCGGTGGGCGCCCGGTACTCGCCGAACACCTCGCGCAGCGCGAAGGACCACTCGCCGGTGGTCACGCCGGCCCGGGCGCACTCCAGGGTGGCCGGCACCAGGTTGGCGTCCGTCCGGGCGACCTCCTTCAGCCGCTCCAGCGCGGTCTGCGCGCCGACCTCGTCCCGTCCGTCCTTCCAGCGCCGCAGACCGTCCAGCACCGCCTGCTCGGCGGCCGGGTCGACCACCATGATCGCGGCGTCCAGGTCGGCGGTGAGCGGGCTCTCCTCGGTGGTGTCGAAGCAGTTCACCCCGACGATCCGGTCCTCGCCGGACTCGATCCGGGCCCGCCGCTCGGCGTGCGAGGCGACCAGCGCGGACTTCAGGTAGCCCGACTCGACCGCCGCGATCACCCCGCCCATCTCCAGCACCTTGGCGATCTCCGCCTCCGCGCCGGCCAGCAGCTCGGCGGTCTTGGCCTCGACCACCACGGAGCCGGTGAACAGGTCGCCGTACTCCAGCAGGTCCGACTCGTAGGCCAGCACCTGCTGGATCCGCAGCGACCACTGCTGGTCCCAGGGCCGGGGCAGGCCCAGCGCCTCGTTCCAGGCGGGCAGCTGGACGGCCCGGGCGCGGGCGTCCTTGGAGAGCGTGACGGCCAGCATCTCCAGCACGATCCGCTGGACGTTGTTCTCCGGCTGCGCCTCGGTCAGGCCGAGCGAGTTGACCTGGACGCCGTAGCGGAACCGGCGCTGCTTGACGTCCTCGATGCCGTAGCGCTCCCGGGTGACCTTCTCCCAGAGCCGGGTGAAGGCGCGCATCTTGCACATCTCCTCGACGAACCGGACGCCCGCGTTCACGAAGAACGAGATCCGCCCGACCACCTCGCCCATCCGCTCCGGCGGCACCTGGCCGGAGTCGCGCACCGCGTCCAGCACGGCGATCGCGGTGCTCATCGCGAAGGCGATCTCCTGCACCGGGGTGGCCCCGGCCTCCTGCAGGTGGTAGCTGCAGATGTTGATCGGGTTCCACTTCGGGAGGTGGCCGACCGTGTAGGCGATCATGTCGGTGATCAGGCGGACCGAGGGGCCGGGCGGGAAGACGTGGGTCCCGCGCGACAGGTACTCCTTGACGATGTCGTTCTGGGTGGTGCCGGTGAGCTTGGCGACGTCCGCGCCCTGTTCCTCGGCGACCACCTGGTACAGCGCCAGCAGCCACATCGCGGTGGCGTTGATGGTCATCGAGGTGTTGGTCCGTTCGAGCGGGATGCCGTCGAACAGGGTGCGCATGTCGCCGAGGTGGCCGACCGGCACGCCGACCCGGCCGACCTCGCCGCGGGCCAGCACGTGGTCCGCGTCGTAGCCGGTCTGGGTGGGCAGGTCGAAGGCGACCGAGAGGCCGGTCTGGCCCTTGGCGAGGTTGCGCCGGTAGAGCGCGTTGGAGTCGCTCGCCGTGGAGTGACCGGCGTACGTCCGCATCAGCCAGGGGCGGTCCTTCTGACGTCCGGTCATCAGATGTTCCTGAAGCGGTTGATGGCGTCGAGGTGGGTGGCCCGCAGCTCCGCGTCGCGCACGCCCAGGCCCTCCTGGGGAGCCAGGCAGAGCACGCCCACCTTGCCCTGGTGGGTGTTGTGGTGCACGTCCAGCGAGGCCTGGCCGGTCTGCTCCAGCGGGTAGACCTTGGAGAGCGTCGGGTGGATCTTGCCCTTGGCGATCAGCCGGTTGGCCTCCCAGGCCTCGCGGTAGTTGGCGAAGTGCGAGCCGACGATCCGCTTGAGCGACATCCACAGGTACCGGTTGTCGTACTGGTGCATGTAGCCGGAGGTGGAGGCGCAGGTGACGATGGTGCCGCCCTTGCGGGTCACGTAGACCGAGGCGCCGAAGGTCTCCCGGCCCGGGTGCTCGAAGACGATGTCCACGTCCTCGCCGCCGGTCAGCTCGCGGATCCGACCGCCGAAGCGCTTCCACTCGCGGGGGTCCTGGGTGTTCTCGTCCTTCCAGAACCGGTAGCCCTCGGCGCTGCGGTCGATGATCGCCTCGGCGCCCATCGTCCGGCAGATCTCCGCCTTCTGCTCGCTGGAGACCACGCAGATCGGGGTGGCGCCGCCGGCCAGCGCGTACTGGGTGGCGTACGAGCCGAGGCCGCCGCTGGCGCCCCAGATCAGCACGTTGTCGCCCTGCTTCATGCCGGCGCCGTTGCGGCTGACCAGCTGGCGGTAGGCGGTGGAGTTGACCAGACCGGGGGAGGCGGCCTCCTCCCAGGTCAGGTGGGCCGGCTTGGGCATCAGCTGGTTGGTCTTCACCAGCGCCAGCTGGGCCAGACCGCCGAAGTTGGTCTCGAAGCCCCAGATCCGCTGCTCCGGGTCCATCATCGTGTCGTCGTGGCCGTCCGGGGACTCCAGCTCGACCGAGAGGCAGTGCGCGACCACCTCGTCGCCCGGCTTCCAGGCGTTGACGCCGGCGCCGGTGCGCAGCACCACGCCCGCCAGGTCCGAGCCGAGCACGTGGTACGGCAGGTCGTGCCGCTTGGTGAGCGGGGAGAGCCGGCCGTAGCGCTCCAGGAAGCCGAAGGTGGAGACCGGCTCGAAGATCGAGCTCCACACGGTGTTGTAGTTCACCGCGCTGGCCATCACGGCCACCAGGGCCTCGCCCGGGCCGAGTTCGGGCAGCGCGACGTCGTCCAGGTGGAGCGACTTGCGCGGGTCCTTGTCGCGGCTCTGCAGGCCGGCGAACATCTGCTCCTCGTCCTTGTGGAGCGTCACCGCCCGGTAGGACTCCGGCAGCTTGAGCGCGGCGAAGTCCGCCGAGGTGCTGTCGCCACTGAGGATCGCGTCGAGGATTTCGTTCATGGCTGCCTCCGAAGGCGTACCTGTGTGAGGGCACAGGGCGTCTGGGGGAGCCGGGAGCGGACACCGGCTTCGCTGAGGGGATTGTCGGGTGGTCTTCGTCCCCGGGGTTGGGGGGACACCGGACTACGGCGCGCCGAGGTGGGGAGCCGCGGCGCCGCGACTGGCGAGTAACAAAGTACTGGCACCCTGTGCCACTCGTAAAGACACTGCGTGCCAGGAATTTCGCCCGGCTTCGGTGGGGGTGGGCGGGGTTCGCCGGGCTGCTCCGGGGTAGCCGAAGGGCCCGTCCCGGAAGTCGGAACGGGCCTTCTGACCTGCCGTTATCTTGGTCTATTCGGCGGCCAGCGCGGCCTTGATGCTGTCCAGCACCAGGTCCAGCGGGGCGTCGGTACGGGCCACTGTGATGAGCACCTCACCGCCCGGTGTGGCACTCAGTGCGCTCGCGGCAGACGGCTCCTGTGCCGTCACGACCTCCCCAATGGCACCGGGTGTCACGACAGTGCCACGCCGTCGCACGCCGCGCGGCGGGGTGGCCCAGAAGGTACCCCGGATCACCTCGAAGGAGTGGTCCAGCTGTGCCTCCACGTCGCCGTGCCCGCCGGCCCGCAGCCAGCGCCGCAGCACGTGGTTGTGGGCGGCCACCACCGCGGCCGCCGACACCTCGGCGAGCATCGAGTCGTCGTCCCCGCCGTGCTGCCAGCCGGGCGGGATCGCCGCGACCCGGTCG
Organism: Kitasatospora sp. NPDC052896; assembly: GCF_044547075.1. Lineage (NCBI taxonomy): Bacteria > Bacillati > Actinomycetota > Actinomycetes > Kitasatosporales > Streptomycetaceae > Kitasatospora > Kitasatospora sp. NPDC052896. Next base: position 253,418 of record NZ_JBITZU010000005.1, read on the forward strand.
CGCTCCGCGCCCCGCTCGTCCCGCGCCCCTTCCGCCGCCGTCCCGACGGCCGCCTCGAAGCGGCCCAGCAGATAGCGGGTGAACAGCCGCTCGTAGCGGGCCACCACGGCGATCTCCCGCTCGCGCAGCGCCGGCACCTGACGGATCAGCTGGTACCGGGCCACCGAGACCCCGGGCGTGGAGGCGTACATCCGCAGCACCTCCTTGATGCCCCGGCAGACCACGTCCAGCGGGTGCTCCTCCGGCTCGGCGCTGGCCAGCAGGTCGGCCACCCGGACCAGGGTGTCGTCGTGGTCCGGGAAGATCGCCTCCTCCTTGGAGCGGAAGTACCGGAAGAACGTCCGCCGGGCCACGCCGGCGGCCGCCGCGATCTGATCGACCGTCGTCTCCTCGTAGCCCTGGCCGGCGAACAGCTCCATCGCCGCGGTGGCCAGATCCTGGCGCATCTGCTGGCGCTGGGCGGCGGCCCGGCGGCTGCCCGGCCCCTCGGCGGCCGGACGTGCGGCGTCGTGCTCGGCGGAAGACTGTTCCCGATCCATGCCCGGAACGCTACACGGCCGGGCGGCCGGGCTCGGCGCGGTCACCGGCATCGGCCGGCGGACGGCCGCGACCGGGCCGCCGACCGCCGGCCGGGGCCAGCGGGACGAGACCGTCCCGGGGCCCCAGGCCGGCCGCGGTGGCAGGCCCGGCGGCGGCACCGCTCTGCGCTCGCCGCCGCTCATCGGCGGGCGTGGTCGCGGAAGCCGCGGCCGGTCTTGCGGCCCAGGCAGCCGGCCGCGACCAGGTGCTCCAGCAGCGGCGCCGCGGCCAGCCCCGGCTCGCGGAACTCCTGGTGCAGCACCCGCTCGATGGTCAGTGACACGTCCAGGCCGACCACGTCCAGCAGCTCGAACGGGCCCATCGGGTAGCCGCAGCCGAGCTTCATCGCGGTGTCGATGTCGTCCACCGTCGCGTAGTGCTCCTCCAGCATCCGCACCGCGTCGTTCAGGTACGGGAAGAGCAGCGCGTTCACGATGAAGCCGGCCCGGTCCCCGCACTCCACCGGGTGCTTGCGGACCGCCGCGCACAGCTCCAGCACGGTCGCTGTGACGTCCGGCGCGGTCAGCACCGTGGAGACCACCTCGACCAGCTTCATCGCGGGCGCCGGGTTGAAGAAGTGCATCCCGATCACGTCCTGCGGGCGCGAGGTGGCGCTGGCGCAGCTGATCACCGGCAGGCTGGAGGTGGTGGTGGCGAGCACCGCGCCCGGCTTGCAGACCTTGTCCAGGACGGCGAACAGCTCGCGCTTCACCGCCAGGTCCTCGGTGACCGCCTCCAGCACCAGGTCCGCCTCGGCCAGCGCGGTGACCTGCGCGGACGGTGTCACCAGGGCCAGCGCGGCGGTGCGCTGGCCGTCGGTCAGCCGGCCCTTCTCCACCGAGCGGTCCAGCGAGCGGGCGAGCTGGGCGTGCGCCCGGTCGGCCTTCTCCTGGGTCCGGGCCAGCAGCGTGACCTGGAGGCCGGCCTTGGCCAGCACCTCGGCGATCCCGATCGCCATCGTGCCGGAGCCGCAGACCCCGACGCTGTGCACCGGCCGGCCGGCCGGCCGCGGCGCGGCCACCGCCTCGGCGGTCGGCACCACCTTGGAGGAGCCCGGCGCCTCGTAGCCGTAGAAGCCGCGGCCGGTCTTGCGGCCCAGCAGGCCGGCCGCGACCAGCTGGCCGAGGATCGGCGCGGGGGCGTGCAACCGGTCCCGGGACTGCTGGTACATCGCCTCCAGGACGGTGCGCGCGGTGTCGATGCCGATCAGGTCGAGCAGGGCGAGCGGGCCCATCGGTAGGCCGCAGCCGAGCCGCATCGCGGCGTCGATGTCCTCACGGGTCGCGTAGCGCGACTCGTACATCGCGGCGGCCTGGTTGAGGTAGGCGAAGAGCAGGCCGTTCACCACGAAGCCGGCCCGGTCGCCGGCCGCCACCGGCTCCTTGCCCAGCTCGCGGGCGAAGTCGGCGGCCTGCGCGGCGACCTGGGGATCCGTCAGCACCGTGCGGACCACCTCGACCAGCTTCATCGCGTGCACCGGGTTGAAGAAGTGCAGTCCCAGCACCCGCTCGGGGCGGCCGGTCGCGGCGGCGATCCGGGTCACCGAGAGGGAGGTGGTGCCGGTGGCCAGCACGGTCTGCGGCGGGCAGATCCGGTCCAGCTCGGCGAAGAGCTCGCGCTTGAGCTCCAGTTGCTCGGGGATCTCCTCGATCACCAGGTCGGCCTCGGCGGCGGCGTCCAGCTGGTCGCCGACGGTGATCAGGGCGAGCAGCGCGGCGCGCTCCTCGGAGGTGAGCCGCGCGCGGGCCACCGCGTGCGCGGTGGCCTCCTCGATCCGGGCCAGCGCCCGGCCGGCGTTGGCGCCGTCGGCCTCGATGCCGATCACCCGGCGGCCACTGCGGGCCACGGCGACGGCGATGCCGGCGCCCATGGTGCCCAGGCCGACCACGGCGACGGTGGGGAAGGGACGCTCCATGTGTCCTGACTCCTAGTCACAGGTCCCGCGGGCGCGCTCCGGGCGCGCCAGGGCGCCAGGAGGAGGGTTCGCGCCCGCGGGCGGAAAGGGATGACGGGGGCGGTGGGCGTCCGCGAGGCCGGTCCGCTCCGGCCGTGCCGCGGAGATGCCAAGCGCGAGGGGTGAGGAGGCGGTCCTGGGGGCTGGTCGCCCCGGACCGGGAAAAGTCGCGTGCCGTCCGTCCGTGCGAGGGCACGCGGCCGGCGCCCCGCTGGTGCGGCTCCCGAGGCCCAGCGTGGTGCGTGCCGGTCACTGTAGCGAAGTTACCGCGAGGTAGGAAGGGGGTGTGCGGGGTCGCGAGGCGCCTCCGGAGCGCTTCTCGGGGTGGTACTGGCGCGGTCCGGGCGGGCAGGCGTCAGCATGGCGCCAATGAGACCACTCGTTGGGGGAGTTCCGTCGGCGAACGAGGACGGGCAGCATGGATCGTATGAGTACCACCGTCACTGAGCAGCAGGTTCCGGATCGCCCGCCGACCGCCGACGCCCGGGCCGAGCGGGCCGCGCGGGCGAGGGTCGCCGCTGCGCGGCTCAGTGCCGAGGGGGTCGACGGCGTCGTCCTCGGCTGGGTCGACAACGCCGGCCTCAGCCGGGTCAAGACCGTCCCGGTCCGCCGGCTGGAGCAGGCCGCCGCCTGGGGCGTCGGGGCCGCCCCCTGCTTCGACGTCTTCCTGGTCGACGACTCGATCACGGACAGCCGCTGGATCGGCGGCCCGGCCGGCGATCTGCGGCTGATCCCTGATCTGGACCGGCTGGTCCGGCTGGCGGGCCAGCCCGGGTGGGCCTGGGCCCCGGCCGACCGGTTCGCGCAGGACGGCACGCCGCATCCGGGTTGCCAGCGCCGCTTCGCCCGGCGGATGGTCGCGGCGGCCCGGCAGCGCGGCCTGGAGCTGAAGGCCGGGATCGAGGTGGAGTTCGTGCTCGCGCTGGCCGGCCCGCCGGCCGAGCCGCCGGCCTACCCGACCTCCGGCCCGGCCTACGGGATGCACCGGCTCACCGACCTCTCGGACTGCCTGCGTGAGCTGCTCCGCGCGCTCGACGAACAGGGTCTGGCCGTCCTCCAGCTCCATCCCGAGTACGCGCCGGGCCAGTTCGAGGTCTCGGTCGCCGCCGAGGGGCCGGTCGGCGCCGCCGACACCACCGTGCTGGTCCGGCAGACGATCCGCGCCGTGGCCGCCCGGAACGGCCTGCGGGTCTCGTTCGCCCCCGTGGTCGAGCCCGGCGGCGTCGGCAACGGCGGCCATCTGCACCTCTCGCTCTGGCGCGACGAGCAGAACCTCGGCCAGGGCGGCCCCGGGCCGTACGGGCTGACGGCCGAGGGGGAGTCCTTCCTGGCCGGTGTGCTGGCCGAGCTGCCCGCCCTGCTCGCGCTGGGCGCCCCGAGCGTGGCGAGCTATCTCCGGCTGGTCCCGCAGCGCTGGGCCGGCGCCTACCAGTGCTGGGGGCTGGAGAACCGCGAGGCCGCGCTGCGGCTGATCCCCGGCCCACCCGACGAGGGGCCCGGGGCGGCCAACGCCGAGGTCAAGTGCTTCGACGCGACGGCCAACCCCTACCTCGCGGTGGGCGGGGCGATCGCCGCCGGCCTGGCCGGCCTGGACGCCCGGCGGGCGCTGCCGCCCGAGGTGCCCGGCGAACCGTCCGCGCTGCCCGAGGGGGCCGTCCCGCGCCTCCCGGCCGGCCTCGCGGAGGCGCTGAGCGCGTACGAGACGTCCGGCGTGCTGCGCGAGGCGCTCGGCGAGCCGCTGTACGAGGCGGTCCGCGCGGTCCGCCAGGGCGAGTTGACGCTGTTCGCCGACCGCTCCGCGCAGGAGATCGCCGAGGCCACCCGCTGGCGCTACTGACGTCGTGACCGCCACACCGCCCCTCCTCCCACCCCCCTCTCCCGGCCTGCTGGACCACCACTGCCACAGCGTCACCGTCGCCGAGTTGGACGACGCCGCCTTCGCGTCCCTGCTCACCGAGTCCGACCGACCGCCGGCAGCCGGCACCGACCCCTTCGACAGCGCCCTCGGGCTGGCGGTGCGCCGCTGGTGCCCGCCGGCCCTCGGCCTGCCCGCGCACGCCTCGGCCACCGACTACCTGACCCGCCGCCGTGCCCTGGGCGCGCGGGAGGCGACCCGCCGGCTGCTCCGGGCCGCCGGGCTCTCCGCCCTGCTGGTCGACACCGGCCTGACCAGCGCCGCGGGCCGGCCGATGCTGTCGCTCAGCGAACTGGCCGAACTGGGCGGCGGCGCGGTCCGCGAGGTGGTCCGGCTGGAGTCCGTCGCCGAGCGGCTCGCCGCCCACGCCCCCGCCGCCGCCGACTGGCCCTGCGCGCTGCGCGACGCGCTGACCACCGCGCTCGGCCAGGCCGTCGGGGCCAAGTCCGTCCTCGCCTACCGCACCGGCCTCGACCTGGCCGCCCTGGCCGAGCGGCCCGACCGCGCCGAGACGGTCCGCGCCGCGGGCGTCTGGCTGGCCGGCTCCACCGGACGGCTGGCCGAGCCGGTGCTGCTCCGCCACCTGCTCTGGACCGCCGTGGACCTCTGCGCGCAGCGCACCCCGCCGCTCCCGCTGCAACTGCACACCGGCTTCGGTGATCCCGACCTGACCCTGCACCGGGCCGATCCCTCGCTGCTCACCGGCTTCATCCGCGCGGTCGAACCGACCGGCGTCCCGCTGGTCCTGCTGCACGGCTACCCGTACCACCGCCAGGCCGGCTGGCTCGCCCAGGTCTTCCCGCACGTCTACACCGACACCGGGCTGACCCTCTCCCACCTCGGCCCGCGCGCCGTCGACATCCTCGGCGAGCTGCTGGAACTCGCTCCCTTCGGCAAGGTCCTGTTCTCCACCGACGGCTACGGCCTGCCCGAACTCCACCTCACCGGCGCCGCCCAGTTCCGGCACGCCCTGGCCGGCCTCCTCACCGCCTGGCAGGCCGCCTCCAGCTGCACCCCGGCCGACGCCGCCCGCCTCACGGCCCTGCTCGGCACCACCAACGCCGAGCGCCTGTACGCCGTGTGACCCGCCCCGGCCGCGCCTTCCCGACCGCCCCCGGCCGGCACCCCGTCCCCGGAGGCGGCCCGCCCGACCTCCCCGACCGCGGCTCGCCCCCGCGCGCTCGCCGGCACCGCACCGGTACTCACCACACTCCTGGGGCCCCGCGGTGAAAGCCGTCGGACGGCCGGCGGGTCGCGGACCGGCCGGGTGGTGGCGGTCAGCCGGTGCCCCTCCCGTGCAGGTCCGGCACGTGTTGGAGCCAGGCGGGGCGGGCGGCCTGGGTGCGGGCGGTGCGGGCGGCCTCGGCGGCGCGGAGTTGCTCGTCGGTGGCGAAGGCCTGCGGCAGCCAGGCGGCCGAGGAGGCGGCCCGGGCGGCGAGGTGCGAGACGTACGCCTCGCGGTGGTCGGCCAGGTCGGGGAAGGCCGGCTCGTCGGCGAGCCACTCGTCCGGGACCAGCGCGACCACCTCGCGCAGCAGCCCGGCCGTCACCCGCGGTGCCAGCTCGGCGTCCGCGGCGCGCACGTCGGGGTGGTAGCCGCCGAGGGCGTGGGCGCTGAGGTCGTACGGCTTCGCCACCGCGCCGGCGGCGCCGCTCCAGCGGTGGTGGAAGACCAGGGCCGCGCCGTTGTCGATCAGCCAGAGCCGGCGGTGCCAGGTCATCAGGTTCGGGTTGGCCCGGGTGCGGTCGACGTTGGCGGTCAGCGCGTCCAGCCAGACCACCCGCCCCGCCTCCAGCGGGCCGACCGCCGCCGGGCCGGCACCCGGCCGGCCCGCGGTGGGCGGGGTGAAGTCGTGGGCACCGGGCAGGTAGTCCATCCCCAGGTTGAGTCCGGCGCTGGCCCGCAGCAGGTCCTGGATCTCCGGGTCCTCCTCGTGCGCGGCGACCGCCGGGTCGAAGTCGACCAGCACCAGCTCCGGCACCCGCAGCCCGAGCCGCCGGGCCAGCTCGCCGACGATCACCTCGGCCACCAGCGCCTTGCGGCCCTGTGCGGCCCCGGTGAACTTGACCACGTAGGTGCCCAGGTCATCCGTCTCGACGACGCCCGGCACCGAGCCGCCCCTGCGCAGCGGGTCGAGATAGCGCAGCGCCCTCACCTGATTCAGCACACCGGCCACCCTACGACGCGGTCCCGGGCGGCGGACCGGGCCCGGTCGTGGACGCTGTCGCGGGTGCCCGGCGGGGATGTGGTTGGCTTGCCCCGTCGTACCACCCCACACCCCGTTCAGCCGTCCCGCGCGCCGTGCGGCGGGAACAGAAGGAGCAGCCATGGCCCAGGTCCACGCCAGCACCGAGCGGACCTACGCCGCCTCGACCGAGCAGGTCTACGAGGCCCTCGCCGACTACCGCACGGTCCGTCCGAAGCTGCTGCCCGCCCAGTACAGCGAGTACGAGGTCCGGGCCGGTGGCATCGGCGCGGGCACCCAGGTGCACTGGAAGCTGCAGGCCACCGAGAAGCGGGTCCGCGACTGCCTGTTCACGGTCACCGCGCCGGCGCCCGGCAAGCTGGTGGAGACCGACGCCAACTCCTCGATGGTGATCACCTGGACGGTCAGCTCGGCCGGCGCCGGCCAGACCAAGGTCCAGATCGAGACCACCTGGCAGGGTGCGTCCGGCATCGGCGGCTTCTTCGAGCGCACCTTCGCGCCCAAGGGCCTCAACCGGATCCACGACGAGGTGCTGGCCCGGCTCGCCGACCAGGTGAAGTAGGACCGCCCACCACCTGCCGGTCGGTCCGAGGGACGGGAGCCGGCGACGACCCGCCGGACGTCCGTGCGAGCGGCCAGCCGTCCGAGTGGTCCCCGGCCCCGGGCGGGTGACAGCGGGCGAAGCGGCCCGCCGTGCCGCCCTAGGCTCACGGCCGTGAATCTGACGATCCTTCATGTCTCCCAGCCGGTCGACGGCGGTGTCGCCCGCGTGGTCACCGACCTGGTCCAGGGGCAGCGCGTCGCCGGCCACCGGGTGCTGGTCGCCTGTCCGCAGGGCGGCCGGCTCGGCCGCGAGGCGGTGGCGGCCGGCGCCGAGGTCCTGCACTGGCCGGCCCGCCGCTCGCCCGGGCCGTCCGTGCCCGGCGAGACCCGACGGCTGCGACGGCTGGTCCAGGCCGCCGCGCCGGACCTGGTCCACCTGCACAGCGCCAAGGCCGGGCTGGCCGGCCGGCTGGCGGTCCGTGGCCGGCTGCCCACCGTGTTCCAGCCGCACGCCTGGTCGTTCGCCGCGGTCACCGGCCCGCTGGCGAGGGCCGGTTGCCGCTGGGAGCGGTACGCGACCCGCTGGGCCGGCTCGGTGCTCTGTGTCAGCGAGCAGGAGCGGCTGGACGGCCTGGCGGCCGGGGTCCGGGCCGACTACACGGTCGTCCCCAACGGCGTCGACCTGCGCCGCTACGCGCCGGCCGAGCGCCGGGCCGCCCGGCTCTCGCTCGGCCTGGACCTCTCCGGGCCGCTGGCGGTCTGCGTGGGCCGGCTCTGCCGGCAGAAGGGCCAGGACCTGCTGCTCGCGGCCTGGCCCGCGGTGCTGCGCCGGGTGCCGACGGCCCGACTCGCCCTGGTCGGTGGCGGCCCGGACGCCCAGGCGCTGGCGGCCCAGGCCCGGGCGCTGCCCGAGCCGTACCGGGTCCGGCTGACCGGCGACGTGCCGGATCCGCGGCCCTGGCTGGCCGCGGCCGACCTGGTGGTGCTGCCGTCCCGCTGGGAGGGCATGGCGTTGGCGCCGCTGGAGGCGATGGCGATGGCCCGCCCGGTGCTGCTCACCGACGTCCCCGGCGCCCGCGAGCAGTTGCCCCCCGCGCACCGTGCCGCGGGTCTGATCGCCGCGCGGGACCCGGCCGCGCTCACCCACGCGCTGGCGGAGGCGCTGGCCGATCCGCTGGAGTGCGCCCGCCGGGGCGGGGAGGCGCGGGAGTGGGTGACCGCCCGGCACGATGTCCGTTCGGTGGTGGCCAGAGTGTCGGAGCTGTACCAGAAGTCGATCGGGGACGGTCAGCCGCCGTCCCGTGTCCCCGCGCGGATCTGATCGTTCTCAGGCTGTGAAAGTCCTACCGGGTAGCGTCGCCGAATTCGCGTCAAGGTCCGCACCGAAGTTCGATCTCGGGGCCGAACTGGCCGGGAAATGCGATGGATTGTCGATTATCCGGCGATCGACCGAGGTATTCGGTCGGAAATTCCTACTAATGGGCGGGTGGAATGAAATGGCCAGTCAACTCCCGGAAAGCTAGCGACTGTTCGGTAATGTCTGACTTTGCCTGCTTCTTTCTCCCAGTGCGAGATCCTCGACCGGATCCCTCGACTCGACTCGACGTGAATCGACTCGCCTCGACGGGCCGGGGCGAGAGCCGCTCGCCCGACCAGCAGGTGCTACCCGGACCGCGCCCACGGCGCCGGGCTCGCGGCGCCGGCCTCTCCCGGTTCCGGGATCTCGCCACCAGGGGCACACAGCAGGGGAGTTCGTGCGCGATGACCATTGACCACGAGAGCGTGCCGCGGGCCGAACCGGCCGGCCGGCGCCTGTCGACCGAGCTCCTCGACCGGCCGGCCCGGCCACCGGCCTCGCCGGACGCGCCGTCCTCCGGCCGGGGTCACCGCGGGCTGCGCTCCCGCACCGCCGTCCCGGCCGGTCTGCTCGTGGTCGACGCCACCGCCGGCTGCGCCGCCGCCGCGGCCTGCGCCGCCGACCCGGCGCACCCGCTGGCCGGCGCGGCCGCGATGCTCCCGCTGCTGCTGCCGCTCAACCTGGCCGGCGGCCTCTACCGGCTCCGGATGACCCCCTCCGCCCTCGACGAACTGCCCGCCCTGCTCGCCCGGGCCGCGGTCGCGCTGGCCTTCGCCGTCACGCTGGCCGGCTGCCTGGCCGGCCGCTGGCCCTCGGCCGGTCCGGTCACCCCGCTGCGGCTGCTCACCCACCTCGCCGTCTTCCTGTGCACCGCCGCCCTCGGCCGGGCCGTGCTGTACGGGGTGCTGCGCAGGGTCCGCCGGCGCCGCCCGGTCCCGGTCCTGGTGCTCGGCGCCGGACCGCTCGGCCAGCGGGTGGCGGCCGCGCTGCGCGAGCGACCGGAGTACGGCATGCGCCCGGTCGGCTACCTGGACCCCGACCCGCACCTGCTGCCCGGCGACTCCCCGCTGCCGGTGCTCGGCGGCCGCGAGGTCCTGGAGCGCGAGGTCCGCCGGCACGGCGTCCGCCGGCTGATCGCCACCGCCGCCCAGGAGCAGGAGACCGCCGTCACGCTGCGCGAGGCCACCCGACTCGGCTGCCAGGTCTGGCTGGTGCCCGCGCTGCGCGAGCACGGCTCGCTGGAGCCGGCGGTCCGCCGCGGCCCCGACCACCTCTGGGGCTTCCCCTGCCTGGAGCTGGGCCGTCCGGCGATGCGCCGCCCGGGCTGGGTCGTCAAGCGCGCGCTGGACATCACCGCCGCCGGTCTCGGCCTGCTGCTGCTCGCTCCGGTGCTGGCGCTCTGCGCGCTCGCGGTGCGCTGGGACACCGGCCCCGGCGTGCTCTTCCGCCAGCAGCGCACCGGGCTGGACGGCAGGACCTTCACCGTGCTCAAGTTCCGCACCCTGCGGCCCAGCAACGAGCACGAGTCGGCGACCCGCTGGAACATCTCGCAGGACCACCGGATGGGCGCGATCGGCCGGCTGCTGCGGCGCAGCTCGCTGGACGAGCTCCCGCAGCTGTGGAACGTGCTGCGCGGCGACATGACCCTGGTCGGCCCGCGCCCGGAGCGCCCGTACTTCGTGATGCGGTTCAGCCAGGCCTACCCGGAGTACGCCGACCGGCACCGGGTCCCGGTCGGTCTGACCGGCCTGGCCCAGGTCAACGGCCTGCGCGGGGACACCTCGATCGAGGACCGGGCCCGCTTCGACAACCACTACATCGAGAGCTGGAGCCTCTGGCAGGACGTCAAGATCCTGCTGCGCACCGCGGCCCTGCTGGCGCGCCCGGACGGGAGCTGACACACCGTGGCCCTGGCCCTCCCGCTGCCGCTCCCCACCGCCTTACGCCATCCCGGGCGGGCACTGCTCAGCCGGCCCAGCCTGCTCGCCGCCGCCACCGTCCTGCTGGTCTGTGTGCCGACCGGCGAGGAGGACGTGACGGCGGCCGTCCACGTCGCCCCGGCCGACCTGGCCTCGATGGGACTGGTCGCGCTCACCGGCCTCGACCTGCTGCGCGGCCGGACGGTGCGGATCAGCCGCCCGGCCGCCGTGCTGTTCGCGGCGGTGGTCTGCGCCGCCGCGGCGGCCACGGTGGCCTCCGTCGACCCGTCCGCCAGCCTGACCGGCTTCGTCCGGCTGGTGCAGGTCTTCGTGCTGGTCCCGGTGGCGGTGCTGGCGGCCCTGCGCGACCGCACCGACCTGCGGCTGGTGCTCGGCGCCTTCGTGCTCGCGGCGCTGGTCGAGGGCGGGGTCGGCACCGACCAGTACCTCACCGGCACCGGCGCCTCGTACGCCGGCGAGCCGATCCGGGCGGTCGGCACCTTCGGCGCGCTGGACATCATGGCGATGTCCGGGGTGGTCAGTTTCGGCCTGATCGCGGCGCTGGCGCTGGCCCTCACCGAGCGCGGGAACCGCCGGCTGCGCGGGGCGCTGCTGGCCGTCGCGGCCTTCCTGCTCGTCCCGCTCGCGGTCTCCTTCAGCCGGGGCAGCTGGATCGCCACCGCGGTGGCGGTGACCGTGCTGCTGCTGAAGTTCGACGTCCGGGTGCTGTTGCGCGGCGTGGTGCCGGCGCTGGCCGCCGTGGTGGTGCTGGTGGGCGGCCTGGGCGCGGGTGGCGGCGGGGTGGCCGAGCGGCTCGGCAGCATCGGCTCGGTCTCCGGTGGCAACGAGGACCACTCGGTGAGCGACCGCTACGACCTGTGGGCCACCGCCCGGTCGATCTGGGCCGACCACCCGGTCACCGGCGCCGGCCCGAAGAGCTTCCCGCAGCTGCGCGACTCGCACGCCCCGCTGCGGCTCTCCTCCGGCAGCGACGCCGCCGACGCCACCATCGGCTTCGAGCGCGAGCCGCTGCTCTCCCCGCACAACATGTACTTCCTGGTGCTCAGCGAACAGGGCCTGGTGGGCATCGTCGCGTACGGCGGGCTCTTCCTCGCCCTGCTGCTCGGCTGCCTGCGCCGCCCGGGCCCGGACGGCCTGGCCGCCGTCGGGCTGCTCTGCTGGATCCTGGTGGATTTCCTGTACGCGGACATCGGCGGCACCACCACGGTGCTGACCTCGGTGATCCTCGGCATCGCCGCCCGGCGGGCGTTGCCGGACCAGGTGGACGGGACGCGATGACCCCCAGCCAGAGCCTCACCGTCCCACCTCCACCCCCCTCGCCATCACCGGCCCCGGCCAGCACGCCCGCACCGCGCGCCGAGTCCTTCCTGGCCCGGGCCTTCGGCGTCACCGCCGTGCTCAGCGCGGCCGGCTCGGCGCTCGGACTCCTCCGTGACCTGCTGCTGGCCCGGTTCTTCGGCGCGGACGAGGGCACCGACGCCTTCCTGGTCGCCTGGACCGTGCCGGAGACCGCCGCGCCGCTGATGATCGAGGACGCCATGGCGTTCCTGATGATCCCGGCCTTCAGCCTGGCCCTGGTGCTCCGCGAGGAGCGGCCGGACGGTCCGGACCCGGTCGGGCAGCTGACCGCGGCCACGCTGCCCGGGCTGCTGGCGGTGCTCTGCGCGCTCTCCGGGGCCACCACGTTCTGGGCCCCGCAGGTGGTGCACGCGCTGGCCCCCGGGCTGGCCGACCCGACGCTGGCCGTCACCTGCACCCGGATCACCGCGATCACCATCCTGCCGTTCGGGGTGGCCGGCTACCTGGGGGCCGCGCTGCGGGCGCACCACCGCTTCACCGCGCCCGCCGGCATCTACGTGGCCTACAACCTGGGCATCCTGGCCGTGCTGACGGCCTGCCACACGCTGCTCGGGGTGCGCGCCGCCGCGCTCGGGGTGGCCTTCGGCAGCCTGCTGATGGCCGGGGTACTGGTCGGACCGTTCACCGCCCGGCTGCGGGCCGGCCGCCGTCCGGCCCGGTCCGTCGGCCCGGCGCGGGCCCGCGGACTGGTGCTCAGCCCGCTGGCCCTGCTGCCGGTGGCCGCCTTCACGCTCAGCCGGCAGTCCCAGGTCTTCATCGAGCGCTACCTGGGCTCGGATCTGCCGGCCGGCACCATCTCGCACCTGAACTACGCCGCCAAGGTCTCCCAGCTGGCGATGACCACCGCCATCCTGATCTGCACGGTGACCTTCCCGCTGGTCGCCCGGGCGCTCGCGGCCGGGGACCTGGAGACCGCCCGCGACCGGGTCGAGAAGGACCTCGGTCAGGCCGCCGCGGTGGTCCTGGCGGGCATGGCCTTCCTGTTCGCCTGCGCCCACCCGGTGGTCGCGCTGCTCTTCCAGCGCGGTGCCTTCGACGCGGCGGACACCCGGGCCACCGCCCAGGTGATCCAGGTCTACAGCTTCGGCCTGCTGGCCCAGGCGCTGATCGGAGTGATGGTCCGGCCGTTCTTCTCGATGCGGCCGGCCGTCCGCCGGGCCGACGACCCGGGACCGGAGCACGCCGGTGGCGGACTGCTGGACTGGTACCCGGTGGCGGTGATGGCGGTCGGGCTGGTGATCACCACCACCGTCGGCCGGCTGGCGATGCCCGACTACGGCGCGCTCGGCCTGGCGGCCGGCAACGCGGCCGGCATCAGCACCACCGCCGTGCTGCTGCTCCGCGGGCTGTCGCTGCGCGGCATCGCGCTGCGGATGCCGCAGGTGCTCGGCGGCCAGGCCCGGCTGCTGGCCGCGGCGGCCGGTGCGGCGGCGGTCGGCACGGTCGCGGCCGAGGTCAGTACGGTGCCGGTGCTCTCGATCGCCGCCGGTGGGCTGGCCGTGCTGTTCGGCTACGTCGCCCTGGGGACCCTGTTCGGCGCCCGCGAACTGCGCGGCCCGGTCCGGTCGGCGCTGCGGCTGGTCCGGCGGGCCGGCACGCGGGTGCCGGATCCCCGTGACATCCCGGAAGAAGGAGCGCTGTCCGATGGCCACTGATCCCGGTTCCCGGGCGGGTCTGCCACGGCAGGCCGCGGGGCAGGCCCGCCGCGGAGCACCGTGGATCCTGATGTACCACTCGGTGGCGGACGAGGAGGAGGATCCGTACCTGCTCACCGTCAGCCCCGAGCGGTTCGCCGCCCAGATGCGCTGGCTGGCGAGCCGCGGCTGGCGCGGGGTCAGCATCCGCGACCTGTTCGCCGCCCGGGCCGCCGGGCAGGGCGGCCGGCTGGTCGGCCTGACCTTCGACGACGGCTACGCGGACGTGGCCGGGCACGTCGTTCCGGTGCTGCGCGCCTACGGCTTCACGGCCACCGCGTACCTGGTCACCGACCGGCTCGGCGGGGAGAACGGCTGGGACGCCGAAGGACCGCGCAAGCAACTGCTCAGCGTCCAGCAGGTACGCGAACTGGCGGGCGCCGGTTGGGAGATCGGCTCGCACGGACTGAGCCACCGGTCGCTGCCGGGCGTCCCGGCCCAGCAGTTGCGGCGCGAAGTACGGGACAGCCGCCGGGTGTTGGAGGGGCTGGTGGGCAGTCGGGTGGGTGGCTTCTGCTACCCGTACGGCGCGGTGGACGAGCCGGCCGCGCGGGCCGTCGAGGAGGCCGGCTACGACTACGCGGTGGCGATCGGGCACGGCCCGCTGGCCGGCCGGTACGCGCTGCCGCGCTGCTACGTGGGCGACCGGGACGGTGCCTGGCGGCTGCGGGCCAAGCGACACCGGCAGGGGCTGCGTGACGTGGTGGCCGAACTGCGCCGCGGCGGCCGGGGGGTGGCGCGGTGAAGGTGCTGCACGTCATCACCGGCCTGGCGGCCGGCGGCGCGGAGCGCCAACTCCTGCTGACCCTTCGCCACCTTCCGCGGCACCACTGCGAAGTGGCCACCCTGACGAACCCCGGCACGGTCGCCACCGCGCTGCGCGCCGAGGGTTTCACCGTGTACGACCTGGCGATGCGCGGCAACCGTGACCTCGCCGTGCTGCCCCGGCTCACCGGGCTGATCCGGCGCGGCGGTTACGACGTGGTGCACACCCACCTCTACCGGGCCATGCTGTACGGCCGGTTGGCGGCCCGGCTGGCCGGGGTCGGTGCGGTGGTGGCCACCGAGCACTCGTTGCACGCCGGGACCATCGAGGGCCGCCCGGTCACCGCCGGGGTCAGGGCGCTCTACCTGGCGGCGGAACGGCTCGGGTCGACCACCATCGCGGTCTCCGGGCAGGTCGCCGCCACGCTCGCCGACTGGGGCGTGCCGGCGGGACGGGTGCGGGTGCTGCCGAACGGCATCGACGCCGCGCACTACGCGCTGCCCACCGCCTCCCGGGCCGCCGTCCGGCAGACCGTGCGGAGCGAGCTCGGACTTCCCCAACGGGCCTATGTGGTCGGCGCGGTGGGGCGGCTGGTGCCGGGCAAGCGGTTCTCGGTACTGGTCGAGGCGCTGGCCGGGCTCCCGCCCGAGCGCGATCCGCGGCTGCTGCTGGTGGGGGAGGGGCCCGAGCGGGCCGCCCTGGAGGCGCGGGCCCGGCGGCTCGGGGTCGCCGACCGGCTGCTCTGCACGGGTGAACGGGACGACGTGCGCGACCTGTTGACCGCGATGGACGTGCTGGCGGCGCCCTCGGTGGAGGAGACCTTCGGGCTGGCCGTGCTGGAGGGGTTGGCGGCCGGCCTACCGGTCCGCCACAGCGCCTGCCCGGCGCTGGACGAGCTGCCGACCGAGGCCGCGCCCGACGCCCGCAAGGTGCCCTCCGACCCCGCCTCGTACCTGGCCGCGCTGGCCGCCCCGGTACCCCGGCGCAGCCCGGAGCAGTCGCCGCCACCGGCTGTGGCCCACTACGACATTGCCCGCACGGCCGCCGAACTGGCCGACCTGTACCAGCGGTTGGGGCGCGGCGCACGGCCCGTTCCGGCCGGACCGAGGGAGTCCTGAGATGTCCGAACTGCGCAACCACGCACGCTCGTTGGCCCGTCGCTGGGGGCCGGTCGCGGTCGCCGTGCCGTTCGGCGTGGTGGCCGGGGCCGGATACGGCGTGCTCGCGCCGCCGGCCTACTCCGCCAACTCCTACGTGGTGGTGGTGCCGCAGAACTCCGGTGAGGCCGGGGTCGCGGTCAACTTCGCCCAGGCGTACGGCCGGTTGGCCGGGCAGCCGCAGGTCCTGGACCTCGCGGCGGCCGCGGCCGGGCGCAGCGGCACCGAGTTGGCGAACCTGGTGCACGGCACCACCTCGCCGGACGCGCCGGTGATCGAGATCGACGGCACCGGCCGGCAGCCGCAGGACGCGGTCCGGTCGGCCGACGCGGTGGCCGGGGCGCTGGTGACGTTCGCCAACGCGAGCAGCAAGCAGACCGGGGTCAGCCTGGTCCCGCTGGCCGCCGCCGCCGAGCCGGACCAGCCGAGCACGCCGAGCCCCACGCTGGACGTCGCGGTCGGCGGGGCGGCGGGCGTGCTGGTCGGGGCGCTGGCGATGATGGCCCGCTCGAAGCGACGGAGCGAGCCGGGGCAGGACGTGCCGCTGCCGGGTCCGGCGCCCGCCGCCGAGCAACCGTCCGCCGAGCAACCATCCGTCGAGCGGGCCGCCGTCGAGCGGGCCGCCGCCGAGACCGCGAAGCCCGTCGAGCAGCCCGCGGCGGCCGGGAGCCCCCGGTGACCACCACCCACCCGGCTCCGGCCCCGGTCGGCACCGTGCCGGCCGCCCCCCGCTGGACCAGCGAGATCCGCCGCGACGACCAGGCGTTGACCGAGCTGGCCGCCGAGTGGGACGCGCTGGCCGCCCGCTGCCGCACCGCCACCCCGTTCCAGGCCGCCGCCTGGCAGCGCTCCTGGTGGCGCCACTACGGGCGCCCCGGCACGCTGCGGCTGGTCCTGGTCCGCCGGGACGGCCGGCTGGTCGGCGGGCTCGCGTTGCGGCGCGGCCGGCTGGGCGGACTGACCGCGCTCGGCGGCGAGCTGGCCGACTTCACCGAGGCGCTGGTCGACGACTCCTGCGCCGCCGAGGCCGCGGCCCGGCTGGCCGAGGCGCTGCCGCTGCGCCGGCCCTGGCACGCGCTCGACCTGCGCGAGGTGCGCCCCGGCTCGGGCGCCCATCTCGTGTACGCGCACTGGCGGGGCCGCCGGCACCAGCTGCTCGACTCGCTCTGCCAGCATCTGCCCGCCGTGTCGATGGAAGAGCTGCTGGACCGGCTGCCGGGCCGCACCGCGCAGCGCAGCCGGGCCAAGCAGCGCAAGCTGGCGCAGCTCGGCGTGGTGGCGCGAAGGGCGACGCTCGAGGAGGTCCCGGCGGCGGTGGCCGACCTGCTGCGGCTGCACGCCCGGCAGTGGGAGTCCCGCCGGGTCACCCCGGAGCACGTCAGCGCCCGGTTCGCCGCGCACCTCACCGAGTCCACCGCGGGCCTGGCGGAGCACGGCGACGCCGTGCTCTACCGCTACCACCTGGACGGCGAGCTGGTCGCGGTCAACCTGCTGCTGCGCTGCCCGTCCTTCGCCGGCCTCTACCTCTACGGCACGGACCCGGAGCTGCGCGGGCGGCTGGACATCGCGGGGCTGCTCTTCGGCACCTCGCTGGCGGACACCGTGCGGGCCGGCATCCCGGAGATAAGCCTGCTGCGCGGTGAGGAGCCGTACAAGGAGCGCTGGCGCCCGCTGCGCGAGCACAACCACCGGCTGCTGCTCGGGCCGCGCCGGTTCGCGCCGGCACTCACCCTCCGACTGACCCTGGCGCGGCTGCGGGCCGCCGCCGCGCCGCGGCTGCGCGGCCCGGTGCGTCGGGTGCGCGGGCTACTGGACGGCCGCCGGTGGTTCAGCGGCCGTCGGGCCTGAGCGGTACGCCGTCCGGCCCGAGCGACAGTTCGGGCGGCGCGGGCGGTGCCGGCGGGTCGGGCGGCCCGACCGGCTGGTCGGGCCGGGACGGGCGGGGCGGCCGGACCGGCACCGCGTCCGCCGTGGGGCCGGTCTGATCCCCCGGCACCGGTGGGGCGCTCGGCGCGGCGGGCGGCCGGGGCACCGCGCAGCCGGCCCCGCCGTCCGGCCGCACCGGGCGCAGGCCCTGCGAGCTCCCCGGGCAGGGCGGTGGCGTGCTGGCCGTCGCGACGCCCCTGGAGCCCGCCATCAGCGCGCGGAACACCGCGCTGCTGCGCGGGTTGCTGCGGCACTCCCAGAAGCCGTGCGGGCAGTAGTCGGTGAGGGTCTGGTAGGCGGTGTCGTGGGTGCGCATCCAGTCGACCATCCGGCGCACGAACTCGGGGTTGTCGCCGTTCCGGAACAGCCCCCACTCGGGGTAGGAGACCTGCTTGCCGCGCCGGGCCGCGAACTCGACCTGGTCCTGCAGGCCGTAGGGCTCGCGCACGTAGTCGTCGAAGGTGGCACCGGCCGGCTGGTCGTAGCTGTCCGTCCCGATGATGTCGACCACGTCGTCGCCCGGGTAGCACCTGGTCCAGGCGATCGCGTCCAGGCCGCGGCTGGGGGTGAAGTCGAAGCGGAACCGCTGCCCGGGCACCGAGCGCAGCACGTCGACGACCCGCCGCCAGTAGGCCTTCCAGGCGGCCGGGTCGGGCTTGCAGCGCGAGGTGTAGGTGAGGCCGTTCATCTCCCAGCCGAGCACGATCACCGTGTCGCCGCCGCCGAGCGCGACCAGCTTCCGGCCCAGTTTGAGGAAGTGCTGGTCGAAGTCGCCGCGGGCGCCCTGCTGGAGCAGCCGGGCGACCTGGTCGTCCGGCAGGTTCGCCTCGTTGGGCACCAGCATCGGCACGTTGAGCACCAGGGTCCGGGCCGGGTCGGTGACTCGCCACTGCGACCAGAGGGCGAGCACCTTGGTGTCGCCCTCGACGTCGTCCCAGGTGTTCCCGGCCAGATAGGTGTGGCCGACCTGGAGGTTGGCGCCGTTCAGCCAGGTCGCGAGCCTGGCGATCTGCGGGATGTAGGTGTCCCAGGAGCCGACGAAGGCGCCGAACGGCGCCTCGTGCGGGGCCAGCCGGACCGGCGGGCGCGGGGCGGCCCCGCGTGGGTGGGCGATGCCGTCGGGGGAGGTGGCGCCCTCCGAGGAGTCCGACGGGCCCGATAAGGCCGAGGGGCCCGAGGAACTGGCCGGGACCCGGTCGGCGGTGGGCTGGGAGAGGCCGGCGGCGCCGGCGGTGGTGAGCAGCAGTAGCGCGGAGGCGGCCAGCGCCAGGCGGCCGATTCGCATGTCTCTCTCCTCGGGGCTTCCCTCGGGGCTTGACGAGGCGGACCCGGGCAAGGACGCCTGCAGGGCTGACAGTACGGCCTGCCGGACGCCAGAAAAGCCGAATGTCACTCCAACGGGGACATTTGCCGTAGGTCTGGTCGAATACGACAAGAGTTGTTCGCCTGCGGAATGATTTTCGGTCGCGGCGCCCCCGCCGATTGTCTGGTTATCCGCCCACGGGCTGGACGGGCGGCCCCGCTGTGCTGACGGCCGAGCGTGGGCCAGGTACCCTCCCGAGGTGTCCTGGAAGCCGTTTCGAACTCTGACCCCCCGGTCGGCCCTGCCCGCCCTGGCCGTGCTGCTGGTGCTCGGCGTGGGTGCCGCCGCCCACGCCAACCGCCCGGTTCCGTTCGGCGACCAGGTCTCCGTGCCGGGTAACGCGCAGGCCAGCCCGGTGGGCGCGGAGGCGGTCGGCACCGCCCAGCCCGACCTGCGGGTCGGCCCCGGCCTGGAGGCCTACGACCCCACCACGGGCGAGCTGCTCTGGTCCTACCGGCGGGACGGCGCCACCGCGCTGAACGTCTCGGTGCTGGGTGGCAGCGCCATCGTGGTCTGGGACGACGGCATGGTCACCTCGGTCCAGATGAGCGACCACTCGGTGCGCTGGCACCGGGCCGTCCCCGGGCTGGCCGACTGGCTGCAGCACGGCAGCGACGGGACCGGCACCGGCCAGCTCACCGACGCCCAGCGCACCCGGCTGGAGCAGCAGCGGGCCGCCGCCGCGGTGCGCACCGCCACGCTGCCCGAGCCCTGGGTCGAGGTGCTCACCCCCGACCTGACCATGGGCTTCCGCGACCGCGACGGCGACCTGCGGTTCAACGCCCGCCCGATGTCGGGCTGCCAGTTCGACCCGCTGCGCAGCGTCGCGACCGACAACGCGGTGCTCGTGCCGCGCACCTGCACCGGCACCACCTCGACCGGCCGCCCGCTGCCCGGCGGGGTCTCCGGCTCCGAGCTCGACGGCCACGGCTGGCTGCTGGCGGCCGGGCCGCAGGTGAAGCTGAGCCGGGTGAACGGGCACCAGGTGCTGCTCGACGACGGTCCGCTGGTGGGCAGCCGGATCTTCGACACCGAGCAGGGCATCGACGTGACGCCGTGCGGCAGCCCGAACGAGCCGTTCGCCGCGCTGCCGCCGGACGGCGGCTGCCCGGCCGGTGCCGCGGCGCCCGCGGCCGGGGGCGCCGGGCGCTGACCGTCCGCGGCGGCGGTGGGCGACGGGCGGCGGCGGGCGACCGGAGAAATCCTTCCGGGTCCGCTCGGGCGGCCCGGTAGACTGACCCGCATGGCTGTTCTCCCCGGGCATTAGCGGCGCCTCTGGCGAGCTCCCGGTCCGCGCCCCTCGGGCCCGGCCGGTGTGCGCCGTCACGCCGTCCAGTACGCCCCAGACCCCCGCCGCACCCCCGTGCCCGCATCGCCCCGCCCACCGGCGCGGCCCGGGCCGCCAGCCCCAGGAGCCCTTTCCAGCCATGATTTCGGCCAACGCCCTCGAACTGCGCGCCGGCGCCCGCATCCTCATCGAATCCGCCAGCTTCCGGGTCGCCCCGGGCGACCGGATCGGCCTGGTCGGCCGCAACGGCGCGGGCAAGACCACGCTGACCAAGGTGCTGGCCGGTGACGGCCTGCCGGCGGCCGGCACGGTCACCCGTTCCGGCGAGATCGGCTACCTGCCGCAGGACCCGCGCACCGGCGACCTGGACGTGCTGGCCCGCGACCGGATCCTCTCCGCCCGCGGCCTCGACCTCGTGCTGAAGAAGATGCGCGAGAACGAGGACCGGATGGCCAACGGCAAGGGCGCCACCCGCGACAACGCGATGAAGAAGTACGCCCGCCTGGAGACCGAGTTCCTCACCAAGGGCGGGTACGCCGCCGAGGCCGAGGCCGCCACCATCGCCGCCGCGCTCGGCCTGCCGGACCGGATCCTCGGCCAGGAGCTGCACACCCTCTCCGGCGGTCAGCGGCGCCGCGTCGAGCTGGCCCGGATCCTCTTCTCGGACTCCGACGTGCTGCTGCTCGACGAGCCCACCAACCACCTCGACGCCGACTCGATCGCCTGGCTGCGGGACTTCCTGAAGACCTACAAGGGCGGCTTCATCGTCATCTCGCACGACGTCGAACTGGTCGAGACGGTCGTCAACAAGGTCTTCTACCTGGACGCCAACCGCTCCTGCATCGACATCTACAACATGGGCTGGAAGCAGTACCAGCAGCAGCGCGAGGACGACGAGAAGCGCCGCAAGCGCGAGCGGGCCAACGCCGAGAAGAAGGCCGCCACCCTCAACGCGCAGGCCGACAAGATGCGCGCCAAGGCGACCAAGACGGTCGCCGCGCAGAACATGGCCCGCCGGGCCGAGAAGCTGCTCTCCGGCCTGGAGCAGGTCCGTGCCTCCGACAAGGTCGCCAAGCTGCGCTTCCCCGACCCGGCGCCGTGCGGCAAGACCCCGCTGACCGCCAGCGACCTGTCCAAGTCCTACGGCTCGCTGGAGATCTTCGCGGGCGTCGACCTGGCGATCGACCGCGGCTCGCGGGTGGTCGTGCTCGGTCTCAACGGCGCCGGCAAGACCACCCTGCTGCGGATGCTGGCCGGCGTCGAGCAGCCGGACACCGGCGAGGTCATCCCGGGCCACGGCCTGAAGATCGGCTACTACGCCCAGGAGCACGAGACGCTCGACCCCGAGCGGACCGTGCTGGAGAACATGCGGTCCTCGGCGCCGGACACCGACCTGGTGCAGATCCGCAAGATCCTCGGCTCGTTCCTGTTCTCCGGCGACGACGTGGACAAGCCGGCCGGCGTGCTCTCCGGCGGGGAGAAGACCCGGCTGGCGCTGGCCTCACTGGTGGTCTCCAGCGCCAACGTGCTGCTGCTCGACGAGCCCACCAACAACCTCGACCCGGCCAGCCGCGAGGAGATCCTCGGCGCGCTGCGCTCCTTCACCGGCGCGGTGGTGCTGGTCACCCACGACGAGGGCGCGGTGGACGCGCTCCAGCCGGAGCGGATCATCCTGCTGCCGGACGGTGTCGAGGACCTGTGGAGCCCGGCCTACCACGACCTGGTCTCGCTCGCCTGAGTCGACCGCCGGGTCGGGTCCTCCCTCCGCTTCTCTCCGCCCGTGACCGCTCGCCGGTCACGGGCGCTCGTTTGTCGTAGACACGCGCTCCTGCATCCGGCCGAGGAATTCTCATCTTCCCGGCGTGTCCGGGAATGCGGGGGTCAGGGATTCCGTTTTAGCTCCACCGTCCTCGTCCGGCGGTCCGCCCGACCCTGCTGATCAGCTCTTTCGTCCCGGCGGGTGGATTTTCCCGGGGGCGCGCACACCCAGGGTGAGCGCTCTGCTGCGCTCGGGATTCCTCCGGTTGCCGCCGGATTCCTGCGACGGACCTTGTCGAATGGGTGGCCAGGACGCTGGGGATGGGTGATCATGGGAATCTGACCGAGCACAGCTACGAGGAGGCACGGGTGGCCGAGACTCTGAAAAAGGGCAGCCGGGTGACTGGTGCCGCGCGTGAGAAGCTCGCGGCCGAGTTGAAGAGGAAGTACGACTCCGGGGCGAGCATTCGCGCGCTGGCGGAGGAGACCGGCCGCTCGTACGGCTTCGTGCACCGCATGCTGAGCGAGTCCGGGGTGAACCTCCGGGGTCGCGGTGGCGCTACGCGTGGCAAGGCCAAGGCTGCTGCGGCAGCCGGTTCCTGACGGTTCGTCAGATCCACTCGGGACCGAGCCGACGGGCAGACCCCCGGTCGGCGGGCTGAGCAGCACCATCAGGTCCCGAGGGTCCATCGGCAGCTTCAGGCGCATCGGCGACCGGTCCAGGTATCCGTCCGGCCGCCGATCGTCATGTCCGGGCGGGGGGCGATTCCCAGCCACCGGGCAATAAGTTACTCTCCGGTAGAAGCCGTGGGCAGCGCACTGGGGCCTGCCCGGACCATCGCCGGAGGTGCCCATGACCGCGCCCGTCTCCACCCCCCTCCCCCCCGACTCCTGGGAGGAGGTCGGCGTCCGGCTGGAGGTCGAGGGTGAACTCGCCACGGTGACGCTCTGTCACCCGAACCGTCGCAACGCCCAGACCCCCGCCATGTGGCGGGCGCTCGCCGCGGTCGGTCGCGAGCTGCCCGGCACCGTGCGGGTGGTGCTGCTCCGGGCCGAAGGGGTCTCCTTCTCGGCCGGCCTGGACCGGGCCATGTTCAACCCCGAGGGGATCCCCGGCGAGCTGGGCTTCGCCGCGCTGGCCGCCAGTGCGGACGACGAGCTGGACGCGGCGATCGCCACCTTCCAGGAGGCCTTCACCTGGTGGCGCCGGCCGGACGTGATCACCATCGCCGCGGTCCAGGGGCACGCGGTGGGCGCCGGCTTCCAGCTGGCCCTCGCCTGTGACCTCCGGGTCTGCGCCGAGGACGCCCAGTTCTCGATGCGCGAGACCTCGCTCGGCCTGGTCCCCGACCTGGCCGGCACCAAGCCGCTGACCGATCTGGTCGGTTACGGCCGGGCGCTGGAGATCTGTGCCACCGGCCGCTGGGTCGGCGCCGCCGAGGCGGTCGCCAGTGGGCTGGCCAACCTCGCGGTGCCGAACGGCGAGCTCGACGCCGCCGCCCGGGACCTCGCCGCCGCACTGCTCGCCGCGCCGCGCAACGCGGTGATCGAGACCAAGGCGCTGCTGCGGGGCGCCGGCGACCGCACCTACGACGAGCAGCGGAGGGCCGAGCGGGCTGCCCAGGCCCGCCGGCTGCGCGACCTGGCGGGCATCGGGGACTGACCGAGAGCGCGCTCGCGGGCCCGGCTCCGGTGGAGCCGGGCCCGCGCCGTTGGGGTCGTCGCGCTCCACGGGCGGGCTTCGTGGCGGAATGTCAGAGTTGGTGCAGATCGCGGTATGGCTGAACCTTGCTGACCGAGGAGGCACCCTCATGCCCGACGCTCCCAAGCCGTCCGACCTCGACAAGCACGCGGCCGCGCACACCGGCCCGGCCACCGGGGGACCCGGCCGCACGGTGCTGGCCGACGGTGTGGTGGAGAAGATCGCCGGCATGGCCGCCCGCGAGGTGAGCGGGATCCACGCGCTGGGCTCCGGGCTGGCCCGGACCTTCGGCGTGGTGCCGGACCGGGGCCCCGGCGGCCGCCCCGGCGTCTCCCAAGGGGTCAAGGCCGAGGTCGGGGAGAAGCAGGCGGCGATCGACATCGCGCTGGTCGTCGAGTACGGCGTGGTCATCCCCGAGGTGGCCGCCGTCGTCCGCCGCGACATCATCGGCGCGGTGGAGCGGATGACCGGTCTGGAGGTCGTCGAGGTGAACATCGCGGTCGACGACGTGCACCTGCCCTACGAGCAGGACGACGACGAGGACGAGCAGCCCCCCACCGAGCGCCGCGCCCGCGTCCAGTAGTCCCCGCCGTCCCGCTGGCCCGTCGGGGCCGGGAAGGCGCCGCGGGCCACGGTCGTGGTGGTGGACGGGGTGGCCCGGGTGCGGGTGGGGGTGGACCTGCCGTTCCCGGCCGACCTGGTGGCGTTGGACCTGCGGATCCGCGTCGCGCACCCGCCGGCCGTGCCGGAGGGGGAGCCGTGCGGGGAGGCGCGGCCACGGGTGGTGTGAGGCCACGGGTGGTGTGAGGGGTGGGGCGCTGCGGGGCGGGGTGTGTCGTGCGGCCCCGGCTCCTGGCTCCGCCGGGCCGGAAGGGCGGCGGGGCCGGGGCCGGGGCCGGCCGTCCGAGCGGTTCTGGTGGTCGGGCGCGGGTGGGCGCGCGGCTCGGGCGTCCCCGCCGGCGCGGGGAGGCGCTACAGGGCGTGCAGGGCACCGCCGTCGACCGGGAGCATCAGGCCGGTGAGGTAGGAGGCGGCCGGGGAGAGCGCGAAGGCGGCCACCTTGCCGAACTCCTCCGGGGTCCCGTAGCGGCCCAGCGGGATGCCCGTGGTGGCACGCTCGCGGGCGGCGGCCGGGTCGCTGCTCATGGCATCCAGCTCGCGCACCCGGTCGGTGTCGATCCGGGCGGGCAGCAGGCCGAGCACCCGGATGCCGCGCGGGCCGAGTTCGTTGGCGAGCGACTTGGCGGCCATCGCCAGGCCCGGGCGCAGGCCGTTGGAGATGCCGAGCCCGTTGATCGGCTCGTAGACCGAGGTGGAGAGCACGAAGCCGATCACCCCGCCCGTGCCGAGCGTCCCGGCCGCCGTCCGGGCGATCCGCAGCGCGCCCAGGAAGACGGACTCGAAGGCGGTCCGCCAGGCCTCGTCGGTGGCCGAGACCACCGGGCCGGCGGCGGGCCCGCCGACGCTGATCAGCACGCCGTCCAGCCGGCCGAAGCGCTCGACGGCGGTGGTGACCAGCCGCTCGGCGGTCTGCGGGTCGGCGTTGTCGGCGACCAGACCCGCTACCGCGCCGTTGCCCTCGCCGGTGGTGCTGAGGGCCTCGACGGCGGCGTCCACCGCCGCGGGCTCGCGGCCGGTCAGCAGTACCCGCGCGCCGTCGGCCACCAACTCGCGGGCCGCGGCGAAGCCCAGCCCCCGGGTTCCCCCGGTGACCACGTAAACCCTGTCCTGAAGTCCGAGATCCATGGGCGCAATCCTGCCGTAGCGAGGCGGGAGGGGGGAGCTCAGGGCCGGTTGGCACGACGCGCACGCCCGGTGGGAGGTGGGGTCGCTAGCCGCCCGGGTGGGGGGCGACGTCGGCGAGGAGTTGCAGGAAGGCGTCCTCGCCGATCATCGGGGTGCCGACCTCGCGGGCCTTGCGGGCCTTGCCGCTCCAACTGCCGGGCTCGTTGGTGACCAGCAGGCTGGTGAGCCGGCTCACCGAGGAGGCGATGTGCAGCCCGGCGGCGATCGCGCGGTCCTCCAGCAGTTCACGGTCGGTCGCGGTGTCGCCGGTGATCGCCACCCGCATGCCCTGGACCAGCGGACCGCCCGGCCGCCAGCGGCCGGGGTTGGGGTAGGGGCACGGCGGGCGCTTGCGGCTGGGCCGGTAGGAGGAGGACGCGGCGGAGCTCCAGGAGCCGCGCGCCGGGGACTGGTCACCGCTGCCGGGGGTGTCCTCGCCCAGGTCGGTCACCGCGACGCAGTTGGTCAGCGGGAGCGGGATGCCGCCGCTGAGCGCCAGTCGCAGGCTCGGACGGAACGCCTCGGCCAGCACCCGCGCGTCGTCCAGGGCGTTGTGCGCGTTGCGCTGGCGGACCCCGAAGTACTCGGCGAGGGTGGAGAGCTTGCCGTTGGGCAGCGGCAGCCCGAGGTCCCGGGAGAGCACCATGGTGCAGAGCCGCTGGTCGACCGGTGCCCGCAGCCCGGCGCGGGAGTACTCACGGGAGATCATGTTCCAGTCGAAGAGCGCGTTGTGGGCCACCATCACCCGGCCGGTCAGCCGGGCGCTCAGCTCGTCGGCGATCTCCGGGAAGGTGGGCGCGTCGGCCAGCATCGCGCCGGTGAGGCCGTGGATCCAGACCGGGCCGGGGTCGCGCAGCGGGTTGACCAGGGTGTACCAGTGATCGAGCACCTCGCCCTGGGCGTCCAGCCGGTAGACACCGGCCGAGATGACCCGGTCGGTGCGGCCCAGTCCGGTGGTCTCGACGTCGACCACCGCGTAACCCGTGGGGGTTTCGGGTGCACCGGTGCGCTGCGGGGGGATCGGGCCGAGCGAGGGCTGGAGCGGATGCATGGTGCACCAGCTTAAGGGTCGGCGCGGGGGTCGCCGTGCGGCCTGGGAGCGGGCGGGCGGGCGAGCCCGCTCAACCGTCGGGTGGGACTGGACGGGAATAGAGTGGCCAGCAGGGTGGTCATATGAGCGGAGTATTCAGTTCCGTTCAATCCCGAGCTCTCCGTGAGAGGCATCCGCCATGCGCGCCACCGTGATCCACGGCCCCAATGACATCCGGATCGAAGAGGTCCCCGACCCCGTGATCCAGCAGCCCACCGACGCCGTGGTCCGGGTGGTCAACGCCTGCATCTGTGGCAGCGACCTGTGGGCCTTCCGCGGCGTCGCCGAGCGCGAGCCCGGCCAGCGGATCGGCCACGAGTTCCTGGGCTTCGTCGAGGCGGTCGGCTCCGAGGTCTCCGACGTCAAGCCGGGCGACTTCGTGGTCGCGCCGTTCGTCTGGTCGGACGGCGTCTGTGACTTCTGTCGCGAGGGCCTGCAGACCTCCTGCCCGCACGGCGGGTTCTGGGGCAGCGTGGGCTCGGACGGCGGCCAGGGCGAGGCGGTCCGGGTGCCGTTCGCGGACGGCACGCTGGTCCGGCTGCCGAAGGACGCGGCGACCGACCAGGCCCTGCTGCCCCACCTGCTCGCGCTCTCCGACGTGATGGCCACCGGCCACCACGCGGCGGTGTCCGCCGGGGTCCGGCAGGGTGGCACGGTCGCGGTGGTCGGCGACGGCGCGGTCGGGTTGTGCGGCGTGCTGGCGGCCCGCCGGCTGGGCGCCGGCCGGATCATCGCCCTCGGTCGCCACCAGGCCCGCACCGACCTGGCCCGCAAGTTCGGCGCCACCGACGTGGTGGCCGAGCGCGGCGAGGCGGCGATCGAGGCGGTCCGCGAGCTGACCGGCGGGCAGGGCGCGCACGCCGTGCTGGAGGCGGTGGGCACCGAGGAGTCGATGCGGACCGCGATCTCGATCACCCGGGACGGCGGCGGGGTCGGCTACGTGGGGGTGCCGCACGGTGGCAGCGCGGGCGTGGACATCGGCCAGATGTTCGGCCGGAACATCTCGCTCGGCGGCGGCGTCGCCCCGGCCCGCGCCTACATCCCCGAGCTGCTCGCCGACGTGCTCAACGGGACCATCGACCCCGGCCTGGTCTTCGACCGCACGGTCGACCTGGACGGCGTTCCGGACGGCTACCGCGCGATGGACGACCGCACGGCGCTGAAGGTCCGGATCGCCTTCTGACCTCGAGTCAGAATTCGGGAGGGCGGCGCCCGTTGGTGACGTCACCCGGTCGGCCCCGAGGGGCGTGCCCGGTGACGGTGCTCGGCCGGTTCCGCCCGGGCGTTCGCGTGCCGGCCGGGCCGCAGGTGTTCGAGTGCGGTGGGTGGCCGGCCGATCGCGCTCCGGCGCCCTCGGCCGGGGCCGCCGATCCGGAGAAGTACGCTGAACTGGAAGTCCGATCCCGCACCGGGCCCGGAGTCCACCGGATCCCATCGGTCGGACGGCCCACGGGCGCCGTCCGACGCTCCGGATAAGCTGGCCCGGCCCGTCGCACCGGCGGACCGGGCCATGCCGACTCCGGAAGGGGGGTGCGCACCGTGCTTCTCGACACCTTCGGTCGTCGGGCGGTTGACCTGCGGGTCTCCCTCACCGACCGGTGCAACCTGCGCTGTACCTACTGCATGCCGGAGGAGGGCATGCAGTGGCTGGGCAAGACCGACCTGCTGACCGACGAGGAGATCGTCCGGCTGGTCGGTCTGGCGGTGCGTGACCTGGGCGTGCGCGAGGTGCGCTTCACCGGCGGTGAGCCGTTGCTGCGGCCCGGGGTGGTGGGCATCGTGCGGGCCTGTGCCGAGCTGGAGCCGCGCCCCGAGCTGTCGATCACCACCAACGGCATCGGGCTGGCCAGGACGGCCGACGCGCTGCGGGAGGCCGGGCTGGACCGGGTCAACGTCTCGCTGGACACCCTGGACCCGGAGACCTTCTTCAGGCTGAGCCGGCGCCGCCGGCTGCCCGACGTGCTGGCCGGCCTGGCCGCCGCCGAGGCCGCCGGGCTGACCCCGGTGAAGCTCAACGCCGTGCTGATGCGCGGGCTCAACGACCACGAGGCCGCCGACCTGCTCGCCTGGAGCCTGGAGCACGGGTACGAGCTGCGCTTCATCGAGCAGATGCCGCTGGACGCCCAGCACGGTTGGACCCGCTCGGGGATGATCACCGCCGAGGAGATCCTGGAGCGGCTCTCCGCCCGGTTCACGCTGACCCCCGAGCCCGCGGCGGCGCGCGGCGCGGCGCCGGCCGAGCGCTGGCTGGTCGACGGCGGTCCGCAGCGGGTCGGCGTGATCGCCTCGGTGACCCGGCCGTTCTGCCGGGACTGCGACCGCACCCGGCTGACCGCCGACGGTCAGGTCCGCAACTGCCTCTTCGCGCGGGAGGAGACGGACCTGCGCGGCGCGCTGCGGGCGGGCGCCTCGGACGCCGAGCTGGGTGCGCTCTGGCGGGCGGCGATGTGGGGCAAGAAGGCGGGGGCGGGGATAGACAACCCGGAGTTCCTCCAGCCCGAGCGCCCGATGTCGGCGATCGGCGGCTGACGCCGAGGAGGCCTCAGCCCTGCTCGGGGTCGGTCCAGTCGGCCAGCGCCACGACCTCCTTGAGGAAGCCCCGGACGCCGAGGAACTGCGAGAGCGACTCGCGGTGCTCCTCGCAGGCCAGCCAGGTCTTGCGGCGCTCGGGGGTGTGCAGCTTGGGGTTGTTCCAGGCCAGCACCCAGGCGGCGGCGTTCCGGCAGCCCTTGGCCGAGCACTTGGGGGGTCCGGCCGGGCCGTCCGCCGCGCCGCCGAAGAAGTCGATGCTCATGATCGTCAGTCTCTCACCCCGGTTCCCGCCGCGGACGAGCCGACCGTGACGATCCCGTCGCGGACATGACGACGCCGGGCAGCCACGGGGGGAGCCGCCCGGCGTCGGTCCGTCGCTCCGACGGGGGATGCGGAGCGCGTACGCAGTATGTCACGAAGGCATGGGGGCTTGGCTAGGCCTGCCAAGATTTATTTGAGGATCGCTTGAGGTTTTGGCCCAGTAAATGTCAATAGAAGTGGACAAACAGGGCGCTGATTCCGGTGAAACTCAAGTCGGGCTCACCATTCCCCCGAGTACGGAGAGTCAACTTGCGCTGGAGTGACCCTCGGGTCTCGCGGGACTGTCCACCCGCCCGCCGCCCCCGGTGCCACCCGGGCCGAGCATCAGCGGGGTGTCGGCCGGCACGTCGAAGGTGCTCGGCAGGCCCGGGGCCTTCTCCCGGCCCGCGTTGGCGATGATCACCGCGAAGTACGGCAGCAGCACGCCGGCGGCCAGCGCGCCGAAGGCCACGTACCGTTGCACGTTCCACAGCACCACCGC
This sequence comes from Kitasatospora sp. NPDC052896, assembly GCF_044547075.1. Lineage (NCBI taxonomy): Bacteria > Bacillati > Actinomycetota > Actinomycetes > Kitasatosporales > Streptomycetaceae > Kitasatospora > Kitasatospora sp. NPDC052896. The sequence goes on from NZ_JBITZU010000005.1 coordinate 283,135, forward strand.
GAGCAGCACGCAGGCCGTGCGGATCAGCATCGAGATGACGTAGCGGCGCTGTCTCCCCCGCACGTCCTCGGTCAGGCTGGTCCGAGCCCCGGTGATCCGGAACACCCGGCCGCCGTCCGTGTTTCTGCTCACTCGTCACCCGCCGCCTTCGACAACCACCCGCGCGACACCGATTCCGCCCGGTTCCCCCACGGTACGCCGGACAACTCCGGCAAACGAGACCGGGTGCCGGCCGACCCGCCTCGGTCCCGGGTCAGAAAGGCCGGCGGGACCCGGTCGGTGAGCCAGACACCGTTCGCGCTGACCCGGAACCGGTGGCCGGCCGCGGCCAGCGCGGCGGCGTCCACCCGCAGCACCACCGGCCGGCCGTGCCGGGCGCCGACCCGGAGCGCGGTCCCCGGATCGGCGGACAGGTGGACGTCCTGACGGCCCATCGGTCGCAGGCCCTCGTGGAAGATCGCCGCGAGCGAGCCCTGCGCGGTGCCGTGGTACAGCACCGCCGGTGGCTCGGCGGCGGCCAACCCCAGGTCGACCTCGATCGAGTGGCCCTGGTTGGCGCGGATCCGCCGGCCGTCCGCGGAGTAGCCGAAGCGTTGCTTGTCGTTCGTCGCCACCACGTGGTCCAGCTGCTCGCGGGTCAGCCGGGTGCCGCGCCGGGCGAAGGCGGCGAGCAGGGTGTCCACCTCGACCCAGCCGGCCTCGTCCAGCGTGATGCCCACCGCCCCCGGGTCGTGCCGCAGCACCCGGGAGAGCAGCTTCGAGGTCTTGACCGTGCGCTTCTCGTCCACTCCGCGGACCTCTCCTCAGGACGCCTGGCTGACCGAGCTCATGTTGAAGTCCGGGACGCGGACCGGCGGCATCGCGGCTCGGGTGAACCAGTCGCTCCACTCGCGGGGCAGGCAGCGCTCGGTCCGGCCGACCTCGGTGATCCGGCTCAGCAGGTCGAGCGGGGACTCGTTGAAGCGGAAGTTGTTGACCTCGCCGACCACCTGGCCGTCCTCGACCAGGTAGACGCCGTCCCGGGTCAGGCCGGTGAGCAGCATGGTGGCCGGATCCACCTCGCGGATGTACCAGAGGCAGGTGAGCAGCAGCCCGCGCTCGGTGCGGGCGACCATCTCCTCCAGGGTGGGCGCGGCGGCCTGGTCGGCGGTCTCCAGCAGCAGGTTGTCGGCGATCGGACGGACCGGCAGGCCGGTCAGGCCGGCCGAGTGCCGGGTGCTCACCAGGTTGGTCAGCTCGCCGTCCCGGATCCAGTCGGTGGCCGTCACCGGCAGGCCGTTGTCGAAGACCGACAGGTCGGCGCCGGAGGAGTGGGCCAGCACGAAGGGCGCGGTGCCCAGCCCGGGGGCGCCGGGGTCCGAGCGGAGGGTCAGCGGCAGCCGGGAGAGCCGCTCGCCCAGCTTGGTCGCCCCGCCCGGCCGGCTGAACGCGGTCCGGCCCTCGGCGGCGTCCCGCGCGCCCATCGACCAGCTCAGGCTGACCATCAGGTCGGCCACCGCGGTGGGCGGCAGCAGCGTCTCGTAGCGGCCGGCGGGCAGTTCGATCCGGCGCCGGCCCCAGCGCAGTCGCTCGCTCAGCCGGGCGCCCAGCTCGCCCAGGTCGATGTCGCGGAAGTCGCGGGTGGCCGCGCCGGTCCAGGCGGAGCCGCCGTCGCCCTTGGCGTTGAGCTCGATCATGCCGGTCGGCTGGTCGTGCCGCAGCCGCAGGCCGGTGGAGCTGCCGAGGTAGGTGGAGACCAGCTCGTGCCGGGCGAAGCCGTACAGCGCCTCGCCGGCCGCCCGGGCCTTGGCGAAGGCGGCGCCCAACTCGGGGGCGAGGTCGCGGAACACCTCGATCGAGGTCTCGGCCGGTGGCGCGGTGAAGTCGGTGGACGGCCGGCCGCCCTGGACCAGCGGCTGGGCGTCCTCGGCCGGGCCGGCCGCGCGGGCGGCGGCCTCGGCGGCCCGGACCAGCTCCGCCAGGTCGGCCGCGGTGACCGCCTCGCGGGCCACCACGCCGGAGGCGGCGCCCTCGGCGCCGTCCACCACGGCGATCACGGTGAGCCGGCGGCCCCGGGTGGCGCCGTTCGTGGTCAGCGCGCCCCCCGGCCTCTGGTCGGGGGCCGCCCAGCGCAGGTTGGCGGTGGTCTCCTCGTCGACGAGCACCACGCAGCCGTCCGCCCGGGACAGCTCCAGTGCGCGCTCGACGAGTTCGTGTGGGGCGTTCCCGCCGGTTCCGGTGTCGGACATCAACGACCCGCCTCCTGCTGCGTGTTGAGCACCTTGATCCCCTGGAACAGCGCGGCCGGGCAGCCGTGGCTGACCGCCGCGACCTGACCCGGCTGCGCCTTGCCGCAGTTGAACGCGCCGCCGAGCAGATAGGTCTGCGGGCCGCCGACCGCGGTCATCGAGCCCCAGAAGTCGGTGGTGGTCGCCTGGTAGGCGAAGTCCTTGACCTGGCCGGCCAGTCGGCCGTCGCGGATGGCGTAGGCGCGTTGGCCGGTGAACTGGAAGTTGTACGACCAGAACGCCCGGACAGTACCACTCCTGACAAAGTGCCAGGTCAGCGCCGGTATGCGCGGTAGACCACTTCGCAGGTACATACCGGTACATACCGGAAATCGCGTGTACCGGTGCTGACTTGGTGCTGACCCTGAGGCCCCATGGGGCGAAGGGACAAACCGTGACAGATCCCCCGTGGGGCACGCCCGGTGTCCCCCTGCCAATAGGCTGCGACGTGTGCGCCATTCGGCGCAGCCCGTGCCGCCAACACGATCAATTCGAGAGGTTGCCGCCTGTGCCCGCAAGCGAGATTCTCCAGGCCTACCAGCGCGACATCATCGCCGACTGCATCGTCCCGCGATCGGGCGTCGAGCTCGACCGTCCGGTGTCTGGGGAGCTCACCTTCGAGGCGGCGGCGCAGATCCTCCGGGCGGTCGTGGAGTACCTGGACTCGTACTCCGAGGAGAACGCCCGGGCGCTCCCCATCCGGCGGTCCGCGTACAAGGACATCGAATTCGCAGCTTTTCGAGCTGACAGGCTGGCAACGAGGAAGGAGTGGAGCAATAGCCTCCACGACAAGTTCGACGCCGCCCTCGTGGGGGCCTACGAGACCCTTGAGGACGGTAAGTGACGCCAAGCCGGTCTCCGGCCGGTGAGCGTGTCTAAGATGTCCTGCTTTGTCCTCCACGCTCGGTGACGCCGGAACCTTGGAGCCCCGCTGTGGGGGCTGGGAGGGCTCCCGCCCAATTTTTCGCGCCTCTATCAGCTTCGAGCCCGCGCTCAGCAAGTAGTAGCAACCCCAGACCTCCGACGCCCCGCGCCGCTACGGTGTGGGGCGTCGGCCGATTTCAGACCAGGAGAACCATGAGCCACCGCGAGACTCTCAACATCCTCCTCGGCGCCGTGGAGACGGCGGAGGAAGGCGCGACCCTGCTCGAACTTGCGATCCGGGCCGAGCTCATGGAGGAGTGCTCGAACTGCCGTAAGGAGAAGTATCCGCACTCCGAGTGCCCGCACTGCGGTGCGGGTAAGCCGGCAGAGATCTGATCCAGTATGGAGCTGGAAGCCGATGACGCGGGGCTGTACAAGGACGTGGCCGACCCGGAGGCCGGCATCGTGCGCCTCTGCTCGAAGTTGTGCAGTACGTGCATCCTCCGCCCCGGGAATCTGATGGACCTTGAGCCGGGGCGAGTTGCGAGCATGATCCGCGAGGCCCGCGAGAAAGAGGGGCACGTGGTGTGCCATAAGACGCTGGGAACGCCGGCTCCGGCGATATGCCGGGGCTACGCCGACCACGCGGACCACGGTCGGAGCCTCGCGCTACGGTTCGGACGGGCCCTGAACGCCATCGTGGAGATCGAGCCGGACGAGGTAGAGAAATCGAGCAAGAGAGGGGCACCGTGATGGACGACTACACACCCGTCAAGAAGGACGACGTCACCGACGAACTCGTGGAGATGGCCTTCGAGATCTGCGACGGCTGGTACCAGAACACCCGTATCGACTGGGAGAACGTCCTGGAGCGCATGGAGAAGTACGGGATGGGCGACGGCCGGGGGCTCGACTGGGGCACCGAGATGTCGACGCCGGCCATCGAGCAGCTGAAGCGGCGGGTCCGCAAGATGCGATCTGAGGGCTGACGACGCCCATGGAGATCACCCCCGACCAGATCACCCCCGGCGCCGTGTTCGACACCCCTTTCGAGAGCGGCTGTGTGGTCGTCACCGAGCTGGACGCCGACGGCCACTTCGACGGCTACGACAGCGACGGGGTCCTATGCTCAGGCTTCTTGCTGGCCATGGTGACCCGCGTCCGCTGACAACTACCCACGGAGAACGAGCAGCATGACGTGCATGCACCCCGTGTGCGGTAAGGAAGCCAACTACACCATCGAGGCCGTGATCGCCGACACGGTCCGGCACTTCGAGGTGTGCAACGGCGGCGCGCACCTGAAGTGGGCGCAGGACTTGATCATCTCCAACTCGCCGGACCACACGGCCCAGATGACGATCAAGCGCTACCGGCCACACCGGCCGAGCGCCAAGGACACCACCCTCCGCTACGCCGTCTCGATCGAGATGGACCAGGCGGCCTGGGCCCACGAGTACAACGTGCCCGTGGAGAAGGTCCACAAGGACGTCGGGGACTATCTGAAGCACAACCTCCTGGGCTCCCAGGCGTCCGAGAACGAACTCTGGCGCAACGTGGACGTCAAGTAGCCACGTCCTTCCCCAGCCCCCGCTTCCTCATGAGGCGGGGGCCTCGCCATGTCCAGCACCATTCGAGAAGGAGACATCTATGAAGCACGTGATCCAGTTCAGCGGTGGCATAGGTTCGTTCGCTGCGGCCGTCCGCGTCGCGGAGCGGCACGGCACCAAGGACATGGTGCTGCTGATCGCCGACACGAAGTTCGAGGACGAGGACCTCTGGCGGTTCGCCGATGACACGAGCCAGCTGCTCGGTGTGCCGCTGACGAAGGTGACGGACGGGCGGAACCCGCTGGAGGTGTTCGCTGACAAGCAGTTCTTGGGCAATAACCGAATCGCGCCATGCAGCAAGGCATTGAAGATCATGCCGTGCCGGAAGTGGCTGAAGGCCAACACTCACCCCGCCGACACCGTGCTGTACATCGGGATCGACTCCAGCGAACGCGACCGGCGGCGGATCCCGGCCATCGCACGGGGCTGGCGGCCGTGGCGGACCTCCTACCCGTTGTGCTCCAAGTGGGAGCCGAAGCGGTCGAAGGCCGAGCTGCTCGATGAGGCGCGCTCGCTTGGGGTGGAGCCGCCTCGGCTCTACTCGCTGGACTATGAGCACAACAACTGCGGCGGGTGTTGTGTGAGGGCAGGCAAGGCCCAGTGGCTGCGCACGCTGCGCGTCTTCCCCGACCGCTACGCCGAGATGGAGGCGTTCGAGGAGTCGTTCCGCGCCCAGCGCGGCGACTACGCCTTTCTCAAGGAGCAGCGGAACTGGGTCAGGTACCCGTTGACGCTGCGCGAGCTGCGGTTGCGGGAGGAAGCCGCTGTAGCCGCGTAGGCCGCTAGGTCCGGGCGATCTGCGCCCGGACTGTCGGACTCAACCCCTAGGCTCGGACCGATTGCCCCCGAGAGGATTCCGCAATGATCACCATCGAGCTGAGCGAACACGACTTCGAGCGCCTGAGCGATGCAGCGTACCCGTGGGCGGAGGGCTCGTGGGCCACCCAGCCTGATCTCTTTGAGAACTACACCGACCGCTGGGCGGATGCGGAGAACCGGCCGCCGCGCTGGGACTGGGCGTGGGCATATGACGTGGGCCCCAAGTGGCCGGCGGTCGTTATGGCTCGGGCTTACCTCCAGTCGATCGGCGAAGATTTCGAGATCGTCTGGTGCATGTGGGACAACCCGGAGCCGTCGTACTTCGTGCTGTGCAACTTCGTTCCGCGCGGCTTCGAGCCCCCTGCGAACACGAACTAAGGAGACGATCTTGCCGAAGGAACAGTACGTTGCCGGCTACATGGGGCAGATGTTCGCCGAGGACGTGGAGGGCGAGAAGGCGAAGCTGGAGAAGTGGTCCGGCCTCAAGGTCGACCGCTGGTTCATCGACATGGCCGATGAGGAGGATGCTGCCTTCGAGCACCTTGCCTCGGAGGTCGCGGAGTTCAACGTTCGCGCCGTCGTGCACCGTGGCGTGTCCTTCATGCCGGAAGAGCGGCATCTGCTCAGTGCGTTCTACGACGCGGCGACGAACACCGACACCCGCGTAGTCGCAGCCGAGACGATCGTGATGGCACCCAGGCCCGAGCAGAAGCTCTTGGCACAGCTCATGCCGCTCCTGCACGAGTGGAAGAACGGTGAGACGGACCTGATGGGTTGCATGGGCCATCACACGCTCTACTTCAGTACCGCCGAGGTCGAGCACCTGCGAGAGCTGTACACACGAGACGGGAGCCCGATGTCGTTGAGGCTGCGCGATCGGCTTCCCGAATTCGAGACCGACGAGGACTGAGAGGACGCAGTCATGGCCGAGCACAAGATCACGTCGTTCCATCAGCTCCCGATCACCGGGATCGAGCCGAGCCCCTGGGTGGCTCAGCGCACTGTTGAGGAGCTCTCCGAGAAGCTCACCCCACTCCTGGAGCACGAGGAGATCGCGGAGTTCGGTTGGACCCAGGTGGCGCTGCCCCTTGAGAGCGACCACGGGATCTGGGACGTTCGTGATGTCTGGCTGCGGACCGTCCACGATGCCGGCCGCGCCCGCCGCGAGCTGCGCCTCTTTGCCGCCGATCACCCGACACTCGGCCGCGTGTTCCAGAGCCGGCCGACCCCGCTCCACGCCTTGGCCGCCCAACTCGAACAAGTTGTCAGGGACAGCGCCTATATGTCGGCGCTTCTTGAGCTGTTCGGGACAGGCGCCTCGGTGGTCGTCAGCCGGGCCGGAATCGTGCTGGAGGAGGTAGGTATCGACGAACCGGACAGCGCCGCTGCTGCTGAACAGCTGAAGGCCCTGTTCATGGGCCGCCGGGGTGAGAGCACGGAGCGCGACCAGCGATGACATCCGCGTCGGACTACTACACCGCCAGCGCGGCGCACTGACTTTCCCCGTACACCGGCCCCCGCTTTGGCGGGGGCTTTCGTCGTTTCCGGGCCCTCGCTCCCACGCGGAGCGGGGGCCTTCGTCATGCCCGCACGCAGGAGGCTTCATGTTCGAACGGATTCAGAAAGCCCTCTGGGTCCTCGGTACCGTCGCCGCCCTTGTCGTACTCGGGGTCATCGCCTACCGGAGTGGACAGCTTCCCCGAAGTTTTCGTCCGTGGTAGCACGCCGGGTTCTACGCTCGTACCGTTTGCACGACCAGAGGAGTGACATGGACGAAGAGCCGCGCACCGACGAGGAGCTTGACGAGCTGCTGGCCGCCGTCAGGGCGGAGCTGCTGGGCAAGGTTTCGTCGGAATTGGACGTCGAGGCTGGCCCTGCGGAGGTACTCAAGGCGTCCCAGGACCCCGACTCGCCCCAGGTGCCGGGTCAAGACCCCGTCGGTGATGGGCTACGGCGGATCGCGGCCAACATGGAGGCGATCCGGAACGGCACGAAGGAGAGGCCGGCTTGGTGGGCCGAGTGGGACGCCAAGCTGCGAGAGGGTGCGGAGTGAGTCTCAGGAACTACCGCGTGGACACAGATGACTTTGAGAAGGGCGACCGCGTGGCCTGGGAGGAGGAGGGGCGCCCGACTCGCTTCGGGGAGGTGGTCGGCTTTGACGGGGAGAACCCGGTGGTGCTTTTCGACCTAACGAACGAGGAAGTCGCGTGTGCGACGGAGGATCTCTTCCTGACCGCCGGCAACTTCCCGAAGAGCTGGAGCGAGTAGCCTTACCTTACCTTCTCGGTAACTTGGAGCTGGTCTTCGAAGCTGTGCGAGCTGCGCGGCGGCTCGCTCGGTAGGCGAGTTCTGCGGCGTGGCAGCCCAGAGGGCACTCACGGGGGTCCTCGCCGGCTCGGACGTGGCGCGCGTAGCCGGCGTGGTCGCCGTGGCGCTCGGGTCGGTGGCCGAGGAGGCCGGCCTGGTGGGCGATGTGGACGGCGTGCGGTGCGTTGCGGGCGCCGAGCTTGACCAGGACGCGCCGGACTCCGGCTTGGAGGCCTTTCTCAGTCATGGTCAGCTCGCGGGCGATCTCGGCGTAGGTGTGGCCGTCGGCAACGCGCTGGAGGATGGTGTGCTGGTGGGCGGTGAGCCGACGGAGTTGCTCCGTCACTCCACGACCTCGGCATCGACAACGCCCATCTGACCGAGGGCTTCCTCTGCTGACACTGTCCCCGCTGTGGTCAGGGCGGGGACCCCCCAGCCTCTTTTCCGAAGAGCCTGCTGATAATTCCGATCTGGGCCTCGCCCTTCTGCTGGACCTTCATGGAAAAGGAGAATCCGGCCTCTTCGATATCGGCCTTCAGTTTCACGAAGCGGGCCATGCGGTCCATTTCCTGGCTGAGGTTCGGATCGGCGTACCCGCCCTCCACCTCCTCTGACATGCGCATACTGAAGACTCGGGCCGCCTGCATGGCGATGAGCGAATCCAAGAGTGCGATGTATTGCTCTTTGGTCCTGACCTTGATCGGGATCTCATAGGCGCAGGATTCCCCGGGCTGATACTCGGGGCATTTGTTGGCGAGAAAGCAGCCATCGCAGACCCGGATGTTGAGGTCGACCGCTGTCGCGCGGTACTCCGTCCGGGTCTTTCGCTCCCCGTCCTCGGGGTCCGTGTATCGGTGAGTGAAGGCTTCCATCTCCAGTCCCGGAAGCACTTTCTTCACCCGTTTGGTGGAGGGTGTAGTTGCCCCCTCGTTCGCCGTCTCCGGGGCTGTCGCCTCAACTACCCCCCAGGAACTTTCCGCACTTTCCGATGTACCCGCTTCATCGCTTGCAGTTACTCCCTGGCCGTGGCGCTGCGAAATGTAGGCGATCTGCTGCTGCCACGACCAGAGACTGAGCTTCAAGTTCTCAGTCGGGTCGTCCTTCTCGATCAGCGCGGGGTCCAGGCCGATGCTCTCGAAAAGCGTCCGGTGGCGCTTGCGTGCCTGCCCCTTGTATCTGTTCGGGTACCTCTTGAGCTCGTGCCCGGCCCACACGAAGGTTTCGCCGTGCTGGGCGGCGGACAGCCAGGTGGTGGACGAGACGGAGTACCAGCTCGCCGCGATCATCAGCGGCGGGCTGCTGAAGCCCATGCCGTGCAGCCGGCCTTGCCGCGAGAGCGTGCGCAGGATCGGGACGATGTCCCGATCTCCGCAGGTGCCCTGCCCTACGGCGATGTAGGGGTAGGTGTCGGCCATCCTGCGGAGCTCATCGACCCCCCACTCCTCGTGCCACACCACGATGGCCCTGTCGGGGTCCAGCGCGGATCGACGCTCTTCGATCCATCCCCGCCCCATAGCAAGTGCGTCGAATTCGGTGTACGCCTCGATGCTGTCCAAGTTCTGGCCGATGAACGAGTCGTAGATCTCGGCGAGCTCGGCGATCTCGGACTCCGCGACCTCCACGCCCTCACGATTGAGCGTGTGACATCCGGAGTCGATGAGTACCTCCTGGCCGGCCGTGAAATTCTCGGAAACTAGCCAGGGCTTGGTGAGCTTGTTTCGCCGGCGCAGCCCCATGTACGAGAGTGCGACCTGCGGTATCTCCAGCTGCCCGAGGAGCTGCCGGTGGCTGGGGATTTCGGCGCCGCCGTAGAAGAATTTCACGCGGACTCCCTGAAGATATCGTCCATGAAACTCTGCCGGTCGAACTTGGCGTTGTGGCGCGCGAAGAGAGTAGCCAGGACGTCGGCGATGTGGGCGACGGAGTCGATTTCGTCAATGGTGAGCGTCAGGCGAAGCGACTGCTTGAGGATCCGGGCGGCCTGCCGGTGGTGCTTTCGGCGCATAGCGATGACGCTTCCCTTCGATGGGTCAGGGGTTCGATTGGCGCGGTCCCGTGGTGTGCCGGCGCCTAGATGTCCTCGAAGACGGCGTCCATGAAGCGCTGCCGGTCAAAGCGGGGATTGTCGCCTTTGAACATTCTGGCCACGCCTTCGGCGATCTCGCGGAGGACGTCGAGCTGGTCGATTGTGGTGGTGCTCTGCGCCGCGTGCCTGAGGATCGCGGCGGTTTCCCGGTAGTGTTTGCGGCTCATGGCCATAGCGCCCTCTATTCGTCGTGCAGGCGGTGGTCGGAAAGGCGCATGGTCTGCTGGCGCTCTATCTCCTCGGTGAGCGCGTCCCAGGGGCGGGGTGAACCGGTGTGGTCGGGGCGCCACTCAGGCCTCGTGTACAGGGCGTGCGTGTGGAGGAGGGTGTTCCATCCGTCGGCGATCTCGGCGGCGGCGCAGCTGGGGTCGGGCTCGATCACGAGGCTGACGCGCCAGCTGCGGATGCGTCGGAGGGTGTCCAGGCGCCCTTGGGGGCCTGGGTCCGGGGAGTGGAGGTAGGCGAGGTGCCCGGTCAAGTTGCGCTGGCGCATCCAGGTGGACATCTCGTCCTCGGGCCACTCGTGGCTGAGGACGTAGAGGCGGGAGTTGCGTGCGAGGGCCTGGTAGAGGGCCCAGCCGGTCTCAATCTGGGCGTCACTGCCGCCCATCCGCAGGACGCCTTCGAGGACCATGACGACGGTCAGCACGGCACGACACTCAGGGCATCACGAGCTTGCTGCGGATGGCCTGTTCCTCGGCCCGGTTGCGGATGGAGGCGGCCATTTGCATCTGCTGCTGGATCGTGAGCTGGGCGGCCATGGCGGCGATCTTGCTTGCCTCAATGTCGGACACGACTTCGGCGGCGCCGTGCTTCATGTCGGACACGCTGGCCGGGCGGCTCGGCTGGAGCGGCATGTCGAGGTCGGGGGTGGCCTCCCACTCGCCTTGTTCGGTCTGGAGGATCAGGAAGGCCGTGGTGACCTTACGCGGAGCCTCGGTGTGCTGGCGATCAGACATGGCGGTCCTCCTGGTGGTCCTGGGCGCGGCCGAGAACGCTGAGCGCCGAGGTGATCTGGTCAATGGCGTCCGTGAGCGTGGGGGTCAGCCAGGGCGCGGACTTGGTGCGTTCGAGGTCCGCCCGGACGCTGCCGAGAGTGTCGAGGGCTGAGTGCAGGTAGATGCCGGCGGCTCGGCGTACGTAGACGTCCACGGGCAGTTGGAGGTCAGTCACCTCGCGCGCTGTCGAACTCCCGCTCTGCGCGCTGCGCTTGGCGCCGCTGCCGGTCCCGCTGGCGGATGCAGGTGATGCACTCCCTGCTGTTGTGGTGCCACCGTGTGTTCTCCGCCGTGAATTCGTGACCTCGGGGGCAGTGTGTTTTTGCGGCGTTCTTGGCGGCAAAGGAGGTTCCTCTCCGAACGTTCTCCGAATGTTCCACTGCTTCCAGGTGGTCCGGGTTGCAGCAGGCCCGTATTCGGCACAGGTGGTCGACGTGCCAGCCCTTGGGAACCGTGCGGTTGTTGGCGAGCTCCCAGGAGATGATGTGCGTGCCCTTGACGCTCTTGTCCGGCATGCGGAATTTTCCGTAGCCGTCCTCGTCTATTGCACCCTTCCAGATCCAGCAGGCGTCGAATTCCGAGCCCTTGTCGACTTTCTCGAAGAAGCGCACCTGCCACGCCCAGGACTTCGCGGTGGGCCTGGGCTCGGTCTGGGGGAGCCTCCGGTGTACGCGGGGCCCGCTCATTCGTAGAGCCCCCTCTTGCGCCGTACCAGCTGCTCGTTCACGCTGCGGATCGGGCAGTAGTCGCACAGGTACCGCTGAGCGCCTGGGTTCCGCTTGTCCCACTTCGCCATGCCCTCCGCCTTGCGGTCGCCGGCAGTGGGGGGCACGAGCAGCTTCCGGTCCGAGTGGAAGTCCGAGCAGGTCTCTGGGCGATGCCTGCTGCGCCAGCACTGCATGGCGTCGGCCTTCAAGGTGTCTACTGCCTGATAGACCCACGGCTCCATGCCGGTGTGGCCTTCTCGCTGCCAGAGCTGCTTGAGGATCTCCTCGCGGGCCTCGCGGTTCTCCCAGACCCCGGCCTCGACGGGGCCGTAGAGCCGCCCGAAGTGCCTTTCCCCGTTGGGATACTGGTGCCGGGAGACGGCGTATTCGAGGGTGGTGTCGTCACGCGGGTTGCCCTCGTAGGGAGGCAGCGTCTCGGTGCTTTGGCAGTCCCGGCATATCAGGATCCGAATGGTGGCCAACCGACTCTCCCTCTCAGTACCAGTAGTGGGACTGCCAGAAGCTCCAGGCGGCGCAGGGAGTCCCGTACTGAGAATGAACGAAGAGATTTTGTTGCCGAATTTACGATGCGCCAGCCGCCCCGTCCTTGGGTGGATCCACAGCGCGTCGACCGGGTGATCTCCAGCGAGCTGAGATGTTACCTATTCGTTATAGAGAAGGGTGACGAACTGCGGGGTGCGTTTTCCTCGCTGCGCTCGTTCGCGAGTGCAGCGAGGGAAGGCGTGAGGGGGCACCCGTGGGGGATCAGGCCCCGATCGAAGGAAGAAAGCCCGACTCGGAGGCAGTGCGGCCGAAATGCGGCCTGGTGGAGTTGCGCGGCGCGAGACCGTAGTGTTCCTCGTGTCGGATTCGCCGGCATCTCAAATACCCATCCCTCAAAAGGAGTTGCTTCAACATGCCCAAGCAGCAAGAACTCAAGCTCACCCTCACGGCCACGCTCACCCTCACCGACGGCGGCAGGGTGAAGGCCGGCGACATGGAGGAGTTCCTCCAGCAGCTCAACAGCTTCTTCCTGGAGGAGTGGGACCAGTCCGAGCACTGCGTCGAGCACCCCGACGGCGAGTCCGACGAACTGAATCTCCAGCTGGACGTGATCAACGTGGCCGTGGACGCTTGACGCTGGAACGACTGCGGGGGCTCCCACCTCAATTGGGAGCCCCCACCGTTCGAGTCTACGGTCAGGTGGCCGGCGTGGTGCCGGCCAGGGCCGCGCTCGCGGGCGAGACGCCCAGCGAGTTGCCGCAGACGACGGTGAACGAGTACGCCTGGCTGACCGCGTACTGAAGGGTGACCTGCGGGGCGGTTCCCAGCGGGGCGTTGAGGAGCGCGACACGCTTGGTGCCGTCGTACACGGCGTACCACTCCGGCGGCCCGGCGGTGGGGGAGACGGCGGGCTCGGTGAGGTCCAGGTGGACCAGGCCGGCGGTGATGGTGCCGCCGAGGGTCGGGGCCGCTGGCGCTGCGGGGGCGGCGAGGGCGGCGGGGATCGTGCCGTACATGGTGGGCGAGAACGCGGAGTACGCGGTGCCGTTCGAGTCCGTCTTGATGCTGCGGACCCTGATGCGGAACGGGGTCCTGGGCACCGTGTAGTTGGGGGTGTAGACGGTCACGGCGGTGGCCGGCAGGGCGGGTTGGGCAATGCTCCCGACGATGAGGGTGTCACCGATGAAGAACCCCGGCCTGCTGGGGTCGGGCTGGAGGTCGTCGCCGGGCGTGTTGTTGTCCCAGACCTCGTATCCGGTGGCGGTGCTGATGCGGTTCCAGGTGATCTCGATCGGGCCGCCGGCGCTGGAGGTGATGACGGGCAGCGGGGCGACCAGGGTGACGCCGCCGGGAGGCCCCGGGGGCGTGGTGACCTGCTGGCTCGTGGTCGTCGCGGCCGGGGTGGTGACACTGAGGGTCGCGCTGAGGTTTCCGGTGGCGACCAGGGTCGTGTCCACCGGCTCGACTCGCACGAAGTAGGTGGTGGAGGGGGCCACAGGAGTCCACACAGGCGGGGTGGCGGTGCTCCAGTACCCGGTGACCACGGTGTTCAGCTTGGATCCTCGGATGAACAGGCTCGGGTTGGCGGCACCGTTGATGTAGATGTTGTGGCCGCCGATGCCGATGCTGTCGATGCCCTTGGAGCCGAGGTTGTTGGGGTCGGCGCTGGCGGTCGGTGGGAGCGGGGGCATTTTCGAGCCGGCCGGGATCTGGCCGATGTTGCTGTGCCAGAACAGCTGAAACGAAGTCGGAGTGATGAAGCCCCCGTTCGTGGGGTTGCCCGACCCATCGACGCCCCAGATCGGGGTGGGGGGCACGAAGGGCTTTCCGTAGTTGGATGGGCGCGCCGCGATGCGCTGGGCGGCGGTCTCCGGCGGGAACGTGGTGTTGCCGGCGGCGGATCCCGGCTCGGCCGTCAGATCCGAGTTGGTTTCCAGATTCCAGATCGGCGTGGTCATCGGTCCTCCGTCGCGATGGGGCCAGCGGGCGGAGCCGCCGGGAGTGGGGGTCTTTGCAGTAGCCAGCAGCGACCTGGGAGGCACGCGGGCTCGACCTTCCCGGGAAGGTAGGTGTCGAGCAGCCGGGTGACCACCACACTCACGGCGCCGACCAGGATGGAGACCACGTCTGGTCCCAGATCGAGGAGACTCACGGGTAGGCCCGCTCGCGCGAGATGAGCCAGGTGCCGTACCCGATGACGGCGAAACCCAGGTACAGCACACTCGTGCCGACACTGGTCGGGGTCGGGTTGGGGCTGCTGAGCGTGAGGCCGGCGGCGATCATGAAATACAGCCCGCTGATGCGGTAGCCCGTGTTGTTGCGGTGGGCGAGGACCGAGAGCAGCGCAAGAAGCGCCGTGAGGTAGCCGACCAAGGTCCATGCGGAGAGAATCACGTCGACACCTGGCCCGGAGAAGCCGAACGTGGGCTGCGCCTGCCCGTAGATCGAGCTCCCGAGCGCGGTGAGCGCCAGGCCGAGTCCGACGACGTTCTGCCTCGCCTCGTCGCACCGGAACGGGTGGGTGAGCGCCATGTCAGGCTCCGGGGTAGGTGACCGGACCGCCGGTGTAGGTGTCCGGGGTGGTGATCTCACGGCCGAAGGGGTCCGTTTTGACCGGCTTCTCGTGGATGCCGTACCAGGTGTCTGCGAGCGTGGCGCGCTCGCGCGGCGTTGTGGGTTCCACGACGCCACCGCGCTCGCGGACAGTCTTCTTCCACGTTCCGTCGGTCAGGCCGGCATTGAGGTCGTCGCTCCAGTTCCGCTGCTTCGGGTAACTCATGCCATTCCCAGCTTTCGCGGCGCGCTCATGGTCCGGGACTTCGCCTGCCCCAGGGTGGCTCCGCTGCCTTGGGGGCGACCCGCTGCGACGCCGGCCGCGAACTCGGTGGAGGCGGAGCCGGCCGAGGGAGCCGAGGGCGCGTATGCCCCGGCCTTCCGCCGGTCCTGAAGGTTGGATTTGGCGCTGATGGTGGTTCCCACGTTGTCGCCGACGCCGTGTCCCCGGCGGTCGGTGGCCCTGGTCTTCTTCGGCATCAGTAACCCCCGATTGACGGTGTCTGCGTGGCGGAATAGCCGGACTGGCGCTGGCTGTAGTCGACCCGTGCGCCGGGGTAGACGTCATCGAGCCGGGCGATGTCGTTGATCCCGAGCACATGCGAGCGGTACCCGAAGCGAGCCGGGCGCCTTCCGATGTTGGGGATCGGCGGCGCGATACGCCGGATGTCCGCCGTCGGCATCCCGATCCACTCCGACAGGTAGGTCGTGACCTGCTGCTCCTGGAGCGTGGACCAGGGGCGCGGCTGGTAGACGGAGTTCTGCTGGTCCATCTCAGGTCCAATCCGGCTTGAACCGCATGAGCTGCGCCCTGCGCTGCGCGTCGTACGAGGTGAACGGCGGCGTCGTCTCCTGGGAGTAAACGCGCTCCGCTGTCGCGAACCGGGCCTGGCTGGAGACGAGCGTCGCCGACTTGCCGTCATTCACCAGGGGTGCGCCGATTGTTGAGCCCTGCTGGGTCCACTTGCGGCCCTCGGCCTGCGCGATGAGCGCGGCGGCGGGATTGACCTGCTCGGTCCAGTAGTAGTCGGCCGGGTCGATCCTCTCGCCCTTGTGGACGCCGCGCTGGTAGGAGCGCTGGGTAGCGCGGTTCGCGACGGCGCCCAGGAGCCGGTCCTCGCGCCGGTCCCCACCCCCGAGCGTGCCGAGGTAGCCATCAGGGTAGGCGGCTGTCGGGACGTGACCGGTCTCCATCATGCGGCGGGCGTCCAGGATGTCGCGCGCCCCGCTGAGGAGCAGGCCGCCACCGCCGCCGGAGTAGGTGACACCGCCACCGCCCGCTGGGGCCTGGTAGGGCGGGTTGTAGACCAGGTTGCTGTTGGCGCCGGCCATCAGCGCGTCCCGTCCATCTCGCCGCCTCGGAACGAGTCCTGAGGACCGAACGCGGAGGGCATGCGCCGCATGCTCTTCCCGGAGGCGGTGGGGTCAGCGAACGCCCGCCGGACCTGAACCTGCCCGGCCGGGCCGTAGCGGTCGGAGCCGAGCAGCACGTTGCGCCGGTGCGACTGGTCCTCGATCGTCGGGTCCGCACCGCCGGAGCGCCTGCGGCTCGTGCTCTCGCCCGCCTCGGGGCGCACCACCTGGGCGTGGCAGGTCTGCTGGCCGGCGCCGTAGGCCCCGGTGCTCGGGATGGCCCGCAGCGGGTCGGCAAGGCCCCGGTTGGGCGGGCTCCAGTGGCCGTGCTCGGTCATGCTCGCTCACTCCTCTACTGTCCAGTCGGACTCCGGATCGTCGAAGGAGGGCAGCCGATACGTGTCCGAATAGAGGAGTGAGCGAGTCCACCGGCAGTGTAGGGGTGAATTTTCGGGGCTAGATATTCGCCGATACGCGAATGGCGATCCCCATAAGCTCGCCGCTGTCATCACCTTCGCGGGTCGTGTACCCGTGGAAGAACGAGATCCTCTGGACGAGGTCGGTTCCGTAGGAAGCGACGAAGGATTGTGCGATGGGGATCGACTTGACGGCCTGGTTGACAGCACCAGCGCCCACGGCCTTCAGCACGACCTGATGGCCGGCGTTGATGGCGTGGGCGATGGCGCTTCCCAGCTCCGGGGGCGACGTGGTCGACTTCACCCGGAATATCTTTTCTTGGACCTGATTCTCCACGAGTTCGCTCCTTATGCTCTCTGAGCGGAGCGTACGTGTGGCATTTACGGGCCGGTATTTGGGGTTTTCCGCATGGCGTCGAGCACGTCGCGTTCGTACTTGAGCTGCGTCCCGTTCTCCAGGGCATAGCCGATTCGCATGAGGCCGTAGGCGTCCGCGAGATCATTACTGGAGAACTCGGCTCCCCACTTTTTGTAGACTGCCAGCAGCATCAGGTCTTTGCCCGCAGCACCATTCCCGGTGACGAATTTCTTCAGGGATGTCGGCGGGGCGATGCTCACGCGGCCGTCGAAGCCGAAGACCTCTGCGAGGGCGAGCTTCGTGACCGCCCCGAGTTCCCCGAGCGCCTCCCGGTTGTAACGGCTGGCCGGTGCGTAGCCCTCCATGACGACGCGGCGCACGTCGTAGCCGATGTCCGTCGCCTCGAACAGCGCGAGCAGGGTCCGGTGGATGTGGGCCAGGCGCGCCACGCCCCGACCGGCGCGCTCGGGGGAGAAGTCCAGCAGATGCTCCACATGGCCGGGGCCTGCGGGATCCTCCACGTGGAGGATGATCGCGAACGCGCTGTAGGACTGGTCAATGCCGATGTACGCGGGCAGTAGGCCCATCACACACCCCACTTCGCGGTGCGCTGCTCGTGGTTCTCCTGAGCGATGCGCCGTGATAGCTCACGCGAGACCAACTGCGCCTTGGCTCGCGTGTTCTCATGCACCACGGCCAGAGCCTCGACGACATCGGTGGTGTCGGCGACCTCGGCCTCCAGCTCCCGAACCTCCGGGGAGGCTTGGGCAGCTGCCTTGCGGCCCGCCACGGTCCGTTCGCCCACCGCCCGGACCGAGGCGACGGCGGTGGCGTACCGCAGCTGCTGCTGGGCATCGCGCAGCGCGCTCTCGGCGGTCGCCTTGCGGTGCGCGGCGTACGCCGTCCAGGCCGTGTAGGAGCTGAAGAGCGCCATGAGCTGCTGGTCGGTCAGCTCGGTGATGTCTTCGGGGATCTCGGGCACACCCGACTTGGGTCGCTGCTCGGGCTCGAAGCCCCACCCGCTCAAGGTCTTCCACGTACTCACGCTGCACCCGCCGTGTCCAAGGCCCGGCAGTTCTTGCAGCTACCACCGGGGTTGATGTTGCAGCGCGGCGGTCGGCCGGCGGCCAGGGCGTCGGTGATCAGCTGCGCGCCCTCGATGGCCGGCTCGGAGATGGACTCGTCGTACAGGACCGTGAAGGACTTGGCTTCCTGAGTCGGCTTGAACTCGTAGAAGTAGGTGATCCGGTCGACCCACAGGTCCTCAAAATGCCGCGCGAGGTAGAGGTAGAGCTGGCCCTGGCGGAGCGCCTGCGGCAGTGGCCGTCGGAAGTCACGCCACATCCGGACGAGGTCCACGACCTGGCCGCGTCCCTCCATCTCCAGCTCGTACTTCGCGAGAAATTTCGGGTCTTCGAAGCGGATGGAGCCAAGGCCCAGAGTCTTGATCTCGATCAAGCAGTTGTCCTCGGGGCAGTAGCCGTCGCTCTTGCCTCCGATCGTCAGGGCCGGCGCATTCAGCGGGACTTCGGCGTAGGTGAGTAGCGGGCTGGAGCACAGCTGGCAGAGCTCGGGGGTCTCGTCGTCCCAGAAGGTCTGACGGCAGCTCTCGCAGTACCAGTCGCCGCCCAGTCGCTTCATCTCTTGGAGCCACTTCTGCCATTTCGCGTGCGTGTTGTGGCCCTCCTGGAAGACGTTTTCGCGCACGAAGGTGGTGGGACCCTTGGGGGGTGGGTTGAGCAGCTTGTAGAAGGCCGCCCGGTGACACCAGTCGGGCTTGATCATCTCGGACGGGTGGAGCACGTCCTGGCGCCGGCCGTCGGGCCTCGTCGCCTTGACGAGGATGTGCTTCTGGACGGCACCGAACAGGATGTCGGCCGACTTGGTGGCCTCCAGGTAGGCCGCCAGTCCAGGTCCGGGCTTTATGCCACCTCGTGCCACGATTCCTCCTCGCTGCGGTCCAAGCGCTTCAGCAGGTCCGTCGTCTTCTCCGCCGCATCCACAGCAGGCGTCCCAGTAGGGGGGATCGGCTCGGGTGATGCAGTCGGCGCATCCGTTGCAGCAGCGCATGCCGGTTCCTCCTGTAGGTGCTGCTCGGGGTGCCAGGTCCAGCGCTCGGGCGCGTTGGGGTACCGCATGCGCATGCGCAGGCGATCGGCCGGCCGCATGCCGCCCCAGATCCCGTACGCTTCGCGGTTGAGCATGCTGTTGCGCAGGCATTCGAGTCGTCGTGGGCAGACGATGCCGTCGCGGGTTCCGTTGCAGATCTCCAGTGCCAGTTCTTCGTTCGTGAAGAAGGTCTCGGGGTCGGCGAGTTCCTCGGGGAGGTTGCGGCACTTGGCGGCGCCCCGGTGATGGTGCTCGGACCAGTCGGGCGACGGGACGCGGGGGCGGATGGCCATCAGTCCTCCCCGATGAGGGAGACGAACGTCTCGTAGGGAAGAACCACCCAGGTCCGGCCGCGCATCTCGATGGCGAAGGCCATCCTCCGGAAGTCGAGGAGGGCGTTCTTCTCGGCGGCCGTCAGTGCGGCGTGGGTGAGGGTGTAGGACTGCTTGGTGGTCGTCTTGCACTCGATGGACCACTCGGGGTTGCGGACATCGTTTTTGACAGCCCATCCGTTGCCGGAGCCGGCCGTGGTGTGGCCGCCGATGTCGTGGGCGAGCTTCTTCTCCTGCCGGCGCGAGGCGCGGATCCGGGGGTCCATCAGCGGGCCTTGGCGATGGCTTCGTGGACCTCGGTGTCGATCTGCGCGCGGAGCTCGGGGTCCTTGGTGATGGCCGCTGAGAGGGCCCCTTCGCCGTTCCAGCGCTTCTCCCCGAAGCTGTACCAGCCGCTGCTGCCGGCGCGGGAGATGACGCCGTACAGGACGCCCATCGCGGCGGTCTCGGCGGCGGTGTCGTAGTCCCCCTTGCGGAAGCCGGAGGGGGAGTCGGCGAAGAAGAACCTGATGGACGCGACCTGTTGGGGCGGTGCGCTCTTGTTCTTCAGGGTCTTGAGCTTGATGACCTGGCCACAGCGGGCGATGCCCTTGCCGGGCCGCTTCTCGTCAATCCACTCGGTCCTGGAGACGTCCAGCCTGACGTAGTGCGCGTAGTTCTTGGCGTTCCCGCCGGGGCTTGTTCGGGGAGTCGCGCCGTGCGGGGCGAACCCACCGATCTTGTCACGCCACTGGTTGATGATGATGCACAGCAGCGGGCGCTCTTCCTGGACCATGGAGCGCTTGGTGACCTGGCCGGCCTTGCGGAAGAACTTCCCGGTGACGCGGGCGCCGGGGGAGATGGAGAACTCGTCCATCCCCTTGCCGTCCTCGTCGGCGGCGATGAGCGCCGGGTAGCTGTCGAGAACGATCGCGTCGACCGCCCGGGATTCCGCCGCCTCCAGCATCGCGGAGTACGCCTCTTCCATGGAGTTGGTGGTGTGCACCATGACCCGGCTGGTGTCGACACCCAGATCCTCGGCCCACTCCTGGTCGTAGCCCTCGGCGGCTATCCACAGGGTGGTGAACTCGGGATCCTTCTGCTGGTTGGCGGCGATCGTCTTGTGCACGATCGTGGTCTTCCCCGAGGATTCGGCGCCGACGATCTCGATCCACTGATTTCCGGGCCAGCCGCCGCCCAGCATGACGTCCAGGCTCAATGAGCCGGAGGTGAATCGGGGAAGCGGGGGTATCTGGGAGGCGATGACGAGCGTCCCGTCACCGCACCGCTTGTTGATTTTGGCCATCAGTGCGCGGGCGTCATCGCTCAGCACAATGGGCTCCTCTCGCATTCGAGGAGCTCAACTCTATGAATGTCAAAAAATCCCGAGTATAGACCAATCGGGTGGCGATTAAATATGCGCGATGAGTTTCATTGTGTTTTCGGAACCGGGCGCCTGTCGAAGCGACGCTCTGACGGGCGTGTTGTTCCGGCTGGGGACGACGGCGCCGGACGTCGAATGCAGGATCGGATAGTTGCAGTCCATGCACCAGGGCGCTGTATTCGGGGTCGCCCTGCCGTAGTTCCCCTCCCCGCAGTTCGGGCACTGCTCCGCCTGCCGCGCACTGGGGGCAGGCATTGGGCGCGGCACTGGCGCCTGCTCGTGCACGGGCTGCGGCGCGGCGGGAGCAGGCGCTGGCGCGTAGGTCGGCAGCCACGGAGCCCGGGGTGGCGCCGCCTGTGCCGGGGCGGGGTGCGCGGATGTGCCAGCGAGCTTGTCGGCCCAGAAACTGCTCACGTTTCCTCCCTGAGGTGCTGCCCGAGGTCCGGGCAGGTCTTACAGAACCTGGAGCTTCCCCTGGTCGATGAGGCGGATGATGGCCCCGGTGACACAGATTCGGGAAATGGCCACGTAGACGTCCATCTCGTCGTCGTCCTCACAGGAGCCGGTGAAGAGGGCGTGCACGGTGTCGGCCGCGAGGACCGCTGTGGCAGTGATCTCGTCCAGGATGGGCTGCACCCGGTCGATGCGCTTGTGCGAGTCCCGGTGCTCCCGGTCGTCCACCTCCTCGCTGGAAGGGACAAGGCCAAGGGAGTTACAGAATCTCGGGAAGTCCGAGCATGCGACGACGTCGCGCACCATATCGCGGAACGCCCGATGGTAAGCGCTGTCGCTGAATTCCAGGTCCATGGCTCCAATATATGGGGCGGTGGCAAACGCCTATTTTGCCTCGGACCAGCGGTCGCATATTTTCACGTCGGTGATCACGGGGACTCCCAGGAGCTGCATCTCGGGGCCGGCCATCGCGTCGTGCAGGACCACCGCGCCCTCCTCCACGATGTCCTGCGGGCACAGGACCGCGAGTTCGTCGTGGACGGTCAGCATCAGCTGCATCCCGGGCAGGCGCGCCTTGTTGAAGCGCACCATCGCGAGCTTCGTCAAGTCGGCGTTGGTGCCCTGGATATGGCTGTTGACGACCTGCCGCTCGGCCCGCGAGCGCTGCGCCGGAACGGGGGACAGGAGGTCGGGCAGGCGGCGACGGCGGCCAAGGAGCGTGTGCAGGTACGGCTCCGGCCGACGGGAGCGCACGGTCCGCAGGATCAAGTCCTTGTACTTGTACACCTCGGGAAACCGCCGCTCGTGCGTCTTCATGAACGCGCGCGCCTTGGCGACGGAGATCCCCGCCATGTCCGCGAGTTTCCCGGGGCCGGCACCGTAGATGATGGCGAACGCGAGGCCCTTGGCCACCTGGCGCATGTCCTTGGTGACGTCCCCTGGCTGCACCCCGAACACCGCCGCTGCGGTGGCGACATGGGCGTCCATCCCATCCCAGAAGCCCTGCCACAACATGCCGACTCCGGCGAAGTGGGCCAGGATCCGCAGCTCGATCTGGGCGTAGTCCGCGACCAGCAACTTGAACCCGGGCGGCGGCTCGAACAGGTCGCGGATGCGCTTGCCGTAGAGGCTGTCCGGGCGCGGCCAGTTCTGCACGTTCGGATTCCTGCAACTGAATCTCCCAGTGACCGTGCCGTACTGCGCGAAGGACGGGTAGATCCTGCCGTGGAAGATCTGGCTGGGCCGGTCCTCGTCCCCCAAGTAGCCCTGCACGTAGGTATGGAGGATCGTCGCGAGCTCCTGGTAGCCGAGGATCTCGCGCACCAGCGGGTTGCCCTTGTGGTAGCCGAGCGCGTCGGCATCCGTGGACGGGGCGCCCGTCTTGGTGAACTTCTTGGGCGCAAGGCCCTGGCCCTCCGGGGGGTCGCCGTACAGCAGCTTCTGCTTCTGCGGCACCGACGCCAGGTTGAAGTGCTGGCCGGCCGCACGGTAGACGGCCGCCTCACGGCCCACGAGTTCGGCGCGCAGGTCGTCGCGCAGCTGCTCCAGGGCGGCGATGTCGATCGGCGCGCCGGGTGCCTGCATGTGCAGGAGGCAGTCCAGCACCTCCATCTCCAGGCCCCAGATCTTCTCCAGGTTCTGCGTGGTGATCTGGGGGCGCATGCGGCGCCACAGCAGCCAGGTGACTTTGGCGTCCAGCCAGGCGTAGGTGGCCACCTTGCCGAACTCGTGAGCTTCCACGCATTTTCCGACGTTCTCGGTGTCGTAGTCGAGGCCGTACTGGGCCCGCACCAGGGGCTTGAGGCCCAGGAGGCGGTTCTCATTCAGCAGCCACGCGGCGACGATGGTGTCCCCGTACGGCGGCGGCGGGTACGCACCGAAGTACTTCGCGACGGTGAGCAGGTCGAACGTGGCGTTGTGCGCGACCTTCGTCCGGTCGGAGAACATCAGCGGGCGCAGGGCGTCGAAGACCTGGCTGGGACGCAACTGGGGTGGCGCCTCGCTGAATTGGGCCTCGATGGTCTCGCGTTCTCCGGTGGTCTTGTTCTTGCGCCAGCCCGCTTTCCGGATGCGCTCGTACCCGTTGGGGTGGCCGAGCGGGATGACGGTCGCGGCGCCGTGGGTGGCCAGGGAGAGCCAGGTCACGTTGTTGACGGCGGCGACGCCTCGGTTGTTGCCGGAGGTCTCGACGTCGAACGCGAAGGCGTCGTGGGCGCTGTAGTACTCGACAGTCTGGTGGA
Organism: Kitasatospora sp. NPDC052896; assembly: GCF_044547075.1. Taxonomy (NCBI): domain Bacteria; kingdom Bacillati; phylum Actinomycetota; class Actinomycetes; order Kitasatosporales; family Streptomycetaceae; genus Kitasatospora; species Kitasatospora sp. NPDC052896. The sequence goes on from NZ_JBITZU010000005.1 coordinate 306,471, forward strand.
GCGCTTCGAGGGTGGTGACAAGCTGCGGGGGCTGCACGAGTCCTCCTGGGACGGCCTTGGACCCCCGCCGGCCCGGTGGATGGTCACAGGCCGGCGGAGGCGCTTGAAGGAGGAGGTCAGTCGTCCAACAGCGTCTTCACGAGGTCGCCCATCTCGGCGGAGTCGAGCAACTCTTTGACCGGCTCGGTGCGGCGCTCGGCGACGAACTGGGTGATCTCGTCCTCGTCCAGGGGCTCGATGCCGGTCTCCTCGGCGAGGTCGCGCGCCCGGATTCGTTCCAAGTGGTATTCGGTCGCCTTCGCCTTCTGCGTTCGGGCGATGGTGAAGTAGAGGTCGGCCCGGTCGAGCGGCCCGCGCCGCTCATCGAGCGCGATGTCTCTGAGCTGCCGGGCGATCTTCACCCCGGCCTCCCACACCCGCAGCTCGGGAACCTCGGGGTCCTCGAAACTTATGACGTTGAAGCACGCGGCGAACTTCTTCGGCTTGTCCCCGATTCCGCAGAGCGGGCATTCCGAGGTGCCCCAGCAGCGGACGGACTTGCTGCCCTCCCGGATTTCCTCCACCCAGTGCGCCACATAGTTATCGAACGGGTCGGCGTCGATGATCTTGATGACGGTCGGGTCCTCGGAGACCTTGAGGTAGAGGTCGCCTCCGGCCTGGCCGGCGAGCTTGTCCATGGCTCCCCAGCCGCTGCTTTCGCTGGCCGGACCCGGCTCGGCCTTCGGGGATTCCTTGGGGGCGCTGGTGGTCTTGGCGGGGAGGCTGCGGCGACGGCCGAAGGTACGCTGCTCAGGCATGCTGATTCCAATCCTGGATCGGCTCGGGAAGAACGGAGTGAGTGGCGCGGAACAGCTCCGCGCACTTCGTCGGGAAAAGCGTGCTGCCGATGTACCGCCGGTTTCCCCCGAGGATTCCCTCCTCCTGGGCGAACCGGATCACGCCTTCGATCTGAATCCGCGTGTAGAGACGCCTCTGGCCGTGCTTGCTGGCCCCATTGAAAATGAAGGTGGCGGCAGGAAAGAGTCCGGCCCGCTCCCACTTGTAGATGGTTTTGGGGGAGCGTTGCAGCGCGGCGGCGAGGTGGCCGATCCCGAAGAACTCGCGCAGCTGGCCGCCTTGGCGCTTGTAGATCGGGTCCTCGTCCCAGTACGAGATCGCGTGCATCGTCACGTGGCCAAGGGGGGCTGCGACGGGGCGCGAGGTGCCGGGATAGGTGTCGTACGACGGCCGGGAGGGGGTGCCCATCAGTCCCTGCCCCACTCGGGAACCACGCGGCGCACGACCTCGGGAAAGGTGGCGGCGATGACACGGAAGACCTCGTCGGCCAGCTCGGGGTCACAGCGCTCGCAGTGGGTGAAGAGCGTGAAGCCGGCGGAGGCCGCGCTGAGTGGAGGCTCCGGCAGGAAGGTGTAGAGGGCGGAGGCGCTGAGCCCGAGGCTCGCCGCGAGCCGGATCACGATGTGGTGCGGGAGGCTGCCGCCGCGCCGGGCGTTGCGGGCGAGCTTGCTGGCGGTGACCCACGGCCTGAGCGAGCCGGGCTCCCGGCCGACGCCGGCCGCCAGCTGGTTCCACGTCTGGCCACTGGCCCGCTTGATCGCGTGAAGGCGCTCCCAGTAGAAGCGCGACTGTTCCAGGTTGGGTCTGGTCATGCGAGCCCCTTGAATGCGTACGATTCCCGCTTGACGAATATGGAGTCCAGTTCCGTCTCGCTCAGGACGCCTTCCTGGAGCAGGACGTACAGTTCCTCCGTGTCGAGGGTCGGAACGGAGGGGAAGGCGCGTGCATAGACGGCCTCACCCTTGCTGCGGGTGATTTCCTCGGCGATCTCCGCATCGGCTGTGACAGCCACCCTGCGTTCACGCTTGATGCGCGTCAGGCCCTCGATCTCCATGGGCAGGTCGAGATACTGGCTGCCTTTATGGTCGTGATAGCCGCGCTCGATGACAGCCCGGGTGATCGTGTCACGGAGACGGTCACGTTCCGCGCTGATTTTCTCGGCCTCGCGCTTGAGGACAGCCCACCGTCGAACCGACGGAAGAATGGGGTCGAAAGGAACTTCTGCTATCGGTCCAGGTTCGTCTTCCGGCATGGGTGTAGCCCTTTCGGAATACGGAGTTGCTGCGGGAGCTACTCGGCTCTACCGGAATCAGCCTATGGGTCGGAAAAAATGACGCATAGGTCCATTGGGGTGACTAGGAAATTCGCCCCAGGTGCTGCGAGAGGGACTCCACGTCGTTGGGCACCGTGTCGGAGCCGCGACCGTCCACGATGGAGCTGGAGAGCCGACCGCGCAGGTCCAGCGTGGCCTTCTGCCGCTCCTCCACCGAGTCCTCCACGACCAGGTTCACCACGTACACGCGCGCGTGTTGTGAGCTCGCGCGGACGTGCCTCGTGTTGCGCTGGTCCAGTACTCCCTTGCCGTCGGGCAGGTCGTAGTTGATCAAGTACTCGACTTCCGGCAGGTCCAGCCCGTAGCTGCCGGCGTTGGTGCCGAGGAACAGGCGGCACGCGGGGTCGTCCTGGAGCCTCGCCTTGGCGCCGGCCTTCTGGTCGGAGCTCATCTCGCCGTGGAAGAGCACGTGGTCGCCGTGACGGTCCAGCCGCTGCGCGAGGTAGGGCAGCATGCGCCGGTAGGACGTGAAGATCGCCACCTTCGTGCCGGGCTCGGCCGTCATCTCCGACACCAGGCGGTCGAGCTCGTCCAGCTTCGGTGTGGCCACGAGGTTGGGGTACTCCCAGCTGGCCGCGATGAAGTCGGCGATGTACCGGGACCCCTGCCCCCTGCCCTCGTGATAGGCCTCGGCGGAGTCCATCAGCAACGCGGGGTGGCACAGCAGCATCCGCGCGGCCAGCAGCCGCGCCATGACCTTCCCCTGCGCCCGCTTGTCCTCCTCGCTCAAAGTGCCCGCGTAGTACGCCGCCAGGTCGACCGGCGAGCCGGACTCGGCGGCTTCCTCCAGCGCCTCGTTGAGGTCGGCCAGGATCAGGCGGTAGAACCGCCGCGTGGCGGCGTCCAGCGTCACGCTGCGCGTGGTCTCCGCGACCTCGGGCAGGTACCGGGCCACCTCCGGATCGAGCCGTGATTTGCGGATCATGGCCCGCCGGAGCCGGGAGTTCAGCAGCCGCAGATTCTTGTAGCCGGTGACCGCCCCCCATCCGTTTCTCTCGATGTAGGACTTGTCGAACAGGTCCCAGCGGCCCAGGACCGACCGGTCCACCCACTCCATGATGGAGTAGACGTCTTCCGGCTTGTTTTCAACTGGCAAGCCGGCCAGGGCTATTCGCACATCGGGCTGGAGGCGTTTCGCCTTCTTCGTGACCTGCGCGGAGAACGACTTGATCGCTGTGGCCTCGTCCAGCACCACGGCGCCAAAGGGGTGTTGCAGTAGGTGGTCCCAGTCGTTGCGCAACGCGGCGTACGACATGATCGCGTAGTCGGGGTTGGTCAGGCCGGCGTACTCCCACTGCCGGGCGCGTTGCGAGGCGTCACCATTGACCACCATGCACATCTCCTCGATCGGCACGGTGATCTCGACTCCGCGCAGGTCGAGTCGGCGCGTGTCGACATCGGTGAACCGGGCAAGGGACTGCGCCCACTGCCACTTCAGTGAGGCCGGCACAACGATGAGCGCGTTGTTGATCGCGCCGGTGCCGAGCATCTCCTCCAGGGCGGCGATGGTGAGGACCGTCTTGCCGGTGCCCATGGAGTATGCGACCAGGACTCTTCTTCGGGCGAGGACGTCGGCTACCGCTTCCTCTTGGTAGGGGTAGAGCTTTCCGGTGAACACGCGAGCTCCTTGTGTCTGGTGAAGGGGAGGTAGGCGTTGTCGACGGCGCGTCTGATCTCTTCGTCGGCCATGTCGCCGGGGTCCTTGGCGGTGATGCCGGCGTAGTCGAGGAACCGCATGCGGACTCCCCGGGGGCGCCAGATGCGGTAGATCTGGTCGCGGGCCTTGCGGCCGGTGGTGTCGTTGTCGAGGGCGAGGATCAGAACGCCGGGGCGCCGCCGTAGAAGGCGCATCTGCGCGGCGGAGACGTACGCGCCGTAGGAGGCCACCGCGCCGGTGATGCCGAGCGAGGCCAGGCGCACCGCATCGAGGGGGGACTCCACGAGGATGCTGGTGTGCGCGTGGGGGGTGTGGTAGCCGAACAGCGTGGTGGACTTGGCAACGCCGTCCGGGTAGTTGAGGAAGTGGTGGCCGCCCTTCTCCTGCCAGCCGAGGAGGGTGCCGGTGTCCGGGTCGCGGATCGGGATGATCCAGCGCTTCTCGCGGGGGCTCCACAAGACCCCGTACGCCGCTGCCGCCTCGGCCGTCAGGTGCCTGGTGGCGAGGGCGTCGGCCGGCGGTTCGGTGAACAGCGCCAGCGACGCCTCGGTGACCGTCACCGGCTCCGGCGCGGGTTCGCTCGGCGGCTCTTCGGCCGCGCGTAGCCGGTAGAGGCCCTGCCGGGCGATCCAGCGCAGGGCCTCCTCCCGGGTGGAGGCCTGAACGTCGGCCACCAGCTGGACGAAGAGCCCGCTATAGCCGCAGGAGAAGCACAGGAAGCGCCCGGTCGACGCGTTGACCCAGAAGCTCGGGTGCCGGTCGGGGCGGCCGGTGTTGGCCAGGTGCATGGGGCAGCGGGTCTGGAGCTCGTCGCCGGCATCGCGCAGGAGGTCGAGGCCGAGTCGCCGCAGCGCTTCGGGGACGTCGGCGGGGACCGGGTTCGAGTAGGCCGCGAGGAAGTCCCAGTTGCTACCCATCGCGCTTCTGCTTGCGCTTGTAGTACTCGCGCAGCTTCTGCGCCCGGCTCTTCTCGGGGTCCTTCCAGTACGCGTCGCGGCTCTTCTTGTTGAGCCTCTCGCGGTTCTGCTCGCGGTACCTCTGATCCTGCTCCTTGCGCTTCTTCGGATTCCGGAGCCAGTAGCCCCGCATGTACGCGGCGCAGCATTCCCTGCAACGGCTGTCGAGCCCGTCGCGGGCACTGGGCTTTCGGTAGAAGGCTGTGAGCGGCTTGACCTCCTGGCACAGCCGGCAGGCCTTCGTCCGGGGCTCCTGGGCGCCCTCCGGTGGCTCAGTAGGGGAGGGCATACGCGGTCTCTTCCGGTGCTTCCTCGAACCTCGGCGGGTCGTAGTGCACGGCCAGGAGCGTCTCCTGGGGGAAGGGGGCATGGCGGGCGATGAGCAGCTTCATGCGGGAGGCGGACTCGTCCTCGGTGGGCTCCAGGCCGATCAGGAAGTCGGCGTCCATGGCCCACGCGCTCGTGTATCCCAGTGAGTACGGGCCCAGGCCGTCTTTGCCCAGTTTGTGGGGAAGGCTCTGTGTCGTGTACACCACGGGAAGGTCGTTGTTGAGCGCCAGCGACTTGAGGCCGTGGGAGATGTTGGTCAGCGCCAGCGGTGTGTTGCTCTCCCGGGTGATCTCATCGAAGAGGAAGTACGCGCCGTCCAGGAAGACGATGTCCGGACCTATCTTGTCGATCTTGGCCTGGATTCCCGAGAGTGTCATGGAGCCGGCGCGGTCCTCGGTGAGGATCAGGGATTTCTCGCCCTGATCGGCGAGCAGCGCCCTCTCCAGGCGGCGCCAGTCCCTGTCCGAGGTCTGGCCGGTCAACAGGTCCTGGGGATTGATCTGGACCGTGAAGCCGTCCAGCCGCCTGGCGATCTCCTGGTGCGGCATCTCGAAGCTCAACACGATCGGCTTGGCGCCGAACTCGAACGCGGTCCGCGCCATGCCGAGCATCACCGTCGTCTTGTAGCTCTTGGCCAGCCCCGTGAGCCCGAGTACGCGACCGCGCTGGTGGCCCTGGGTGATCCTGTCGAGGAAGCGGAAGCCGGTCGGGATACCGAGGAGCTGGGACGGGTTCTCGCGCGCCTGCCGGTAGACCTCAAGGCGCTGCGGGCCGGTCTTCGCGAAGTCGATCTCCTGGGAGGTGGCGGTGGCCAAGGTTGCCTGGGTCTGCACCACCCGCAGGACGTCGAGGGCAGCTTGCGGTCCGCTCTCCTCCAGGGCGTCTCCGGCAGCACCCAGGCCCAGCTCGACCATCAGCCGGGCCCGTTCCGTGTGCAGCTCACGGATCAGGTACTCGATGGGTCCCGAACTCTCCTCGGTGAAGGTGAAGTTGGGGTGGTCGCGCAGGATGACGTCGGCGGTGGGTGCCTCGCCGAAATCGGTCCGGAAGGCCAGGATGGTCGTGAAGACGTTCTTCGTGTCCGGGTCGAGGAAATGGTCCGGGGTGATCCCGCTGTCGATGACGGTGGCGAGGTCGCCGGTGGCGGCGATGTAGGAGATGACCTCCTCCTCGATGGTGCTCACAGCACCTCCAGCAGGCTCAGCGCCTCGCCTTCGGCCAGCAGGTCGCCGAGGGCTATCGGGCCGTGGCAGTCGTCCTCCACGACCGGCTCGATGGTCAGCTGCGGAAACGGCGTCTCGCCGATGGTCAGGACGACGGCCCAGCCGATGATGGGCAGTGCCTGGTTCTCGCCCGCGTACTCGATCAGGGCCTGGTGGTCGACGGTGGAGGGGTGGAGCTGGACGGTGATGCGCTCGGGCATGCGTGTTCTCCCTGCGATCAGCGGTTCTTGCGGCCCGCTCGTTTCAGTGCGCGCCGGGCGGCGCGGTTGGGCTTGGCGGCGACCTCGGGCTCGGGGGTGTCGTCCGGGACGACCCGCTCGGCGGTGACGACGCGCGTGTGCCAGGTGACGCCGGGGCCGGGCGCGTGCTCGGGCCTGACGCTCACAGGAGGCGTCCGATGAGGGCGGCGTCGTGCGCGGCGATGTAGCGGCCCATGGAGCCGTAGGTGAGGCGGCGCAGCGGTTCGGGGTCCACGACGTGCAGCACGTCCGGCTCGCTCGCGACGTGGGAGGCGAGGTGGCTGACGGTGGTGGCGATCAGGCGTGCGCAGGGCACCGCGTCATCGGCCAGGCGCTCGGCCAGGGCGGGTGCGACACGTTCGCCGAGGAAGGTGACGACGGCGACCTGCTGGTCCTCCGCCCACAGGCGCCAGAGCTGGTCCACGGCCAGGTCGTTGGTCTTGTACAGCTCCAGGGCCCGGGTGGGGTTGCGGAACCGCAGGCGCCGCCGGAACCGCGTGGCGGTGTACCGCTCGGTGGGGACCGCGAGAAGTCCCTCCCACACCACGTAGATCAGCTTGCCCTCGGGGATGTTGGAGATGTCGCCGTCACGCATGGCCGCCGCCTCGCAGGTCGTCGCCGAGGAATCCGATGAGCCGGGTGGCCTCGGTGATGAAGGACCGGAGGGCGGCGCTGTACCGGCCGCGCCACTGGTCGCCGCTCAGGTTGGTCGTGATGATGGTCGGCAGGCCGGTGGAGAAACGATTCCGCAGGATGCTCTCCAGGGTGTCCTCCGCGAAGCGGCTGCCGGCGGCCAGGTGCTCGTGGCCGACGTCGTCCAGGACGAGGAGGGTGGCGTCCTCGGCGCGGGAGATGGTGCTGTGGGCCCGTGCTATGTAGGCCTGGTCGGCGTCCTCGCCGACGCGTTTCACGAGGCGCTCGGCGTCCACGTAGTTGGGGTATCGGACGAAGAAGATCCGGTAGCCGAGGCGCCGGATGTCGCATGCCACGGCGGCGGCCAAGGTCGTCTTACCGGTGCCCGGCGCGCCGGCCAGCAGCAGGCCCTGGCCGTGGATGCGCGGGTGGGCCGGCAGACCGTCGGGCGTCTTGCGCTGCCGTTCGGTGAAGCCCTTCACCCACTCGATCGCGGCGCGGACTTCGTCGGTGTTGCGCTCGGAGAACATCGGGTGGGCCAGGCTCAGCGCGCGGTGGCGCGGGTCGAGCCCGGTGCCTGCCCACAGGGCGCGCTCGGGGTCCATGTCCGTCGTGATCCGCATCAGGACTCCGGGGTGGGGGGCAGGCCCCAGGAGGCGGCGAAGGCCTCGCGCTCGCTCTGCGAGGCCTGGGGCTGGCTGGACCAGTCCGCGTAGTCGGCCGGGGTGGTGGTGGCGCCGGTGTCGGTGAGCGAGCGCAACAGTTCGTGGCGCTGCCACTTGAAGTCCCAGCAGTACGCCTTGTTCGGGGTGCGGCCGTCCAGGCGCTGGAAGTAGAGCCGGGTCATGGCGCGGCAGACATCAGGGGTGACGCCCACGCGCAGCAACTCACTGAAGATCCCGACGATCGAGGTGAAGTTGCTGAGCTCCAGGCCGCCGGTCCACGAGTAGGTCGGGCACTGGCCGAGGAAGTCGTTGGCCAGCCCGGTCGCCGAGTCCGGGCGCGGGGTGCGGCCCTTGGTGAGGCGCTGGCGGACCTGATAGGCGCTCAGGCGGCGCGGAGTGCGCGCGTTGTCGTCCGCGTCGGCTGAGGGGCTGTCCTGGTCGCCTGCGGGGCGGCCCATGAGGGAGTGGGCGATGGCGGTCTGGTCGAGTCCGGCGTCGGGGTCCTCGAAATTCCTGCGCTTCACGATCTTTCCTCGCGGGTCTCGGGTCTGCTTTTGATCTGCAACCGTCAAGGTTGCAGGATGTAAAGAGACGTAGTCTCTTTACTCCCCAAGCTCTAGCTAGAGCTTGTGCTTTAGCGCGGGCGCTCGAAGGGCCAGTTGAGGTGCCAGTTGCGGTGACACCCGTGCTGTGGCCTCAGTCGTCGGATCGACCTCGAAGGAGTTCCGCGTCGAATTCGGCCCACTGGTCGCGCAGCAACTGCACCGCGAACGTGTCGAGTTGCTCGGGCGGAAGGGACGCGAGAAACGCCTGCATAGGGCCGAAAACGGAGTCGACGCGGACGTCCGTCACCCGCACCACGACTTCCGTCGTGGCCCCGGCCCACGCCAACACCTTCGCTACGCCGAGCTCTTGAAGGTCGGCGACGGCGCGTTTCACGGTGCGCAGTGAACAGCCCATTTCCACGGCGAGGGCGTCCTGGGTGATGTACGCGCAGGAGCAGCCGGTGAGGGGGTCGAATTTGGAGGCGGGATGGGTGATCAGGGTGGTGTAGGCCAGGCGCGCGCGTTCGGGCACGCGGGCCAGGATCCGGTGTACGGGCACCTCGTAGGGCATGCCGCCTCACCGTTCAGTTGTGGGGGACGAGCCGGGTCTGGACGCCCTTGCGGGGTCGGCCGCGTCCGGCCGGCTTCCAGGTGCCGGTCTCGGGGTCGAAGACCTCCAGGTGCGCTTTCCCGGGGCGCTTTTCGACCGGCTCGGGCTTGGGCGCGAGGGCCGCCCGAGCGGCCAGGACGGCTCTGGAGACCTCGTTCGCGTAGGCCAGCACGTCGGTCGTGATCAGTCCGAGGAGGGAGTCCGTGATGGTGAGGGCCTGCTGGACGGCCTGGACGTCCTGGGCGGTGAGCGTCACCTCGGGGCCCGGATCGAGGACGAGTCCGAGCTGGCCGCCGGTGTCCTCCGCGATCTCGGCGGGCGCCGAGTGGTTGGGCAGGTCGCGCCAGTCCAGCTCCAGCAGCGCGCGGGACAGGTCCAGGACCGGAATGCCGGCCTGGAGCGCCCCGGCCGCGACCTCCTGGGCCTCGTCGTCCAGCTCGCCCTCGGCGCTGAGGACCAGGAGCAGGGGGTTCTCCGCGCCGGCGAGGGTCTCGATGAGTTCCTCGGCGATGCCGGAGACGGTACGGACGTCCTCGGGCTCCAGGACGCTGTCCAGGATGTCCTGGGTGCGCTCGCCCACCGTCTCGTCGTGAAGGGCCGTGAAATGCAGGTCCGCCCGCATCGCCCAGTCCCAGACCTCGATCAGGGACTCGGTCTCGTACCGCTCGCCGACAGGCAGGACGGGGCGGATCTCGTAGCGGGCGGAGGGGGCGTAGCAGCCCTCCTCGTCGGCCGGCCCGAGGTCGAAATGGTCGCACAACGCGTCATGGATGAGTGCGCCGTTGGCGGTGCCGGTGCCTATGACGCCGATGGTGACGTGACGCAGTCCGGTCATCTGATCCTCCAATGTGCTCGGCGGGTCGTGGCTCTGATCGTGGCCCGTTTGAGGGCCGGGAAATCGCACGGCGCGCGACGAGTTCTCGATTCACTCGAATGGCCTAGCGGCCCGGATTGTGGGCCATTCGTGTCACCGGCCAGGCGCCCCTAGGGCCGGGGGAAGGGCGGGGTCGATCGAACGGCGGTACGCCGCAGCTGAACGGCCTGGGCTTCGCGTTCACTCGAATGGCGCAACGCGCTGACCGTGTGCTCGATCACGCCGACGACGGCGCCGAGCGCGAGAGGGACAGCGAGTGCGACGGGCAGGTAGTGGTAGCCGGCCCAGGCCAGCGCGAAGACGCCCGCGCAGCGGACCGGGGCCTTGGCCGGATCGGGAATGTAGAGCGTGGCCATGGCCAGGAGCATCCGGCCGAGGGAATCCCAGACGAAGAACACGGCGAGCCCGAGGACGAGAAACTGCGGCATCAGCACAACACCTGTCTAGGGTGCGGGCGTGTACACGAGCTGGTACTGGGCGCCCAGGGGAAGCGACCGCTGCACGGCGGTGTCCAGACGGTATTGGGTGACGGTTTTCCCCCGGTAATAGTGGCTGCGGGTGTCGCCGACGGCCGTGCCGGCGGGCACCGGCTCCCACATGTAGTCCAGGCTCGGGGAGTTCCCGTCGAAGTAGGGCATGAGCTGCCGGCTGGTCTCCACCAGGACGTTGTCGACGTAGAACTCCAACGGGCCGACACTCGCCCACGTCCCGTTCTGGACGGCCGCCTGGTAGTTCAGCCCGTCGGTGTACGTGACGATGTCCCCGGCGCTGTAGCCCGTGGTGGCGCTCCAGGCGCCGCGTGTGGCCGCCGAGGTGGTCACGGACCATACCGTCGGGTTGGCGGCCGGTGGGACGCCTCCGGAGGGCGGGAAAAGCGCGCCGAGATCGCTGGCGGCGTAGCCGAAGTTCAGCACGGTCGTGCCGCCGTAGATCTCGTTCGTCAGCATGGTGACGGACAGCCGGGTGTACGGCGCGGTGCCGGTGAGCATGGGGGTGGAGGTTCCCCGTACGAGGTAGTCGCCGTTGTGCGCCCAGATCGTGACGGGAACGGGCCCCTGGACGGGACGGACGTACGCGCTGAGGGTCACCCAGGTATTGGCCGGGATGCCCGTGATGGCGACGCCCTGGAACGCGTCCGTGCCCACCCCGCACCAGGTGGGCGCGCCGGAGCCGGTGAGCGCGGCCGTGGGCAGGCTCGGGATGAGGAGGTCGCCGCAGGCGCCTCCGTTGAAGCCGCCGGTGAGGTTGCGTGTGAAGGTCGCGCTGACGCTCAAGGGCATGCGCGTGTAGTAGCCCCAGGCGCTGTTGTAGAACCCGGGGTTCTGGCAGTAGTTGAGCCTGGTCGCACGCAGTTTGATGATCAGTTGCTTCGGTGGCTGCCAGGGGCGGGCGGGGGTGGTGCCGGGTGCGGACTGGGCCAGGGCACTGGGGACGTAGATTCGGTGTTCGTCCGCGAAGAAGGTCATGGTGTTGACGGCGGTGGCGGTGGTGACGACCGGCGCGACGGCGGCCCACACGGTGGTGGATCCGAGGACGGTGTGAAAGCGCAGCGTCGTGAAGGTGCCGGTGCCCAGCAGTGTGGTGGCCGGCCCCGTGGTGGTCCGGATGAGGTTGTAGCTGGAGTCGTACTCGTACAGGCGCACCGCGCCCTGGGCGTTGGTGGGACCGGCGATCGCGATGCTGGTGACGACCGTCGTGCCGGAGCTGACCGAGGTGTAGGCCTGGGGGATGGGCAGGACCGCGAAGGTGGAGTAGCCGCTGCCGGCGGCGGCCGGTGCGCCGGGCGGGGCGTTGTAGGCGAGGTCGGCGTAGGTGGCTCGCTGGGTGGCGGCGATCCGGTAGGTGCCCCAGTACTGGACGGTCTGGTAGGTGTTGGTCGGTGGGGTGTTGTAGACGTACATGCCGCTGTAGAGGCCGCAGGAGGCGGTCTCGTTGGTGCGGGTGTAGGTGGCGCCGACCGGGATGGCCGAGAAGTCGGGCGTGTAGAAGACGCGGCCCTCGTAGCTGCTCTGCTCGATGTCCAGCAGGTTGATGCCGGGGCGGTCCACGTTGATGTCGTAGGAGCCGCCCGGTGGGGTTTTCTCCAGCTGGGCGTAGGCGATCTGCTGGGTGGAGTTGGTGGGCATCGCATCCGAGATGACCCGTATACCCGCGTACGCGGCGCGGTTGTAGAGGGTGCCTCCCTGGGCCGGGTAGGTCCGGGGGGCGGAGGCGGTGACCGACAGGCGGACCCACTGGTTCACCGGGTCGCTGGGCGCGTTGCGGATGATGGTGCCGGTGACGTGGGTGAGGGCGGGGTCGGCGTAGCCGGCGCCGCTGGTCAGCCAGGGCGTGACGGCGAAGTCGGCTATCGCTCCGGCGACCGAGCTCGTGGTGAGGGTGATGGTGCCGCTGGAGGTCGAGTTCCCCGATACCGACAGTGGGGAGATCTGGAGCTCGGTCGGGTTGAGGGTCCCGCTGGAGGTCGAATTCCCCGTCAGGGTCAGCGGGGTGTAGGAGGTGGGGGTGCTCACGCCCGGATCCTTTCGAGGAAGCCGATGCCGTTGTTGGTGTTGTTGGTCGTGTTCCCGGTGATGTTGGCGAGTTGGGTCCAGGTGCCGGGCGCGGCGCTGGTCATGGCCTCCACGATGATGGTGGCGGTGTTGACCCTCACGCGCATGCGCGAGCCGTTGGCGAGCGGGGTCCAGGTCGCCAGGGTCGAGAAGTTGGCGCCGCTCAGGGTGCCGGTCGGCTGGTTGTTGGCGTCGTAGGTGAGCTTGGCCCAGGTGAGCCGGTCGCGGGAGGCGAGGAAGTACTGGCCGCCGCCGTAGCGGAAGACGATCCCGTGCTCCATCGTGTACGGGCCGCCGCTCGCGCCGCTGGTGTCGACGGGCTGGCTGGCGAAGGTGACGTAGATCGAGTCGGCGTTGGCACCCGAGTAGACCCAGTTCCGTTGGAAGAACACGGCGCGGCCGGCGCGCATGATGGAGACGTTGGTGGCGGTCGAGGTGCCGGTGGCCACCGTCCAGCCGGTGGGCATGGCGAGGCCGTCGAGTGCGTTCCAGCTGCCCCAGTCGCAGACCCAGGGGATGCCGGTGCCCTGCTGCCAGGCGGCGGGAGTGGACCAGCCGGTCGGCGCGCTGCCGGTGTTCGCCGGGTAGGAGATGCCGTCGATCTCGAAGCGGTCGAGGAGGAGCTGGCGGCTGTCCGCGACGACCGCGTTGGTGATGTAGGCGCCGCTCTGGTCGAACCAGTCGATCTCCATGCGCACGTACTGGTTCGCGGCCGTGGCGGTCCGGTAGTGGTAGACCGTGAACGTGTAGCTGGTGGTGTCCGGGCCGAGCCAGCGCCACCAGGCGTTGTCGGTGTCGTAGCCCGTCGGCGCGTTGTACTGCGTGGGCTGGGCGGCCTGGTAGATGTGGCCGTTCCAGGCGACGACGTCCAGGAACGCGTAGCTGGCGAACGGGTAGTAGACCTGGGGGCGCGTGAGCGGGACGCATTGGCGCTGGACCACGCTGGGCTCGGGAACGGTGTTGGCCAGCGACGTCTGCTGCCATTTCGTCGGGGAGCTCAGGGGGTAGTCGTCGCGCGTGTAGGTCAGCGCGGTGAACACGGCGTTCGGCTCGCCGTAGTACTCGCCGAGTGACGCGGGCTGGCCCGCCTGGTAGCTCTGGGCGATGGCCGGCCCGGAGCCGCTGTCCCATTCGGTGGCCTGGATTCCGCCGCCGGTGTACAGCTGGACGGAGGCCGAGCCGGTGGCCCCGCTCGGGAGGGTGTAGGCGCTGGAGTTGCCGGGGCCTGGGCTGGTGGATCCGCCGAGCGTGGCGCCGAAGGGGACGGTGCCCCAGAGCATCGAGGTCGCGGAACCTCGCGGGTTGTCGGGGCGCGCGTTGATGACTCCCGAGGGGTCCTGCAAGTTCCAGTTGGCCTGCCCGTCGGTGAGCATGTTGCGCAGGGTGTCGCCGTCGGTGAGGGAGCCGACGGTGATCGGCGTCCAGAACTTCGTTGAAGTGCCGGGCGTGATACCGAGGTTGACGCCGTCGCCGGGCACGACGAGGAAGTGGGCGAGGAAGACGTCGTAGCCCGTGGACACCCCGTCCCTACCCGTGACGGTCAGGGCGATGGTCTGCCCGGTACCGGCCCCGAGGAGTACGGGGACCTCGATGAGGGGGCTGAGCTGACGGGTCGGCGAGTACAGGTCGATGGTGAAGTCGGGGACCGGCGTGCCGCCGACCGACATCGTCACACTGCCGCTGGACGGGTCGGTGTAGAACTGCATGAGGAGGGTCGCGGTCCAGGCCACGAGCGGACCGAATCCGCCGCCGGACGGCGGCTGCGTCACGTTGAAGGTGATGGTCTGCGTGTCGCCGACGCTCGGGTTCTGCCACCAGGCGTACCCCACGTCCGTATGGCCCAGGGCCGGGTCACGCACGTAGAGCATCGTGCCCGAGCCGGTGATGGCCACCGAGGACTGCATGTTGTACAGGGAGTACTGCACGGTCCCGTTGGTGGCCTCGTAGAGGACCCCGTTGTAGGTGACCAGGTCCCCGACCCCGACATATGCCGAGAAGTACTGCACGCCCGCATTCCAGGGCAGCGCGCGGGTGCTGCTGAACGCGGCCGTGTCGATGTTCCCCAGTTCGTTGTAGCCCACACTGACATCGGCGTGCCAGCCGGAGACATCGGTGACCAGCTCGGCGACGGTGGCGGCACTCCCCGAGCCTCGCTGGATCGCCATGGCGTCGCGCACGTAGGCCCGGCGCAGCTCCGGCAGTCCGGGAAGGCGGTCCAAAATGCCCACCTGCTGCGCGATCAAAGCGAGTTGCCGATCGGAGCAGCCCAGGATGTCGTTCAGGCGCAGCAGCGCGTCGTTCTCCGACTTCATGACGTCGAAGTGGAACCCGAAGATCGACACGAAGTTGTAGAGGTCATCGTTGAGTGGGACCGAGGTGGCGGTGGTCTCCACCACGGCGACCTTGTACGGCCTGGGGATCAGGTCGTAGATCGTCTGGGTGTACTGGGCGTTCGCCACGGCCAGGCCCACGACGCCGGATCCGCACCGGTACCAGGGTGTCGTGATCGATGTCAGCTCCCACTGCGCCACACCGGCCCCCGGGGTGACTCCGAGCGTGTTCGCGCCCAGGCACTCCCACGTCTGTCCGCCGGAGCTGGCGAGGTCGCCGGGCTGGTAGACCGTCGTCGCCGAATACGCGGCGACGGTAGCGGCCACGAACACCGCGTAGTAGTAGAGATGGCCCGGCTGAACGGTCGCGTCCAGGAAGGAGTTGGTGAGCTGCGGGGGGTTCGTCGTCGTCCCGTCGCCCGCGCTCAGGTCCAGGCATATCCAGCCGTCGTCCTCCGCGCCCGGCACGCCCCATGAGTTGCGCACCAGCCGCAGCCGGGACCAGGTGAGCGGGGTGCTGCCGCTGAAGGCCTGCTGCGGGGTCGACCAGGTCACCTGGAGGGCCCCGTAGCCGGTCTGGGAGGCGAGCATGGGGCTCGCGTCGAAGACGACTTGCCCCGGTGCGCCGTACAGGGTCTTGCCGTAGAGGTCGAGTCCGTAGATCGCCATGCGCGGGCCTCAGTTGACGGGGCGCTGGTAGGTCAGCGAGATGGACGCGCTGATCAGCACCTGGTCGTTGTTCGCGTCGGCCGGGGCCTGCACGAAGTGGGCCTGGATCGTCTGGCCGGCGGTCCAGGCTCCCGACCAGGAGACGTTGATCCGGTGGGCGTCGACCACCCCGGGCTGGACCTGTGAGCCGGCGCCAGCGACCTCGGTTCCGCTGACCATCAGGCGCGCCATGGCGTGGTGGATGCCGGTGACCGGAGCGATGGCCGAGATGATCGAGATCGACACGACGTACCAGCCCGACTGCGGGCACAGCAGGTCGGCGCCGCCCTGGAACATGCCGTTGCTGTCGTAGGAGGCGCCGCCCCACAGGATGGGCTGCCAGTTCTGGAAGCCCGGGGCCATCATCTGCCCGGGGCACTGGACGGAGGCGGCCGGCTGCTGCGGGGCGTTGACCGGGTAGGCCCAGGCGTTGGCCACCTGCGTCAGGTTCGCGACCTGGGTCTGAATCGCGGTGAGCCGGTCGGCGACGGAGGCGTACGTGGCGGCCTGCATGGGGGTCGTGGTCGCCAGCGCCGCCGACGGGGGTACACCCCCGGCCGGGTAGATCGGCACCCCGGCCCAGGACTGCGGGTTCACCCCCAGCGTGGCCTCGATCGATGCGACCTCGTACTGAAGATCGTTGACGTTGCTCGCGTACACCGTGTCGACGGTGTCGGTGCGGACGACGAAGCTCTTGACGGCGACCGGGTAGACGGCGGGCATCGGGATTCTCCTTAGACTCCGCCGCTCGCGGCAATGTAGATGTTTCCGAAAACGGGGATCTCCCAGTCGCGGCACAGGATGTCGGCCGTGCCGGACTGCGGCAGGTCGTAGCGCGCCATGATGTTGATCTGCACCCAGTCGACGCCGGGGGTGGACTGGATGATCTCGTAGATCTGGGACAGCGAGACGCGAGAGCCGAACCCCACAATGCCCGGGGCGAACGCGTTCTGGACGTTCTGCGTGACGGCCAGGACCACGTTCTGACGCCGGTAGCGCTGGAGCACCCCGAGCTGGATCGGCGTCGTCTGCCCCCCGATGTTGATGGGGACCAACGTGCCGTTGAACACCGACACCACGGCGCCGGCCAGCGAGAGCGGCTGCACGTACGCGGCGACCTGGTCCCGCTGGAACTCGGACAACGGCGTGTAGTTCGGCCCGATGACATAGACGGACACGGCCGCGTTCGACACACCGACCGCCATGGCGTCGGCGACGCCCTGGACGTTCAGCGCCAGGTCCGCGTAGTCCTGGAGGTTGACCGCCCTACCCTGCGTCCGGAAAGCCCTGGGAGCGTTCGCCCGGATCTGGTCCAGGCTCTCCGCGTCCGCGCCGCCCGTCATGTCCGAGGATCCGCCCGGGGCGGCTATCTGGATACCCGGCACGGCAGCCGCCAGGTCCACGATCGACCCGGCCGGCATGTTGCCGTACGTGCCCCCACCGATCCGGTAGGACGCGGTGACCTTCATCCCGGTCGCAGGGATCGCCCCGTTGATCCCGTCGCCGAACGTGACGTGGCTGGTCCCCGCGTTGTCGGTGTAGACGGTGAAAATCTGGTCTGTCGGCAGGGCGAGGAGGAAGTCCGTTGCTACCGTCCACTCGGTGCCGCCCGTTCCGTCGTCCAGGATCACGCGCACGGTATCGAGCAGTGCCGGCGTCTTCGCCAGCGTGAAGTCCTGGGACTGCGCCCCGGACGAGACGCCGAGATCCTCCACGTTCACCGTGACGGCCGCACTGGTCGGGGTCGGGGGGTAGAGCGTGACCGGACGGCTGCCCTGGGTGCGGCCCTCCACGACGGTCACCGCCACGGTCGGCACCGGCGTGGTGTACGCCGGCACCGTGATGTCGTCCTGGGTCTCGTAGAAGACCGGCGCATCGAGGTTCTGCTGGAATGCCGTGATGACCTGGGTCCCGGCCGGCAGCACCGTGGGCGCGGTGAGCGAGGACGTCGGAGAGAACGCGACAGAACCCTGTGCGGGCTGCGCCGTGTAGGGCACGTATCCGAGCTGTTGGGCGATGGCCATCACGGAGGATGGCAGGGTGGCGGTGGCCAGAAAACTCTCGTCCTGGATCCGGTCCTGGTAGAAGCTCACGATGTCGCCGAGGTAGCTGAAGATCTCGACCATCAGCACACCGAAGTCCGCCGGGGACCGGGAGGTCCAGGTCGGCAGAACCTGCGTCGCGTAGTTCAGCAGTGACGTGCGGTAGCCGACGTAGTCGCGCGACGTGTAGTCGATCTGCGTGACGGCGTTATCGTCAGCCAACGGGCACACTCCTCCGGTACCGCCAGCGGTACCGGATCTGAAACGTGTGCTGGCTAACTACAGGAATTCTAGGAAATAAGCAGAGGCGCCGGTAATCAGACACCGAGCGAGCTGACAGTGCCTCCGACCGCGACGTTGACGACCCGGCTGTTCGCGCTCTCCAGGCCCGGCACGTCGTTGCGGGCGACCTGCACTTGGAGGCTGACCAGACCCAGCGAGTCGTTGGTGCTCGCGCTCACGCTGGTGATGCGGGCCGAGGGCTCGTAGGCGGCGACCGCGTCCTTCACCGCGAGCTGGAGGCGCACGCTGGCCATCTGGTCGGGATTGAAGAGCACGCTCGCGGTATCCACGCCGTAGGTCGCGCGCATCACCCGCTCGCCGGGCTGTGTGCCCACCAGGGCCTGGATCCGGTCCAGGAGTTGGCGCTGGAGATCGTCAGTGCTCGCCACGGCCCCGGTGGGGTCGATGGCGAAGGGGATGGTCACAACGACGCTCATGTCACACCGTCCTCATGGTGCAGCTCTCGAAGGAGACCCAGCTGATGGCGAGGGTCTGCGGGATCAGGATCTGAACGGCGGCCGACCCGCTGGTGATCTTGCATCGTGCGGCCGAGAAGCTCTGGCCGGAGGACCAGGACACCGCCACGGGCGCGTTGAAGGAGAAGCCCGGGATCATCGAGCGCGGGAGGCTGGCCACAGTGTAGTAGGTACCTGCGGTCAGGGCGGTGCCGGCGGTGTAGGTCGCGACACCGGTGAGCTGCACGTCCGTGCCGACCCAGCGCGCGGCGACGACCGGATCGGGGGTGCCGTTGGAGGCCCAGCCGCTCGCCATGGTCAACGGCGCCCAGGGGCCCGGCGCGACGGCCGCTCCGATCTCCGCCGGGGTCGGCAGAGCGGGCACGACCGGCCTGGAGGGCCAGTAGAGGGGCCAGTTGGGGTCTCCGCCGTCGTAGGCGGCGTACACCCGGTCCCCGGGCAGTACCTGGCCGGCCGCCGCCGGCCTGGCCCAGCCGGTGATCGCCGTACCGTGGATTTGCGGTATGAGCAGGCGCACGCGGCCCTGACCGGCGGGGTCGTTGGTGTCGACCACGGTGGCGGTGTACGTGCCGTCGGTGGAGGCCATCAGCTGTTCACCGTGCTCTGCGCCTGCCACGTGTCGCTCACCAGCACGGTGGGAGTGGTCTGCCCGTAGGTGGTCTGGACCGGGATCGTCAGCGCCTGGGCGTCATCCCGCCCGACCACGACGGTGGCGGTGTAGTCGGTGCGCCGGGGATCGGCGTGGTTGATCGTCAGGCGGTGGGTGGCTGCGCGTACCATCCACAGCCCCGTGTACTGGTTGCCCAGGCCGTCGCCCTCCAGGTCGACCAGGGTCCCCGGCCGTAGCCTCGGGTCGCCGTTCAGGACCGCGCGGCACTCCACCCACAGATACACCGTGTCGCCCGCGAGCAAGGTCTGGGCGTCCGTGTAGGAGCGCGCCGGCCGAGCGTCGTACTGCTGGCGGATCAGCGGCTGGACGCTGGCGCCGCGCACATCGGTGCGGGGCACCTGGAATTGCGCCTGGGCCAGGACGCCCGAGGTGTCGTTCGACGCGGCGGTCTGGTAAGTGGCCCGCACCCCTCCGGCGGGGTCGGTGTCGCCCGTCACCGCGCTGAAGCTGCGGATCGAGCTAATAAGGCCCGGCTTCTTGTAACTCCAGAACTGCGGGATCGAGTTGTCCGCCGTCGGCATCACGGTGGGGCGGCTCACGAACCACAACTGCGTTCCGTTGAGGAACAGCCTGTAGCCGATCTGGTTGGCCAGGTCCGTCAGGAACACCCAGTCCGATGCGGTCTGCATGCGGCTCGCGTAGTGGACCGTGCTGGTCTCCACGGCCGCCTGCATGTTGTAGCTCTGCGCGATGTCCCGCGCGATCCAGGACGGCGACACGTCCGACCACAGCTTGTTCTGCCGGGACTGCATCGGCATGCTCGCCCCGACCAGGGTGTACACCACCGGCAGCACGACCGCGTAGTTGTACGACGGATCACTCTCCTCCGCCAGCACCCTGGAGGACGCGACGTAGCCGTAGAAATCGCCGTTGTCGTCGGCCCACCACCCCCAGACGACGTGCACGGGTGAGTTCTCCGCCCACACCGGCCCCAGGGGGGTGCGCAGGGCCTGGGCGCCCGCACCCGAGGGCAGCACATGCCGGACCGTCAGCTCCATTACCTGGTGCGCGCCCTCGGCCTGCCAGAGCACCAGCTCCGAGACCCACGCGGAGCTCTCCAGCGTCGGCAGCAGCACCTGGGCATGCGGCTGGTAGACGCTACGCCAGGCCACTGGGCACCATCACCGGTGTTCCCGCCGCCGGCCGCGTCCAGTCCAGGACGGCCGGGTTCGCAAGACCGATCAGCCACCAGGCGTCCTCCACCTGGTAGTAGCGGTAGGCCACCGTGTCCACCCGGTCCGAGTCCTTCCACAGGTAGTCCTGGACGACCAGGCGCTGCGGCGTGGGTGCCTGATGGACGATGCCCAGCTGCGGGTTGCC
Organism: Kitasatospora sp. NPDC052896; assembly: GCF_044547075.1. Classification (NCBI taxonomy): domain Bacteria; kingdom Bacillati; phylum Actinomycetota; class Actinomycetes; order Kitasatosporales; family Streptomycetaceae; genus Kitasatospora; species Kitasatospora sp. NPDC052896. The sequence goes on from NZ_JBITZU010000005.1 coordinate 326,753, forward strand.
GTCGCGGTCGGTGAAGGTGGCCAACTGGTTGCCCTGGTAACGGGAGGTGCGGGAGATCATCGGGCCCTCACTGGTATCCGGCCGACGCCATGAGCTGGACGCTGAGGTCCACCGCGCAGCGGAACGGGATCAGGTTCTGGGTGAAGTGCGTGTAGGTGATGCCGATGGAGGCGATGTAGCCGAAGTAGCGCATGACCGCGATGTCCGGGAGGGTCATCCACGAGGGGCTGTTGGCACCGCCTCGGAACATGCTGTTCAGGGCGAACACGGTCCAGACCGGGTACATCTGCATGGTGCCGGTCACCGCGTTCGGGGTGATGCTCAACGCGTTCTGGAGGTTCGACTGGTCGGAACTGGAAGAGGATGACGATGTCGCGTCGGAGCTCGACTGGCCGGCCGCACTGGTCTGCTGGGTGGCCGACAAGGGCGTGACGATGCCGGTCAGTCCGTACAGCGCGTAGATGTCCACCAGGACGCCGAGGTCGTGTGCGAGGTTGCCGGTCGTCCCGTCCCAGACTTCGTACGTCCTGTCGAACAAGAGGCTGAACGAGAGTGTGCCACCCGAGGTCGTCAACGGAACGCCCGTGTCGGAGCTGTCCCGCAGGTAGGGCGGGACCATCTGTGTGCTGGCGTCCAGCGTGTGGCTCACGGACACCGTCGAGGGGTTGAACATGAAATTGAGGGTGAAAGACCCCTGCGGGTTGGTCGGGGATTTCTGGCCGTTCTGTGTCGTGCTGGCTGACGTGATGTAGCCAGTGGTCAGACCCCCGTATCCCGGGTCGTTCACCAGTGCGATCGGGGGATAGTTGAAAATCCGCCCGTCGTTGAAGCTGTTGGAAGTCAAGAAGTCGCCTGACGTGGCGGGCGACGATGTGATACTGAAGTCGGTCATCCCGTCCCCTCGCGCGATCAGCTCCTATCGCAAGAGTGTCGAGATGTACTTTTCTCCGAGTAATTTCCAGAGTCGGGGCTACCTGCCGCCCATCAGCGCCTTGATCCTGTCGTCGGCCGAGACAAAATCGACGAAACTCTTCGCCGCAGCCTTCGCGCCGTCCGCAGACGTCGAGGGCATCTGCACCGTGATGCTGCCGGGGCTGAAGTTGATCGTCACCGCGCCGCTCGTCGGCTTCGTGCCCAGGGTGGAGCCCATCAGGGCCTGACGCATGGACTGCGCCGCTCCCTGAGGGAGCACCATCTCGCCCGGGTGCAGCTGTGCGGTCTGCGTCGTCGGCACATCCCAGGCCCCCGCCGAGTATCCCTTCGGCGGCAGATCAGGATTGGCCTGCTGGACATTCTGGATCCCGTTGTAGCGCTTTTTGATGTAGTTGATCGCGGCGGCGGCATCCGCCTCCGGATTGAATATGTCGTCGGGTAGCGACGAGACCCGGTTCGCCTCAAATGTGCTCTTGATCGTCTGGAAGAGGCCACGGCTGGGGTCGCCGGCAGCGGCATTGGAATCCCAATCGTTCTCCGAATTCGGGTTGTACCCGGACTCCCGAAAGGCGATGGTCGTCAGGCCTCTGGCCCAGTCCGCACCCGACACTCCGGTCAGCGCCATCGCGGCGGCGATGGCGTCCTTGATACTCGCGGGAGGCGCCGGAATCGTCTGGTTCTTGCCCGTGATGGCGCCCCAGTCGTAATCGCCCGAGGAGGCGCCGGCCGGGTCCCCCGGGGAGTTCGCGGCCGTGGCGTTCTGTGCGGGCGGGGAGTCCCCGGCGCTGCCCGACCAGGCCCCGCCACCGGCCAGCGCCGCCGCCAGGGCATCAATCTCGGCGTGACCGTCCAGGGCCGTGAACCCGGCACCGACGCTGTCGCCACCCTGCGTCGTCTGCGCATTCCCGGGCACCCCGCCACCGAGGAGGTTCGACGTGACGGGCTGTCCGCCCGCCGCCACACGGCGCGCGAACTTCCAACTCGGATCCTGGCTGATCTTCTCGTACTTGACCACGGTGCCCGTGTGTGGAGCCTCCACCACCGTGTCCGGGCCCGTCACCATACCGACATGACCGGCGTTCCCCGGACTGCCGTAGAAGATCAAGTCACCGGGCTGGGCGTCAGCGACCGAGCCCAGCAGCGCCCCGACCGTGGACTGCTCCTCACTCGTACGCGGCAGACTGACCCCGCCAGCCTTCCACGCCGCCTGGACGAAACTGGAGCAGTCCCACGAGTCCGGACCATTGGAGCCGTACACATACGGCTTGCCGAGCTGCTGCTCCGCGAACGAGAGAGCCGCCGAGGCGCTCCCACTCACCGGACCCGACCCCACCGACGACGCGGGCCCCGAGCTCTGACCCGGCCCGGACGTACTGGACCCCTGCGCACCCTTGCCCTTCGCGCTCTGCTTGGGCGGCCCGAAGATCTGGTTGATCAGCGGCTCGTACAGCTTGGCCGGCGCCTGGCCGACCGCGCTGATCCCGTTCATCACCTGCCCGAGGATGCTCGGGTTCTTACTGGTGTCGACCTTGTCCGCGCCCCCCAGCGCGTAGCCGGCCACACCGGCCGCACCGCCCTGCTGGTAGGCGCCCGCGATGCCGGCGAACGGGCCGAGCACCTTCGACAGGAGCCCGTAGATGTCCGTCAGCGTGTTCGCCGAGGACTTCGCCGCGTCCAGGTAGTCCGCCGAATCCGACAGATAACCGTTGGCCTGCTTGCCCTGCATCAAGTTCTTGGCCGCCGACAGGGTGTCCCCGAAGCCGTACTGCGTCAGCGTCTTCAGCGCAGCCTGCCCCGCCGAGCTGTCCGGCGAGGTCGAGGCCGTGTTCAACAGGTTCTGCGCCTGCGACATCGTCATCTTCGCCAGCCCCGAACCGGAGGGCGAGGTGAGTTTGTTCTCCGCAGCCCAATAGTTCCCGATCGCCTGCTGCTGCTGACCCGACAGCCCGATCTGCGCACCGAACGTGGCCAGCGACGTGGCCAGGGTGCCGCCCTGCGCCATCTCCGCCTTGAACCCCGTCTGGGACAGGTTCTGGAAGCCGCCGATGTTCGCATTCACCTTGTTCGCCAAGGAGTTCATGGTGTCCATCGGGGTCCGCTGCCCACCACCGGCGAACCTCGGGGTGGCCAAGCCGTACATCTGCGACGTGTAGAAGGCCTGCGCGGTGCCGAACGTCCCCTGGAGCCGCGCCATGTCCTGCATGGTCATGCCCGGGTTGACCATCGCCATGCTGGAGGCGGCGGTCATCATCGTCCCGTAATTGCGCTGGTACGCCTGCTGGTTGATGGTCAGCGCCGCACCGAACAGGTCGGACGGCCCACTGGCCCAATACTGGCCGCCGTACTGCTGCACCGTCCCGCCGTACGCGGCGGCCAGCCGACCACCCGACAGACCGTTCGTCGGGTTCCACAGCGCCGCCTGCCGCGTGTAGGCGTCCAGGCTCGTGCTGTAGTCGGCCTGGCTGCCCATGTAGCTCGTGGCCATCGAACCGACCACCTGGGCTCCGGCTCGCACGAGCTGGCCCCCGACCTGCGCCAGGCGCCCCCGCGACAGCGGGCCGGCACCGGGACCAGGCGCCGTCGGCCGGTTGATCAGGTTCCCGCCGAACGCCCCGTAGGCGAACTGGTGCAGGTTCGAGCTGCCCCGGCTCTGCGTGGTCAGGTTCGACGTGGCGGTGCGCAGCGCGGCCGGCGCCCGGAGCTGGGCCTGCGCACTCGCCGAGGAGCCCATCGTGGCCTGGCCACCGGCCCCACCACTGCCAGCAGTGGCACCCCCGTACCCGGGCGCCGACCCTGAACGCGTGGCGCCCTGCTTGATGGCGTCGGCGGCCTGCTTGAAGGCGTCCACCGCCGTCTTGAACTGATCAACCGCGCTCTGGAAGGCGTTGGTTCCAAGGACCGTCCCGGCCGCGAGGCTGGGCGTCCCCGCGCTCGAAGAGCCGCCGGGCGGCGGTGTGGTCACTACGTCCTCCGTGCCTCAGAGCGGACGACCGGGCGAGAGGCGGCGTTCGCGAGCGCCGCGTGGTGGGCCTTGCCGACCAGATGCAGCATGTGCGTTCCGATCGCGGCGATCCGCTTACGGGTGTGCTCCTCATGCCGCACCGCCTCCCGGTGCTGCTTCTCGGACTCCCGGTGCACCTTGTCGGCATGCCGTTGCAGGAGCCGGGCCGAGCGTTCCAGCTCCCGCCGGGTCGACCTCTTGGCCTTCAAACGGTCCTGGTGAGCGCGCGTCGCCTTCCGCTCCGCACTGTTCGCCTGGCTTACGGCCTTCTTCGCGGACTGCGCCTTCTTGGTCGCGGACTTGACACGCTTGGCGGAGGTCGCCGTGGTCTTCGAGGCGCGAGCCTTGGCCGCTTCGTCCGCAACCTGCGCCTTCTTCTTGGCCGCCTCGACCTGAGCCTTCCCCTTCGCCGCCTCCTGGGCGTGCGTCCTCTTCGCGGCGTCCAGGGCGACGCCGGACCGCTCGGTCTGCGAGCCGGACTTGGCCATCTCGGCGGAGGTCTTCAGGACACGGCGGTCGGCTGCCTTCTTCGCGCGCCCGGCCGCTCGCGCCGCCCGCGAATTCGGGTTCTTGGCCTTCTCGTCCTGATGGACAGCCTTGGCCACCCGCTGATGATGGAGCGCCTTCTGGTGCTCGGCCCTGTTGATCCGGTGCTCAGCCCTGTTGGTCGTGTGGGCCGCTTCCGCCTTCTCCTTGGCCGCCGCAGCAGCCCTCATCTCGGGGCGCGAGGCCGCACTCTTCTCGGCCTCAGCGACCTTCTTACGGCCGGCCTCCCGCTGCGCCGCCACGTGCTCGCGGCCCTGCTCCTGAAGGTACGCGTGGTGGCCCTGCACCCGTTCACGCTCGGCCTGCGTAGCCGCGTGGTGTGCCCGAGCGCTCTCAGCGGTGTGCGAGGCCTGCCCAGCAGCCAGGTGGGAGGTGGCACCCTGCATGAAGTGCGCCATCCGGCCGGTCGGCGCCGCGCTCGGCGTGAAGCGCGGCTTGGACGGCGGAGTGCTCATGTCCGCTGCGCCTCCGAGACCGGCGCGGCGTTGGACTGCGCGGATGTGCTGGAGCCCGACTTGCCCGAGCCACCGAACTGCATGCTGTTCATGATGCGACCGAGAAATCCGCTGCCGTCAGCGGCTGCCTCCGCCGACGCGCTCTCAGCTGCCGCACCGCCGGCCGCATCCGCAGCCCCAGCCTCAGCCAGAGGAGCCAGGAACGCCATGGTCACCACCCCATTCTGATAGCCCTAAAAGAAGTGTAGAAAGGCCGAAAAAACTCAGCGCTGCCAATACCAGAGCGCTTTTCTCACCCAGTGCCGCCGCTCCCGTATCGACAACTTCCGGCTCTCCCAGGGCGGCCACGCGTAGCGCTGGGCAAGAATCTCGAAGTCGCGGTAGGCGGAGGCGTAATCAGAGTCCACGAAACAGGAGCGGCAGCCTCAGCGCCAGCGGGACCTCCTGCCCGCACGGCTCATGTACGAAGGAGGCCTGGTCGAAGCGCGGCCCTGGCTGGGTCGCGCTCATGAACTCCAGGATCGTCTGCCGGTCAGCCATCGACATCGACCGCACCAGGGCGGTCGACCCCCGCTGGACGTCCCCGTCCGGGTACTCGACCCGCAGGATGCAGCGCCGGAGTATCTCGCTGTTCTGCTGCGCGGCGTTGGCGTCCTTGAGGGCGAGCACCGCGTTCTGATCCTTGCCGGCCGGCAGGCGCACATGGGCCGTGGCGCCCTTGCGCAGGCTGACCGCGTACTCGGTGCGTGTCGGGTCTTCGAGGTGGACGACCGGTACGTCATCCAGGGACAGCGACAGGTCGGTGGTCTCGCCGCAGTGCGGACACGGCAGGCCCTGGAACTCCACCGTGTCACCGAAGGAGGCCCGGCGGATCGCGAGGATCAGCGCCTCACGGTCGCCCATGAGCAGCTCGTCGCAGACCTGCCGGCTCATGAACTGCTCGCCGACGGTGCGCACTCCGCGCATCACGATGGTGTCGAGTTTGCGGGGCCAGTTGTTCCCGAGGCGGGCCAGGGCCTCCTCGTCCTCTCCGTTGAGCTCGCGGACCTCGGCGGTGCGCAGCCACTCACCATCGCGCTGGATCCCCTGCTCCAGCTCCACGTAGGTGTCCGGGGGCGGGCCGATGACCGGCTCGTCGCTAAGCCGGTCGGCGGCGAGTACGGCCTTGCTCGCAGCCACCGCCTGTTCGGGGTTGTGGTGGCCGCTGATCGCGGGGGCGCCGAATGTGTCGAAGTCGGGGAGCTGGGGGGCCATGTCTTGTCCCTGTTCGTGTCGATTTACTGGAAGGGCTGGATGGTGCCGTCGGGGCCGTAGGTGGATGCAATCCGGAAATCCCATCCTTCGTGTGCCAACGTGATTTGCTGGAGTTCGACCCCGTTGGCTCCGGCGTCCAGGTCGCCAAAGGCGAGGGACGTCGGCCAGGCGTTGTAGATGCGCCATCCGGCCTTGTAGGTGACGGTTTGAGAGGTGACCGGATGGTCCAGTAGGTAAATGTCGATATTGGCCCGGAATTCGTCCCGGCCAGTGGATCCACCCGAACCCTGCTGGACCATGAAAATCTGCTGGACCCAGCCGAAGATGTCACTGTCTCCGCAGATCAGGCCACGTGACAGCGTGATCGGGGCAAAGTCAGACTGCCCCGGCATCTTCTGGGTGGTCGTATTCATGCCGCCCTGCCTGTACACCACCACGTCGGTGGTGATGCTCAGGCCGGATATGCTCATGAACCCCATCTGGGGCGTGCGGTCGTCCAGGTCCGAGTAGTGAATGAATGCCTGGAACTTGAAATTCCTGAGCGGATCCGTTTGTACATGAGAGAACGACGGCTGCTGGCTGGTGGTCGAGTTAACCATGGCTCACACCTTTAGCCGGTCGGGAGGTTACTGACGGCGGTGGATACGCCGCCCTGGTACTGCGAGATCTGAATGACGATGTACTCGGCGGGAGACTGGAGTGCCACGCCGACAGTCAAATGGACTTCGCCATTCGCCACCGTCGAAGGCGTATTGTTGGTGTCATCGCAGACCACGAAGAACGCCTGCGACGGAATGGTCCCGGCAAGCTGCCCGCTCATCATGATGGTGGTGAGCTGCTGGGTGACGATGCCCGAGATCTTCTGCCACAGCTGAGGGCCGTTGGGCTTGAACGCCGCGAAGCGCGTGGTGCTGACCAGAATGTTTTCCAGGTAGGTGAGCATGCGCCGGATCGGAATGTACCGGTCGGGCATCCCAGCCTTGATCGTGCGGACGCCCATGATGCAGTACCCGGCCTGCGGGACCGGCCGGATCACGTTGAACCCCGCGACATTCAGGGTGTCGAGCTGATCGTTCGTGAAGAGCTGCTCGACACCGACCGCGCCGACGATGGCGTAGTCCGTCCCGGCCGGCGCCTGGTTGGGGCCGACGTTCGAGTCTGCCTGCGCGAACTGCCCCATGACACTGCCCCCCGGCGCGAGCATCCGCGTCGAGGAGACCGAGGTACCGGCCGGATCCGACACCTGCACCCACGGTCCGTACATCGCCGCGTACGAGGTCGCCGGCTGATAATTGCCGGGCGGCGTCGCAGCGGGGAGCAGCAGCAGGTAGCTGGAGGTGGCGGTGCCGGAGTCCGCCGGGGCCGGGACAGAGGGCGCGTCCAGGACGAGGAACGCGGAGCCGCGTTGCGTCACCCAGGCCATGGCGGCGCTGATCACCGACTGGTCGGGGATGCCGCCGGTGCTGGCGCTGTTGCCGCACAGGTTGATCAACAGGACGTCTTCGATCGCGGCGAAGCCGTTGGCCAGGGTGGTGGCGAGGTTGATGGCCTGGACCCCGTCGGATCCGCCCGCGAGCTGGACGCCCGTGGCCAGGACCGGAGTCCAGCTGGCGTCGGGCGTCTGCCCCGTCCCCTGTGAGGTGCCTGTGGGGGGCAGCAGGTTGGCGACCGTGATGTAACTGGACCCGGACAGTGAGGAGTTGACCATCGACACGACGTAGCGCGGGTCGGTGGGGACCAGTGATACGTCCTGCCAGCTCTCGACCAGGGAACCCTGTGCGGTCGATCCGCTCTTGACGAACAGGTGGAACCGCCCCGGGTTCCAGCTCTGCACCAGGTCCACGTAGATGCTGTTGCCGTACGCCCCCACGCCCTTGGAGGTGATCTGAAGAGCCGGGACCGCAGTGTAGGGGGCGAGAGTTGAGAAGGTCGGCGGTGTGGCGATGCTCGGGCCGGCCGACGTCCCCTTGTAGGGAACAACCTGGAAGGTGTAGGTGGTGCCGGGAACGAGGCCGGTGAACGTCGCGGTGAGGTTGCCGCTGCCCTGCGCCACCCACACCGACTGGGCGACGGCGCCGGGAGTGTTGGCCGTGCAGGTGACCTGGTAGGCGTCCACGGAGTTCGCCGGCGTCAGTGCGGGCCACTGAATGCCGATCGCGGCCTGCTCCGGGTTGATCACGGGGGCCGTGACCGTGGCCAGGACCACGCCGGTCACCGCGCTGCTCGGAGCCGTGCCCGTGCCGGTCGGCGCCGAGCCGGCAGGAGTAGGGGTCTGCGTGGTTCGCGCCGGGATCGGCACGTTGAGGATCGTCGTGCTCGCCGCGACCGCGTCCGCCGCCGTGGCCCGCTGCACCCACGCCTGGGTGCCCCCGTTGCTGAAGTACTGATAGACCTGGTAAGGTAAATAATCGAGCCCGGTACCGAACCCCGCGTAGAGGCTCATGAACTGAGCCCAGGACGTGACCTTGATGGGGGCGCTGGGGCCCGCATTGTGCGTACCGACGAATGCCGCAATCGCGGTTCCTGGAGCCGTCGTGGGCTGCGGAAGCGGCAGCAGGGTTTCCGATATGTAGACACCCGGCCGCTTGTACGGGTAGGCCGGAGTAGGTGTGCTCATTTCAGCTCCCGGATATCGCGAGTGCGAGGGTCTGCTGGGTGACCTGTGGTGGCGTGTCGGAATCCGAGAGGCCGAGAGAGAATGACGGGGGCGGGGTGGGCGTCGTGACCGACGGCGTCCCGAAGACGACACCGGTCTCGCTCACCGCCAGGCCAGCCGGCAGCGCGCCGGAGCGGAGCGTCCAGTTGTAGGGCGCGATGCCGCCGGTGGCGGCGAGCGAGTACAGGTAGGGCACGCCGACGATGCCCGGCGGCAGAGCGTTCGCGGCCGGAGTGAGCATCGCCGGGGCCGAGACGATGACGGGATCCAGGGGTACGACCTGCCCGTCCCGGTAGGCGCCCGCGTCCACCAGGCCCAGCAGGACGCGCTGGACAGGCGGCAGCTGGTCGACCTCGGACAGGAAAATCTCGGCGGACACCCTGACCGACCACGCAGCAACGAAGAGCCTCTTGCCGAGCTCGTCCTTGGACTCGGTGCTCTCGGGACCCCCCAGGATGTCCAACCGCCTGGTGGTGCCGTCCTGAGGGACCGACAGGTAGCCGAACCGGGGAGGCAGACAGTCGAACTGGAGCAACTGGCCCAGCAGTTCAGTCATGTGGGCCTGCTTCCGCGCGTACACCTCGATCTGGTAGTCGAGATTCAGCGGGATCGGCGTCTGCGCGGAGTACGGCGACTGGGACGGATCGTTGATGTCGGCCCACGGCGCATAGCCCTCGGGCGCGTAGCCGAGCCGCACGTACCCGCGTGACTCGCGTTCCTGCGCCCGGCTAATTCCCGCGTGCGAGATGAGGATGAGTGGGAATCCGGCGTCCGCCAATTCGTATTCGGGATTCTTGAATCGGACGGTCACGGTGCGCCCTTGTGGTCCCGTTGTCGCGTCATGGACGGACAGGCCCTCAAGCTTCTGCTTCAGGGCTCCGTCTTCGTTCATGAGCAGCGGCACAGGGGGCTCCGGTTCGGCTGATGTCGGTCGCACTGCCAGCGTCCCCGTTTGGAAATACCGCCGGTTAATACTGCAACCGCATCTGGGGGTTGTGGTCTCGGCGTCAGTAGGTGTTGGCGAAGGGCCCGGTACCAGCTGTGTAGGTGGTGCCGGGGGTGATGGTCGGCAGTGTCCCGAAGACGCCCGTCGTGGAGCCGGTGACGAAGCCCTCGGAGCCGCTGCCGAACGCCAGGAACTTGGCGGTGGTGCCGTTGGATTGGAGTGCGATGTGGTAGACGGCGGGGCCGAGGACGGTCGCAGTCGACGTGAAAGGCAGTTTGAGCTTGGTGTTCGCCGAGCCCGCTGTCGTCCCGGAGAGGGTCGAGTTGGCGACCACGCTGCCGGTCGAGTTGTAGAGAACGCCGATCCAGGAGTCGGTTCCGCCGGTTGTGCCGACGCTGACCATGACGCCGGTCAATGTGACCGTGAAGGGGATGAGGACGGCCGCCCAGTAGATGGTGCCGGCGACCATGGTGACGGAGGTCCCGGAGGACACGTTCAGAGTGTTGATCATTCCGCCGGTGCCGAACGCCGTGAACCCCGTGTGCACCGGTGTGATGCCGTTGACCCCGGCGGCCTGCCACGTCACGTTGCCCGCACTGTCGGAGGTCGCCACATAGCCCGAGGTTGGCGAGGTGGTCAGGGCCAGCCCGGTCGCGGTGACCGTCCCGGCGACGTCGAGCGTGCTCCCGGGGCCGTTCTTTCCGATGCCCACGCGCACGTTGCTCGTGTCGACACTGAGGGCGGTGCTGGTCTGGGCGGCATTGTTGAGCTGGACCGCCGTGGTGCTGTCGCTACCGGGGTGGTAGACGAGCGCCCCAGTGCCCTGCGTCTTGATCGTCAGCCCGACATTGGTGTCCGAGCCACCCGCGACCAGGGCTGGCCTGTTGCCCGTGCTGTTGTTCTGCACGCTCATGTAGTTCACGGCACTGCTGGTTTCCGTGATCCCCAACACGGTGTTGCCGTTGGAGTCCAGGACCCCGGGGAGCCGTGGCGAGCTGCTGAAAGTCTTCGCCCCGCCGACTGTCTGGGTACTCGTCAGATCCACCCAGTTCTGCGTCGCCGACCCCGTGCCACCGGACCCGATGGGCAGCGGGGTGGACAGGGTGACGGCGCCGGTGGCCCGGGTGACGGTGATCGGCGAGAACAGGAAGACACCGGTGTCCGAGTACGAGTTCAGTACCCAGTTCGTGCCCGCGTTGGAGCCGGTCTCGGCGTCACCGGTGCCGCCGGCTGCCCACCGGGCGACGCTGCCGGTCAGGATCTGGTGGCGGCGGGAACTGCCCGCTGCGCCGTTGATGTCGAACCCGGAGATCGTGCCAGTGCCGCCGCTCGTTCCGGCGGTCGCGCCCCCGGCAAACTTGGCATTCGCGTCGAACCTGACCGTCGAGGAGATCTCCCGCGTGTTCGGGTCGTGTTCCAGCAAGTTGTAGCTATTGCGGAGCCCGGCACCCATCTGGTTGAACCAGTAGGTGTAGGTCGACGGCGGGGACTGCGGCACCAGAGCGTAGTTGCAGTACGGAGTGGCGCGCATGTCGAACACGTTGTTGTTGGTGACCACGATGTTGGTGTTCGTGGACGTGTTGTCGAGCAGGATCCCGACGTTGTTCGTGGCGTCCGTGCTGCTGATCGCAGTGATTCCGTCAGCGAGGTACTCGGTGCCGCACGCGAAGATCTGGTTTCCGATGATCGTCACGCCCTGAGCACCGGTGAGGTACACGCCGGCACGGGCGCACTGGTACAAGGTGTTGCTGGAGATGACGAGGTCGGTGGCGTATGCGGTCGGGGCGTTGCGGGCGCTGGTGGGGTAGCCGCCGATGTAGATCCCGGCCCCGTTGGCGTCTGAGGGCTGGTCGGAGGCGCCCCGGTAGTAGCCCTGGTCGACGGTGTTTCCGACCACGCTGCCGTGAGACGGGGCTTGATCCAACATGATGCCGTTGAACCCCACGTTGATCACCGTGTTGCCAGTGCACGAGAAGTAGGTCGGGCCGATGTCGGTGAGACTGTGGCTGCCGTCGTCAAAGCCGCTCAACCAGATGCCGTTGTAGCAGACCGTGTCGATGGTGTTCCCGACGCACGTCACCTTGCTGTTGCCACGCGAGATGCTGACGCCGTTGTCCGCCGACCCGTACACGTAGTTGCCGAGGAACTGGACGTCCTGGCAGTAAATGAACCCCACGTCTTGGTTGTTGATGAACGAACAGTCCTCAACAACGACCTTGCCGCGCACGCCACCGATCCGCAGTGGAAGGGCGGAGCAGTTCTGCACGGTGCAGCGACGCATGGTGAAGTTCATCAACTGCGCCTGGCCGGAGCCGGTCAGGTCGAGGTCGCCGGACAGGTAGACGGCGGTCTGCGCCCCGGCGCCGGACGTGGTCCGCGCGCGAGTGGGGACGGTCGGGGAGCTGCTGACCGGACCGAGGAAGGTCAAATCTTCGATCACGAAGTTGGTGAAGGCGACTGTCTTCCCGAAGACAATATCCCCGGAAAAGTTGATCGACACCGTGGTGCCTGGCTGCCCGCACAGGACCACGTTGGACTGTGGGGTGATGCTGGTCGACAAAACCCATGCGCCGTTGCCGAGCCTCACCCGGCCGCCGCCGGCTGCCGACACAGCGGAGATCGCCGTGTTGATTGCCGCAGCGTCCGTGGCCGGTGCCCCGGACGCCACGCAGAGCGTTTCGGGTGCGAGCGCGTTGTACGCCGCCGGCACCGAAGCCTGCCCCGTCCCGCCCTGATCGATCGGCAGCGCCGAGGCGAGGTGCGTAGAAGTGACCTGCGGATCTGCTGCCGTGCCACCACCCAGATCGCCCGCGAGCTGAACGAGGCCCTGCGTGCTGCTGGTTGCTGGGGTGGGGAGTTGCCCGACGACCGCCGCATCAGTGCTGGCGATACCCGCCGACACGGTTGTGATTCGCTGGCTGTTCAGACTGACGGGTGCGGTGGGCGGCAGGACCTGGTCCAGGCGCGGCATCGCGTGAACGTGGCCCGCATCGGCGGCCCGTCCCACGGTCCCGGCGGCCTGGACACCGAGCGGCGCGATGTCCGTTGCGGTGCCGTCCAGCTGGAGCAGGCCGGGGTTGGTCGTCGTGCCCGACGGAAGCTGGGACCAGGCGGCCGAGGCCGGGCCGCCGGCCGTCAGCACGTCACCGGCCGCAGCTGTCCCGCTGACCGCCACGCCCTGGATTTTGCTGACGGACGGTGCTGGATAACTGCCTTCGAGGTCGCCGGACGAGGGGCCAGTGGGCGGCCGGCTGTTGGTGACGGCTGGGTCCGTGCTGAGGAGGTAGGCGGCATTGGCCCGCGCGACCTCGCTCGTGATGCGGGAGTCCGTGTAGGCCTGGGCGGCGGCCTGGGCGTTGGTGGCCGCGCCGGCGGGGTCGGCGGTGACGTCCGTGTAGGTCAGGGTGATGCTCTGCCCGGAGTGCCCGTTGACTGTGGTGGGCGGCCCTGGGGGGCCCGGCGGTCCGGGCACGGGCAGGTACTGCCCGCTGTAGGGGGAGCGCGGGGCTATCTGGGAGATGTCGACGGCACCGGGGTTGGACGGCAGGAGGATGTTGTAGGTGCGCGTCTGCGCGGGCGGGGGAGGCCCGGTGTAGGTGGTGATCGCTGCGGAGGCCGGCACCACCGCCGACAGCGACTCCTGGACTTGGTACGTCCAGCCGGCGGGCGACATAGCGCTGTTGTCGGTCGCGATCAGGAAGATGTTGAACTCGCCGTTGGCGTCGAGGGTCACCGTGGCCGGGAGCGCGGAGATCGTCGTCGAGTTCGGAAGCGTCAGCGTGGCCGGCGGGGTGAAGACGAGCGTTCCCTGGAGAGGGTTCCCCTCCGGGTCCACGTACCGCCCGGTGAGGTTCACGCTGGCGATTCCGGCCGGAAGCGCGTGGGGGGTCGTCATGACCTGTCCGTTCGTTCGGAGGATCAGGAGAACATCGCCCGCTGCATGGTCTCCGGGCTGACGAAGCTGTACGTGTGTGTCGAGGTGTCGAGGTGAACGGTCAGCCCGTAGTCCGGCCGCTGAATGATGGTCCACGCGCTGTTGATCGTGTACGGCTCCGACAGGTACAGCTGCGGGAACGCCCACGTGTAGATGAGATTCGTCGCCACCACGTTCGCGTTCGGGGCGATCGAGGAGTAGTTCGTCGGACTGATCCCGTCGTACCCGTCCAGCGCGTAGATCAGCGCCAAACTTTCGACCATCTTGAAGTACATATTCATCTGCGTCTGCGTGGCCGTGGAGAAGTCCACCTGGTTCGCGGTGAAAATCTTCACCCCGAGGGATTTCCGGTAGGCCACCGCGCTGTCGGCACGCGACTTGATGGAGAACATCCCCGCATACCCGTCCACGTAGCCGACCGCCGGGGTCGTGTTGACCACCCAGGACTCCAGCAGATAGAAATCTGCCGTCCCCATGTGCGTCGGCAACCCCTCGGGGTTGTACGTCGGATCGATGTTCGGCGACATCACGTCATCCGGGTTGAAGGCGTTGACGATCGCCCCCATCCCCTTGCTGTGGATGTAGTCCAGTACCGCGTTCAGCCGGGCACGGGGAACCTGGAAGTCGTAGCCGGAGCAGTCGAGGAAAATCTGATCCGCCCCCGCCGTGAACCACTGATCCGTGAACGCTTGAATCTGGGCGACCGTGAAATTGTCCGTGCTCACGCCCAGATCGATATAGCCGAAGATCTTGATGCCCGGATTCAGCACGCGCATCTGCGCCATGATCGCCATGGTCGAGGCGTAATAGGTGTTTGTCGGCTCCTCCAGGCCGGCGCCGAACACCACGTAGTCCCACCGAGAAAAGAGCTGGCTGGCGTAGTCGTTAGAGTAGGTGCCGTTGACGGCCTGCGGGACACCGTAATAGATCATTAGCCTGTGCGGTGGGCCGTCGTTGCGCGGCCCCACCGGGCCGACCGCGCCTTGCGGGCCCGGAAGCCCCGCAGGCCCTGTCGGACCCACACCACCAGTTGGTCCCGGAACCCCCGGCACGCCCTGAGGCCCAGCCGGTCCAACCGGCCCGATAGCACCCGCAGGCCCGGCCGGCCCTGACGGGCCGACCACCGGCAGATACCGCCCGGCATACGGCGTCGCGGGCACCAGCTCCGAGAGGTCCACCGTCGGCGGATCCTGCGGCAGGAGAATGTGGTACTCCCGCAACGGCGAACGCCGCCCCGGAGTCGGCACAGCCGTCGGCGACGTGATCCGCTCCGTGACACGGTACGTCCAACCGACCGGCGACATACCACTGTTGTCATTGGCGATCAGCCCCACCGCGAACTGCCCGTTCGCATCCAACACCACCGTGGCCGGCTGCTGCGCCATGGCGTGCGCACCGGAGAGCGTCAGGGCGTCGGGCGGGGTGAACGTGACACTGCCCTGGAGAGGGTTCCCCTGCGGGTCCACATAGCGGCCCGTGAGGACAGTGCTCGCGACCCCCGGCGGAAATGGCGGCGACGGCGTCGTCATGAGTCAGCTCCCCCTGCGCGCAGACGTCAGGCTTGCGCCGGCACCCGCAGGACCACCGACCACGCCGGCTCCTGGGGGACACTGCCCACGCTCGGCTTGCCGACGGCCACCCACACCGCCGGGCCCGCCTCATCCGCCCAGTTGACAATGTCCCCGCGCGCATACGTCGCCCCGGCCATCCACGCGCCTCGCCAGGCCGCCAGGAAGGTGCCCGCCGGACCCTTCGGCCCGGCCGGACCCTGCGGCCCGGCGCCAGCGCTGTGGTGCGCCACCGCCTCCTTCAGCCAGTGCAGGTTCTCCCGGACCGAGCTGTAGAAGGTGGCCGCGCCGACCTCCGGCGTGGCCGGCGGCTCGGAGATCATCGAGGACTCAGCTCTGGTCGTGGTAGATCTGTCCATGCGTCAATTCCTCCGGAGCACCTTCCAAAGCGTCCGCGAAAGTCGCCTGGGTGTACTCGTTATCGAAGCTCGGATCCACCAGGTAATCGCGGAAGATCGGATCATTGACAAGCTCGTCATTCATGATCTGCACCGCTGAAATCGTCACAATAATGTCGCGCCGCCTGATCTGCCCATGGATATCCACGTGTCGGACACCGAACACGATGTTGTCGTACGTGATCCGGTCACGCTGGAAAACCCCGTGCTTGAGGTCGACCTCGGTGAGGCCCGCCTTGGCGAGCTGGTCGAACTCGCAGGTCACCGTGAGCGTATCCATGATGTACAGACCCGCATCGCGCGGCTCCAGATTCGCCGCCTCATTGTGGTCCACGTGCAGTGCGGGAATCTGCCAAGCCCCGTAAAAGGCCTTGCCCGTTCCGGAGCCCTCGTCGTACACCGGATGCATCTCGCTGGCGTTATAGTCGAAACGCCAGTAGGTGAACGAGTCACCAGCATTACGCTGCCACGCCCGCAGACCGCGATGAATCATCGTCGTCTGCGTGTTGACGTTCCACCGGCCCCGCTTCCAGCCAATCCTTCCGCGCACAGCCCCTACCCCCAAACACCCGGCAGCCACGGCGACGGAATCCCCGACTCGTCCGCGTACTCCTCGCCATCGACTGGCGGCAGCAGCCGCTGCGGCAGCGCCGTATCGTCGTACTCGCGCTCCTTGAACAGCGGAACAAGACGCCCCGTGGTCTTCGACACCCGGCGCAGCGTGAACATCTCGATGCGGTTCAGCCCGACGTTCAACTGCTCACACAGCTGGTTGTACCGTCCAGTCAGGCCCGTCGTGGCTGTGCCGATGTGCTGCATGAGCTGCTGGTACACCTGTGCTCGGTGGACGTTGGTCCCCTCCGCCGTCGCAATGTCGGGATCGGTCGAAGCGTCCGTCGCCATCGTCCACAGCACGTTGATGGCCGCCAGGTAGGCCACCAGCGGCTCCTCCACCGCAGGCAGAGACGCCAGCGTGATCGGCTGGTTGTCGTAGCGAATGAACCCGTGCTCGTCTCGATACCGCGTGGTGATCGTCCGACCGTACGTGTGCTGGTTCAACGCGTCCGTGATGTACATGGTCAAGTCGGCGTCGGAGAACAGCCCCTGGCTCCGCCCCTCCACCCGCAGGCTCTGCCCGTGATGCAGAGGCGCGTAGGCCGGATTGATCAGGACAATCCGGCCCTCCCCCACGTCCAGGACGTAGTCCGTCCCGGGCACCAGCAGAACCCCCACCGGCGGCGTGCCGGCCGTCACCGTCACCGTGGCGTTCGCCACGCCGATCTCGGACAGGTCATAGCTGGACAGCTCGTCGCCGCCCAGGAAGGTGTCCACGAAAGGGCTGCCGAAGTCCCCGACCTCGGACCTGATCCGCTTGATGAGCGCCGCAGTCGTCGTCATCGTCAGCTCGTGGAAAGGCTCATCGACAGCGACCCAACCGCGATCTGAAGCGCCTGGTTCTGCACCGTCGTCAACGGCGACGCCAGATTCCAGGTCATCAGGCACAACCCGTTGGAGCCCGTCATCCGCGTCACCATCGCCGCCGCCTGCACCGACGTGTTCAGCCCCGACGGGTCAGCAAAAGGCCCGAACTGGATCAACACGCTGTTAGAGATCGACCTGGACCCTGAGTCCGGCGCAGCCCACGGAATCGGCTGCCGGGCATACCCCGTCCCCGACACCTCCAGGCTCGCCAGCGTCGCCATCGCCGTCTGCCCGTCCACCACCGTGCTACCCAGCAGCATCAGGTACGACGTCTTCGGCTGCGCATCCCCACCCTGCGACTTCGCCGCCCACTCCGCGTCCAACAGGCTCGACTGGCCGGCCAGGTAGGCCAGATCACTCAGCGCACCACTCAGCGCTATGAACCCTGACACTGCCTACCCCCCAGTGCTCTGCGCGAGATACTGCTCCCACTCCGGCGGCTCCTCACCGACACCGAAGAACTCCAGGAACTGCTGCATACGGAACTGCACATGGTGCGCCCCGACCACCCCGTCCCCGGTCCTCTCCAGCCACAAGAGCACCGGCGACTCCTCGTCCAACGCCCCGATCCCCGGCGTCCCACCCTCGAAGACATCGAGCAGCCGGAACTGACGCACGACCTCGCCGCCGTCGACCGCAACCGAGGCCGTCAGCATCCCCACCCCGGACCCGTAGTCCTGAAGCAGCTGATACCACCCGCCCCGCTCCGGAGCGACGCCGGCCTCCGCCAGGGAGACCGGACCCGCCTCAACGTCCGCCACGACACTGCCCCCTTAGAGCCACTGCCCGACGTAACCGAGGTTGTGCAGGTGCAGCGCATGCGCCAGCGGCAGCCGGTAGGCCTGCCCCTCCTTCAACTCCTCGTAGACGTTGCCCTGCCCGATCGTCACATGCTCCAAATCGCACACGAGACGAACCGTCGCGAAATCAGGCGCGATCTGCACCGGAGCCGCCACATCGTCATCCCCCTCCGCAGCCGGCGGCACTGCCTCCCCACCAGCAGTCAGATCCACCGGAACATCAAGATTCGCGGCGGCAATCGCATTCCGCAGCGAAACCTCCTGCTGCTTCGCAAGAAGCTCCTCCTTGTGCTGCTCCATGAGCTGCGCCTTGCGTCGGCCGGTCATGTCCTTCGGGCTGGTCCGAGTGCGGGCCTGTGCGACCACGTTCTTCTCCTAGCTCTGGGTGCCTGGGGCGAAGACGAAGACACTGCCTTCGCCCCGTGAGGTGTTCCGTCAGTTGGTGACGCACTGGACTACGGCGTAGTCCGTGATGAGGCCGAGGCCCCAAATCGAATACCATGCCAAGGCGTGTTCGCGCGATCTGTTACCCCTCCGAATTGCTCCGGAGTGGGCTGGTCATTTCTGCCAGCCTCTGCATGTCTCCATGCAGACCCGAGCACATCTTCGCCCACGTGGGGCGTCCCGTGCATGCTCTGTGAACCTTCCCGTCGGCTTTCGCCAGGCGGGCTCGGCTGCTGATTTTCCCTACCCTCGTCTTCTCAAGCCGTCGCGCTCGGGCTTTCGCCCCACGCTGTGGCGCCGAGGTCTAGCAGGAGGTCCCAGCAATTCTCGGGATTGTCACTGACGGATTGCTCCGTCAGGCGGCCAATGAAAAACCGAAGTCGAGCACGCCGCCGTCTCGGAGCTCCACCGGGAGGGAGATGGCGTGTCCGGCGGCATTATCCCCGATTACTAGAGCCCTGAAAAGGCTATTCGTCGGGGCGTTCGGGTTGGCTGGAGTGGAGGTAACCGCCGGTATGGCGGGGACGCTGCCACTGGCGGTTCGGGCGGGCTGACCCTGCCAGGCCTGGGAGTTCCCGACCGGGATGGTCGTGCCCAGCTGAGTGGTCGGAGGCGGAGGGTTGATGTTGCCCTGGAATACCTGCGTGGTCTCGATGAAGACGACGTCGTTAAGACGCCCGATTTCGCCGAGCATGAAGTTCCCGGGAGCCGCATATTTTGTTACTTCTATGAACTCGGGATCATCACGGAGACGGCGCGACTGGTGAGGATGTACGAATGCCACGTACGTTTCCCCGAGGCGCGGAACATTCTTCGTGGCCAGGGTTTCCACGGCATCCTTGACGAGCGCCGCCGTGAAGTAAAACCCGCCGTTCGCCGACATGGTCGCCTCGCTGTCAGCGAAGTAACCACGGTCGTACGGGCTGAGCTGCGTGCGCGGGAGCGTGCCCGACCAGTTGGCCAGCTTGTCGTACCCGTACAGCACCGAGGGTGCACCGAGCAGAACGTCACGGCACTGCGAGTCGAGGTACTGCGCCATATTGCGTCCGAGGAGGCGGGCAGCCGACGCCATGACGTCGTCGAACGAGCTATTGAGGAGCAGCTCGGTGACGGCGACAGCGAAGCCTTGCTCGGCGACTGTGATGGTGATCTGCTCGGCAGTCAGGGCGTGGGTCTCCATGCGGACACCCTCGACCAGCTGCTGAGCACCGTCCAGCGACCGGTACCTCATGAACGCGACCGTCAAGCCAGGCGCGGTTCCGAGTTCGGTCTTCTTGCAGTCTGTTACCCCTCCGGATTTCTCCGGAGTGGCCAGGTCATTTCTGCCTGGCTCTGCATGTCTCCATGCAGTTCGGAACTATATCTTCACCCCAGTAGGGTGGCCCGTACATAGTCTCTGAACCTTCCCGTCGGCCTTGGCCAGGCGGGCTCGGCTGCTGATTTTCCCTACCCTCAACTTTTCAAGCCGTCACGCTTGGACTTTGGTCCTACGTTGTGGCGCCGAGGTCTAGCAGGAGGTCCCAGCAATTCTCGGGCTGTACTCTGACGGATTGCTCCGTCAGGCGGCCAAGTCGACCATGAACTGTTCGAACCGAAGAATCGGCATCGCCTGGAACAGAATTTCCTTGCTCCAGATTTGCTGAATGCCCGGCGTGAGCATCGAGGACGACGACGCGGTATACGCCGTCGGAGTGGGGGACAGAAGTGGCGTCCCGGTTATGCCACTTGCCATTGTCTACCTTCCTAGGTAGGGGTTGGACGGTCAGTCGAAAAGACCGCGATTTCCTGCCTCGCTCGCGGCCCCGAGGAGCTGGGAGCGGTACTTCTTGAACTCGGACATGGGCATGTTCTTGATCTGCTCCGGCGTGTACTGTCGAGCGCCGCCGTCGCTATCAAGAGGTCCGTGTGCGGTGAACCCGGTCGGTGCCGTTCCGCGCATCTGGGAGCGCTGGGCAACCTGCGCCTGCTGGACCGATTGGAGAATGGCCTCCGTCTTCGCCTTGAGAGTCGCAATGGAGGCGTCGATCTCCTCCCGGGAGTTGCCGTTGACCAGGTCGACCAGCTCGGGCGCGATGGTCGAACGCTCCTGGGCCAGGCGCTCCTGGGTGTAGGCCGCGAGCTGTGCGAACTCCGCCTCCTTGGCCAGGGCGGCCCGCTCGACCTCCCTCTCGCGCTGCAAGGTCTCGAACCTGCTCTCCCACTCCTTGCTACGGGCTTCGAGAAGCTCGCGCGCCGTCAGCTCGGCCTCCTGCTCAGCCTTCTGGCGCTGCGCCTGCTCCTCGGCCTGGCGGGCCCGGTCGGCTTCCGCTGCGGTCTCCCGTGTGGCGGCGTCGTTCCGGATCTGCTTCAGCTCGGCCTCGACGGCAGCTGCTCGTTCGTCCGCCTTGGTGATGCGGGCGTAGAGCTTGGCCTTCTCCTCCTGGCGCACTCGCTCCAGGTCGGCGGTGGTGAACCGCTGCTCGCCGGCCGACGGGGATGGCGGGGTCAGGACAAACGTTTCCTCGGCAGCGGGTTCGGCAGCCGGGGTTTGGGAGTTCGGGTCCTGCACTACGGGGTTGTTCATGGGACTTCCACTTCGGTGTTAGTCCGTGTCTGCGTCCGGGTTTCTCCTCTGGGCGAGTTTCGTCCCTTTGGAGAGCGTCACGAGTTCGTTCAATATCGACTGACTGTCCTTGCCGCCTCCGAGGCCCGGAAGTCCGGGCAGCGGGCCGGCGGGTCCTGCGCTTTCCGAGGCACTGCCTTCGGCGCTCGCAGGTGCGGGGGCTTCAACCCCTTCCGGTGTGATGCCCGTGGCTCGCATAATGGCACCGTTGATTTGGGCGCGGATATATTCGAGCGCGCCGTCCTCCTTGGCCTCGGTGAGCTGCTCGTCGTAGATCTCCTGCATCTTGGCGTCCGGGTACATCTCGCCGAGGTCGCGGAGTGCGCCGCGCTTGGATTCCAACCCGAGTGAGAGCTTTACCTGAATCTCGTTCAACTTGACCAGCGCGTCGACCGGCAATGGAGGGGGCCAGTCAACGGTGATGTCGTAGACCGTCGGGTCGGTCGGATCGAGCAGCATGGGCTGCTCGTCACTGGTGCGGACGCCCTCGGTGTCGGGGTTGTATCGCAGCGTCTCCGGCTCGTACAGGAAGAGCGTGCGGAGGACGAGCTCATTGATCTTCCGGAAGCCGAGTGTGTAATTTACCTGCTTCAAGCTGTACCGGGACATCATGCTTTGGAAGGTCGTTGCCAAAGCGACCCCCGATGTATTCGAGATAGGCTGGACTTGGCCTAGCGCTGTCTCGGGTACACCGGTCAGCTCGTGCATCGAGCGTTTGATCAGCTCAAGGTAGGCGAGCGGCCCGTTGAGGTCGACACCATTCTCCAAATTGAAGACATTGGCGTCCTTGGGAAGTCCGCCCCAGACCTTGCGGGCCCCTTTCTCCAGGTTGCTCGCCTTGGCCCCTGTGATGATGGTAACCGGGGCGGCATGGTAATTGATGATGTCGGAGATTTCCGTGCACTTCTCGTTGTACTCGCGGTTCAACGGGATGATGTCCACGATGTCCGAGAGGCCCCAAGGGGAGCCGGAGATCGCGATGTTCCGGATGTGGACGATGGGGATCATCCCGAGTGGGTTCTCCCGGGCATCGAGGAGCTCGTCATTGACGTACTCTTCGATGTACTCGTCGGTAATAATCTCCGTGTAGGTGAATATCTGGCGCGAGCCTTCCAGGGAGGTCGCATAAAACTTGTACTTGATCTTAAAGCGAAGCAAGCGGTTTGATCACCCCGAGGGGTAATCGGTCCCGGTCGTGCGGGTGGAACTCCGGAAAACACTGTGCAGCGTTTAGCGGGAGTATCCTCACGCGACCGGGATGCTCATTTCCTGCCGGGTCAGACCACGGCGCCTCGTAGGCAATTTTGACAAAGCAGTCGCCAGCGACCCCGCCGTTCTCGCCCATCTGCCAGAGCGTCGACTTCTTGTCATTGTCGATAGACCAGACGCGTTCGAGCAGCGCGGGGATGATGTGCTCGAATTTCTTGTCGCTCTGGAAGTTGACGCCGCGTCCGAACGTGAAGTTCGTGATGTACCTGGAAAGCGCGGCCACATAGTTCACGGTGATGTTGGGCTCGCCGGGCTCACGCTTATACGCCCAGTGGTATCCCAGGTAGAAAGCCCAGTGATTCGAGTAGCGGTTCAGACGGGGGCCGTGGACTTCGAATTCCCCGGTAACTCGTCCGCCAGCTCAACCAGGCCGAGCGGTGAGATAGAGATCGTGAGGTCACTTGCTGCGGCGCGCATACTGGGCGAGACAAAGGCTATGGACATGAGGCATCACCTCCCTTCTGTGTTGGCCTGCATTACGTCGGCAGGGGGAGTGCGGCGCCAGACCACGGGATCGTGACGGCGTAGATCCGCGTGGGGTTGGAAGGGTGGTCGTCATCGTCGTTGTAGATGACGCTTCCGGAGGGGAAGTGGTAGACCTCCGGGCAGTTGACGTACTGGCGGATCACGTTTGTCGCGTTGGCCGGAATGGTCTCCATGAACACGAGCGAAAATGTGAAGTCGACTGACCACACGGCACTGTAGGCGCGGTTGGCGAATGTCGCCCCGCCGTCAGTGCTCATGTCCAGGCTCATCGCGAGCGGCACCACGTTGGCGATGGGTGGATTAGTGCCCGGAATGGTGTCGGGCTCCACATTCCAGGTCCCGGTCCCGTACGCGATGAGCAGCCGCTGGTAGTTCTGCGGCGGGATGGTGAGGGATTGGATGAGGTGCGCGGTGCCGGCCTGGCTGGCGTTGAAGGAGATCAGCGGGTCGTACTGCGCGGTGTAGGCGTAGGGGACGTGCTGGAGCGCGGCAATCTGGGCCTGGAGCGCGGCGATCTGGCTCGTGTGCGTGGCCAAGGTGGAGGTGAGGCCGGCGACCTGGCCGTTGACGTTCAGCAGGTTCTGGCCGGTGGTGGGGGCCGGGGTGGTGCTGCTCGACCCTGAGGTGAGGATGAGCTTGAGGAAGCTGTCGATGGCGTCGGCCAGGCGGGCGACGTCCGACGGCACGTCAGGAAGGTCTCCCTCCGCTGGGAGAGGGAGACCGGCCCACGGCGTCGGAGAGGCGGGCATCAGTCGACGCGGGCGTAGTTGTTGCGGGCGTGGTGGCCGTCGCCACGGTCGACTTGGAGGTAGCTCTGCTCGGTCTCACTGGCTCCGGCTGCCATCTGGCTGATGAAGGTGGGCGCCTCGGGCCAGCTGGCACTGCCCGCGTGGGCGCGCTCGCGCAGGGTCTCCTCGGGCGACTTCTCGAAGACATTTGCGTTGTGGTTCGCGCGGCCGGGCGGGGTCTGGTAACCCTGCATGGCACCTCGGGCGAACTCGGAGGGCACCGCACTGTCGGTTGCGAGGCCTTCCTGGAACCGCAGGGGGCCGCGTCGTGCGCTGTTTTGGGCCTGCTTGGTTTCGAAATACCGGTCGGCGGACTCCCTGAATTCGGGGTCCGGCGCGAGGGGGCTTTGCGCCACGGCTCCTCCTGTGATGAGACGGCTCACTGGGAAGCCTGATCCGGGGGTATTTGAGCTGGGTAATTACCAGAGGGAGTGGGTCATCTCGGCCTCGGGCATCGTCATCTCGGCGGTGAGATAGAGGGCATTGGAGAGCGAGTCCACGTAGTCGTCGTGGGCGGCGTCGACTTCGGGTGCCGCGACGATAATGTGGGGGCCCGAGTAGTTGAGCTCGGCGTCCTCCATCTGCTGCCGGAAATTGCGCCAGACGCGGAGTTGGCGCGTCCGCGCGTGTGCCGGCCAGGCGAGCAGGCCCTTGTTCATCAGGTCCATCATGTGGCTCCAGCGTTTGGTCTGGCTGGTGCGGTCGCTCTTGAGGTCGCGTATGTCTGCGTAGGGCATGAGCACCCTGAGGCGCTGTGCGACGACGTCGCCCAGGCCGCCGACGTCGATGCCTATGGCCATGACGCTGTAGTGGCTGAGGAAGTCCACGATGCGGAAGTACTGGGTTTCCCAGTCCTGGCCTTGCAGGTCGAGCCAGTTGAGGATCCTGTGCTCGAATTGACCGTGCTCGTTGGGGTAGTCCCAGTTCACCCAGACCACGGTGACGATGGTGCTGTCGGTCTTTCTGGCGGGGTCGATGCCGACGACCAGGGGGGACTTGTGCCAGTCGGTGACGACGCGCATTCCTGTGTCGCCGAGGGCGTCGAACCGATCGCTCGTGACAAGCATTCCCTTGTCGAGGAGCCAGATGAGCCGGTAGCTCAACTTAAATTCGTCGCTGTCCTCGCCGAGGCGTGCCATCTCGGAGCGGACGAATTTGCCGTAGCGGGGGAAGTGCTTGGCGACTTCCTTCCATTCGACCTGGAAGTGGTCCTGGCGCTGCCCCTTGCGTGCGGCGTTCCGCTTGTTGATCTGGATCTGGGTGTAAAATCCGGACTTCTGGTACGTGGGGGTACCAGTCATCACAATGGAGCCCGCAGTGCTGGTCAACATGGGGGCAATTGACTTATTCACTACCTTGTCATCGGCTGCCTGGCATTCATCGATGACGCACAGGTGGTAGGTCTGACCCTCGATCGCGGCTTTCGGATGTGCAGTTTGCTTCCGGATGAGGCTGCCGCACTTCTTCAGCTTGATGACCTTGCCCCGGCCTTCGAGCTTGTCGTCAATCTCAGGGTCGGCGAGGATTTCCTGGGCGCGCTCGGAAGTGAGGCGGGAGACGATGCGAGAGAACAGGGTCTCCGACATTTCATCAGTGGGCGCAAAAACACCGACCCACAGGCCCTCGCTGAACTTTCCGAGCAAGTCCGGGAAGACCTTGGCGAGGCGCGGGAGCATGATGACGGCGCCGGCCACGGTGTCCGCGATCGTCTCGCTCTTGCCACTCTGGCGGGACCACAGCGCGGTGATCTTGGCACTGTCCTCGATGATGAGCGACTCCAGTACCCGTGCTGCGAACGGGCGTTGATAGGGCCGCAAGGGATGGCCGCTGAGCTCATCGATGACCAGGAGCACCTTCTGGACGATCGTCGCCACGAGCTCGGACCGGCCCGCCGGCAGCGGGCCGGGGCCGTCCACGGAGTCGGTAGGGGTCGCCATGCGGCGACGCTAAAACCGGGCAAAATCGGGCAAATAATCTGTGACGTGGCTCTCAACTGCCGATTAATGCGGCGAGCATTCGGCAGTTGGCTCTAGGCTCAGACCGTGTCCGACACCACCACCAGCTTCGACCCGGCGCAGTACTCCTACGGCCGGCCCGTGGTCGACACCCTCGGCCGCGACCTGCGCACGCCTGACGACCTGCGCATCGCCTTCCTCAAGCGCTACAACAGCGAGGACAGCAAGAGCGACTACGACCTCGCCGTCCGGCAGTTCTTCCTGTTCATGCGCGTCTTCCAACCGGACACCCCGGTCTTCTCAACCACCCCCGGCCACGTCGAAGCGTTCCGCGACTTCCTCAGCAGCCCGCACCCCGACGGCCACCCGGAGTGCAACCCGAGGTGCGCACGGTCCTTCCCCAACACCACCCGCTCCAGCGACGTGAAGATCTCTCGCCTGTCCTCCTACTTCCGGTACTGCATCGGCCAGAAGAAGATGAAGGAGAACCCCGTCGTCTCCACCCCCGGCAGCCGAGACCGCGAGCCCCAGGGCGCCAAGGAGATCCTCCTGCCCGCGCAGATCGAGGAGATGCTGGCCGCCGCGCGCAAGGAGAGCGACCGCTCTCTCGTGATCGTCGCCGTGCTCGTCGGCATGGGCCTGCGCATCAGCGAGCTGCACCTGGCGCGCATCGAACACATCCGCCGCTACAAGGCCGGCTGGACGCTCGACGTCCACCGGAAGGGCGCCAAGATCGAGAACGGCGCCAAGATCGACACCGACATGCAGACGCTCGACATCCCCCACGCGCTCGTGCCCATCTTGGAGCCGTACCTGGAAGGGGTCACCGAGGGCCCACTCATCCCCGCAGGCCGCTTCGACAGAGCCAGGAGCACCAGGAGCCCGAAGATGCTCAGCGTCCGCGCGATCTTCGACACGGTCGTACGCCTCGGCGCCATCGTCGCCGCGCACCTCAAGTTCCATCCCCATCTGCTGCGGCACACCGCGATCACGCTCGCCCTCACCGATCCCGCCGCCAAGTCCGAACGGGTCGCCGCCTACTTCGGCCACGCCAACACCGCGACCCTGCGCAAGTACGACCACCACCCACGCCTGCCCGACGCCGGCCACCACAAGAACCCCGTCGGCCTGGACTGGGCAACCCAGAAGGGCACCACCACGAGCCCCGCACTCGCGTCCTAGCAAATATCGGCGAAAAGCCCTCCCCTCCTACCGTGAGGTATTCGGTACGAGAGGAGGGCTTTCGCTGTGGCACGCCGCAAGATAGGCCTGGGCCCCCAGAAACCCACCAAGGGCACCAACCCCGCCCGCGCGAACGGCAAGGGCATCAACGCCCTCTTCAAGAACACCACCCAGGCGCAGCCGCCGAAGCGTCGGCCGCTCGGCCATGGCGGTCTCACATACCCGCAGCCCGAGACCCGGGCGCAGCGCGCGGAGCGATTGAAGAACCAGGGCGTCACCCCGAGGCGCTCGCAAGCCGAGCGGGCCCTGGAGGAGCGCGGGATCATCGGCCCGGCAGGCCGGCCCACCAACATCGACTCGTTCAACAAGCCGTCCAGCAAGTCCGAGCACTCCCAGGAGGAGATCCGCCGTGCGGTCGACCGGGCCTCAGCGGCACTGAGCCTGGAGACCCAGGAGGCGCTGCGCAGAGCGGATTGGTACTCGGATACCTCGGCGCTGCTGCCAGTGCGGCCCACCAACACGTCCGACCCGGGCCGGCCGCGAACGTTGGCGGCCGGGTTTGATGCTCGCTCTGGGACGCTGTTCGTCCGGTTCCGTGGTCGGGAGCTCGCGCCCGGGGTCTACGCGGAAGGCGTCGGCTACGAGTACTACAGCGTCTCTCAGGGGGAGTGGGACGCGTTCCGGAACGCCGAGTCCCCGGGCGACTACATCAACAAGATCCTCAACTCGAAGCCCTACACCCCGGCGACGTGGTGAGGCGCATGCTGATCCGACTCACCCGCTGTCAGCGAGACTGGCCGCGTCGGTACAGGACGTTCCACCAGGAGCTCGCGCCGCCGTTCCGGCGAGCAGAGTCCGTCCTGGTCCTGCGCCTGGGCACCAGGGGGCTCGTGCTGGGCCGCTGGACGTCCAGGAGCGCCGACTTCGAGCAGGCTGCCACACAGGCCCTGGGCGCGCGTGAGGTGCCCCTCGAAGAACTGTCATTCGAGCACTTGCGGAGGCGCTGATGTGGGACGTCATGGGGATCTTTCTGATCCTGGGTGTGGCCGTTGCTGCCCGTTGGGCCGGGAGCCGGCCGACGAGACGCCAAGGCAGTGATGCGGCTGTTCCGTATTGCCAACACCCGCTCTGGGCACAGACGGTGGAGCGTACGGCTAAGCTGTCCACCTCACAGCTGGCCGACTGGGGAACGGCGATCAGCGGGCACGCCATGCGGCTCTTGGAGCAGGGTAGTAGCGAGCAGGAGAACCAGGACCAGGCGGACGAGCTTGTGCTTGCCGGCGTCAGCCTGACGGCCATCGGTCAGGAGCAGAAGCGCCGGCTGACCAAGCAGGGGTAAGCCCCGCCCACGTGGCCTTTCGGCGCTTGAAGGGCGGGGCTCAAGGGGGGCACAGGCAAGGCATTTGGCCGTTAAGCGTTCATCGTGATTTGAGACCTAGTGTCTTACGAGAAACGCAACGGGCCCGTACCCCGGGGTCAGCCTACCCGGTGCGCTGATGGGGTGAGGAGGCGTGTGCCTGGGCGAGATCGCGGTAGCGCGCAGAGTGCCGAAAAGATTGCGGACGCCGAGGTGCGGCGCACTCTACAGCCTCGTGCTGGACGGGGCTGCGTGTTTGCCGATGTTAGCTGCAAACGCCTGAAAGCGGGCAGTTGCTCAGTTACTGTGGGTTCTGTGTTTGCAGCAGAACGTCGCCAACTGATCATGGAGATGGTGCGCGCCAACGGAGCCGTGTCGCTCCGAGAGCTGGCCCGCGTCGTCCAGACCTCCGAAGTCACCGTCCGCCGAGATGTCCGATCCCTGGAAGCTGAAGGGCTGCTCGACCGCCGGCACGGCGGTGCGGTGCTCCCCGGCGGCTACAGCCGGGAGCCCAGCTACCCGCAGAAGACCCTCCTCGCCGCCGCCGAGAAGACCGCCATCGCCGATCTCGCCGCCGGGCTGGTCGAGGAGGGTGACACCATCATGGTCGGCGCCGGGACCACCACCCAGGAATTCGCTCGGCGCCTCGCCCGCATCCCCAGGCTTACGGTCGTCACCAACTCCCTGTTGGTCGCGCAGGCTTTGGCGCACGCCAACCGGGTCGAGGTGGTGATGACCGGAGGCACCCTTTGCGCTCCCGCCTACGCACTGGTCGGCAGTGAGGCTGAGCAGGCGATTGCCGAGCTGCGCGCCAGCAAGGCATTCCTATCCGGTGGCGGTCTCAGCGCCGAACGCGGACTCTCTACCGCCAACATGCTCTGTGCGAGCGTGGATCGAGTGCTGGTTCAGTCGACCGCCGAGATCATTATCCTCGCCGACCACACCAAGATCGGCACGGACTCGATGTTCCAGACCGCGCCGACGGAGACGATCACACGGCTCGTCACCGACGGGCACGCAGCCGCCGAGGAACCAGTGGCTCGCGAGCTGGACCTACTCGCCCAACGGGGCGTCCAGATCGCCCTCGCCCCGGTCGGGCCGCCAGCCGAACCCCCCATCCACGACCGAGTGCCCCCTGTGGCCAAACGCCGCCTGGGCTTACCTCTTCCCGCCCCGCGTCGCCCCGGCCTGCCGGATCGCCTCAATTAGGCCCCGGCTCACCGCAGGCGGTGACACCGCCGCGCCCCTTGCCGGAGGAGCGCGGCGGCTGTGTGATGTCAGAGGAGCGACGAAAGGACGTCCTCCGGGAAATGGCCGAGCCAGAACGCGCCCGTGGACGCCTCCTCGAACCCTTCGAGGGAGCCATCGTGGACCAGCAGCTCGGTGGGGGCGATGTACCCCTCGCCCGGATCGATCCGCACCCGGATGACGCTGAGCTGGTCGCCGCGTGCGACGTACGCACGCCCGTAGTCGGTATGTGGGGACCTGTCCTCGGCGTAGGCGTCCGGGTCGACCTCCCGCAGCACCTCGACGCCGTCCAGGCTAGCAACCAGCAGCCAGCGCGGGCCGGGCCCGAGGTTGACCATCAACCTGGGGCGCGATTCGAGACGTTCCGAAGACGACATCCGGTCCCAGTTGTCGACGTGCAACCCGATGTACTTCTCGATTTGCCGGTTCACCGTCGTGGTCAGCGTGCCCCCGTCCTTGCGGACCCGGCCCAGATAGTGAGCCCCTGCGGTGTACGGCGCCAGCGCATCCGTGGTCAGCTCCGTCAGGTGCCCGAATGAGAGGATGCGCACGCGTCGGCGCACGTCCGGCTCACCGCACAGGCCGCGCGCCTCATCCGGCGTCAGGTCCCGCCAGGAACCGTCCGGGAGGATCGCCCCGGGCTCGTGATCCATATCGACCCCCTCTACGGCCAGCCGTGTACCACCGAGCTGGCACCGGCCGAGAACCACTTCGACTGTGGCCTCGCTGGAGAACAACTTCACTGCTCTGCCCTCTCTCATGGATAGACGTGCGGCGGCCCGCCTTCTGGCAGAAGACGGGCCGCCACGAACATCGACTACTCGGTCACAACACGCGGCGCAGCGGAGCGGCCGAAGCTGCCCCAGTTGTTCCAGAAGGTGTTGGCCGGGGTGAGGTCGGACTGCGTGGCGTTGACGAGGTCACGCACCGCCGGCACCTCGCGGGTCAGGTCGTCCAGGACGATGGTCGCGGTCATGCTGTCTTCTCCTTCGTAATTGTGGTGGCAAGCGCCTTCACCAGGGCTTGCTCGCTGACTCGGCAGCACTGCGTCTCCGAAGGCACGAAGGAACCGTGTTCGAAGTAACGCGGTGATGCCTGCGCTCCCAGGCAGTAGCTGTAGAACGCGCACCTGGACTCGCAATTGTCCAGGGACTCCAGGTACTCCTGAACGTAGCGGAGTTCATGGGCGCTGCCCAGGATCGACGGAATATCCTTCTTCAGGATATTCCCCGCCAGGAAATCACCGTAGGTTTCCGATGAGATCCCGGCAAGCTCAGGGGAGAGGAGCACAACGTCGCCGTTAATGGCGACAGTTGGAATCGGGTTGATGCGGAACTTGGACAGCATCCCCCGTCGCTCCTCGGGGTTGTAGGCCAGGAACTTACCCAGCCGGTCGGTCTCGCGCACCGGAACCCCTGCGGAACCGGCCGCGCGAACCCAGGCCAGCACGTCCTGCCAGAAGACGCGGGCTTGATCAGGGGAGATGGCCACGTCGGTGGTGTTCGCCCCCTCCTTCTCCTCGATGCTCAAAGCGATGAGCTGAGGCCCGAGGCCGGCGATGAAGTCGAGGAGTTCCGTCGCCCGCGCGGGCGCGGACGCGGTAACGACCGCGATCACCGTGAAGGGGAAGTCGCGCGCCCGCAGGCGTTCGATTCCGCGCATGATGCGATCGAAGGCCGGCCGGCCGCGTCGGTCCACGCGGTCCTGGTTCAGATCCGCTGGCCCGTCGATGCTGACGCCCACCTGCATTTCCCGCGCTTCGAACAAGTCGACCCAGGCGTCGTTGATGAGGGTGGCGTTGGTCTGGAGAGAGTGGCGCACCAGACCCCGAAGCCGCAACTCCTCGAAGATGTCGAGGATAGCCGTAAACCGCTCCACACCCATTGCGAGGGGTTCCCCGGCGTGCCAGATCAGCGTGATGGGTCCTGCACCGAGAAGGGGCTCCATCTTCCAAATGGAATCGGCAACCGCCTTGGCGACCTCGGCCGACATCGGCCTCTTGTCGTCCTTGTCGGGCAGATAGCAGTATCGGCACGCCAGATTGCAGAAGCCGATCATCTGCATAACGATCGACTCGGGAATCCGGGCGATCCGCCTGTCGTACCTTTTGAGCGTCAACGTGGACATAGAGGAACCCTCCTGAGCAAGTCGGAACTACTGGCGGCTCTGGAAATTAGTTCTTTGGCCCGGGGCGCCTGTCAGCTTGGACCAACGCGCCCTCCGCGCTCATTTCTTGCCGCCCCACCGGCCGCTGCTGCGACTCCGGAGCTTCACTCCGGAAGCGGTCAGCATGCGGTGCACGAAGCCGTACGAGCGGCCGGTCTCCTCCGCCAGCGCGCGAATGCTCGCCCCGGAGTCGTACTTCTTCTTCAGATCGGCCGCGAGCTTCTCACGCGCGGCACCAGTCACCCGGCTGCCCTTTTTCAGAGCAGACGGGATCGTCGCCGTCACCGCGAGCCAGCCGCGCGTCCCGGAGGAAGCCCTACCATCGGACCGGCCTTCCGAGCACCAACTCCCCGACGGTGCCCTCGCGTAGCGCCTTCACCGCCTGCTCGAAGCGGCGGAGCTGGTGGCCCTTCAGCCACTCCTGTGCCTCCATGACCGTCACGAACCGGTGCTCGGTGTAGCCGCCGGCCAGGGTCAGCAGTCGGTGCTCGGGAACGACCCCGTGGAAGACCTCGTTGTGCCCCTCGAACGACGTGTTGCTCACCGGCACGTAGTCCGTCAGCAGCCGCCTGGCGGCCGACAGGCGGAGGCCCAGCTTCTCCTCGGTCACGCGCACCAGCGTGTCGCGCGGCAGCTCGTTCGGCGCCGCCGCGCCGCCCGGCAGTCCCCACGCCCCGTCACCGTACGCCCGGCAGACGATCAGGAACTTGCTGGGGTCCGTGTCCAACTCGAACAGCCCCAGCACCCCCAAGCGGCGCTGCGGTGGGTCCGCGAACCAGTCCCGTGCAGCAGCATCCACGGTCTTCTTCTCCGACATGTCCCCTCCTTCTCTCACCCTCCCCACATTGGGGAGGAGGTCTGTGAGTGGCGGGAGCGCCGACTGCCGGGGGGGTGCCGGCGCTCCCGCGATCATCCGCGCCAGCCTCTTCCCCGAGGCCAGCGGCGGGAATTCCCCCATGCACGGGGGCGGTGAGCCGCTATGCGGCGGTCTTCAGGCCGGCGCCGACGCTGCTGCGACGATTGCGCAGGACGGCGTGGCGACGGCGACGCGCTGCACTGCGGCGAGCCTGTTCGGTCTGGACGCGCAGACGCGCCAGACCCCACTTGAGCTCCGCGTCGATGCGCCGCTTTACGCGCTGCATCTGCCGGAGCGTCCAGTCCAACTCCTGGACCGAGGCGCCCTCCTTGGCCTGCGTGTCGAGCTGACCGCCGAGCCGGCGCAGCTCGGCAGTCGCTGTGCGAAGGTCGAACGGCTCGGGCAGTGGCGCGTCCAGGACGTCGTTGGTCGCCGGGCCGTGGCCAATCGGGATGACTTTCATGCGGCTGCTCCTTCGATGGGTTTGGCGGCGGCGTGGGGGCGCCGACTGACGCAGGGCCCTCAAGTCGGCGCCCCCGCAATTTCTGCGCGCCCCGGGGGGTTAGGCGCGCGGCCCTGCCCGGAAGAGCAGGGCGCCTAGGAGGCCTCCGGTTCAGCACGCGGAGGCCAGTTTTTTCCAGGTTGTCGAATCGGAAACACCGCCGTGGTCCCGGCGGTCGTTTCAGGCTTGTCGCCCGGTAGCTTGGCGATACCGTCGCGTACCCGAAGAAGGAGCTCGACCTCGGGCGTACCCCAGTTCACGACAGCACCGACGCGCTCGCCGATCTCCTCCAGGAGCAGCTTCAACTGTGCCTCGTCCAGCGCCGGCAGTAGCGTTCGGATTGTCACCGCTGCTACCGAGCTGTCCACCAGGACGTCGAACGGCAGTCGCACTGGAACGCTCACGTCGACACTGCCTTCACGGTCGGCGCACTACGCCACGGAGGGTTTGAACCGAGCGGATGGGCAGCCGTTGCCGCCCCGTGCTGGTGCATGGAGCTCCTCCTTGAGGGTGACGCAGATTGCCTTCCCGACGTCACGCTCTTCCGGGTGCCACTCCTCGGACAGGGTTGACACCAGGGGCAACCCGCGTCCGCGTTCGGGCGGCACTCGTCCGGTGACGACCAGCGGCATCGACTGCTTCTTGGCCGGCAGCGTCTTGCAGTCGTCAACCACCTCGACGAGCAGGTAGCGGCAGCTTTCGTCCTCGTACGGGTCGAAGACAATCACCGTGAACAGCACGGCGTTTGCCTCTACCGCATTGGTAGCCAGCTCACTGACCACGAGCCCCAACGTGAAGTCGTCCCGCCAGCCATTCGATTGGGCGACATCCACGGCGAACCGCCGCGCAAGCCCTACGAACCCTGGTACAGCAGAGAAGGTGCTGGCCTTGCTGAGCCCTACGTCGTGCCGGTGGTCCGTGCCCACAGCTCCTCCAAACTGCACGGAAGAGTGGCCGACCGCGCATGATCTTGGAACGCACCGTAGTGAGGTAGTGCCGGTGCGTGGCAGGAACGAGTGTGGACCTAACGAACCGTCATTTGCAACCAAGATGCACCGACATTTTCAATGATCATGAAAGGAGGGGGTTGCCTGAAGCCCGAGCCGCCAACGAGACTGAACGTCGAACAGGAAGGAGTCCCATGCCGTCCATCCGGGAACACGTGTCCGAGGTCCGCGCCATCGAACTCGCCTCGGAGCTCAAGGCGTTGCGGAAGGTGGCCGGCCAGACTCTGGAGCAAGTGCACCGCGCCACCGGGCTCAACATCGGCTCGATCAGCAAGATGGAGCGCAACCTGATCACCGTCACGCCCAGGAGCCTGAAGGCGCTCCTCGACCACTACGAGGTCCACGGGGCGCGGCGCATCGCTCTGGAGAACCTGCTCACCAGCACCAGCGGTACTCGGCCGTGGTGGCTCGACTACGCGGATCTTCTGGAGCCGGCGACCGTCTCGCAGATCGCGCTTGAGGCCGAGGCTGCGCTCCTCGAAGAGCACAGCGGGAACGTGTTCTCCCTCTACGCGCAGGTGGAGTCCTACGCTCGTCAGATCATGGCCAACACGTGGGAGGTACCGTCCGAGGACGATGCCTACCTGCTGGTGAATGTGCGACGTCTCCGCCAGCAGCGCCTGTACGACACACCGCCGTTGGCCCTGCACAGCATCTTCAACGAGGCTGCGCTCTACAGCGCGGAGGAGCCGAAGATCCTTGCTGAGCAGCTGCGCCACGTGATCGATTTGGCGAAGCTCGGCACCGTAAAGTTCCAGATGACGCCGCTCTCCACCGGACGTCGCGGTCTCGTGACCGTCAACGTGGCGCGGGTCAGCTTCAACGAGGCGGGCGTGTCGAGCTTCGTGTTCTCCGAGAGCCTCGGAACTACGACCGTGCGGGAGTCCGAGCTCGCCAACATCCGCTTCGAGCGTGCCTTCGCCAGGTGCCTGGACGCTTCCCTGTCACCAGATGATACGGTCGCCGCACTCGAAGCCCGTCTCAAGGAAATCGCGTGAGCATGACTCAAGACCCCTACGCCTTTGACCAGTCAGAGGCCCTGCACGCGCCGGCCAAGTCCCCGACGTCGGGCCAAAACGCCCAGTGCGTGACAGTGCAGAGCTACCCCCGGGGAGTCGTCCACCTCGGCGACGACAAGCGTCCTGACCTGGCGAAGCTCGCCTTCACCCCCGGCGAATGGAACCGGTTCCGTGAGTGGATGCGCAGCGCGCCCGATGACGATCCGATTGTCGGCTACCGACCCGAGCTTTAGCAGGTACTCCGCATACTAAGAGGGAAGCTGTTGTCGAATATTCGACAACAGCTTCCCTCTTAGTATGCGGACTGCATGAAGATCGAGCTGCGGCTGGCGCCCATCGAGGGCTCACCGGTCGGGGCGACGCCCGGCTCCTCCAGGCCGAGCTGCTCGGGCTTCGGCCGGCCGCGCACCGGAGAGGTGCCGGGCTGGGCCGAGAGCCGGGGGAGGCTAGCGGCCTGGACAGCCGGCGTGGTCTGAGGGTCTGGCAGCTCAGACGGCCAGCCGCGCGTGAGGTTGCCGGACGCGGAGTGCGGAGCCGCTTCGGCCAGAGCGTCCTGCCAGCCGTACGCCGGGCGTTGGATGAGCGGCACAGCGCCTCCTCGCAGTCGTCTCCCACCACGATGGCCGAGGACAGGGAAGGCCCGATAATCGAGCTACCAGCGGCAGTCGCAGCCGGCCGCGAGGTGCGGTTCGACGTGGTCCACCCGGAAGCAGGGGCACTCGTCGTACTGGTGCCAGCAGGAGCAGAACCCCTTGCTGTGCGCCCACCAGGGGTCGCTGCTCGCCTCCGGGTACGGGTTTGGCCCACACGGCGGTGCAGGCTCGGATCGGGGGAGGGTGGCACGGGGTCCTCGCGGCTGACGGTGGGGCATCTTGCGCGGTCTCATTACCACTTCCGTTCGGCAGGACGGCTACCGGCTGATGTAGGCGATGAGGTCGTCTCGGGTCCAGCCCTGGGGACAGTCCCGCGTGCCGCCGGCCAGCGCGAGCGTTGTGAGGACCGCCCCCTCCGGGTTCGGTTCCGGATGCTGCATCAGCAGATCGGGCCACTCCTGGCCCGGTACTGCACGGCTCCATTCGCGGCCGGAGAACAAGGTGGAGCCGTGGGGGGCCAACGGGACCCATCCGTGGTCGACGGGCACGAATCCGGCGAGCCAGAGTGAGGTGAACATCAGGGCCGTCCGAAGATGTACAGGAGGGTCTCCACGATGGCGGCGGCGGCCTTGCTGTCGTCGGCGGCCTGGTGCTCAAGGTCGTAGCGGCCCAGGTCGCGCCACGCACCGCGTATCTGCTCCAGCAGGTCTTCAGGGAAGCCGTATTCGCCGGGGTAGACGAAGCCCTTGAGGCGCTGTTCCTCAGTGGGAGCGTGGTGGAGGAGGGGGTTGTCGGCCGGCGCTTCGGCGGAGGCCGTGAATGCGGGCGTCATGAGCCGACGATAGTCCTTGGGGTCACCCGAACAGCTTAGCGACATCGCACATTAGACCGAACGGGCGAAGGCGCCAGCACAGGGCCGGCGCCTTCGAGGTCCGTCTTGGGCGAAACGTCAGTTCGCCGTCGGCGGGTTGGTGGTGTTGGTCGGGGCCGGAGCGGGCGAGCTGGCCGCCGGCCGGAGAGCGTCCAGGACGTGCAGGCGTGCCGCGACCGCAGCCCACGGGATGGTCGGGGCCCACTGCCGGTAGGCGGCCTCGATGGCGCCCACGGCCGCGCCGGCGACGGCCTTCCAGCCGAGGTGGTCGGTGCCGAGCGTGACGAGCTGGGCGCCGAAGGCGACCGTGGTCAGCCGCACCACGCGGCCGGCCTGCTCCTGGAGGTGCGCCGACTTGAGGTCGGCCTTGACCTGGTCAACGAGGGTCATGATGATCTCCGATCTGATGCATTCGTGGTGGGTGCGTCAGCTGACGGGGCGGTTCCAAAGAGCGGCCCAGGTGGCCGGGCCGACGATGCCGTCCGCAGTGAGCGGCCAGCCGTGGGCCGAGCTGTCCTTCTGGAAGGCGACGACCACGGCCTTCGTCTTCGGCCCGAAGACGCCGTCGACCGTGACGGTCCAGCCGCGATCGTGGAGCCGCTGCTGGACCTCGCGGACGTACGTCCCGGTGCTGCCCTGCGCGAGATCAACCCCCGGCCACTTCGGCCCCTGAGCCGGGGCGGGCTGAACCGGGGCCGGGGCGAAGTTCATGGCCCAGGTGTGCAGTTCGGCGGTGCTGCCGAGGCGGCAGTAGTCCTGGTCCACGCCGCCGCTGTCGGAGTACTGGTGGAACATCCAGGCGCCGCTGATGCCAGGCTGGCCGGCGGGCCGACCCGACGTGGCGATCCACAAGTAGTCCTGGAAGTACTTGGTGGTGTCGATCGTCGTCCAGTAGTCGGTGTTGCAGTACAGGCCAACGGGGCTGTGCGGGAGGCGTCCCTTCACGTACCGCAGCCAGGCCTCCTTGTAGGCCAGCTGGGTCGCCTTGGGCACGTTCGCGTTCTCCGCGTCGTATCCCTCCCAGTCCAGGCAGACCAGCTCCCCGCTCTGCGGCTGAGCGATGGAGAGAAACCGGTCGGCCTCCTGCTGG
The DNA here is from genome assembly GCF_044547075.1 of Kitasatospora sp. NPDC052896. Classification (NCBI taxonomy): domain Bacteria; kingdom Bacillati; phylum Actinomycetota; class Actinomycetes; order Kitasatosporales; family Streptomycetaceae; genus Kitasatospora; species Kitasatospora sp. NPDC052896. The sequence goes on from NZ_JBITZU010000005.1 coordinate 364,161, forward strand.
GGAGAATTCCCCATCTCCGGGTAGTGGTAGTAGCCAACCACCAGACCGTTGGCCCGTGCGTGGTCGCGCTGCTGCGTCCAGAGTGGGTTGGTGTAGGTCATGCCCTGGGTCACCTTGATGAAGGCGAAGCTCAGGCCGGCGGTGTTCGGTGCGGCCGACTGGTAGGAGGCCCAGTCCTGCCCGTTGATTCCCAATTTATTTCTCCTGAGATGGGGCCGACGCGGGGTTAAGCGCGGCGACGAGAGAACGGAGCGTGGCCAGTTCGGAGAGGACGGTTTCATTGACCTGGCGGAGGAGGCCCATCTCCTCCATGACCGCGTCGTGCGTCTCACGGAGGAGGCGTTCCATCAGGGTTTGTGTGCCGCGCGTGAGAACGGCGGAGCCCACTAGCAATAGCGGCAAACTCCACAACTGGACGGTGTTGCTCCAGTACAAAAGCGCGGTCATCCAGGATGGGAAGATGACCGGCAGGAACCCATACGCGAAGAAGGTGTAGGTGGTCCACATGGAGCCGAACACCCGCGTGGCGGCAACCGCGATGGACTCGTTGATCCGGGTGACGAGGCTCACCGCTCCACCTCACGGGCAGGGATGAAGCGCGCGGGGGCCGGCAACCCCGAGCTGTGGAAGCGCACCGCCTGCCACAACGGCTCGGGGAGGACGTGAATGCCGTAGCGAGTCCTGTGGTGATTCGAGCAGAGGACTTCCAAATTGCCCGGCCCTTCGATCCAGCGTTGGAAGGCCTCGTCGTCCTCGAAATGCAGACCCAGCGCTCTCGCGACCTTGTCCGGGTCGGCACTGGCGGCCTCGGAGAATTCCACGTACGAGTGGTGAAGCTCGGGCTCGCCACCGCACAGCTCGTCGCTGATGACGCATCGCCACAGCCCCTGACGCTTCAAGCGCCTCTTGGCCTGTTCAAAAAGGTGGTAATGGGGGTCGTGTTCTCGCGGGGCGTGGGCTTCGACATGCTGTGAGAGATGTAGCGTCAGCATCTGGTCATGTGCGGCAACCAGATGCTGAGTGGAAGAAACACCATCAGGCATTCTGGAGCCTCCGGCGTGTCGACAATATGCGGACACCACCGTAGGGCTCGGAAAAGTTCGTCAATAATGACGTGATTGCGCCTGAACTGCACCCCGGCGAAAGCCGGAACGTGCGCGCCTACCGCCCGAGGACTGGCTGCATGTCGACCAGAAACTCGCCGTCGACCTGGGCGAAGTACCCGACGAAGGGGAACGGCTCGGTCACGCCCCAGAGCTCGCCGAGCTCCTTGAGTACGGCCTGCGCCCAGTCGAGCAGCTGGGGCGGTAGCCGGTACTGGCCGGTCGAGACGACGATGACCGCCAGGCGCCGGGCGGGCTCGTAGACGATGTCCTCGACCGTCGCCCGCCACCAGGCCGACTGAGGCGCGCTCTCGGACGTGATCTCGGGGACGCGGAAGACCTGGAGCCGCATCGCGTCGGTGAGGAATCGTTGGTAGTCGGCGCCTGAGCGCGGTATCGCCATCAGGAGAGGGCTTCGGTCGGGCAGCCGGCCTCGACCAGGCGGACGACGTCCCCGTGGCCGGCGAGGGCTTGGTCGCGGTCGCCGAAGTACTGCCGAACGATCCGGGGTTCACCCGACACAGGCATGTACACGGCCGTGTCGAAGTTCGGGTAGTCCGGAACCGGGACGGGGACCAGGGCCCCGGACTCGGAGCGTGCCATCGCGATGGCCATCGTGACGACCGCGCATTCGCCGAACTCGGGGTGGGGCACCACCGTCTCGGCCTGGACGTAGGGCGTGAAGTCGGGGTGATACATGCCGGTGATCCTAACGATGAGGGCGCCCCCTGCGAAGGCGGGTCGCAGGGGGCGCCGTGCGGGGTGCCGACTCCCGCTCCCAGGGCGTGACCCGGATCTCCCACCGCGCACCCATCGCGGTGCCTGGTCCCCGGGGCCGGCAGTGGCTGAGGCCGGCAACTCATGCCGATGAACCTACAAACCGCCCAAACGGCGCACAACGGGCAAGTAGCCCAAACGGGTGAAGTAGTAACTCGATTCACTCGAATGGCCGTACGCAAGACAGGCACCGGCGTGCGAGGCTGACACCCCGGCCGGTGTGACACGAAGATGACTCACCGTCAGGAAGTACAAGCACGGCCCGCGCTTGCCACCACCATCGGCGCGGTCCCAGTTAACTCTCAGGAAAGGGCGCTATTTACAAGAAACTCCCAGGGGAATCTACACGCATCAACCCCAAGAAGCCGAAAGCGAACTCTTTGTCGTGGCTTCGACACGCAGCCCCCCCGAGAGGTCCAGACCTTCGGAGGGTTGTAAAAATTGAAACCATTAACCCCTAGCGCCTTAGCTCTGCGTGAGTACGATCATGCTCTATGGCACCGCACCCCACGCTGCGCCTGCTCGTCAACGGTGCCCTCAAGACCGAAGATGACGGCTCCATCCTGCCCGTACTCACCCTCCGACCCGCCGCCCAGAGCGATGCCTACGACCACGAGACCGGCCGCTGGCACCGCGCACTGGCCCTCGACCAACTACTCCGCTCCGGCTGGCTCGCCGGCGACCAAGACGACGCCGCCCCCACCAGCCCCCACCAGCACCTATGGCAAGCCACCTGGACCCCGAACCGGTCCATCACCATCTTTCACCCACCACCGCTGACCACCCTCTACGAGGGCGCCGGCCCCGACGGCGGCGAAGACAGCGAATTGTGGTGGCACGCCATACAAGAAACCGAGCGACTCACCGCGATACTACTCACTACACCGGGGGACAGCCTTGACGACCAAGACGAAGTAATCAGCGAAATCCTCAGCGGGCAATTCATGTGCATTGATATGCCCCTGCTCCGAACCTGACGCCGACCCACACTCAGCGCCTTCGCACACGCGGAGGACGGGCAGCCACCACTGCCCACAGAACGTCGCTCAATCGGGAGGAAAGTCGTGCCCAACATCGAAAAGGTCGTCAACGGACGCCTCGTCATCACCACCCAGCGCCTCGCCACCGTACCCGTCACCTGGCGTTACGACAAAACCGACCCCCTCGCGGTCAGCATGGTCTTCTCCGCTGACACCACCGACCCGGTCGAAGCACCCGAAGACGACCCCGCGTGCCGCTGCGAGATCGTGTGGACCTTCAGCCGTGAACTCTTCGCCGCCGGCCTCGACATCGCCAGCGGCATCGGCGACGTCCGGATCCGACCCACCATGGGCGAATTCGTGATCATCGAGCTGCGCTCCCGCGACGACGGTACCGCTGTCCTCGTCTTCGAACGCTCCGAGCTCCGCCGATTCCTCTGGGCCAGCTACCAGGCCATCCCGGCCGGCGGCGAGCCCGTGGACATGGACCAGGCGGTCGCCGAACTCCTGCGGTACAGCAAGTGACCGGCAACCCGGCCTCCCCCTGCTGCATCTGCTTCCAGTCCAGGCAGCTCGTGAAGCACCCGACGATCCCCCGTGCCTGGCTGGACCTCTGCGAGGGCTGCCTCCTCACCGAGGCCCTGGTCATCCTGGCCGACCCGAAAGCCGGACGCCACCTCCGAGCAGTCTGAGCACGAGCCCGGCCGGCGTGGATCGCCTCCCCGCACCGCCGGCCGGGCTCGTGCTCAGCATCAACGCGCCAACCTGCGCGACCGCTGCTCGGTCTTCACCAACAACCGCCCCAGCACAAAGACCGCCAAGGCTGGCCACACCTCCACGTACAGCAAGCACAACGTGACGACAACAACCAGCAGCCGCCAACGCTCCGCCCGAGAGAGGCGAGGCCACCACCGAGCCGCGAACATCCGCCAGTTCCGCCGAGCACCCACGGTCCACGGCCAGAACACCGTGAACGCGGCCACCGGAGCACCACCCGCCCACCACACGGCCTCGGCTACCCCCGAGGTCACGCCCACTGCAAGCTCGCCTCCAGAAAGCCGCTGGGCGAAAGCCAGCTCCTAGGCACCCTCGGCCTCCCCGGCGATCGTCTGCGCCAGCCGCCGCGTGAACGCCACAGGGTCGTGGTCGGCGAGCGCCTCCTCCACCCATGTGCGCTCCTCTTCGAGCGCCTGGTGCACTGTGGGAAACGTCTGTGCGACCCGAGCGTCGAACTCGTCGTCGGACAGCTCGCCCAGCGAGGGGTCCCAATCGTTCTTGTTCATGACCGCAGGATTGCACAACTCCTGTCATCTGTGCGGCAGTTCATGGATGACGGCTCGGCTAGCGCTCTGACCCCGTCGGCTGGAGAGGAAGCCGTTGATACCTTGGTGCCGAGCGCCCGCGAGTAAGGAAGACAGCATGATCAAGTGGTACGACCGGCGGGGTCGCCTGGTCGATACGCTCACAGCCACCCGGCTCCTTGACGACCAGGGCTACAAGCGAGTCGCTCGTACGAAGATCACCTCGACGGTCGACTTGACAAGCTACGACGTCTCCACGGTCTGGGTCGGGCTGGACTACAACTGGCTCGGACACGGGGTACCGCTCATTTTCGAGACGATGGTTTTCGGAGGTACCCCGGACCAGGACACGTCGTGCTGGCGCTACGCGACCGAGGACGACGCCCGCGCCGGCCACGCGGAGGTTGTGGCCATGATCGCGGCAACAGTGACGGACGAGGTCGTGATCGAGCTGCCGTCCCCGGTGTGCCTGGTCAAGTCGACGCCTCCAGGGCCTTGAGCCAGGGGACACGGGCGTTCGGCAGCAAGCCGGCCTCGTTGGCCACCAGGTCCACGCCGGCGCCGGTGCGCACGATGTCGAAGAGGCGGCTCTCCCGTACACCAGCTGCCGGCCAGAACCAGGTGAGCTGGAGCGCCTCGCCGGCCATCTGGGGAGGCGCCAGTGGGTTGTCCGTGTCGTAGGCCCGATACGTCACCTCGGAGACGACCACTGCCGCCACCACGTCGAACTCGCGGATCAGCCGCTCGATGTGCGCGACCTCGTTCTGCAGCGGGACACCGTCGGAGGTCGTCACGATCTGGTAGTTGCCGCTGGCCTGCACCAGGGCGAGCAGCTGGGGAGCCTTCTGGTCAGCCGGCAGCTGGAGGCGAAGCTCGCGAGCCTCGCCCAGGAGGCCCCGGCCGAAGCTCCGGAACTCCTCAGCGGTCATCGGTGGGGCGGTCGTCACCGCTCGATGGTCACACACGCACGTCGATAGGATCCAGCTATGCCGCCGATCTTCTTCAGTCAGAAGGCCGTCTTCTTCCCCTTCGGCACGAACACAGAGGGCCGCGAACTGCCGTGGCTCCTCATCACCTTGGGACCGAAGGCCAGCGTGCGGACCGCCGTCGCGACCAGCGGCGTGCTGCTGAACGACGGCTGGCAGCCGGTTGCCCTGGGCGACACCCCGGAGATCGACACCTGGTGCGTGCGGATCGTGGACGATGCGGTCTACATCCGGCAGCGTGGTCTGGAGCCGTTGCACGTCCACCAGGACCAAGCGGCCTCCTGGCGAGCCCAGATCATGCGGCAGAAGTCGCTCAGTCTCGTCTACAACCCGGTGAGCCGGCTGGGAGGGCAGCCCGAGAGCAGCAGCCAGCTCTATGAGATCCTGACGCACAGGCAGGCGCTCTGTGCGCGCGTCCCGCTCTCGTAGCTGCCGGCCACTGCCAGGGCTGACACTGCCAGCCGGAAAATTCGAGCTGCGTGTCGCCGGCACCAGGGCCCGAATTGCCCAGAAAATGCAATTAAGGGTGGGTGGGGGCGGATATGCCCTAGTTCATTTGTGAAATGTGACCAAACTCACATTGGCACAATGTCCCTTTTGCCCCCTCGTACTGCCGATTAACTTCCTAATCGGCAGTACGGATCGGCCCAAAGTGGACATCCGGAGGACCTATTCCGGAAATCGTTACATTTTGGGTATTGACAAGAGGGGATCACACTCAGTGATTTAGCTTAAATCGGATATTACGGGGCGCTACTGCCCAAAATGGGTCAAATCTGATAAGCCCGGCGCCCCTGGCATACGCCTGATCTCGCCCATGGCGGACATACTCCGTGGCCTAGACCTCTCCGCGCACTCGTCTAGACCACGCACGCGCCCGGCATATACCTCTGCCCGATATTCGCGCTCACGCGCCCGTGCTCCGGCCGGGCGCCCCCGCCCCTGCCTGCTAGCGATTTCCTGCTAGCAAATGAATATCTCGGGGAAATTCACAAGCTCGCAAGGGGGCTGTGGCAGGCGCAGGGGCCGCATGGGTAGCGGGCAGCCGGAGCGCACGCCAGAGCCTCGCGGGGGCCGCGTAGGCGTGTCTGTGGCCTATAGGGGAGTGGAGGAGAGGTGGCCAATTGGAGCACCCCCGAATTTCGGCACCCGGGGACGGCATGGGGGCTGGCTGGGAGGGTGGCGGTGGGCGAGGGGTGTCGTCTATGCCCTGTATGACCTAGTAGCAAATCGCGCTAGCGGGCCCATTTTCAAGATTCTTTAGGGGAATTTTTAGGCCCCTGAGCAGGCAACTTCCCGGGATGTCCTTTTTGCCCCGATGGTAGCTCGGCTGCCAAAGGTGCAAAGTGGTGCCCGTTCCACCCCGCACCGAACGCCAGCAGCACCGGCGAACGGGGCGGGACCCGAGAGGGGGCCCCGGATACGGCGGGGGCCCGGCAGTCCTCTCCCACATAAGGCGCCACCCCCGGAAGGGTGGCCGGAATATCGCAACACCGCCCCTCACGGGAACGGCGCGATAGGCCGAACACACCAGTCCCAACGGCTTATGTAAGTGACGCGAATTGCCGTGCGGACCCCACGCGATTACCCCCGTGAAAACCGGCGCTGACCGGCACTGGCGGGCGTACGGGCAGGATGCGGGTTAGAGAGTCTCTCGCCCCCTTGCCTAGGAAAGTGACAGGGCCGTGCGACATGTGCTGAATGAGCCGGACACGCTCCACAAAGTGTCCCGTAGTCGTTGGGTGGCGCTGGAAAAACTGGGGTGAGTTGTGCCTAGCGAGCACGCCTCACCTGACGTCCCGAACGCGTAGCGAGAGGGACCGTACTACATGCCTAGGGGCGGGAAATGCCGGTAAGCGCGTGAAACATCGCGTTGACATTTCCCGCCCGTAAGGTCGATCACTTCGGCCCTAGGCGCTATGACCTAGCCGCGTACACCTAGGAGAGGAGGGGGCGGTATGACCTATGTCGACCCCGTCGATTTTCCGGCAAAGCCCCGGAGAAAGCAGTTTGCCGCCGTGCCCGTTGAGGAGCGAGTGCCGTTCGTCAGCAATGAGCCGAACTTACCGGTTGTCCGTCCCGACGGGCGCACGGTCAAGCCGCACCGCAACACGAATCCCCCGGGCGCCAATACGCCCGTGCGGGATTTTCGCCTGGCCGATAAGGCCTCGATTGACGACATGCGCAAGAGCATGCCGCGCAACACCCGCGCGACCCCGGATGACCCCTATGTGCACGGCAAGGGGGCCAAGCCATCGAAGGACCGGAGTGCGCCCCGTGGTTCCGTGCGCCCGAAATCCGTGGAAATCGCGTACGCCCGTGGTGCTGGGCTGACTGCGAAGAAAACCATGACGGTGCAGCGTCGTCGCGAAATCGAGCAGTCTTCGGCCAATGCGCACGTGGAGACGCTGCGCGAGCGCGACCGCAAGGCGCAGGAAAAGGCGGCTGCCACCCGCTCGAACGCGAAGGAACGGCTTTGCGACGCCATCGGTCGTGAGCGTGAGGCGCTCACACGAGGGGACAAGTCGGCGGCCGAACAGGCACGTGCCGATATCCGCAAGTTCCGCAAGCTCAGCAAGGGAGGAAAGTAATGCACAGGCTGAACCGGATGCTTCACCGAAAGCGCCGCACCGTGCACCTGTCGCGCATCAACGCGCACCACCGGCGCGGGCTCCTTACTGCCAAGGACGCAGAGTTTGAGCGGTTCCTGGTCACGGTTCGATGGGGCCGCGATATGCGTGCCGCTGGCTTAGGACGTGCTCGGTAATGGCGGGGCGACGTCGCAGGCCCAAAACGGCGCTCGTCGAGCGACTGCGCGAAGCGTTGGTCATCATCCGCTGGTCCATGTCAGAAATTACTGGAGTTGAAAATGCGCGTGTGCATCGCTGACGCGAAGTGCGGTGGCCCGTTGCTGTCCGTCGTGATCTGGGAGTACCGAGGGGACAGTAGCGACTGCTTCTACGCCGAGGTTTGCGCGATTCACGCCGTTTGGCTGAGCGATCTCGGTTACCGCACGTTCGCCATGTCGCCGTGGTCCGACATCACCCGCCTGATCCCGCGCGAGACGAAGTGGGAATTTGAGCACGACAGCCGGGTTACCGGAGCGGACTGGACCGAGGTTTTCGAGGTCGACCGCTCGATCTGCCGCTACGGCTGCAAGGTTTACGCCCGATGGTTGAGCTCGGGGCTGGCACCCTCCGGCCAGGCGCTCAGCTTCCGCGTCATCCACAGCCGCACCTACGGCTGCAAGGTCGGCTGACGCTCGATGTAGATGGCTTCGCTGATCGGCCGGCCAGAGGGTCGGGCGGTCGGCGTGGCTGTGCACCGTGCATAGCTGAAGGGAGGGAACACCACCATGGTCGCCCCGCGAGTGACCGGCAGGCACCTGATCGTCGAGAACCTCACGCCGATGGAGGAAATCCCCGAGCTGTGGTTCGAGATCATCGACTACCAGCCCGCACCCGTCCTGAACCCCCGGCACATGGTTGACGACCAGGGCCGGGCCTGGGTTACGGGCAGCAAGCTCGTTGATCCGCTGACTTATCACAACGTGGCGTGGCCGTCGCGCGTCGAGATGCTCGCTGCACGGATCCCAGTCATGGACGGCACCGAAACGTCCACGCGTCACGCTGGCTGAAAGGCGCGCAATGACGGACAAGCCCGAGTGTCCCGTGCACTCAATTTTCTATCTGGATGTCGTCTGCGTGGCCGGTCGACGTGGACTCGTGAGCGAAACCGACGACAGGGGTCGTCCGCGAATTCAGGTAGAGGCGTTCAATGCCGACGGCGGCGGCTGGTCCTGGTTCAGGCCGGAAGACGTGACGAAGCTCCAGATCGAGTTCATCGGCATGCCGAACGAGGACCACTCCCCCGAATACATGCACCCGATCGAGACGTGGCAGGGAATCCCGCACGTCTACGACGAGTACCTGACGTGGGGCATGGACGCCGGATGCATGTACTGCGGCGCCCCAGAAAACCACCCGGTCCACATCCCCGACGACCAGCAGTCCTGACGACCCCTGGGGAGTCGCGCGTGGCGTGGCTCCCCTTTCGCATGCCCGAAAACAATCAAGGAGAGCAACGCATGAGCATTCTGGACAAGTTCTGGGAGTACGTCGAAGCCCAGCTGGAGGAGCTGAAGTCGGCGAAGACGGCGGACGACGTGATCCGAATTCTCGCGTCCCCGGGATGCACGGGTGACGCGTTCTTCGGAGGCGGCGGCGGTGACGAGACGGTGTGGGACTCGCTGTACGAGGCCGGCTGGAAGCGGGTGTGGGCCGAGGCGGATTACTACTGGTGCTTCGAGGCCCCCGACGGCTCAATGATCACCTATGTCGAGGGCGACGTCTACCGGGGCAACTCGCGGGCGGAGCAGGGCTGATGAGCGACGCCTACCAGGAGATGATCGACAAGTACCACGACATGCTGAAGGCGGAGGGGATGAACTTCACCCCTCCGCCCGCGCCTCGACGCGGGGGCCCCAAGGTCGGCGATCGGGTGAGCGCGATGCCGGACGGTTACAGCCTCGACGCGGGCGTGGTGGTCGAGAGCGCGTGGAGGCAGCGCGACATGCAGTGCCCCGCCGACCACCCGGCCATCAAGGGCGACTCCGATCACCCGGGCTGGCACTGGGGCTGGTACGTCACGGTGCGCTTCCGGGGTGGCAAGACGCGGGTGGGCTGGTGGCACTCGGACTGGGCCTACAAGGACTCCAAGACGGGCGTCGACCTGGCCAAGTCGTTCGAGCCGTACTGGGAGCAGATCGAGGCCGAGATCAAGGCCGACACGCCGGTCAGGAACGAGGACAGGGCGCTCCCACTGGATCGCTAGGCCGTTCGAGTGAATCAGGGCGGCTCGACCTGGGTGTGGTCGGGCCGCCCTTCCGTTTATGTGACATACCGACAATCACAAAGGGGCAGATGTTGGACGAGGAACCCGCGAAGCCTGGCTACACCGTCGTCTATGAGCGCTACAGCCAGAGGCATGGCAAGAAGCCGAAGCTGATCAAGAAGACCACTACCGAGCACCGTTGGTCGGACGAGATCGCGCCGACGCTGGTGGACGAGATGAAGAACAGGCGCGATCGATTCTCCGGCATGGAGGAGTTCGGCCAGGGTTCCTGCGACGAGTGCGATGGCACGAAGGCGGGACGTCCGTGCTGCACGCGCGCCGAACTGGACTCGTGCCGGCAGTGGATCGAAGGACGACTCGATGAGCTCAAGGACGGGGAGTCGGAGGACTTCCACCTGACCGTGCCGAATGGCTGGCTCAGCTACACGGTCACCTATCACGCCTGACCGGCGACGAGAGCGCGCGGGGATGGCACCACAACCCGCGCGCTGTCACCACCTGGTAGTCATCAATTCAGCGAAGTGGGAGGGGACTTCATGACTGAGCGCGTCGATTTGAAGATCGGCCAACGTTTCAGGCACAAGCTGCCGTACTCCGAGGCGTGCATGCACATGCAGGTCGCCGGGATGGTGATGGAGGTCGAGATCCGGGAGAAGTGCGCACAGTTGTTCAAGGACGGCCGCGAATTCTCCTGGCCGATCACCTGGGGCGAGGCCGGGATCTTCGTGGACTGGGACAACGGCAAGACGCCGTACGTCTACGACGCCGAGATCGTGAACGAGGAGAAGTGAGCATGAGCGAGCCGACGGAGCAGGAGATCGCGGAAGCGCGGGAGGTCGGGATCTCGCGGGGCTGGAACCACGCGAACTACATCAACGCGTACGGGAAGGACGGCACCTCAAAGGGGCCCGACTACCCGGGGTGGCTGACCCTGAAGGAGGGTCCATACGGCTTCCTCGTAGAGGATGGCCGTCCTCCGATTTCCCACACTCTCGCGCTGCGGAAGGTGTTCGACGAGGCGTGGAAGGAAGGCATCAAGCTCTTCCGCTCGAACAAGTGGCAGGACGGCTCCCCGATGGACAAGGACTGACTATGGCACGCGGTCAGCTGTACGTGGAGCGCGTGTGGACGGTCGAGGTCGACGCCTACAACTCGCGTGCCTCCTGGGGCGGTGCGTGGTTCGTCTACGCCTGCTCGGGGTGGGACGAGACGGACGCGATCAACCGCATTCCGCGCTCGCACGCGGCGCCCGAGGGCGTTCGGGTGCGGGCGCGGGGCGGTGAGTGCCGACACGCGCAGCCGTGTTTCGCGAACCACGACCCTCGGCCGCACTTCCCGGAGTGGCGGATCGCCGAGACCCGGGTGATGACGCGGATGCGGTGGGAGCGCCCCGGTATCAAGCCGTACGGGCGGGGCTGGAAGAAGTGGCAGCGCCCGTACGGCGCTGAGCTCCTGGACTCCGGGTGGAACGGAAAGGACGGATGGTCGTGAGCTGGGTAATGCACGAGTCGGGCGTTCTGGATGACGAGGGCCAGCATGGGGATGAGCAGCGCGGGCCGGCGTGCTCAGCGCGGTTCGTCAACGCGGATCTGCCGGGTGCGGTGATCACGGTCTACGCCTACGCCCACGCGCCGGAGCGCGAGAACACGGTGCGGGAGGACGGCCTGGAGTACGCCGAGTACGGGCCCGATCTGGACTCCCTCGGCGTGGAGTCGCTGATCGAGTACGCGACCGGGTGGGACCTGAACGACCCGGACAGCCAGCCGGAGTGGACGCGCGAGGTCTACGACGGGCTCGACACCTGGCCGCTCAATGGCGATGTGGACAAGGCGACGACGGTGGCCCGCGTCTGGATTCGATCGCTGGACCCGCAGCGGGACCTGCACTGGAACGGAAAGGAATTCTGATGAGCGAGTGGTTCGACTCGACGGCCGGCGTCGTGCTGATGAACCCGTACGACATCAAGGTCGGGATGCGCCTGGCGGACTGGCGCATCGCCAACGAGCGCCAGGAGACCGTGCTGACGCCGCTGTGGACCAAGAGCTACGACGTCGGCCCGCAGGGCGGCCCGTGGGGTCGCACGTCCGACGGCCAGCACCACAGCTGGAAGTCGTTCGGCCTCGACAGCGGAGTGCTGGTGTGGGTGCACCCGGAGATCCGCGAGGAGTTCATGCCGCCCTACCCGGGCGATTGGATCACCAACACGCCACCATCTATGTACGCGATGGAGTACCTCGACGGCTCGCGTGTGCTGCGAACCGAGGTGATTGGCGACCGGACCTACACCTTGCGCCGTAAGGCTGAACGGAACTGGGGACGAGCATCCTGGGTGATCCGCGAGGAGAACGGTCAGACGTGGTGGTCGCCGAGCCGGGAGGCGCACGACCTGGCCGAAGCTCAGTTCGACGCCATCGTGTCCGGCAAGGGGTGGTGACATGGCAGTCGAGTTCGAGGCGAGCGCGCTAGTGCACAGCAGTCCGGCCGGCCTGGCCTATGTAGCCGCCGTGTACGAGGAGATGAGTGCCGAGGCCGAGTCGGAGCGAGACTGGGCGGACGAGGGGAAGCACGCTTACGCGATGGCAGCGTCCGAGTCGGCGTTCTGGGCGTACGAGGAGCTGCGCGAGGAGTCGTTGCGGGCGGGGATGCGGCTGTGACGACTACCGGGGACGCGACCGAGCACTCGTTCCGCCTCGTGGCCGAGGGGCATGACTGGCTGGACCGGCCAGTTGAGTTCATGGAGTGCGGCGACTGCGGCCTTACATGCACCGATATTCAGCATGAAACCCGCGACGGGTGGCCAACATGCGAGCAGGTAATCGCGGGCTGGCCCGTCACCGCCGAGTAGTTCGGCAGCCCGGCAAATTCGGAACGCAACATGGGGACACCCATGCCTGCGGGTGGGTTCGAATCCCGCGCCGGGCGCGCATGGACGGCACCACAACTCGTACCGTCCATCTAACGGAAGGAGTACAAATGAGCACGCTCGGAAGCTACGGGCCGCACGTGGTCAACGCTGAGTTCCGTCGCGCGGATTTCGGTGACAACGTCCGCATCATCATCGGGTGCGATCCGGAGCACGAGCTCGCGTGGGTCGTCTCCAACGGCATCCCCGAGCAGGATCGCTACGTGAAGAACCGCGAGGAGGCGGCGCTGTTCTTCGTGCAGCAGATCGCGTCGCTGTGCGGCCACCTGGTGGTCGGCCCGACGGGCTCGGTCATGGTCGAGCGCGCCGGCCAGGCCCTCCTGCTCAGCTCGGCTCGGCGCCTCCGCGAGGGCATCGAGGCGCACCGGGCCGGCCGGCCCGTCAGTAGCCGTGGTTACGACGAGGACGTGGCCACGGTCATGGTCGAAGCCGCCACCGTGTTGATCAACAAGCTCATGGGCCAGGGGCTGTTCAGCGCGCATCAGTTGATCGAGTCCGAGCCGGAAAACAACCCGACTCCGACCCTGATCCGCGTGGTCGACGCGCGGGCCGCGTCCTCGGCTGCGTTCGCCGAGCCCACGACGCCTCGGACTCCGGTGTCGAACGACCAGGTGAACGTCTTCCTGGACGACCTCATGGCCGGCGGCTCGACCAACATGATCGACGACAGGGAGAACTGACATGCAGCGCATGACGGCCGCCAACGGCTGGAAGATCATCCACCAGGCTCGGGTGAAGGACCCTCGAAGTGGGGAGCACGACGGCCAGTGGCTCGGCTGGGACGGCGAGACCGAGTGGATCGTCGGCCGCCAGTTCACCGGGAAGGAGCCGGACGGCTTCGATCGGAGCGGCGCCTGGTGGTACTCCCACTATTTCGTGGGTAAGCCCAGCGACCACCAGAACCGGGTGGGCGCCGTCGCGGACTACCTGGAGATGGCCGAGAAGACCACCCATGTGTGGACCAGCATCTTCGAGCAGCGTGTCCGGGAGACGATCGACCGGCACTTGGCCGGCCGTGTCCCGGTTGAGAGTACGGCGCTGCTTGCGGCCGGCTGGGCGGAGGGCCAGCGAGCCGGGGGCTCGGCCCTCGGTTCGACCGTTCCGCTGAAGCTGACCGACGCGAAGTACGAGCTGCTGGGCTACCTCCGCCGGACCGAGCACAGCGCTGCCCTCAGCATCACCCCGAACAGCATCACCTACGAGCAGGCTGAGGGGCTGATCGTCGCCGCCACCGGGCCGATCCGGTTCGAGTTCGGCAGGAACACCTACTGGCTGGGCGAGGGCTGATGCAGAACAACGTCCTCCTGCCCTGCGGCCTGACGACCGGATCCGGGCCGACTTACAACAGTGCCGGTCGGCCGGTCACATGTCAGCGCTACCTCTGCGACGCCGAGCCGACCGGCGTGCTGCTCATGCTCGGCAGCGAGGCTGTGGGCCGGGACGAGTGGATGTCCGGCGCCTTCTGCGACAAGCACGGCAAGAACCAGATCAAGCCAGCCGCCGAGATCGACGCGGTCTACGCGCGGGACCCGTTCCCGACTCTGTGGGAGCAGCTTCAGATGGGGCTGTCCGACAAGAGCTGGGTCTTCCGTCCGTTCAACGAGACCGAGCAGGCCGAGATCGACCAGATCATGCGCGGTGAGCTGGTCGAGACGTACATGACCCCCGGGGAGTTCGTCTGGGCGCCTCCGAACCAGCCGTACACCAGCTGACCGAGGCCGAAAAGGGCGCCCCGAGTGGGCGCCTTTCGCGTACGTGGGTGCGCCTGACGATGGCCGTCAGTGAGGAGAGAAAGGAAGTGTGGGCCCGTGAGGAGCGGAATGGTCAGTTATCACGGCCGGGAGGTTCCGGTGACAGAGCCGGTCTCGGAGCTCGCGCCTTACCTGGAGGAGGAGGGCATCGCGTTCACGTGGTCGGAGGACCGCACCGCTCTCCTGGTTGAGGGCGACGAAGGGGCACGCAAGCTCTGGCTGTTCTACGACGGGAGCATGTTCGTCTGTGCCTCCGAGCGCGGCGGGACGGGGTGGGGCATCACCAGTAGTCCGCACTACTTCGCCAGCCTCTTCGCGGGGCACTACCGCCAGATGATCCCCATCTGGAAGAAGTTGCGCCACGACCGGGCATGGGCTCAGCGTCTGACTGAGGCCGGCATCCAGTTCACCTGGGCCTACCAGGGTGAGCAGGAATGGCGTGAGCCTGGCTGGCCGGAAGTGCGGCATCGCTACCTGCTGGCTTTCGAGCGGTCCGGCGAGACCTGGCCGGGGCAGCCGAAGTTGCCGCTGGCAATGTCGTTCCTGTGGTGGGCCGTGCAGCATCAGCACGAGTTCATCGTGCGGCTGTCCGAGCGTGAAGAGCAGGGCAGGGAGCTCCTGGCCGTGATCATGGAACGGCTGCTCGCGTGGACGCGCACGCATCAAGGCATCGAGCAGAAGACGGCGTGGCGTCGTGAGCAGAACCAGCCAGAGCGAGAGGTCGACGCAGCCGCGTTCCGCCTGTGGCTGCGCAACCGGCACGTCGAGTGGGGAAAAGACTGGAGCCCCGTCGTCGACCTGGATCCGGACGTCGAACACCCAGTTCCAGGCGACCAGCTGTGGTGGTGGAACCAGTTCGATGCTGGGCGCCGCGCCGTTCGCGAATTCGGGATGGTCACGTGGCCGGAGCTGCTCGGCCAATGGCTCGCACTCGACAAAGACAAGTGGGGTACCGAGGCGCAGCAGCAGGACTAGCACGAAGGCCCCCGCCTGCACAGGGAGGGATCGCCGGTTCGACTCCGGCTCGGGGCGCGAGCGCCAAGGGATGGCGCCACAACAGAACATCGAAAGGCGGTCAGAAATGACGCTCATCTCCTTGCCGGGTCTGTTCTGCGCGTACTGGAACGGGTCCTCGGACGCCGAGGCGGATCCCGCCAGTCAAGACATCGCCTTCCGGGACTTCAGGGCCGCCTACGACACGGCGACGTTCGACACGTCCGGTGGCTGCCTGCTCGACCTCACGGCGCCGGCAATGCAGTACCTGCGCGACATGGCCGACGGGTTCGCGGGGGCGTGCGGCGGAGGCTCCGACCACACGGACGCCGAAGCGCGTGCCTCGGCCACCCTCATGAAGAACCTCGCCAACGTCCGCGAGGACATCAAGCGCCTGCGCAGTGACGAGGCGCTCGACCTCGCGGACGCGGCCGGCCGGATCGACTATTACGGCCGGGCGACGAGCGGCAAGAAGCCGACACCGAAGGGACGCCCCGCCCGTGTCGAGCTCTGCGCGCGAGGGGTCGTCAAGTGGTTCGACCTGAACAACCCCGCCGGCCGGCCGATGGACACCACTCGCACCGGCTCGCCGGTGTTCGTTGCCGCGTACGAGCTGGAGACCGTGAAGAAGGAGACCAGCTGATGGACAATCAGATGAAGCTCGCCGTCGTGTGCGCGGTGGGTTGGCGCCCGAAGCTCGGCAACGGCGCGTTCGGTGACGTCCAGGTCGAGGAGATGCAGCTCCTGGTCGAGCGGCACGCCGATGAGGTCGGCGACGACCCCTACACCAACCGCTACTACGACCTGTGGCGCGAGGCCATGGAGACCATCTCGGGGCGGCACGGCACACACCGAAACTTCTTCCAGATCGAGAAGATCGAGCCGATCTGCTCGTGTCTCGGGCCGTGCCGATACGCCGAGCGCACCAGGTTCTGGGTCAAGCCAGACGGGGCCGGGTTCTTCCCGGCGGGCCTGTTCGACCACGACCGAGAGTTCGAGCGCGATGGTACGCGGCTGAACGAACCGGCGGCGGCCGGCAGCGCGGAGGACATGACGCTGTTGCTGGAGCACCACCGTCGGACCAACCACCACCGGTAAGGGGAAACGCCATGCGTCACCAGCGGGTCGACTGGGAGGAGGCGTGGATGCACGCGGACCTCCATCACTGGGAGGAGACCGATGTCCGTGAGGGGGGCAATACCGCTGAGGTCCGCGAGCTCGCGTTGAAGCTCCTCGACCTGCGCGAGTCGGAGTTCTACGAGCAGGACGAGGAGAAGCTGTTCAAAGCGCTTGAATTCGCTGCCGAGCGGTGGCCGGAGGGCTTCACTCCCGAGCAACTCGGGAGCATGCACAACGAGGCGGTGCCGGACGAGCCCGAGCTGTGGCTCAGCACCGAGGCGTGGACGGAGGGGTACGAGACCGCCGAAGCCAACGAGTGGCAGCCGTTCCAAGCTCTCCTGGACGGGGGATACGAGGCGGCGATGATGGCCAACCTGTACAGCCGCCCGGAGATCGACAAGGACGCCGCCAAACTCGGCGCCGCGCTGTGGGCGCTGGGTGAGGTCGAGAGCAACTGGACGTTGCCCCAGTTGATCAAGGTGATCGAGTCCTGCCTGGGCAAGACCGAGACCGACGTGGACGCGCTGGTGGCTCAACACATCGACGAGAACTGGCCGGGCTTCCCGATGGAGTACATCGCCGGCACGGAGCAGTTCTTCAAGACGCACGTCCTCGGGGAGAACGAGGTGTGTCTGGAGGGCCCCCAGCCCGGCAACCTCTACTACTTCGACAAGACCCGCTGGTAGAGGGGCAGCCCCGTCGGGAGCAGGTAGCCGGTTCGAATCCGGCGCGGGGCGCGCAAGGACTGCACCACAACTAGACTCGCCTAACTCCGGGCGGGTCTTTGGCATTTCAGGAGGAACAATGAGTCTGCCAGCTGAGGCCCAGATGCGGCCGGACGACACCAGCCCGCCGTTCGCCGACGGCACACCCTGGCATCCGCACTACGAGAACCAGCTCCGGTTCCTCAACCTCACGCTGATCTCCAAGCCCGACGAGCGGTGCAGTCAGATCGGCTTCGTCATGTTCGACACCAGCGGTTTCGGCACGACGGCGGCCACGGTCTACTACAACCAGGACCGGGGGAAGTTCTGGGCCAACCTCTGGGACAACGGCAGCACCAGACTTCGCGAGAACGTGCAGCAGGTGCTGGAGGACGTCGCCCGGGTGTACCTGCTCGGCTCGCTCGGCGAGAAGCACCCGATCCTCGCGGCGGCCTACGCCCACGCGCGGCAGCGGAAGGAGGAGAGGCACCGCGCCCACGCCCAGGTGCCGGAAGGCAAGAACGCGCATCAGTACAAGAAGGTGCAGCTGGCCGACGCGGCCGAGCAGGAGGCCATGGACATGCTCGCGGTCGTGCTCGACGCGGCCGGCTACGACATGGCCGGCTACGACGGCCGACCCAGCGCTGACCTCGCCCGGCCGCAGCTGGACCGCTGGATCGAGCGCAAGGAGACGGCGGCCCTCCGGCGGGCTCTCGGCCAGGTGGATTCCAGCGGGTGACAAATCGCCGGTCAGCGTCACTCTCGTGGCCGGCAGACAGCGATTTTCCCAGCAAGTTGACTCGATCGGGAGCCCCAACTCGGGGCTCCCTTCAGTGTTTTGAGACAGGAGCGCGGTCGTGAACAAGTGCGACGAGGACCCGCTGTGCCAGGGCAACGAGGAGATCACTCTCTTCGCCTACGTCCGCCGGGACCAACACGGAGTGCTGTACCTGCACGAGCTGAACCCCCACGACGTGCAGAGCGTCGAGCACGACGTCGATGAGGACCACGCCCATGCTGTGACCGCCACGGTTGAGCAGCACGACCGCATGCTGCCCGAGCTGGAGGCGCTCGCCGAGCAGGTCGTGAAGCCGCGCCTGATCACCGTCACCGACCGGGACATGAACGGCGGTACGCACACCTCGATCTTCATCAACGGCATCGAGGTGGAGGAGCACGAGTACTACACCGTCGACCCCGGCGCCGACTTCTACACCAAGTCCCACATCACCCACGAGTGGGCGATGGAACAGCTTGACCGCGACGGCCTGCCGGCTGCGGTCCAGGCGAAGATCCGCGAGATCGTCACGAACTACCACGAGTGCTCCGACGCGTGCACCAACAACGAGACCAACGAGGAGAACTGACTATGAAGAAGTGCGGGCTGGGCCTGATCGTCACCAGCATCGAGAAGACCGGGTCCTGATGGCCGCGCCGGGGGCTTTCCGGGTAATTCTCTACCCGATGGGCGAGGACCCGGCCTGGGTCCGTCCACTGCTGTACAGCAGGTCCTGCTGCTGGGATCACGCTCAGCGGTGGAAGTGCATGGTCGGCCGGATGTACCCGGACCCCCAGACCGACGAGATGCGCCAGGTCGGGCTCGTCGAGCTCTGCG
Source organism: Kitasatospora sp. NPDC052896 (assembly GCF_044547075.1). Taxonomy (NCBI): domain Bacteria; kingdom Bacillati; phylum Actinomycetota; class Actinomycetes; order Kitasatosporales; family Streptomycetaceae; genus Kitasatospora; species Kitasatospora sp. NPDC052896. The sequence goes on from NZ_JBITZU010000005.1 coordinate 383,267, forward strand.
TCGTTAAGGACCAGAAGGTCGGACCGCTGCTCTTGTGGTCGGGCCGCGCCACCGACGTACCTCAGCAATAGCACCACAGCAGCACTCAACTGGGCGGCCTCGGCTGCCCTTTCGCATTTCCAGGGAGGGAACCATGGAACTCGCGCTCGTCTTCCAGTACCCGGATCTCTTGGCCAGAGGCGATGACACTCTCGTCATGGTCGTCGCTGACGGCGAGACGGAGCAGGAGGTGTACGCCAGGGCCTGGACGGCCGCATGGGCGCAGATGGCTCGCGCACCGCAGCCTCTTCCGGTCCAGCCCAGGGGCGTGCCGGCCGCCAACTTCGACCGGCCGTATGTCGACATCCGGGGCAAGGATTGGTACCAGGACGGCCGTGTGCACTGGGGTGTTCTACTGCCGAGCTATTACCGGCTGCTGGAGCGCGTCAATTTCCATCCGGGGCGCCGCTTGGCGTATACCCCGGTCGGCATCGGCCAGGAGAAGTCCCTGTGGCTCGTGGATCGGCTCGGCGGCCGGTGGCCCGAATATCTGATCTTCCCGGCCGACTCGCGGTCTTTCAGCCGGGAGGAGGCGATCGAGAACGTGAAGGGGCCGGCTGACCGACTCCGGGCGCGCTTGTTGGAGATGGGCTGCGTTCTGAGTCCCCACGAGAAGCAGCAGCTGCACGAGATCCGCGACCAGTTGCGCAAGTGACCTAACGGATTCGACGGCGCCCGGAGCCCCGTGTGGGTGTTCGGGCGCCGGCGTGTCCGGAGGTACGGAAGATGCGACACACGAGAGGAGGCCGGCCCCGACCCGTACCAGTTCGAACGCTACCCAAGAAATCGTCCAAGTAAGGAGTCCTCGTGCCCGCCAAGAAGACCGACACCTACAGCACCCTCAACCGGAACGGCCTGGTCGTTTCCGGCAGCGTGCTGGAGCTGCACGTCGATGTCTTTCCCGCCGTCCACCGGCCGGCCATCAAGGCCTGGCTCGCGGAGATGCCACCGTCAGCCCGCTTCGCCGGCTGGGTCGATGAGCGCTACGTCCTCAACCGCCATCAGCTGCGCTGGGCCTTCGACGGCTCGAAGTACACCGCCGCCGGCCTCGTCGCCCACATCGTGCACCGTGCACTCGGCCCCAACCAGGAGATCACCATCTCCGGTTGGCACCTCTGGATCACCAGTGGCGGCACGAGTCTGTTCGAGTTGGCGCACCAGCGACCCAAGAACTGACACACACCCCGCCGATACCTAACCAAGAAAGAGAGCGCATCGTGGCGTACCACAAGACCCCCAGGCCGGCCGGCGAGTACTTCCGGTTCGGCGCCCTGTGCTTCGACGTCGACAAGGCCCAGCAGATCATCGCCCGCAAGCCTCGCGAGGCGGTCGAGCAGCCTGTGGCCGAGTGGGCGAAGGCCTACCACATCAAGAGTCTCCTGCCTGACGCCGAGCCTGACCACCGCGTCATCGTGCTCGGCCCCGATCCGCGCACGTTCAATCGCGCGTACGCGATCACGACCGACCTGGAGCTGCCCGTCATCATCGCTATTCACGAGAAGCAGCGCCTGCTGGTCGACGGCTGCAACCGGCTCTACAAGCACTACGTCGGCGGCAGCACCACCATGTCGGCCTTCATCCTCACCGAGGCCGAGACCAGGGCTATCCGCATCTCCTAGACCACCGTCCGAGGACAGCACCAGAACAGGAAACGCAGTGGTAGGAACCAAGCACACGCTGGTCGAGCACGAGGCCCTGGATGGGGTCGTCGTGACCGCCTGCGTGTCCGACACCAAGCTGTTCGACAAGATCGAGGCCCACGGCGGCGCGCTCTACGACACCATGCAGGAAGCCGATGCGGTGGCTGACCGGATCAACGAGAAGTACGCGGCCGACGGCGGCATCGTCCCCGACCTCCTCAACGGCGCCCACATGTCCGGATTCACCAAAAAGGTACGCGTTAGTGGCCAGCGCCTGTACATCCCGATCAGGACAGGGCCGGGCACCTCCTGATGAACCTCGCCGGTGCGCCGGCGGGGGGTGGGTACCGCGCAGCACCTGGGACACGGACAATGATCCGTATGACCAGGACCCCGAAGGACATCGCGAACCAGCGCTACGACCGTCGGTACAGCTACCTTGACGACACCGGAGAGCTCCGCCGGATCTCTGAGTCGGCCGTCAAGCGACTCGCAGTCGTGGCAGCGAACGCGCCGGTCGGCCACACCGACGGCTACTCCTGGAACAGCGCTCAGGTGCGCAACGCTGAGGAAGCTGGCCTGTGGACAGTCGAGTGGACTGGGCCCAGGGCCTGGAAGATTACGGAGCTGACCGCGCTCGGCACTCGCGTCCTATCCGATATCACCGGGCAACCTTGACCCCTGAAGAATCTCGAAAGCCCTCGCGCTCTTCGGTGAGCACGGGGGCTTTCGCATGCGATCACTTCCAAGAGCCCGCAATTCCGCGCTCCTTATTTCACGGAAGGAAAACTCTATGGCACAGCGCGTGCAGATCATCCTTGAGGATGACCTCGACGGGGGCTTGGCGGACGAGACGGTCCTGTTCGGCCTTGACGGGGTGCCCTACGAGATCGATCTCAACAAGGGCAACGCGCAGAAACTGCGCGAGCTGCTCGCCCCGTACGTGAAGAAGGGGCGGAAGCCCACGCGACAAGGCACAGCATCGTCACGTCCGCCTCGATCGTCCGGTCAGCCCAAGGTCATGCGGGACTGGGCGAAGGCCAACGGTCTCAGCGTCGAGGGCCGGGGCCGCATCCCTGGGCCAATCAAGGAGGCGTTCGACGCGTACCAGCAGGGTGACGAGTCCCGCTTGGAGGAGCTCAAGAAGATGCCGCTCTACTCGGACACGGCGCTGCTCGCCGGCCAGGACGAGGAAGACCCCGGGGCGCCGGAGCAGACCGATGCCCCCGCTGAACCGGATACCCAGGCCCCGGGGCTCGCACCGGTCGACATCAGCGATGAGGAGAGGCAGCACGCTGCCGAACTCTTCAAGCGGAAGAAGGTGAGCGAGCGGCAGCTTGACTGTCTGCGAGCGGCCCGGGACAACGGGGGCGAGTTCGTGCGGCAGGGCTCCTCGGTGGCGGCCGTCATCAAGGCGCTTGAGAGGAGCAAGCTGGGCACTGACGGCCGCATCAACGGGGCCGGCCTGGCCTACTTGGAACTGGTCGAGGCCGCACAGTTGGCCGACGCCTGAAGCACGCTGTGCGGCCCCGGGTGCACTGGGCGCCGGGGCCGCTCTGGCCTAACCTCTCTCGGCGTCCAAGAGAGCCAACGCGGCGAGACCTGCCCCCGTGATACGCCCTCCAGCCGCGAAGCCCTTGCGTTCAAGCCCTGCGATGCTGGCTTGGGTCTTGGGATTCGGATCCGGTGGGAAAGGCCCACTGTTCTTCGCGGCCTCGCTCAGGTTCTTGATGGCTGCCGGCGAGAGCTTTCCGTAGAAGCGGTGGGCCGTGTCCAAGTCATCCTGTGTGACCTCCGGCAGCTCGGATCCACCGGCTTCCTGGAGAATTTCGATTTCCCCATCCGAATGCTCAGCCAACCGTTCCGGGCCGGGCTGGAATTCTCGCTCGAACTGATCCCGGATGTGCTGGGGGATCTTGCCGCGAGCTGGCACATGAAGCCTGCGTTCGCGAGCCCATGCGCGGATATCACTCGGAGCTACGTGGTGTGCCTCGGTGCCTACTTCGCGAGCAGCCGCCACATAGGGGGCCATCTGCTCCTCGAATTTCGCCAGGTTGTCCGATGACAGATCAATCTCGTAATTCTTGCCGCCCCAGCCGAAACGTACGGGCTGCGCGGGGGATGACTGGTCGAGGTCGTCTTGCCGAACGAGGTTCAGTGCCATGACTCTCCAGTCCTATGAGCTGCCCGGGCTGCCAGGCATGGTAGTCGAACCTGGGAAGGATGTAACGAAGCGAGCGGAGGCGGTCCTAGTCTCCGAGCCATGCCGGCTACCCAAAGTGCCCCCCCTGTTACTCATGGCATCTGATGGCATGTCATAGACAAAGCCGCAGGTCAAGCACCATGTACGACGCTGTGTCAAGAGCTGATGGGCCATCTGAGTGAATCGATGAGTTCGACAAGTTGGTTATCTTTTTTTGACCTTTTGGCCCCTCATGGGATGTATGGTCCTGGCACCAAGATCCTCCAGCGAGGGAGCGAGAACCATGCGCCCGTCCCTGTCTGCGTCCACCAAGGCTGCCATCCGCGAGTTCATCAACACCAACCCCACCTTCGCGGACTGCCGTCGAGAGAAGCGCCACGTGTTCCCTAAGGGCGCTGCGACCGCCATGACCATCCCGAAGAACGAGGGCGGCGGCTGGCTGGTCACTGAGGAGTGTGACCGCTGCGGAACCTTCCGTCGCGTGACGTGGGACCAGTACGGCCGTCGCACCAGCGGCCTGCGCTACGAGTGGCCCGATGGGTACCGCGAGGACTTCCAGTGCTTCATCGGCGACGACGACGCCGCCGCAGCGCTGAACCTTCACTGGATCAAGGGGCTCCCGAAGCTCAAGGCGCCGGCCACCGTCCATCAGCTGCCGGTGCGAAAGGTCGCCTAGCCAGTGAGCCGGTTCCTCATACCCGCGTGTGCGCTGTGCCGGTACTTCGGCGATCCGGCGTATCCCGCTGCGGTCCACCGCACCATCGCTCGCGACGGCGGCCCGTTCATGAGCACGGACCTCTGCAAGCCCCATGACACCCTTCTGATGGGGTTGTTGGGCGGTGCTCTGTACGACGAAGGAGAGTACGCCGAACCCGCAGCTTCGGCGCCTCAGGTCAGCCACGAGGAGAGCGGTGCTCCGATACCCATTGGGGACGTGCTCCGCACAATTCAGCAGGCGCCCCAGGAGCCGCTCCCGCTTGACGGGTTGGCGTTGCCGGCTGAGGAAGCTCCGGTGGAACCGGAGCCCTTGTCTGTCCTGTGCAAGGACTGCGAGCCGGCGGCCAGGGTGGAGTACAGCCGTCGCGTCGACCACGCCCGCCACGTCCACAAGACGAGCGTAAGTAGGGTCATCTGGACGACGGTCGACGCTGATCCGCTGCCCTTCCCCTGCGAAGAGCATGATCAGTGCGAGCAGACCGGGTTCGGCTACTACTCGGAGCGTGGCCTGCTCAACCACATCAAGGGCATCGCGCCGCCGTCGCGGGCGCTCCATAAGAAGAGCGCCGCCGCACCCAAAGCGGCAGCGGCCAAGCCCAAGGTGAAGCCCGCGAAGCGCGGGGCCCGGAAGGATGAGCCCCAGGTCGTCTGTCCGGAGGAGCACGGTGCCGGCTCGGAGGTGCCGTTCCACGTCAGCCTCCGGAATCGGCAGAGCCACGCCCGTAGCCGGCACGGAGTCGACGCCCCGTACATCGCGTGGGAAAACCCGCACGGAGTCGAGCTGCCGGTCCTGTGCTTCGAGCACAAGTCCTGCGCGGACGCGGGAGGCTTCGGTTTCCCGTCCGCACTGTCGCGCCAGACCCATTCCACTAAGAGCCGGGGCTGGGCGAAAGCCGAGAGTAAGGACGAGGAGCCCGTAGCACCTGCACAAGCCGCCTGACACACGAGAGCCCCGATGGTAGCCGCTCGCCGTTCGGGGCTCTCGTATGTGCAGATGCAGTTAGCTGTGTGCCGGTCCGCGCGCGGGGGCGACAGGCGCTCCCGGAGCGGAGTAGTCGTAGCGGTCGCGCATCACATCTCTGAACCACCCGGACGGCTCCGCAACAAGGGGCTCCCAATCGCGAAGAGCCCGAAAGGTCGCAGGCCCTCGCTGGAAGCACCAAGCGCCGACCACATCCCACCTGAACGCCTGCTCCAGTGGCCCGAGCAGGAGGGTAAGGCGCTCGTTGTAAAGCATGGGCGAGACGAATGCCGTGTAGCTCTCTTCGGTGCGCCATAGCCACGCATGGTGCTCTTCCAGCCACGGATACCTCACGCCGTCGACTTCGGCGTCTTCGCCGTGCTTCATGTAGTCCACGGCGGCATCGTAGCGACTCGTCCGAAACTGACCTAAGGTCAGAAGGATTTTCGCTTCACCTGTTCGGCGCATGTGCGTGATTTTTCAGCCCGGTATACCTGTAGCTACCGCTTCGTGCCGGCTGATACAGGGGTGGAAATGGCCGCTGGTGGATCGAATCGACTGCTGACGCCTGACGAGGTTGCCGAGCAACTGAACATTACAAAGCGCGTCCTCATGGCGGAATACCGTCGATGGGGCCTCAAGCCCACGCGAGTCGGCCGGCACGTCCGATTCCGTGAACGCCACGTAGAAGCGTGGATCGAAAATAACACTGAGCGGTAAGGAGGGGCTTTGGCGTCCATCAATAAGGAAGACTGCGATTGTCCGCGCAGGGAGAAGTCCTACTGTGCCCACAAGCCGTACGTGGTCACCTACAGGACACCTGGGGGGAGGGAATCGGGGCGGCAACTTGAGCAGCGCTTCAAGACCTTCAAGGCGGCTGAAGCATTCGCCATCAAGGTTGAGCGCGACAAGGACCTCGGCGTATTTGTGGACCCGCGCAAGGCCAAGATGCTCTTCTCCGAGCTGTGGGCCGAATGGGTGAGCATCGGAAAGCTGGAGCCCAGCACGCTCGTCAACTACGCCAGCGTGTACAAAAATCACTTCGAGGCCCGGTTTGGGGTCATGCAGATTGGCAACGTCTCAAAGGAGGACATCAACGACTGGGAGAAGTGGCAGAACGCCGAGGGCTACAAGCCTTACGGGATTCAGGTCCGCCGAAACCTGCTGTCCAGTGTCTTCGGATTCGCGGTAGCGGCCGAGTACATCGGGCGAAACCCGTGCAAGAAAGCGAACCCCCGGAAGACGTCGGGCAAGAGCGCCTACAAGCCAGTGCGGGACGAGGACATCCCAACTGTCGAGGAAATGCTGGGCCACATTGCGGAGCAGTCGATGATTCTTCGCTCTGTGCACTGGGGTATGGCCGCCAGCGGTATGCGGCCGGGTGAGGCGTTGGCTATCGCGGATCCTGCCATTCTGTGGGAGGACAAGAAGATCCTCGTCAGTCATCAGGTGACAGGCCACGGCGTTCGTGAGGTGACGGGCAGCAGTCGTGGTACGAAACGCGGTACTGCGGTGAAAAAGGGGACGAAGCACCGGGAATTCGAGGATGCCCGGCACACGCCGGCTCCGCAGGAGGTTCTCAATGCCTACGACCGCCACATCGAGCATTTCGGCACCTGGGGTGATGAGAAATGGCTCTACGAGTCCCCGCGCGTACCCCAGCAGCACCCCTCCTATGACTGGCTCCTGCGCGAGTATCACCGCGCTGGCGAGAAGGCGGGAATTTCGCCGGAGAAGAATATCCCCAAGGCGGCTCGGCACTTCTTCGTGAAGCAGTGCATTGCCGCTGGTGTCCACTTGTACGAAATCGCCATGTGGGTTGGGCATCGTGATTCGAGAACTACGGAGGTCGTGTACGGGCACCTCACGAAGAACTCGTACCGTCGTGGTGCAAGCGCACTTGAGCTCCGACTGCGCACTGACCTCGCCGATATGCGAGGGACGATTGAGGCCCGCGAACTGTTCGAAGTCAAGCGGGATGAGGACGAGGAGGGCGAGGAGGACGGCTAGGCGGCCGTTGTGTAGGCGTGCTGGCGATGTGCTGGCTTTTTCATGATCGCTAGGACGTCCTGGCAGGTCGCAGCTTCCTGATCGTTGTGCTGGAAGTTGTACCTCTGCATGTCGATCGACCACGAACGGTCCCCGACGATGTAGAGGCCGTTGTCCACTCCGGCGAAGAGCTCCTCGGTGGCCGGGCCGTTCGGGGCCGGCTGGAGCGAGACGTTGGCCATCCGCTGCACCGGGACGTGCGCGGGGGAGTCGGCGTAGGCGCACCCGTTGGAGCGGCCCAGACCCTTCAGCCTGGCCATCCGGCGGTCCAGCTGGTAGCCGGTCAGGATGCCGTCGGTGACCAGGTCCCAGGACTGGGTGGCGACGCCCTCGTCGTCGTAACCGATGGTGGCCAGGCCGTGCTCGGCGGTGCGGTCGCCGGTCACGTGCATCAGCTCGGACCCGTAGCGCAGCGTGCCGAGTCGGTCGAAGGTGGCGAACGAGGTGCCGGCGTAGGCCGCCTCGTAGCCGAGCGCGCGGTCCAGCTCGGTGGCGTGGCCGATCGACTCGTGGATCGTCAGCCAGAGGTTGGTCGGGTCGATCACCAGGTCGTAGACGCCGGCCTCGACGCTGGGGGCCTTGACCTTCTCGGCCAGGTACTCGGGCAGCCGGGCCAGTTCGCCCGCCCAGTCCCAGCCGGTGCCCCGCAGGTACTCCCAGCCCCGGCCGGCCGGCGGCGCGACGGTGCGCATCGACTCGAAGGCGCCGGTCCGCTCGTCGACCGAGGTGGCCTCCAGGTCCGGGTGCAGCCGGATCCGCTGCTGGGTGGTGACGGTGCCCGCGGTGTCCGCGTAGAACTTGTTCTCCTGCACGGTCAGCAGGGAGGCCTCGACGTGCGAGACGCCCTCGGCGGCCAGCAGCCGGCTGCTCCAGTCGGCCAACAGCGCGGTCTTCTCGGCGTCCGGGACGTCGAAGGGGTTGATCTCGTACGCGGAGACCCAGGTCACGTCGGGGTGCACCGGCTCGTCGGCCAGCTCGACCCGGTCGCCGCCACCGGCCGCGCGGCTGACCTCGGCGGAGAGCCGGGCCACCGCGACCGCCTGCTCGGCGACCCTGGCGGCGGAGTCCGTGGTGAGGTCCACGCCGGCCGCGAAGCCCCATGCGCCGTCCAGCAGGACCCGTACCGCGAAACCCAGTTGGACCGTGTCGGTGGTGCCGGCCGGGCGCGCGTCGCGCAGTCGCCAGGAGGCGCTGCGGACCCGTTCGAGTCGGAAGTCGGCGTGGCTGACACCGAGTTGGCGGGCTCGGTCGAGCGCGGCGGCGGCCAGCGGGCGCAGCGGCAGGGCGAGGAACTGTGGATCGACGGCCTGGCCGTCGCGGTGGGCGCTGCGCGGTGTCGGCGGCATCGGACTCCCTGAGCTGCGGGCGGCGCACCGCCGGCGGGGGATCGTGACGGCGGTGCGGGCGTCCCGGGCAAGGGCACCCGCACCGCATCATGTCCTGTCACCGGGTTGTTCGGCCAGGCGATTTCGCGGTCGGCGTGGCGGACCGGACGCTCAGGCCAGGCCCTCCCACCAGTGGTCCAGCTCCGGCGGGTCGGCCACGTCCACCCGCTCGCCGGGGCGCGGCACCACGAGCGGGACGCCCTGCGCCTTGGCCTCCCCGACCAGCCGCTCGATCGGCTCGGACCACCGGTGCAGGCCGAGGTTGAAGGTGCACCAGTGGACCGGCACCAGCAGGCCGCCGTCGAGGTCCCGGTGCGCCAGCACGGCGTCCTCCGGGGTCATGTGGATGTCGGCCCAGGCCGCGTCGTACGCGCCGATCTGCACCAGCGAGGCGTCGAAGGGGCCGTGCTCGGCACCGATCGCCGCATAGCCCTCGAAGTAGCCGGAGTCGCCGGTGTAGAAGACCTTGCGGGTCGGTCCGGCGATCACCCAGGAGCCCCAGAGCGTGGTGTTGCGGGTCAGTGAGCGGCCGGAGAAGTGGTGCGCCGAGGTGAGCGTGACGGTGAGCTCGCCCAGCGTGCAGGTCTCGTTCCAGTCCAGCTCGATGATCCGGTGCTCGGGTACGCCCCAGCGGCGCAGGTGGCCACCGATGCCGAGCGGCACGGCGAACGGCGCGGACTGGCTGCGCACCAGCCGCTTGACGGTCGGCATGTCCAGGTGGTCGTAGTGGTCGTGCGAGATGAGCACCACGTCGACCGCCGGCAGCTCCTCCAGCTCGACCGGGACCGGGTGCAACCGCTTGGGGCCCAGGTGTTCCGAGGGGGAGCAGCGGTCGCTCCAGATCGGGTCCAACAGCACCCGGGCGCCCTCCAGCTCGACCAGTGCGGAGGCGTGGCCGTACCAGACGATCTCCACGCCCTCGGCCGGCGGGCGCCCCTCGCCGTCCGGCCGGACGGTCGGCACCGGGAGCACGGGGGTGCGGCCGGCCCGCTCGAAGAGCATCCGCCGCACGGTGGCCCGGTCGACGGTGGGGCCCTCGGCGGCCCGGGCCAGCGTGGAGGGGGTGTTGTGGAAGGTGCCGTTCGCGAACTGCGGGGAGTTCCGGATCCGGGCGTCCCGCTCGGGGTCGGGCCGGCGGCCGAACGCGGCCGGGACATCGCGCAGGGCCCAGGCCGCGGCTCCCGCCGCGGCGGCCAGCGCGGTGAGGGCCAGCAGCCGGCCCCGGTGCCTGGAGATCGTGGGGTCTGCCTCGGTCATCGGGGCTCCGTCCTGGTCGCTCTCGGTGCGGAGGTGCCGCGCACCGTGAGGGCAACGGGCCTGGCGGCCCGGTTGTTCCCGATCACTAGGATGGATCCGTCCGTGGTCCGGGGCGTGGCCGGATGGTTGTCGGAAGGTGACAGTTCCGCAGCTCATGACCTGTCGAGGCTCGATGCGCCGAGGCCCGGAGCCGACCGATAGCGTCACATTGCGTACGTTCTCCACGTACCGAAACGAACGTACCGACCACGAACTAGGAGAGGTGACACCGTTGAGCCGCTCGGTTCTCGTCACCGGAGGTAACCGGGGCATCGGCCTCGCCATCGCCCAGGCCTTCGCCGAGGCGGGCGACAAGGTCGCCATCACCAGCCGTTCCGGGGAGGTCCCCGAGCAGCTCGCGAAGTACGACGTGCTCGCGGTCCGCTGCGACATCACCGACGCCGCCCAGGTCGACGCCGCCTTCACCGAGATCGAGGGGAAGAACGGTCCGGTCGAGGTGCTGGTCGCCAACGCGGGCATCACCAAGGACGTCCTGATGCTGCGGATGACCGAGGACGACTTCACCCAGGTGCTGGACACCAACCTCACCGGTGCCTTCCGGGTGGTCAAGCGCGCCTCCGCGAAGATGCTGCGGGCCCGTCGCGGCCGGGTGGTGCTGGTCTCCTCGGTGGTCGGGCTGACCGGCTCGCCGGGCCAGGCCAACTATGCCGCCTCCAAGGCCGGCCTGGTCGGCTTCGCCCGTTCGCTGGCGCGCGAGTTCGGCCCGCGCGGCGTCACCGTCAACGTGGTCTCGCCCGGCTTCGTGGACACCGACATGACCGCGGTGCTCAGCGAGGAGCGCCGCCAGGAGATCGTCGCTGGGGTGCCGCTGGCCCGTTACGCGGCGCCGGCCGAGATCGCCGCAACCGTGCGGTTCCTCGCCTCCGACGAGGCCGCGTACATCACCGGAGCCGTCATTCCCGTGGACGGCGGATTGGGCATGGGTCACTGATCACATGAGCGGAATTCTTGAGGGCAAGAGGATCCTGGTCACCGGTGTGCTGATGGAGTCCTCCATCGCCTTCCACACCGCCAAGCTGGCCCAGGAGCAGGGTGCCCAGATCATCCTGACCGCCTTCCCCCGGCCCAGCCTGACCGAGCGGATCGCCAAGAAGCTGCCGGCCCCGGCCAAGGTGCTGGAGCTGGACGTCACCAACACCGAGCACCTGGCCGGCCTGGCCGACCAGGTCCGCGCCGAGCTCGGCGGCCTGGACGGCGTGGTGCACTCGATCGGCTTCGCACCGCAGGACGCGCTCGGCGGCAACTTCCTGAACACCCCGTGGGAGTCGGTCGCCACCGCGATGCACGTCTCGGCGTACTCGCTGAAGTCGCTGACCATGGCCTGCCTGCCGCTCATGGAGGGCGGCGGCTCGGTGGTCGGCCTGACCTTCGACGCCCAGCTGGCCTGGCCGCAGTACGACTGGATGGGCCCGGCCAAGGCCGCGCTGGAGGCCACCTCCCGCTACCTGGCCCGTGACCTGGGCAAGCAGAACGTCCGCTGCAACCTGGTCTCGGCCGGCCCGATCAAGTCGATGGCGGCCAAGTCGATCCCCGGCTTCGACCAGCTGGCCGACACCTGGAACCACCGCTCGCCGCTGGAGTGGGACGTCACCGACCCCGAGCCGGCCGGCCGCGGCGTGGTCGCCATGCTCTCGGACTGGTTCCCGAAGACCACCGGCGAGATCGTCCACGTGGACGGCGGGCTGCACGCGATCGGCGCCTGACACCCCCCGGTACGCCGCTGCCCCGGGCACCCTCGGTGTCCGGGGCAGCGCGGTGTCCGGGGTGGGTCAGCCGCGATCGGCCCGTTCGCACGCGCCGATCACGTTCGACGACTCCATCGAGGCCGCCACCGCGTCGCCGGCCCGGATCGCGGCCAGGATCCGGTCGTGCCCGACGTACCGCTCGGGGGAGAGCACCGGCCCGACGTCCTGCCGCAGGTGCGCCCGCAGCACCTCGCCCAGGTCCGCGTAGAGCGCGGCCAGCACGTCGTTGTGGGCGGCGGCCACCACGCTCTGGTGGAAGGCCGCGTCCGTCTGCACGAAGCACTCCGGGTCGCCGCCGAACCAGGCCTCCTCCCGCCGGGCCAGCGCGTTCTCCATCAGCACCAGGTCCCGCTCGGTGCGCCGGGCGGCGGCCAGCGCCGCGGCCGAGGCCTCCAACGCCGAGCGCAGCTCGGCCACCTGCGCCTGGTCGGCGTCGGAGAAGCGCCGGTGCATCACCCCGGCCAGCTCGCTGGTGGCCAGCACGTAGGTGCCGGAACCCTGCCGGATGTCCAGCAGCCCGTTGTGCGCCAGTGCCCGGACCGCCTCGCGCACGGTGTTGCGCGCCACCCCGAGCTGCTCGACCAGGGCGGCCTCGGTCGGGATGCGCGAGCCGACCGGCCACTCGCCCGAGGTGATCTGGGCCCGCAGCTGGGCGATCACCTGGTCGGCCAGCGGGGTGCGCCGGGGCGAGGACAGCGTCATGGGACTCCTTGGTCGGGCGAAGGGCTGAAGGGCTGCGGTGCCTTTGGCACCATCTTCTCTCTCCCGCGCTTCGCTAATTCATCCCATCATTCTATGATGCTCTTCATGTCCAGCGCAGCAGAGACCACCCTCGCGGCCCGCACCGGCGAGCAGCCGCCCCCCGACCGGCCTCGGGCCCGCCTGCTCGGCGGGCTGCTCGCGACCGCCGTCGCGGTGGCCGCCTTCAACCTGCGGCCGGTGGTGACCAGCCTCGGGCCGCTGCTCGAGGAGGTCCGCACCAGCCTCGGGATGAGCCCGACGGTGGCCGGGCTGCTCACCGCCGTGCCGTCGATCTGCTTCGCGCTGTTCGGCTTCGCCGCGCCCGGGCTGGCCCGCCGCTTCGGCCCGACGCTGGTGGTCACCGCCGGCATGGGCGCCATCACGCTCGGGGTGGCGGCCCGCTCGTTCGCCGGCGGGACGGCGCCCTTCCTGCTGCTCACCGCCGTCGCACTGGCCGGGGTCGCGGTCTCCAACGTGCTGATCCCGGTCGTCATCAAGCGGTACTTCCCGGACCGGGTCGGCCCGATGATCGGCCTCTACTCGATGGCGCTCTCCGGCGGCACCGCGCTGGCCGCCGCCGTCACCGTGCCGCTGACCGACGCGCTCGGCGGCAGCTGGCGGCTCGGCCTGGGCATCTGGGCGGTGGCCGGCGGGGTCGCGCTGCTGCTCTGGCTGCTCACCGTGGCGCTGCGCCGGGACGGCCGCGCGGCGGCCGACGGCCGGAGCCGGAGCGCCGACCGGCTGCCGATCCTGCGCAGCCCCACCGCCTGGGCGCTGGGCCTCTTCTTCGGCCTGCAGGCCACCAACGCCTACGCCACCATGGGCTGGCTGCCGCAGATCTACCAGGACGCCGGAATCTCCGCCGGCACCTCCGGGCTGCTGCTCGCGGCCACCATGGCGATCGGCGTGCCGGTCTCCTTCCTCCTCCCCAACTGGGCCGCCCGCCGCGCCGACCAGCGGGTCTTCGTGGTGGCGCTGGCCTGCTGCGGGATCGCCGGCTACCTGGGCCTGGCCCTCGCCCCGGCGGCCGGCGCCTGGCTCTGGGCGCTGCTGGCGGGCCTGTCCAACTGCGCCTTCGGGCTCACCCTGACGATGATCGGTCTGCGCGCCCGGACCAGCGGCGGGGTGGCCCAGCTCTCCGCCTTCGCCCAGGGCGTCGGCTACCTGATCTCCATCCCCGGGCCGATCCTGGTCGGCCGGCTCTACCAGGGCACCCACGGCTGGCAGGTCCCGCTCGGCTTCCTGGTCGCGCTGCTCGTCCCGCAGCTGCTGATCGGCCTGCGGGCCGCCCGGGCCCGGCACATCGAGGACGAGGTCGGCTGAGCCGCCCGCCGGGCCGGAAGGTTCAAGCGCAGGTCAAGCAGTGCACCCCGGGAGCCGGGGGAGCGGCGCCCGGGTGCCACACTCGTACCCATGCCTGTCCTCGATCCCAACCCCCAGAACAGCCAGAAGAAGCTCCTCGGGCTGTTCGGCATCATCTTCGGCCTGCTCGTGGTGGTCTCCATCGTGGCGACCATCGCGCAGTCGATGGGCTGACGTCCGGTCACCCCACCACCCCCGCGGGTGGCGGGGTCCGGGAGCGCCGCGCCCCGGTCGGGCTTTTCTGCCAAGCTGGCGGAATGAGCGTCGACACGTCCCGCAGGATCATCGTGCTTCGGCACGCGAAGGCCGACTGGCCGCAGGTGGCCGACCACGAGCGCCCGCTCGCCGACCGCGGTCGGCAGCAGGCGCCGGTCGCCGGTCGCTGGCTGGCCGACTCCCGGATCAACCCCGACTACGTGCTCTGCTCCAGCTCGGTGCGGACCCGGGAGACCTGGAAGCTGGCCAGCCACGAGCTGCCCAAGCGGGCCCGCCGGACGGTCTTCGAGGAGCGCATCTACGACGCGACCGCCGGCGAGATCATCGAGGTGCTCAAGGAGACCCCCCAGGACGTCCACGACCTGTTGCTGGTCGGCCACAACCCCGGCGTGCAGAACCTCACCGAGGTGCTGGCCGGGGGCGAGAGCATCGGCGGCACGCTGGCCGAGCTGCGCCAGCGGGGCTTCCCGACCGCGGCCGTCGCCGTGCTGGCCTTCGACGGCTCCTGGAAGACGGTGGAGCCGGGCATCGCCAAGCTGGTCTCGTTCTTCGTGCCGGACTGACCGGACCGGGGGGTGCGGGAGCGCCCCCGCACCCCTGCTCGGGCGGTGACTACTCGGACGGGGTGCCGTGCAGCTCGTCGGCCGCCTCGACCTCCTCACGGGTGATCCCGAGCAGGTAGAGGACGGTGTCCAGGAACGGCACGTTGACCGCGGTGTCGGCGGCCTCGCGGACCACCGGCTTGGCGTTGAAGGCCACGCCCAGGCCGGCCGTGTTCAGCATGTCCAGGTCGTTGGCGCCGTCACCGATCGCCACCGTCTGCTCCAACGGCACCCGGGCCTGCGCGGCGAACCGGGTCAGCCAGCGGGCCTTGCCGGCGCGGTCGACGATCTCCCCGGTGACCCGGCCGGTGAACCGGCCGTTCTCGACCTCCAGGGTGTTGGCGGCGGCGAAGTCCAGCCCGAGCAACTCCACCAGGTAGTCGGTGACCTGGGTGAACCCGCCGGAGACCACGGCCACCTGGTACCCCAGCCGCTGGAGGGTGCGGATCAGGGTGCGCGCCCCCGGCGTGAGCCGGACCTCGGTGCGCACCTTCTCCACCACCCCGGCGTCCAGCCCGGCCAGCAGCGCCACCCGGGCCCGCAACGACTCCGCGAAGTCCAGCTCGCCCCGCATCGCCGCGGCCGTCACCTGGGCCACCTCGGCCTCGCAGCCCGCGTGCGCGGCGAAGAGCTCGATCACCTCGTCCTGGATCAGCGTGGAGTCGACGTCCATCACCACCAGCCGCTTGGCCCGGCGCTCCAGGCCCGCCGAGACCACCGCGACGTCCACCCGCTGGACGGCCGCCTCGCGGGCCAGTTCCGCCCGCAGCAGCTCGGGGGCCACCCCGGAGACCGCCAGCTCGACCGCCGTCACCGGGTACTTGGCCAGCCGGAACACCCGGTCGATGTTGCCGCCCGCCTCGGCGACCCGGGCGGTCAGCGCGGAGACGGCCGCCGCGGTGAGCGGATGGCCGAGCACGGTGACGTGCGAACGGCCCTCCCGGCGTGGCCGGTTGTCACCGGTGCCGGAGATGATCTCGGCCTGCAGCTTCTGCTCCTCGGCCCACCGGTGCACGGTGGAGCGCAGGCCGCCCTCCGCCCCCGGGGCGCCGCCGGCCGGCGGCGTGACCAGTGCGCAGAGCGTTATCCGGCCACGCGTGACGACCTGCTCGATGTCGATCACGTCGACGTCGAAGGCCGCCAGGGTGGCGAAGAGGCCGGTGGTGATACCAGGACGGTCCTTGCCGAACACCTTGACCAGCAGGGTGCGCTCGTCTTCGGCGGTCCGGGGCTGCGGTGGCATGGGATTCATGGTGTGCCCCACGCTACCTGGCGGGGCGGACGGATTCCGGGACCGTCCGTCACGTGGACCGTGACATGGTTTCCGCCAGGTCACAGTCGGCGGGGGCGACTTTCCGCCGTCCTGGCCGAGCTGGAATGATTACCCCCCGTCAGAAGCGATAATTCACCACTCTCCCCTCGGGGAGGACCACGGGTCTCCCCTCGGGGAGAACCACGGGGGACCGAGAGAGCGGGGCAGGCGGAACAGTGCCGCAACTCGTACTTGAGATCAACGGGCAGTACCGGACACTCCAACCGGGGGAGCCTTACACCATCGGGAGGGACCCGCAGTCGAGCTTCCCGTTCGACGACGCCCGGGTCTCGTGGCGGCACGCCACCATCTCCTACGACGGTGGTGGCTGGCTGTTGGAGGACCACGGCAGCACCAACGGTACCTACCTGGGCGGGGCGCGGACCCAGCAGACCCGGCTCGCACCCGGAACGGTGATCAACCTCGGCAACGCCGAGAACGGGCCGCGGCTCAGCTTCAGCGCCCCGGCCGCCGCGCCCGCGCCGGCCGCGACGGCGCCCGCCGGCGCGGGCGTCGGACAGGCCTGGCAGCAGCCGGCGCCGGCGTACGACCAACAGCCCTGGCAGCAGCCGGCGCCGGCGTACGACCAACAGCCCTGGCAGCAGCAGGTCCAGCCGGGCCAGCCGGCAGCGCAGGCCGTTCCGCCGCAGGCCGCCCAGCAGTGGGCCCCGCCGCCGGCGCAGCAGCAGCCGGCGCAGTCCGGGCCGGGCGTCCAGCCGCGGCAGGCCGTTCCGCCGCAGGCCGCCCAGCAGTGGGCCCCGCCGCCGGCGCAGCAGCAGCCGGCGCGGTCCGGGCCGGGCGTCCAGCCGCGGCAGGCCGTTCCGCCGCAGGCCGCCGCCCCGGTGGCCGGCGAGCGCAACCCGACGATGATCCGCAGCCTGACGGCCGGGATGCGAGTGATCCGGATCGGCCGCGCGCTCGACAACGACATCGTGGTCTCCGACCTCCAGGTCTCCCGCCACCACGCCGAGCTGCGCCAACTGCCCGACGGCCGCTACGAGATCGTCGACCTCGGCTCGCACAACCGGATCTACGTCAACGGTCAGCCGGTGCAGCGCCAGCTGCTCGGCCCGCAGGACCGCCTGACGGTCGGCCACTCCTCGTTCCAGCTGGTCGGCGACCAGCTGCAGGAGTTCATCGACAACGGCCCGGTCTCCTTCTCCGCCCACCACCTGACCGTCGAGGTCGAGCACAAGGGCGCCAAGAAGGTGCTGCTCAACGACGTCAGCTTCGGCGTGCCGGAGAAGTCGCTGGTCGCCGTGATCGGCCCGTCCGGCTCCGGCAAGTCCACCCTGCTGCGCGCGCTCACCGGCTACCGCCCGGCCGACCGCGGCGAGGTGCTGTACGACGGCCGCAACCTCTACAAGCAGTTCGCCGAACTGCGCCAGCGGATCGGCCTGGTGCCGCAGTCGGAGATCCTGCACAAGGAGCTGACCGTCCGCACCGGCCTCAAGTACGCGGCCCGGCTGCGCTTCCCCGGCGACACCGAGCCGGCCGAGCGCGCCCGCCGGATCGACGAGGTGCTCTACGAGCTGCGCCTGGACAAGCGCGCCGACAACCGGATCACCGCGCTCTCCGGCGGCCAGCAGAAGCGCGTCTCGGTCGCCCTGGAACTGCTCACCAAGCCCTCGCTGATCTTCCTGGACGAGCCCACCTCGGGTCTCGACCCGGGCATGGACCGCGAGGTCATGCAGATGCTGCGCGGCCTGGCCGACGACGGTCGGACGATCCTGGTGGTCACCCACTCGGTGGCCGAACTCGCGCTCTGCGACCGGCTCCTGGTGATGGCCCCGGGCGGCTCGGTGGCCTACTTCGGCCCGCCGGACGAGGCCCTGCACTTCTTCGGCTACGAGACCTGGGCGGACGTCTTCCAGGCCTTCGAGAACTACCCGGACCACGACTGGGCCGGCCGCTACCGCAGTTCGGTGCACTACCAGCAGTACTCCGCGGACGTCGACGCGGTGGCCGTGCAGCAGCACCAGTCGGCGCCGATCGCCCAGCAGCAGATCCACCCGCCGAAGCCGCAGAGTTACGGCTCCCAGCTGTGGACGCTGATCCGCCGGTACTGCTCGGTGATCGCCTCCGACAAGGGCTTCCTGGCGCTGTCGGTGCTGCTGCCGGCGGTGCTCGGGGTGGTCAGTACCGTCGTCCCGGCCACCTACGGGCTGCAACCCAACCCACGCGGCTCCAACAACGCGGCCGGCACCATCATGCTGGTGCTGGCGATCGGGGCCTGCTTCTCCGGCGCGGCCAACTCGGTCCGTGAGCTGATCAAGGAGCGGGCGATCTACGAACGGGAACGCGCCACCGGCCTGTCCAGGTCGGCGTACCTGATGTCGAAGATCATCGTGCTGGGCTTCTTCAGCATCCTGCAGGGCACGATCATCGCGGCGGTCGGCTTCTCCACCCGCAAGCTGCCCACCGAGGGCCTGATCTTCAAGAACGCCCCGGCCGTCGAGATGGCCATCGGCATCATCCTGCTCAGCTTCGCCTCGATGATGTTCGGCCTGGTGATCTCCTCGCTGGTGAAGACCGCCGAGAAGACCATGCCGCTGCTGGTGATGTTCGCCATCGTCCAGGTGGTCTTCACCGGCTGCCTGTTCCAGCTCTTCGACAAGGCCGGGCTGGCCCAGTTCGCCTGGCTGATGCCGGCCCGCTGGGGCGTCGCCGTGGTCGGCACCACGCTGGACCTCGGTCACCTGATGGTGCTCGACCCCACGCACCTGAACGAGCATGACGGCCTGTGGAAGCACAGCGCCCTGCAGTGGTCCGTCGACTCGCTCGCGCTGGTGGCCATCTCCACCGCGCTGGCCTTCCTGGTGCTGCGTCTGTTGCGCCGGCACGAGCCGGAGGTCATGCAGCAGGGCTGACCGCGCCTCAAGCACCCATGACCTGGGCGGTTCCCCGAACGGGGGTACCGCCCAGGCCCATATCTCATTCATGAGATATCGTCGCCGCATGGCAGACGACTACCTCGCCCGCATCGGCCGGCTCATCCGTGACGCCCGTAAGCACCGTGGCTGGACGCAGGCCGAACTCGGAGCGGCGCTGGGCACCAGCCAGAGCGCCGTCAACCGGATCGAGAACGGCGGGCAGAACATCAGCCTTGAGATGATCGCACGGATCTCCGAGGCGCTGGACAGCGAGATCGTCTCGCTCGGCTACGCCGGCCCGATGCACCTGCGGGTGGTCGGCGGGCGCCGGCTCTCCGGCGGCATCGACGTCAAGACCAGCAAGAACGCCTGCGTCGCGCTGCTCTGTGCCTCGCTGCTCACCACCGGCCGCACCACGCTGCGCCGGGTGGCCCGGATCGAGGAGGTCTACCGCCTCCTCGAGGTGCTCAACAGCATCGGCGTGAAGACCCGCTGGATCAACGACGGCGCCGACCTGGAGATCACCCCGCCGGCCGAGCTCGACCTGGCCGCGATGGACGCCGACGCCGCCCGCCGGACCCGGTCCATCATCATGTTCCTCGGGCCGCTGATGCACCGGGTGGACCACTTCAAGCTGCCCTACGCCGGCGGCTGCGACCTGGGCACCCGCACCGTGGAGCCGCACATGGCCGCGCTGCGCCGGTTCGGCCTGGAGGTCGCCGCCACCACCGGCCTGTACCACGCCACGGTGGACCGCACGGTCAGCCCGGACCGCCCGATCGTGCTGACCGAGCGCGGCGACACGGTGACCGAGAACGCCCTGCTGGCCGCCGCCCGGCACGACGGCGTGAGCGTGATCCGCAACGCCAGCCCCAACTACATGGTCCAGGACCTCTGCTTCTTCCTGGAGCGCCTCGGCGTCAGGATCGAGGGCATCGGCACCACCACCCTCACCGTGCACGGCCTCCCCGAGATCACCTGTGACGTCGACTACGCCCCCTCCGAGGACCCGGTCGAGGCGATGAGCCTGATCGCCGCCGCCGTGGTGACCTCCTCCGAACTGACCGTCCGCCGGGCGCCCGTGGAGTTCCTCGAGATCGAGCTCGCGGTGCTGGAGGAGATGGGCCTGGACTACGACCGCAGCCCGGAGTACGTGGCGGACAACGGCCGCACCCGGCTGGTCGACCTCACCGTCCGCCCGTCCAAGCTGCGTTCGCCGATCGACAAGATCCACCCGATGCCGTTCCCCGGCATCAACATCGACAACGTGCCCTTCTTCGCCGCCATCGCGGCCACCGCGCAGGGCTCCACGCTGATCCACGACTGGGTCTACGACAACCGCGCGATCTACCTCACCGAGCTCACCCGGCTCGGCGCCAACGTCCAACTCATGGACCCGCACCGGGTCCTGGTCGAGGGCCCCACCCGCTGGCGCGCCGCCGAGATGGTCTGCCCCCCGGCGCTGCGCCCGGCCGTGGTCGTCCTGCTCGCCATGCTCGCCGCCGAGGGCACCTCGGTGCTGCGCAACGTCTACGTCATCAACCGCGGCTACGAGGACCTCGCCGAGCGCCTCAACTCGATCGGCGCCCAGATCGAGACCTTCCGCGACATCTGAGCCGCGTCGGCCGAGCGGGACCGTCCGGACGTAGGGCCCGAGGCCTACGTCCGGACGGTCCCGGGCCCGAGGTGCCGCCGCCCGGCCCGGCGGTACGGTGAGCGCATGGGGATGACCGAGGACCCGTGCCTGGGCGGGCTGGAGGCCGTGAGCGCGGCGGTGCTGGCGATGAGCGGGCACCTGGAGGTGCGCGAGGTGCTGCGCCGGATCACCGCGTCCGCCCGCAGCCTGCTCGGGGCCGAGTACGCGGCGCTCGGGGTGCCGGACGACCACGGCGGGTTCGCGCAGTTCGTGGTGGACGGGGTGACCGACGAGCAGTGGCGGGCGATCGGGCCGCTGCCGCGCCAGCACGGGGTGCTCGCCACCATGCTGCACGAGCTGGAGCCGACCCGGCTGACCGACGTCCGCCGGGCGCCCGCCTTCGAGGGCTGGCCGGAAGCCCACCCCGACCTGCAGGACTTCCTCGGGATGCCGATCCTGGACGGCGAGGAGATCCTGGGCGCGATCTTCCTGGCGAACAAGGACGGCGGGTTCACCGACCACGACGAGCAGCTGCTCCGGATGCTCGCCGCGCACGCCTCGATAGCGCTGCGCAACGCCCAGCTCTACGAGCGCAGCCGGGAGCTGACGCTGGCCGGTGAGCGGGCCCGGATCGCGCACGACCTGCACGACGCCGTCTCGCAGAAGCTCTTCTCGCTGCGGCTCACCGCCAAGGCCGCCGCCACCCTGCTGGAGCGCGACCCGGCCCGGGCCCGCGCCGAACTCGCCGAGGTGGCCCGGCTGGCCGCCGAGGCGGCCGACGAACTGCGGGACGTGGTGGTCGAGTTGCGCCCGGCCGCGCTCGACGAGGACGGCCTGGTGGCCACCTTGGCCTCACAGGTGCAGGTGTTGGACCGGGCGCACGTGGCGGCCGTCCGGTTCGACGCCGACGGCGTGCGCACCCTGCCGCCGGCCCAGGAGGCGGCCGTGCTGCGGGTCGCCCAGGAGGCGCTGCACAACGCGCTGCGGCACGCCGAGGCCAACGAGGTGCGGGTGCTGCTGCGCGGCACCCGGGGCCGCGGCGCGCTGCTCCGGGTCGCCGACGACGGCCACGGCTTCGACCCCGAGCGGGTCCGCCGGGCCGGCCGGCACCTCGGGCTGGTCTCGATGC
The DNA here is from genome assembly GCF_044547075.1 of Kitasatospora sp. NPDC052896. NCBI lineage: Bacteria > Bacillati > Actinomycetota > Actinomycetes > Kitasatosporales > Streptomycetaceae > Kitasatospora > Kitasatospora sp. NPDC052896. Next base: position 405,194 of record NZ_JBITZU010000005.1, read on the forward strand.
GGGACCGCGCCCAGGCGGTCGGCGGCCGGCTCACCCTGACATCGGCCCCCGGCCAGGGGACCGTCATCGAGCTGGAGGTCCCCGGTGCCTGAGGAGCGTTCCCACCCGATCCGGGTGCTGCTGGTCGACGACCACCAGGTGGTCCGCCGCGGCCTGCGCACCTTCCTGGAGGTGCAGGACGACATCGAGGTGGTCGGCGAGGCCGCGGACGGCGCCGAGGGCGTGGCGAAGGTCCGGGAGGTGGCACCGGACGTCGTCCTGATGGACGTCAAGATGCCGGGCGTGGACGGCATCGAGGCGCTGCGCCGGCTCAAGGAGGAGGGCAGCCGGGCCCGGGTGCTGATCGTCACCAGCTTCACCGAGCACCGCACGGTGGTCCCGGCGCTGCGGGCCGGCGCCGCCGGGTACGTCTACAAGGACGTCGACCCGGAGGCGCTGGCCGGAGCGATCCGCTCGGTGCACGCCGGGCACGTGCTGCTCCAGCCCGAGCTGGCCGGCGCGCTGCTCGCCGACGACGGCCCGCGCCCGCCGCAGGGCCGCGGCGGAACGCTGACCGAGCGCGAGCGCGAGGTGCTCGGCCACATCGCGGACGGCCGCTCCAACCGGGAGATCGCCCGCACCCTGAACCTCTCCGAGAAGACGGTGAAGACCCACGTCTCCAACATCCTGATGAAGCTGGACCTCGCCGACCGCACCCAGGCCGCGCTCTGGGCGGTCCGCAACGGCGCCGCCTAGCCGCTCAGCCCCGCTCGTCCACCAGCGCGTTGTACGCCGCCACCTGGGCCCGGCGCGCCGTGCGCCGCAGCGGCGCCAGCACCGCCGCCCGGGCGGCCATCTCCCCGGCGCTCACCGCCGCGCCGTGCGACTCGGCGGCGATCGCCAGCAGCGCGGAGACCTGCCGCGCCGACTCCAGCACCCGTACCGCTCGCGGCGGGTAGCCGGGCGCCAGCAACTCGCTGTGCCCGCGCCGCCGGTACTGCTCCAGCGCCCGTAGCGCCTGCGGTCCGGCCCCGGCCACGTCGAGGCGGGTCAGCAGCACGGTCGCCTCGCGCAGCCCGTCCGCCAGCTCCCGTTCGGCCTCGTAGAGCGAGGGGACGTCGGCCGGCGGCGCGTCGCGCACCTCGTGGCAGCGCCAGAGCACCGTCGCCGACTGGTCCCCGGGCGGCCCGTACACCTCCACCTCCGGCACGAACCCCAGCGGCACCCCGACCGCGAGCGCCGCCTCGCCGGCCGCCATCGCCAGCCCGTTGAAGCCGGCCGGCCCGGTCAGCCCGAGCGGATGCCCCTCCGCGGGCAGCGCCAGCCGCAGCCCGGTGACCCCGAGCACCCGCAGCCGCCCGAGCGCCCAGCTGAGCCCGTGCAGCTCGCCCTCGGCGTCCCCGGGCAGCCCGGCGACCCGGTGCCGCTCGTCCGACCCGACCACCTCCTCCACCACGTGGTCGGGCGGCGCGAAGCCGCCCAGCATCGAGTTGCCCCAGGCGGTCAGCCGGGCGGAACGGGGTTCGGAACAAGGATTCTCGGCAGGAGTCGACTGCATCCCGCCAGCCTACGGACAAGCACGCCACCCGGGTGGCGTAGGTTTGGCCTGTGCTGCGCGCGAAAGGCCGCACTCCCTCCCTGCCTACCCGGCCGGCGGAGTAGGCTGCCCGCCCGCACCGACTTGTCGACACGTGGACCGCACCCCGAGGACCCGACGCGCCGGACCTCGGACGGGCCGAACATTCTGCATTGGGGAAGGCTGGGCATGAGCGACGTGCTGGAGCTGGTTGACGTATCCGTGATCCGGGAAGGGCGCGCACTGATCAGCCAGGTTTCCTGGTCGGTCGCGGAGGGTGAGCGCTGGGTGATCCTGGGGCCCAACGGCGCTGGCAAGACCACCCTCCTCCAGGTCGCCGCCAGCTACCTCCACCCGACCAGCGGCACCGTCGCGGTCCTCGGCGAGAAGCTCGGCTCGGTGGACGTCTTCGAGCTGCGCCAGCGGATCGGCCTGGCCGGCGCCTCGATGCTGGACCGGATCCCGCGCGAGCAGACCGTGCTGCAGACCGTGCTCACTGCCGCCTACGGCATGACCGCCACCTGGCAGGAGACCTACGAGACCACCGACGAGTCGCGTGCGCTGGCCCTGCTCGACCGGCTCGGCATGGCCGGCTACGAGCAGCGCAAGTTCGGCACCCTCTCCGAGGGCGAGCGCAAGCGCACCCTGATCGCCCGCGGCCTGATGACCGACCCCGAGCTGCTGCTGCTCGACGAGCCCGCGGCCGGCCTCGACCTGGGCGGCCGGGAGGACCTGGTGCGCCGGCTCGGCGCGCTCGCCCAGGACGCCTACGCGCCCTCGATGGCGATGGTCACCCACCACGTCGAGGAGATCGCCCCCGGCTTCACCCACGTGCTGATGATCCGTCAGGGCAAGGTGCTCACCGCCGGCCCGATCGACACCGAGCTGACCGCCCGCAACCTCTCGCTCTGCTTCGGCCTGCCGCTGACCCTGGAGCGGCACGGCGACCGCTGGTCGGCCCAGGGCCTGCCGCTGGGCTGAGCCCGCGCCCGACCGCCGGTTTCCGCCTGTCCACCTGCGGGAAGCCACCACATCTGACGCCGTTTCGTCCCTAGGATGGGTCCGTGGACAGCTGGGTGTGGTGGCTCCTGATCGCCGCAGTGCTGGGGGTGCCGCTGGCGATCACGGGGCTCCCGGAGTTCGGCATGTTCGCGATCGGGGCCGCGGTCGCCGCACTGCTGGCGGGGATCGGTGCCGGGGTGGTCTGGCAGTTCCTGCTCTTCGTGGTGGTCTCGGTCGCCACGCTGGTCGTCCTCCGGCCGATCGCCTACCGGCACCTCCGGAAGGGCCCGGAGGTCCGGATGGGGATCGACGCGCTGCGCGGCGCGACCGCGCTGGTGCAGGAGCGGGTGGACGGGCACGGCGGCCGGATCAAGCTCAACGGCGAGATCTGGTCGGCCCGGTCGCTGCACCCGGACCGGGTGTTCGAACCGGGGCAACAGGTGGATGTCGTCGAAATCCAGGGCGCGACCGCCCTGGTCGTCTAGGGGAGAGACCGTGGAACCCGTCCTCATCGTGCTGGTCGTTCTGGTCGTGGTGGCCTTCATCGCACTGATCCGGACCATCCAGGTGATCCCACAGGCCAGCGCGGCGATCGTGGAGCGCTTCGGCCGCTACACCCGCACCCTGAACGCGGGCCTGAACATCGTGGTGCCGTTCATCGACACCATCCGCAACCGGATCGACCTGCGCGAGCAGGTCGTCCCGTTCCCGCCGCAGCCGGTGATCACCCAGGACAACCTGGTGGTGAACATCGACACCGTCATCTACTACCAGGTGACCGACGCCCGGGCCGCGACCTACGAGGTGGCCAGCTACATCCAGGCGATCGAGCAGCTCACCGTCACCACGCTGCGCAACATCATCGGTTCGATGGACCTGGAGTCCACCCTGACCTCGCGCGAGGTGATCAACGCCGGCCTGCGCGGTGTGCTCGACGAGGCGACCGGCAAGTGGGGCATCCGGGTCAACCGGGTCGAGCTCAAGGCGATCGAGCCGCCGACCTCCATCCAGGACTCGATGGAGAAGCAGATGCGCGCCGACCGGGACAAGCGCGCCGCCGTGCTCACCGCCGAGGGTGCCCGGCAGGCGGCGATCCTGCGTGCCGAGGGTGAGAAGCAGGCCGAGGTGCTGAAGGCCGAGGGTGAGGCGCAGGCCGCGGTGCTGCGCGCGGACGGTGAGGCGGCGGCGATCCGGACCGTCTTCGAGGCCATCCACGACGGCGACGCCGACCAGAAGCTGCTCGCCTACCAGTACCTGCAGACCCTGCCCGAGCTGGCCAAGGGTGACGCCAACAAGCTCTGGATCATCCCCAGCGAGGTCGGCGACGCGCTCAAGGGCCTGGGCGGCGCGTTCAACGGGATGACCGGTGGTGGGGCCCCGAACGGCTCGGCCGCCGCCGGGCCCAGCCTGCAGAAGCAGCCGGTGCCGGTGGAGGGCGACGGCGGCCGGCCGCCGGTCGGCCCGGCGAACGGGCCCCGCCCGCTGGACACTGAGGACAAGGGCGCGGCGCGGCCGCGGGTGAACCCGAGCCGGGAGTACCCGACGATCGATCCGGAGTGACCTGACCCGACCCGTACCCGACGCCCGGCGCGCACCCGCGTGCCGGGCGTCGGGGCGTGTCGGGGGACGTGTCGCGGCCTTGACGTCTCGTGTCCTGAAACACACTGGGCGGCCCGGGCGCGGTCCGGCATGATCGCGATCGCCGCTACCCGGACGGGAGTGGACAAGCGACAGGCAAGGACAGAACTCATGACTCCCTGGGAAGGGCTGGCGGTCTTCGCGGCCGGCGCCGGCGCGGGCACCATCAACGTGATCGTCGGGTCGGGCACCCTGCTCACCTTTCCGGTGCTGCTCGCGCTCGGGCTGCCACCGGTGACCGCGAACGTCTCGAACACGCTGGGCCTGGTGCCCGGCTCGTTCAGCGGGGTGCTCGGCTACCGGCGTGAGCTGGTCGGCCAACGGTCCCGGCTGCTGCGCCTCGGCACCGCCTCGCTGCTCGGTGGGCTGCTCGGCGCGGTGCTGCTCACCCGGCTGCCCGGCAGTGCCTTCGCCGCGATAGTGCCGGCGCTGATCCTGATCGCGCTGGTGCTGGTGGTGCTGCAGCCGCGGGTGGCCCGGGCGGTGGCGGCCCGCAAGGGCGCCGACCACCAGCCGACGGTCGGCCCGCTGCTGCTGGGCTCGGTCTTCCTCACCGGCGTCTACGGCGGCTACTTCGGCGCCGCCCAGGGAGTGCTGCTGCTGGCCCTGATGGGCATGCTGCTCCGCGACGACCTGCAGCGGATGAACGCGGTGAAGAACGTGCTCGCGCTGCTGGTGAACGGGGTGGCCGCGGTCTTCTTCCTGTTCACCACGTCGATCAACTGGTCGGCGGTGCTGCTGATCGCGGTCGGTTCGGCGTTCGGCGGCGTGCTGGGCGCCCGGGTCGGCCGTCGGCTGCCGCCGATCGCACTGCGCACGCTGATCGTGCTGGTCGGTCTGGTCGCGGTGATCAAGCTGCTGCTCGGCTGAGGCGGCCGACACCCGGACCGGACGGCCGGGTGACGAACCGTCCGCGACCTATGCTCGGACGACTGCACCATTTGTCGGGTTTGCGCCCATGTTCGGGCGACTCCCTCCTGATCTGGAGTGACGCGATGAGCAATGACACCCTGCTGACCGAGGAAGAGATCGCGGACGGGCTGAGGCGGCTGCCGAACTGGACCCGCGACGGCAAAGCCATCCGGCGGACCGCCGAGGCCCGCAACTTCATGGCGGGGATCCGGGTGGTGGACACCGTCGCCGAGGCCGCCGAGGTGCTGGACCACCACCCGGACATCGACATCCGGTGGACCACCCTCACCTTCGTCTGCACCACCTACAGCACGGGCGGCATCACCAGCCTGGACTTCCAGCTGGCGGCCCGGATCGACGAGGTGCTGGCGGACGAGGCCTGACGGTGCGTCGGCGGCCCGGTCCGGGATCCCGGGCCGGGCCGCCCGGGCGTCATGAGATGCTGGCCGTCGCAGCAAGCAGCAGGGACGGACGGAACGCATGGCTCAGGACCCGCCCCCAGGCTTCGGCCGGGAGTACCCCCACGGCAGCGACGGGCACGAGCCGGTCGGCTACGACTACCAGCAGGCGTGGTACCCCGCGGCGCCGCTCGGGGAGGAACAGCCGCCGGTCTACGGCACGACGGCACCGCCGTACGACGAGGGCGCGCAGCAGCCCTGGCAGTGGCAGGAGCAGCAGGCCGGGCAGGCCTACTCGGCGGAGGCGGCCTACGGCTACGCCGAGACCGGCACCGCCCAGCCGGAGATACCGGGGTACGACGCCGCGACCGGGTACGACGCCTCGGCCACCGGCCATGACGCCTCGGCCACCGGCTACGACGCCGCGACGGCCGGTTACGACGCCTCGGCCACCGGTTACGACCCGACGGCGGCCTACGACCCCGCGGCCATCGCCGAGTACGACACCGTGATCGGTCAGCAGCCGGTGCCCGGCCTCGAGGAGCCGGCCGAGCCCGCGGGTGAGCCGGACCCCGCGGCCGACGCGGCCGAACCCGCCGCCCCCCGGGCCGGCCGCTCCCGCGCCGGCGCCTCCTCGACCTCGCTGGTCGACCGGGTCCGCGCGGCCGCCGGCGGCCTGCTCGCCGACACCCAGGGCCCGGGCCGCCGCACCCTGCTGATCCGGACCGGCGCCGGCCTCGGCGCCCTCGTCGTGCTGCTGACGGCCGGCGTGATCGCCACCAGCCACAGCGGTGGCTCCGGCAGCTCGGCCGCCGCGCCGCCCTCCTCCGACACCGGCTTCGCGACCTCGCACAACAAGATCTGGACCGCCCAACCGGCCTCCGCGCCGCAGCCCGGCACCGACGACACCCTGGTCGGCAGCTGGCTGCTGTCCAGTGCCATAGTGCGGGCGGACGGCAGCGGGGTGAACGCCTACGACCTCGGCAGCGGCAAGCAGCTCTGGAGCGTGGCCGCCCCCGCCCAGGGCGCCGTCCCGTGCGGGCTGTCCCCGACCGTCAACCAGTCCGGCCTCGGTGCCGCGCTCTTCCGCACCCAGGCCAACCCGCAGAGCCCGTGCAGCCTGTTGGCCGCGGTGGACACCAAGACGGGCAAGACGGTCTGGACCAAGACCCTCTCCAACACCACCAACAGCTACTCGGCGCACGTCGCGGTCACCAACGACCGGGTGATCGTGGTCGCCGACGACAAGGCCGCGGCCTGGAACGCCGCCGACGGGAACGACGCCTGGCAGTACGGAGGCCCGGGCAAGTTCTGCAACCTCTCCGGCAGCGCCTCCGGCGGCACCGTGCTGCTGCACAGCTACTGCGTCGACACCACCCCGAACGACCAGGCCGTCGCGCTCTCCACCGAGGACGGTCATCTGCTCTGGTGGCGCGGGCTGAACAACCAGCCCAAGTCGGTCACCGTGCTGTCGGCCGAGCCCGCCGTCGTGCTCACCACCGGCGACCAGCCGACCGACTCCCAGGTCTTCGCCTTCGGGTCGACCGGTGACCCGACCGTGCAGATCGCGGTCAACACGCCGGCCGGCCAGCTGGACGTCACGCACGGCGGCTTCGACCCGGTGCCCGGGGTGTTCTTCCAGGGGCACACCATGGTCACCACGCTCGTCCCCTCCACCGGGGGCACCGCCTCGACCACCGTGGTGGGCTACGACCTCGGCACCGGCAAGGCGATCTGGCAGAGCAAGGCGACCGAGAAGGGCCCGGTGGCCGCCGTCGGGCTGGACAACGGCAGCCTGGTGCTGGCCGCCGACGAGCGGGTGCTGGAGCCCGCGCACCTCAGCCGGTTCAACCTGGCCAACGGGCAGGAGTCGGTCGGCGGCGGGTTCCCCAAGGGCACCGGCTCGCTGCTCAGTTCGGGCCTGGTGCTGATCGGTGAGGACAAGGACATCGTGGTGCCGCAGCACTCGGGCACCTTCGGCATCGCCACCGCCTTCCAGGCCGCGAGCAACTGAGTACCCGGTGGGCCGGCCCGTCCCCCGATCGGGCCGGCCCACCGGAAGTCGCTCGGTGGACGCGGAGTTCAGGCGGCGACGGCCGCCGGTCGTGGCAGCCACGGCGCCAACTCCGCGGCCTCGCCGGCCCGCAGGCCCAGCGCCAGCATCAACGAGGCCTCCGGAGTGGGCTCGAACGGGCGACGGAGCAGGGTCATCCCGGCCTGCTCCGGCGTGCGGTCCGCCTTGCGCTGGTTGTCCTCCGCGCAGGCGGCCACCGTGTTCAGCCAACTGTCCTCGCCACCACGTGACTTGGGCTGAAGGTGATCGACCGTGCTGGCCCGCCGGCCGCAGTAGGCGCACAGATGCTGGTCGCGGACCAGGACACCCCGCCGTGACCAGGGCGCCCGTTGTCGGAACGGCACTCTGACGTACCGCCGCAGTCTGATCACCCGGGGCACCGGCAGGGCCAGCCCGGTCGAGCGCACCCGGGCCAGCGGATGGGCCTGCTCCAGCACGGCCTTGTCCTGGAGCACCAGCACCACCGCACGCTGTAGCGACACGGTGGACAAGGGCTCGTAGCTCGCGTTCAGAACCAGTGTGTCGCGCATCCCGGCCACCTCCCAGACCACTCCCGCCCCGGTGGCGGACGGGTCCACTCTGAACGCCGAACCCGCCACCGGACAACGGAATTTCGCTGACCCGGACGGCCGTCTCCCTACCGTGCGGCTACCCTCGCGGTGTGTCCGACGACCCGCTGCCGCACTCGTTCTTCGCCCGCCCCGCCCCCGAGGTGGCCCCCGACCTGCTCGGCCGGGTGCTCCGCTGCACGCTGCCGGCCGGCACGGTGGAGCTGCGGCTCACCGAGGTCGAGGCGTACCAGGGCCCGGACGACCCCGCCTCGCACGCCCACCGCGGCCCGACCGCGCGCAACGCCGTGATGTTCGGGCCGCCCGGCTACGCGTACGTGTACTTCACCTACGGCATGCACTTCTGCGTGAACCTGGTCTGCGGGCCCGGTGGCGTCCCCGGGGCGGTGCTGTTGCGGGCCGGCGAGGTCGTCGCCGGGCTGGAGCTGGCCCGGGGCCGCCGGACCACCAGCCGCCGGGACACCGACCTGGCCCAGGGACCGGCCCGGCTCACCACGGCGCTCGGGATCGACCGCAGCCACGACGGAGCCGACCTCGACGGGCCGGTGCTGCGGTTGTTCCCCGGCACCCCGCCGCCCGCCGAACGGATCCGCTCGGGCCCGCGCACCGGGATCGCGCAGGCCGCCGAGACGCCTTGGCGGTTCTGGACCGAGGGCGAGCCGACGGTCAGCCCGTACCGCGCCCACACGCCACGCCGAAGGTAAACCGCTGGCGCGGACCGCGTACCCTCGGACACGCTGGATCACCACCGTCGGACCCGCCGACCAGGGGACCGACCGGACCGAGGAGAAGCGTGACCGTGACCGACATCGTCGACGAGCTGCGGTGGCGTGGGCTGATCGCCCTGTCCACCGACGAGGACGCATTGCGCAAGGCGTTCGCGGACGGCCCGGTCACGTTCTATTGCGGCTTCGACCCGACCGCGCCGAGCCTGCACCTGGGCAACCTGGTCCAGCTGCTCACCATGCGCCGGATCCAGCAGGCCGGGAACCTGCCGCTGGGCCTGGTCGGCGGCGCGACCGGCCTGATCGGTGACCCCAAGCCCACCGCCGAGCGGGTGCTCAACGACCCGGAGACGGTGGCCGGCTGGGTGGACCGGCTGCGCGGCCAGATCGAGAAGTTCCTGGACTTCGAGGGTGAGTACGCCGCCCGCATGGTCAACAACCTGGACTGGACGTCCGGGATGTCGGCGATCAGCCTGCTGCGCGACGTGGGCAAGTACTTCCGGGTCAACAGCATGATCGCCAAGGAGGCGGTGTCCCGCCGGCTCAACTCGGACGCGGGCATCAGCTACACCGAGTTCAGCTACCAGATCCTGCAGGGCATGGACTTCCTGGAGCTGAACCGGCGCTACGGCTGCACCCTGCAGACCGGCGGCAGCGACCAGTGGGGCAACCTCACGGCCGGCACCGACCTGCTCCGCAAGGCCGACGGCAAGTCGGTGCACGCGCTGGCCACCCCGCTGATCGTCAAGGCGGACGGCACCAAGTTCGGCAAGACCGAGTCCGGGACGGTCTGGCTCGACCCCGAGCTGACCACCCCGTACGCCTTCTACCAGTTCTGGCTCAACTCGGACGACCGGGACGTCTCCAACTTCCTGCGGATCTTCAGCTTCCGCTCGAAGGAGGAGATCGAGGAGCTGGAGCGGGAGACCGCGGAGCGCCCGCAGGCCCGGCTCGCCCAGCGCGCGCTGGCCGAGGAGCTGACCACGCTGGTGCACGGTGCCGAGCAGTACGAGCGCGCGGTCGCCGCGTCCAAGGCGCTGTTCGGCCAGGGTGACCTCGGCGAGCTGGAGTCGGCCACGCTGGCCTCGGCGCTCGCCGAGCTGCCCAGGGCGGAGGTGGCCGAGCTGGCGCCGATCGCCGACCTGCTGGTCGCGGTCGGCCTGGCACCGAGCCGCTCGGCCGCCCGGCGCACGCTCAAGGAGGGCGGCGCGTACCTCAACAACGCCAAGCTCACCGACGAGGACGCGGTGCCCGTGGCGGAGGACCTGCTGCACGGCCGCTGGCTGGTGCTGCGCCGCGGCAAGCGCAACCTGGCCGCGGTCGAACTGGTCGCGAACTGACGCGACGTCGGCCGGGCCGTGGCGGTGGCGACCGCCGTCAGGTGGCCTGAAACAGACGCCGGTTGAGCTGTGGGAACACCACCGAGGGACCAGATCTGGTCAGATCTGGTCCCTCGGTGTTTGACGGGGCCGCACGACTGGCCTAGTGTTGGACGAGTCGCCTGAACCGGACGGACAAGTCGGACAGCCGAGAGGCCGGCCGATCATCTCGGTCCAACCGGAGCGACCAATACCCCACCGAATGACCAGCGCTCGTCGTTTTCAATGCCGAGTTTCGTTGGTACGGACCTGGTCCGGAAATACGGTAGAGTAGCGGTCGCCGCGGAAGGGGAAAGCGGCCCCGGCCAGCACGGGATCGGAAAGCGCCGAAAAGCGGATCTGATAAGCTGGAGACACGAAAGAACGAAACGCCCGGAGGGCCTGCGAGAGCGGCCTGAAGGAAGTGTCCGTTCCTTGAGAACTCAACAGCGTGCCAAAAGTCAACGCCAGATATGT
>NZ_JBITZU010000006.1:0-3891 GCF_044547075.1 Kitasatospora sp. NPDC052896
CTCCGCCACCACGCCCGTGGCCCCAGCCGCGCCCACTCGCCACTTTCGGCATCACGTGATCAAACCGGACAGATCCTCGGAACGACACCGCCCTGGGAACAACCCTGCAAATCGCCCCGTCCAGCCCCACGGGGAGCACCCCCGGTGGACAGCCGGTGGATGGACGCCTTTGGACGGTGCAACACGGGGCGGCACGGGTCAACCTGCCGCACGTGCTCTGATCAGGCAAAACGTCACGAGACGGCACGGTGCGGCACCACGCAACACGATCCCGGTTGGTCTCGTAATGCGTAGGCCTCGGGTTCAAATCCCGAGAGACGCAGACGCGGCCTCCCTCCGTTACCACGGGCCTTCCGGTTCATCCAACCCGGCGAGTTCGGGAGATTGTGCTGTGCGGCTCGCCGATTGAGCCCGTGAGCACCCTGGAGGGTTCGTGTCACCGCAGTTCATGGATGCCAAGCAGACTGCCCAGTACCTCAACATGTCTCTCTCGTGGGTGTATCGCGACGCCGCTCAGATGGGATTGGTCGGGTACAAGTTCGGCCGAGGACGAAACGCCAAGTTGCAGTTCAAGGTCTCCGAGGTACAGGCCTGGACCAGGCAGCAGCGAATCGCTGGCTGAGGCCGGTCGAGGGCCCCTCTCCAACCAGTCGTTGGTTGGAGAGGGGCCCTCGGCGCGCTTAGGCGGCGAGGCTGAGGTCGAGGACCTGGGCGGCGCGGCTGATGGAGCCGGGCATGAGGTGGCGGTAGACCTTGAAGGTGATATCGACGCTGCGGTGGCCCATCCACTCCGCGACATCGGTGATCGGTATGCCGTTGCTCAGGCAGTTCGACGCGAAGAAGTGGCGGAGCCCGTAGAGCACCATCCCTTCGGGAATGTCGGCCTGGCCGGACTTCTTGATCCTGCGCCACTGGCGGTCGATGACGTGGTGTGGAAGAGCCCGGGTGATGTCCTTGGGATTGCGAAGCAGGTAGCCGTCCACGGTTCCGTACGTGTCGGCGTACCACTCGATGGAGTGCCTGGTACGGGCCGGCAGCGGAACGTCGCGGTACTCACCGACCTTGCGGTGCTTCAAGCGCGCGTAGGCATTGGTGGCCTGGTTGACCTGTTCGGTGATCCGGTAGACGTCGTCGGCGACGATGTTGTTGATGTTGACGGCGAACGCTTCGCCATTGCGCAGACCGCAGCCGCTCATGAGGTCCGTGACCAGGCGGAAGGCGTCGTTGCCTGCGCTCCGGATCTGTTGCAGCTGGGCGACGGATGGGATGACCGCACGCGTGGGGTCGTACTGAGGTGCCTTGACCCCGTCGAGGGGGCTGTCCTCGTAGAGGCCGAGCCGGTGCGCATCCAGCAGAACGGTCTTCAGGGTGATGAACGCGTTGGTCTGGGTGGCCACGCCGATGCCGTTCCGCTCCATGGTCTGGATGAACGCTTCGACGACCTTGTGGTCGAACGTTCCTATGCGGCGACTGCCGAAGGCGGGCAGGAGGTGGTTCCTCAGGAGGGAGTTGAGGTTCCGCTGCGACGTGGGGCTCAGGTCACGCTGGCCTTTGAGCCACTCACTGACATAGTCGGCGAATTGCATCACCCCGTACTTCTGGATGCGCTCGGCCTTGCGCTGGCTCTGCGGGGAGTTCTTCCGCGCATGGTAGACCTCAGCGAGACGGGTCTTGGCCTTGTCCTGAGTGGCGAAACCGGACTCTTCCGCCTGGCGGCCCGCCGCGTTGCGGTACCTGATCTTGTACTCGTGAGGGCACTTGCTCCAGCGGGACTCGGGGTGCTCGCACTCCTTGAAGAAGCTGCCCATGCCGCGGATGAGGCCTGTGGTTGCCATGTCGGTCGGAACCTCCGGGAGTCTCGCTGACGTTTTGCTGACCCCGGATGGTCGATCATGCCCCTGAGCTGGGAGGAAACGTCACTTGCGTGATAACAAGAACAAGTACGACCACGTCTTCACCGTCCAGCCCGCGAGCGAGGCGCCGGAGGTGCTCGACTCGGTGACCCGGATCCTCTCCGAGGAGCGCGGCATCGTCATCTGCGCCCGCCCGCTCGAGGTGACCTCCTTCGAGGTGGGCGGATTCCGGATGGCTTACGTGTTCTACGAGTCCGGTCTGGCGGTCAACGTGATGTACGGCATCGAGGACGGAACGAAGCGCGCGGTGGGGTTCAAGCTCTCCGAAGGCATGGACGTTCCCGAGGAACTGGCGTCGAAGTTCAAGTTCGCGCGTCAGAAGTCGAAGCTGGCCGGAGAGATCCGTGGCTCCTTCTTCGTGATCAAGGGCGAGTACTGAGCGCCGTCCGCGTTCCTCGCCACTGTGTCGAGTGGGAACTCGCGAAGAGGTTCGCGGAGCGTGAACGGGCTGCGAGGCTCGAGGGACGGGAGCGCGAGAAGGCGGAACGGGAAGCGGGCCGGCAGCGGCAGGCGTAGGTCCTGGACTCCCAACCGGGGGTGTGCCGGCGGTGTTGTGTGATGACGAGGTGCCGTCCGCCACCGGTGCGCGTCGTCCTGTCAGGTGGCCGCCGCGGGACGCCGCCGTACGGCTGTCGCGCCCAGCAGGAACAGCACGACCCCGCACACCTGGATGGCCACCAGCCCGGCGAACGTGCGGGTGAGGCCGGCCGACTCCACCGCCGTGCCGGCTACCGCCAGGCCCAGGGTGCCGCCGGACAGCGCGCTCGCCGCGATCACGGTGAGGGTGGCGGAGCGCAGCGGTGCCGGGATCGCGGCGGTGCGCACCGCGGCCATCGGCGCGTTCGACAGGCCGTTCAACACGCCGACTACGGCCAGGAAGACGGCCAGCGAGACCGGTCCGAGGGGGAGGAGCAGGGCGAGGAAGGCGATGCCCTGGCCGACCCGACCGAGCACGGCCAGGCGCAGGTTGGAGAGCCGGCGCAGCGCGGGCCCGACCAGGAAGGTACCCAGCAGCGCACCGCCCCCGAAGGAGCCGAGCAGGACGCCGGCCAGGGCCGACGAGCCGTGCCGGAGCAGCACGAAGACCGGGATCAGTGCGAAGAGGGCCTGCCAGGCACCCTCCCCGAGCACCTGGGAGAGCGTCCAGCCGCCCAGCAGTCGGTCCTTGACCAGCACGGCGAAGCTGTCGCGCAGTCGGCCGCGGCGTGGCGGCGCCGGGATGGGGAGGTCGCGCGGCAGGCCCCAGCGCAGCAGCAGCGCGGAGGCCAGGAAGCTGAGCCCGTCCAGGAACAGCACTGCCGGCGCGCCCAACGCGGCGATCAGCAGGCCGGCGGTCGGCGGTCCGAGCAGGATGGTGAGGCGGGTAGCGCCCTGGAGACGCGCGTTGGCCTTGCTGAGCAGGGTCTCGTCGTCCCCGACGACCGCGGGCAGGATCGCCTGTTGGCTGGCCACGTAGGGGGCGAAGAAGGAGCCGACCGCGAAGAGCAGCACCATGAACACCGGCATGCTGAGCAGGCCGACCGCGTGCAGCAGTGGCACCAGGGCGATCAGCGGCGCGCGGGCGGTGTCGGAGAAGAGCAGCACCTTCCGGGGGCCCAGCCGGCCCGCCAGGGTGGCGCCGAGCAGTCCGAAGACCGCGACCGCGACCATCTGGGCCGCCATCACCCGCCCCATCGCGGCCGGCGACCCGGTGCTCTCCAGCACGAACCACGGCAGCGCGACGGCACTCAGCTGGGAGCCCGTCATCGACAGCACCTCCGCGCACAGCAGAGTCCTCAGGGTGCGCACCCGGCCGGCGTCGGGTACCGGTGTGGGTGGCGCCGCAGGAACCGTCGATCCCATGTCTTGCCCTTTCGGTTGATGAAGTCCTGGTGTCCGAGCGCCCCGCCCGGGCCGGGGGGGGGGGGGGGGGGGGGGGGGGGGGGCCGGCGGGCGGGGGGGGGGGGGGGGGCCGGCGGGGGGGGGGCGCGCGGGGGGC
>NZ_JBITZU010000006.1:3901-11890 GCF_044547075.1 Kitasatospora sp. NPDC052896
GGGGGCCCGCCCCCCCCGGGGCCCCCTGGGCGCCGCCTTTTGGGGGGGCGGGGGGGGGGGGCCGCCCCCCCCCGGGGGGGGGGGCGCCCGGGGGGGGGCGCCCCCCGCGCCCCCGGGCCGGGAGGGGGACGCGGTCAGCGTCGGGCGCGCTGGACCTGGCGGGCGGCGGAGGCGGCCCTGGCCCTGGCCACTCGGTCCCGCATGCCGTCCGTGGCACCGCCGCCCGGGCCGTCCTGTGGACCCCGGGCACCGGTCGGCGAACCGGTGTCGAGCGCCGCGGCCAGCGCCGCGACCGTCGGGTGCTCGAACAGCTGTGAGATCGGCAGCTCCCGGCCCAGCGCGGCGATCAGCCGGCTGTGCAGCTTCGCCAGCAGGAGCGAATTGCCGCCCAGGTCGTAGAAGTTGTCATGGGCGCCGACCGTGGCCAGACCCAGCACGTCCGACCACACCTCGGCGATCCGCTGCGCCAGGCCCGCGCCGGGTGCCACCCAGGTCGCGGCGGTGGCCAGATCCGCGCGCTGCGGCTGCGGCAGCCGGGCCTCGTCGACCTTGCCGTTGGGCTTCAGCGGCAGCGCGTCCAACCAGACCACGGCCTCCGGAACCATGAAGGCGGGCAGTCGTGACCGCAGCTGCCGCGCCAACTCCGGCAGGCTCGGCCGGTGTTCCCCGGCGGGCACCAGATAGGCCGCCAGGGCCGGCGAGCGCCGCGGGTCGGCCTGCACCAGTGCCTGGGCCACCTCCGGCTGCGCCAGCAGGACGGACTCGATCTCGCCCGGCTCGATCCGGTAGCCGCGGATCTTCACCTGCCGGTCGGCGCGGCCGAGGTACTCCACCGTCCCGTCGGTCAGCCGGCGACCGAGGTCACCGGTGCGGTAGACCGTTCCCGGCGCACCGTCGGGGTCGGTACGGCGGAACCGCGCGGCCGTGAGGTCCGGACTGCGCCAGTAGCCGTTGGCCACGCCGGGGCCGCCCAGGCAGATCTCGCCCACCACGCCGGCCGGGCAGCGCTGACCGCGCGGGTCGAGGATCAGTGCCCGGCCACCCGCGAACGGGCGCCCCAGCCGGTTCAGCGGGCCCTCGTCGTCGGCGGTCAGCCGGTGGTGGAGGGCCAACACCGTGGTCTCGGTGGGCCCGTAGACGTTGCTCACCTGGTAGGGCAGGCCGGCCGGCGGCCACTGGCTGAACGCCGCGCCACCCACCAGGAGGTGCCGCAGGTAGCGGGGGCCGGGGCGGTCCGAGGTCCACATCGCCTCGGCGAGCGGCGTCATCACCAGGCAGAGCGAGATCCGGCGCTCGTCCAGCCAGCCCGGCAACTCGGGGACGACCATCGGGCCCTGGAGCGGCACCAGGCAGGCCCCCGAACCGAGGGCCGACCAGATGTCCCACTGCGAGGCGTCGAAGCCGGGGCTCAGCACCTGACCGACCCGGTCGCCCGGTCCCACCCCGAAGGACTCGCCGCCGGCCAGCACCAGTTGGGCCAGGCCGCCGTGGCGCAGGGCGACGCCCTTGGGTTCGCCCGTGGTACCGGAGGTGTAGATGACGTAGGCCGTCGAATCCGGGTCCGGCGCGGCACCGGACGCATCGGCGGCAGCCGCGGGTTCGGCGACCGTGGGGTCGGTGACGTCGAGCACCACCCGACCACGTCCGCGAAGCCGCTCGCACACCTCCGGGTCGTCGGTCAGCACCGCTCCCGCGGCCAGGTCGTCGAGGATGTAGTCGACCCGGGCCTGCGGATGCCCGGGCTCGATCGGGCAGAACGCGGCCCCTGCCTGCCAGGCGGCCAGCATCGCCACCGGCAGCTCCTCGCCCCGGCCCAGCAGCAGCGCGACCACGGGGTCCTCGCCGCGCACGTGCGGACGAATCCGCCCGGCGAGCGCGGCGGCCCGGTCGGCCAGCCGGCGGTAGCTGAGCACACCGGCATCGGTCTCCACGGCCGGGGCGTCGGGGTGTTCGCGGCACCAACGGGCCACCAGCTCGGGGACGGTGGTGGTGGCGCCGGCCGCCGGGCCGTGCTCCCAGTCGCGCAACTGCTCGAGGTCGGTGCCGACCAGGTCCATGGTCCGGACCGGTACGTGCAGTTGGTCGGTCAGGGTGTTCAGCGCCCGACCGAGCAGCTGGGCGAACTGGGCGACGTCGGCCGGGCGGTGGCGATCGCCGCGATAGGTCACGGTGCCGGTCAGGGCACCGTCGCGCACGGTGAGGACCACGGTCAGCCCGAGCTTGCCGATGAACTCGGCGCCCTGGCGATCGAATGCGAGCGGACTCAGCGGACGACCGGCGAGGGTGGGCTGTTGGCCGCCCACGGTCGTCAGGCTCAACTGGACGTCCGCGTACGGGGTGCGGCCGAGGCGGCGGGGTGGGTTGAGGCGGTCGACGATGTCCTCGAACGGTGCGCCCCGGTGCTCGTGGGCGCTCAGCAACTCGGCGCGCATCGTGTGCAGCAGGTCCCGGACGGTAGCGTCCTCGGCCGGCCGCGAGCGCAGCGCCATGGTGTCCAGGCACGGGCCCAGCAGGTCGGCGAAGTCGGGGTGGTCGCGGTGGGCGAGCGGGCCGGCGAACACCACGTCGTCCTGGCCGGTCCAGCGGTGCAGCACGGTGGCCAGCGCCGCGGCCGCCGCCAGGTACGGAGTGAAGCCGTGCTCCTGTTGGAGCGGACGCCAGCGCTCCATCAGGTCGTCGGCCAGTGGGATCGGCACGGCGCCGTTGGGCCCAGCCTGGCGGGGGGCCGGGAAGTCCAGGTACGGCGGGGCGCCGGCCAGGTGGTCGGCCCAGTAGGCGAGGTCGGCTGCTCGCTGGGCGCTGTCCCGCTCGGCCTCCTGGGCCGCGACGAAGTCCCGGTACTGGCGCCGCCCACCGGCGCTCAGCGCGCCGGGCTCCGGCAACGCGAGATCGCCCAGGGGCCGATCCAGCAGCTCGGGCAGCCCGGTGAGCAGGGTACCGAAGCCCTCGGCCAGGGCGCGCACCTGCTCGGCCGCGAACCGCTCGCCACGGTAGGAGAACGCGCCGGAGAGTCGGCCGTCCTGCTCGGAGAGGGTGACGGTGAGCGCGAACTTGGTCTCCCGCGCCCAGAAGGAGTCGAAGAAGAGCGGCGTCAGCTCGGTGTCGCCGAGCGTGCTGCGGCGATCGCTCAACAGGTTCATGTTCAGCGCGATCTCCGCGTACGGCGTACGGCCCGCGCGCCGCTCGGGCTGCAACCGCTCGACCAACTCGTCGAAGGGAGCACCGCGGTGCTCGAAGGCGTCCAGCACCTGCGACCGCATCGCCCGCAGCAGCTCGCGAAGCGTGGCCGCCCCGGCGGAGCGGGACCGCAGGATCGTCAGGTCCAGGCACGGCCCGAGCAGTTCGGCGAATCGGCCGCGGTCCCGGGTGGAGACGGGGACCCCGAAGGTGACGTCCTCCTGGCCGGTCCAGCGGTGCAGCAGCACGGCCAACGCGGCGGCGGCGGCCATGAACCAGGAGACGCCGTGCGTGGCTTGCAACTGGCGCAGCCGCGCCAGGGCGTCGGCGGGCAGCGGGATGGCCACCGCGCCGTCGGGCCCGGCCGCCGCGGGCTCGGGCAGCCGCGGGTAGGCCGGCGCGCCGGTGAGCCGTTCCGTGCCGTGCGCGAGGTCGGCGGCCCGTCGGGCGCTGTCCCGCTCGGCCTCCTGGGCCGCGACGAAGTCCCGGTACTGGACGGTGGGCGGCTCGAGCTGCCGGTCCTGCGCCACCGCCCCCCAGCACCGGGCCAGCTCTCGCAGCAACACCGGTACCGACTCCCCGTCGATGACCAGGTGGTGCAGGCAGAGCAGCAGCACGTGACCGGCGGCGCCGTCGTCGGCCAGCGCCACCCGCAGCAGTCGGCCCGAGGCCGGGTCGAAGGGGTGTCGGGCGGCCTGGTCACACCAGGCCCGCAGGCCGGCGTCGGGCGAGGCGGCGGCCCGCAGGTCGAGCAGCTCGGGTTCGGGACGCCACGGCGAGCCGACCAGCTGACGGAGCCGGTCCTGGTGCTCCACGAAGTGGGTGCGCAGGATCTCCTGGCGCTCGACCAGCGCGGCCAGGCTGCGGCCCAGAAGTGCCGCGTCCAGTCCGGCCGGCGCCCGCCAGGCCAGCACCACGTTGTAGCGCGCGTCCTCGGGTGCGGCGCGCTCGGCCAGCCAGATCCGTTCCTGGAAGCCGGCGGCCGGCAGCAGTTCACCGCTCGGCCGGGCCGGTTCGGCCGGCCGGGCGGCCTCGGGAGCCTGGCCACCCCGGGCGTCGACCAGGTCGGCGAAGTCCTGGAGGTGTGGGCACTCGAAGAGGGTGCGCAGCGGCAGGGCGGGACCGAACTCGCGGGTGACCCGGCTCAGCAGGCGCACCGCCAGCAGCGAGTGGCCGCCGAGTGCGAAGAACGAGTCACCCGCCGCCACCGCGGGGACGGCCAGCAGCTCGGCCCAGATCGACGCCAGGGCCCGCGCGGTGGGCGTGCGCGGCTCGTCGCCGCCGGCGCTCTCCAGCGACACCCCGGTGGCGCGCAGGGCCGCGGTGTCCAGCTTGCCGTTGACGGTCAGCTGGATCGCCGCCACGGTACGGAACTGGGCCGGGATCATGTACTGCGGCAGCTTGGCCCCCAGGTGCAGGCGCAGCTGCGCCCCGGTGGGGGGCTCGCCCGCCGGCTGGAGGTAGGCGATCAGCCGCTCGTCCTCGACCACCACCGTGGCCTCGGCGACGGCCGGGTGTTCGCGCAGGCAGGACTGGATCTCGCCGAGCTCGATCCGGTAGCCGCGCAGCTGGACCTGGGAGTCGCCGCGGCCCAGGTACTCCAGGGAGCCGTCGGGGCGGTAGCGGGCCAGGTCGCCGCTGCGGAACAGGGTGCCCTCGCCGAACGGATTGGGCACGAAACGCTCGGCGGTCAGCTCGGGACGTCGCAGGTAGCCGTCGGTGACGCCCGCGCCGCCGACCAGGATCTCGCCGACGGCGCCCACCGGCAGCAGCCGCCCGCGGGTACGCGGGTCGACCAGGTGAACGGTGGTGGTCGGGATCGGCGTGCCGATCACGCTGCGGCCGGTGTCGGCGTCCGCCCGGGTGACGGTCCGGACGGTCACGTGCACGGTGGTCTCGGTGATCCCGTACATGTTGACCAGGCGCACCTGCGGTCGGCGCTCCAACCAACCACCGAGCATGGCGGGTTGGAGCTGTTCCCCGCCGAAGATCACGTAGCGCAGGTGGTCGAGCGGGGCCGCCGCGCTCTCCTCCTCCACCGCGAGCAACTGCCGAAACGCGCTGGGCGTCTGGTTGAGCACGGTGACCCGCTCACGCTGGATCAGCTCCCAGAACTGCCGGGCGTCCCGGGCCTGTTCCTCCGGAACCACGACGACCCGGCCGCCGTGTGCCAGCCCGCAGAAGAGTTCCCAGACCGAGAAGTCGAAGGCGTACGAGTGGAACATGGTCCAGACGTCGGTGGGACCGAAGCTGAACGGGAAGCGCTCATTGCTGATCAGCCGTACGGCGTTGCGGTGGCTGACCACTACACCCTTGGGACGGCCGGTGGTGCCGGAGGTGTAGATGCAGTACGCGGGGGAGTCGGGGCCGGTCTCGGGCAGCACCACCCGTCCGTCCGCCGGCTCCTCGATGAGTTGAGTCATCATCAGAACTGTGCCGTGGAAGTCGAGTTGACCAACTGCCTCGGCGTCCTCCAGCACCGCCCAGCGGGTGCTGGAGTCGGCCAGGATGAACGCCTGGCGCTCGGCGGGCACCGCCGGGTCGATCGGCAGGTACGCCGCCCCGGCCAGCAGGACCGCCAGCATGGCCTCGGCCTGCGCCAGTCCGCGCGGCAGCAACAGGGCCACCAGCTCGCCGGGCCGCACCCCGCGGTCCACCAGGGCCCGGGCCAACAGTTCGGCCCGGTCGAGCAGTTCGGCGTAGCTGCGGCGCTCGTCGGCCTGGCTCAGGGCCACCGCCCGCGGCCGGGCCTGGGCTTGGTCGCGCACCAGCGCGTGCAGCGTGGTCTGCGGATAGGCCGCTTCGGTGGCGTTCCACACCGCCAGCTGAGTCTGCTTCTCCTGCTCGGTCAGCGGGTCGGCCTGCGCCAGCGGCGCGTCGGGTGCGGCGAGCAGCTGGGTCAGCAACCGCAGGTAGTGCTCGGCCATCAGCTGGATCTGCGAGGTGTCGAAGTAGAGGCCGTTGAAGACCAACCGGCCATCGAGCGCGTCGTCCTCAGGGCGCAGGAAGAGCGTCAGGTCGTACTTGCCGTACCCGCTGCCCTCCTCGACGAGGACGGCAGGCGAGCCCTCCGGGCCGGTGAGGGCGCGCGGCCCGTCGGCGTAGCAGAAGAACACGTCGAACAGTGCGGTCCGGCTCATGTCCTTGTCGGGATCGACCAGTGCCACCAACTCGTCGAACGGCGCCAGCGGATGCTGGCGTGCGTGCCCGAGCGCCGCCCTGGTCGCGACGGCCACCTCGTGGAAGCTGGCTGCCGTGGTGGCCCGCAGGCGCAGCGGCAGCAGGTTCGCCAGCGGCCCGACGATCGAGTCGGCCCCGTCCCCGCGGCCGGGGTCGGCGACCCCGAGCACCATCTCCTCCTGGCCGGAGTACCAGCTCAGCAACACGGTGAAGGCGGTGAGCAGCACCTCCTCCTGGCTCAGGCCCTTCTCCCGCGCGAACCGGGCGAGCGCCGCGGTGGACGGCAACCGCAGCGGGACGGACTGCTCCTGGTAGATGTGCACGGCCTCGCGGGGTCGGCGCTCGGGCAGTCGCAGCGGGTCGATCTCGCCGCGCAGCGCCTGCGCGCGGATCTCCAGGTCGTGCTGCTTGCGGTCCTGCGGGATGGCGTCGAGCCACTGTCGGTAGCTGCTCGTGGTGGGCGGCGGGCCGTCGGGGGAGGCCAGCAACTGCCGCGCGATGACGGTCAGTGAGGTGCGGTCCAGCACGGCTTGGTGACCCACCAGGGCCAGCCAGGCGCCCCCGTCGGTGTCTGGCTGGACGGCCAGCCGCAGCAACGGGTCGGTGGCCAGGTCGAAGGGCTCCGCGGCCCACCCGCGCAGGGCGGCCGGCACCTCCTCGCCGGCCGCGGAGGCGGCGTCGAGCCACTGGACGGTCAGCCTGGCTTCGGTGCGGATCCGCTGGGTGATCCGGCCGTCGAGGAGCACCAGGTTGGTGCGCAGCGCTTCGTGGGCCAGTTCCACCCGGGTCGCGGTCGCGGCCAGCTGCGCGGGGTCGGGTGCCTGCTCGAGCCGTAGGTACAGCGGCAGGTTGTGGTAGACGGGCGGCCCGTCGTAGACCACGCCGCGTTCGAAGTGGTCGATGAAGCCCATCCGGCCCTGGTGGGCGCTGGCCGGGTGGAGCACCTCGCCGGTGGGGACGGTGAGGTGCTGCTGCACGGCGGGTTCGGAGGTGGGCGCGGTCGCGGGTGCGCTGACGGCGGCGTAGCAGTCGGAGAGCTCGCGGAGGAACACGCCGGCCGACTCGCCGTCCCAGACCAGGTGGTGCAGGCAGACGAAGAGCACCTGATCGCAGTCGCCCAGCTCGGCCAGACCGGCGATCAGCAGCTGCCCCGAGGCGGGGTCGAACTCGTGGTGCGCCAGCCGGTTCAGCCACTCCTGCAGCACGTCGTCCTGGTCGGGCCGGCCGCGCAGGTCGAGCTCCGTCGGCCGCGGGGACCAGGGTGCGCCGACGAGCTGCCGCAGGCGGCCGTCCTGCTCCACGAAGGCGGTGCGCAGGATCTCGTGACGGGAGACCAGCAGGGCCAGCGCCGCTTCGAGCGCGTCGATCGCCAGGCCACCGGGGAGGCGCCAGGCCAGCGGCACGTTGTAGCCGGCGGTGCCGGGCTCCAGCCGCTCCGCCAGCCAGATCCGCTGCTGGAAGCCGGAGGCGGGGAAGGGCTCGGGCTCGGGCTCGGGCTCGGACTCGGCCGCCAGGGGCACCGCGACGGTGTGGTCCGCCACGGTGGCATCGGCCGCCGTGCTGGTGGTGTGCGCTGTGGGTTGGGGGCCGCGCAGTTCGTCGAGGTGGGTGGCGAAGTCGCCCAGTCGGGGG
>NZ_JBITZU010000006.1:11989-413691 GCF_044547075.1 Kitasatospora sp. NPDC052896
GCGGCGAGCAGGGAGTGTCCGCCGAGTTCGAAGAAGGAGTCTTCGGTGGTGATGTCTTCGATGCCCAGGACCTCTTGCCAGAGTTCCACCAGCGCGGCCACGGTGGCATCGGCCGCCGTGCTGGTGGTGTGCGCTGTGGGTTGGGGGCCGCGCAGTTCGTCGAGGTGGGTGGCGAAGTCGCCCAGTCGGGGGTGTTCGAAGAGGGCGCGGACGGCGGTTCGGACGCCGAAGCGTTCGCTGGTGAGGTCGACGAGTTCGGCGGCGAGCAGGGAGTGTCCGCCGAGTTCGAAGAAGGAGTCTTCGGTGGTGATGTCTTCGATGCCCAGGACCTCTTGCCAGAGTTCCACCAGCGCCGCCACGGTGGCACCGGCCGCCCCCGCGGAACGGCGGTCGGTGCCGGCGTCCGTCTGAGCTGCCTGGCTGAACCGGACCCGCGGGACCCGGTCCCCGAAGTGCTCGCGCAGCAGCGTCAGCGCCGCCGCCGGCACCTGTGGCCCGCCGACGGCCCCGTCCACGGTCAGCCGCACCGCGAGGTCGGCGTCGCCACCGGTCGGCGTCACCACCGCCCGCGTGATCGAGGGATGCTCCTCGAGCAGCGCGGCCACCTCGCGGGTGTGCACGGTGCCCGTCGGCGTGTCGACCCGCTCGCCGAGCGGGCCGACCGGCTCGTCGGGGTCGGCCGCGATGGCGGCCAGCACCGCCGTGTAGTGCTCCGCCATCGCGGTCAGCAGCGTGGGACCGACCACCCCGGCGGGGTCCTTCCACAGCACGTGGGTGCCGCCGCTGTCCTCGCGGACCATCACCGCCAGGGTGTAGTCGGCGCTGCTCTCCATGTCGAGCAGGCTCAGCCGGCACGAGGCGCCCTCGGCGTGCAGGTCCAGCCGCTGTACGTCGACCTCCTGGTGCAGCCCGGCGTGCCAGTACTGGAAGACCGTCTGGTGGCTGCGCGCGTGCGCCTGCCAACCGGTGAGGCCGACCTCACGCAGGATCGCCGGCAGCGGCAGGTCGCCGTGCGCCATCGCGGCCCGCACCTCGCCCCGCAGGGCGCGGATCAGGCTCGCGTAGCTGTCGGTGCCGCGCAGCTGGTGACGCATGGGCAGGGCGTTGACGAAGTAGCCGACCTTGTCGCGGAGTTCGGCCATCGAACGGCCGTGGAACGGGATCGAGGCGAGCAGGTCGTCCTCTCCCGCGAAGCGCCGCAGCAGCGCGAAGTACCCACCGAGCAGCACGGTGAAGTACGACACCCCCAGCTCGTCGGCCCGCGCCCGCAGTTGCGGCACCAGCGCGGCCGGCACCTCGGTGCTGAGCACCGTGTAGCCGGGCTCGTCCACGGTGGCGGGCAGCTCGAAGTCCGTCCCGGTCCCCAGCGCCGCGCGCCAGTGGGCCCGCTGCGGATCACCGGCGGGGGTGTCGGCCAGCTCGCGCGAACGCCGGGCGAACGCGGTCAGCGGGCCGAGGTGGTCGGCCGGGGTCACGGCCTGCCCGGCGTAGGCGTCCCGCAGTGCGCTCAGCAGCGTCAGGACGGAGGCGCCGTCGTACACCAGGTGGTGTACGGCGATCAGCAGCACGCTGCCCTCGCCGCCGTGCAGCACGTCGACCCTGGCCAGCGGTCCGCTGGTCAGGTCGAACGGCCGCTGCCAGGTGCGTCGGACGGCCTGCTCCAGGCTGCCCGTCACGGTGTGCTCCGCCACCGGGATCGGTGGCGCGTCCGCCCAGCTGAGCCGTGGGCCGGCCGGGCCGTTGACCACCCGGGCCCGCAGCTGCGGGTAGGCCTCGCCCAGCGCGGCGATCGCCTGTCGCAGCCGCCGCGGATCAAGGGTGCCCTCGATCCGGAACGGGGTCGGAATGATGTGGGTCCACTGCTGGGGGTCGAGCCGCCAGGAGACCCACATGGCCTCCTGGCCGACGGAGAGCGGGAGTTCGCAGATCGGATCGGTACCCGGCTGGGCCGTCCGGTAGTTGTTGGTCATCGTCAGTTCCTCGCTCGTCGGCCGGCCCCGAGGGCATCGGCGGTCGTCACGTCGGAGGGCGGCGCGTCCTGGCCGGGCTCGGGCCGGCTCGGCAGGGGGGAACCGAGGCGCGCGAACGCGGCCCGGGCGGCCGCGGGTTCGTCCTCCTGGTCGCGCTGGTGCCGCAGATCGGCCAGCCGGGCCCGGGCGGTGGTGCAGTACACGTCGGCGAGGTCCTGCGGGTCCTGCTGCCCGGCGGTGGCCAGGCTCGCGGCGCGCGCCAGGGTGAGTGACATCGTCATCAGCTCGGTGGCGGTCCGATTGAGCAGGATCAACAGCCGCTGCCGGGAGGCTAGTTCGGAGCGCTGCGGGTGGCGACGGGTCAATTCGAGGCAGTCGCGGCCGAACCGGTGTACCTCCTGACGCACGAAGCGCAGGTGCGCCAGGTTGCGCGTCGAGAGCGCGTGGTCGCCGAAGTCTGCCGGCGGGGCGTGCTCCGCCGCCAACTCGGCCGCGTGGTCGGGCTCGGGGTAGTAGTACGAGAGCAGCGTGCGCCCGCCGCTCCAGCAGTCGAGCAGGAAGTCGACGCCCCCGGTGATCCGCAGGCCGCGGACGTCACGGAAGGCCCGCTCCAGCGGGGCCGGCGGCACCTGCCGGCGCTGCTTGCTCTGCGCGCTCTCGTAGCCCTCGCCGCCCAGCATGGACAGGGTCCGCTCGGCGATCCGCCAACCCAACACCGAGCAGATGTTCTTCGAGGCGTTCTGCTCGAACTTGAGGTTGATGTCCGTGTCCTGGTCCTCGCCGAGCAGGCTCCAGTGCGCCGTGCTCTCCAGGGCGAAGGTCTCGGCCCGCGACTCGGCCAGTTGGCGCTGGATCTCCTCGTACTCCCCGAGGCCCCGACCATCCACCGAACGACGCGCCACGAAGTCACTCGCCCAGCGCAGGCAGAGCTTCGCGGTGGCCAGCGAGGGCGCGGCGATGATGTACAGCCGGCCCCTGACCACCAGCAGGGAGACCGCCGGCGTCAGTCGCGAGGTGTGCTCCGGGTCCGGCTCGGCGAGCGCGAACTCCGCGGGGACCCGGACGTCCTCCAGGTCGAGCCAGCCGAACGGCAGGCCGCGCAGGCCCATCAGCTCCTGCGAGCCGCCTCGACGCACCCCGGGTGTGTCGGTGTCGACGAAGAAGAGCCGGTTGCGCTCGGTGCCGTCCGGCGCCCGCACCGAAGCGGTGACGCTGAACAGGGTCCCGGTCGGCGCGTTGACCACCTGGATCTTGCGCCCGTTGAGCAGGTAGGCCGCGCCGTCCTCCACCGGGACGGCCGTCGTGGTCCGCCCCTGGTTGGCGGCCCCGGCCGGCTCGGTGTCCGCACTGCCGGACGGCGCCCCCGCCAGCACCTGGTCACGGACGCGGTCGGCCAGTGGGCCGGCCGGCAGGACGGGCAGGAAGGCGCCGGCCCCCAGGGCGTTCTCGATGCCCAGCAGCACCGCGACCGGCAGGCACCAGGAGGCGGCCTCCTCGATCACCCGGAAGGTGTTGAGCGAGGACAGGCCGTGGCCGCCGAGGTCCGCGCCGGCCTGGAGCCTGAGGTAGCCGTGCTGGCCCAACTCCGTCAGGAAGCCGTCCGGCAGGGCGCCGTCGACGTCGACCTCGGTGGGGTCGATGCGCTCGCGCAGGAAGGCGCCGAGCGCGGCCACGGCCGCGTCGCCGCGTTCGCGGTCGTCCGGCCGCTGGGTGGGGAAGGGATGGATCAGGTCCCAGCGGAACCGGCCCTGGTACAGCTCCTCCAGGAAGCTGGGTCGGTCGGGGTCGCTGGCGAGGTTACGGGTGCTTGCAGCCATCGGAGTCCTTCGGGTGTGGGGGTTGGCAGTGTGACGTTCCGTCAGCTGAAGGGCGGGGTCGGAGGGGACTGCCATGGCCACGCGGAGAGCGCCTTGCGATCGGTCTTGCCGGACGGGTTGGCCGGCAGCTCGGTGAGCCGGACGAAGCGGGCGGGAACGAGGTGCGCCGGCAGCACCTGGCGCGCGTGGGCGGCCAACTGCTCCGCGTGCTCCTGCTCGGTCGGCGAGGTCCCGGCGGTTGGGCTCCCGGCGGTTGGGGTCCCGGTGGGCGGGGCGGCGTCGGGCGTGGTGTAGAACGCGGTGAGCATCGGCTCGCCGATCCGGCTCACCGTCCTGACCACCTCCAACTCCCGTACGCCGGGCGCGTCCTGGAGGCGGGCCGTCACTTCGCCGAGCTCGATCCGGAAGCCGTTGATCTTCACCTGGTCGTCGGCCCGACCGGCGTAACAGAACATGCCGTCCGGCAGCAGCCTGGCCAGGTCGCCGCTGCGGTAGTAACGCCGGCTGCCGCCACCGGGCGCGGGCAGGTCGGGGAACCGCTCGGCGGTCAGTTCGGGCCGGTGGAGATAGCCGAGGGCGACCCCGCAGCCCGCCACCAGGATCTCGCCGACCTCGCCGGGGCCGATCGGCGCGCCGTCCTCGCCGACCACCAGAACCTCCCAGCCGGCCAGCGGCTCGCCGATGTCCAGCGCGAAGGCCGACCCCCCGGGTGCCTCCGGTGCCCGGTCCAACTCCTCCTCGGTGAAGAGCCGGTAGGTGACGAAGACGGTGGCTTCGGTGATGCCGTAGGTGTTGACGAACCGGGTCCGCCGGGGGGCCAGCGCCCGCCAGGCGCGCGGGTCGCGGATGTCGACGGACTCGCCACCGAAGATCACGTAGCGCAGGGCCGGCGGCGTGCTGCCGGCGCGCCGGGCCGCCCGGGTCAGGTGCCGGAAGACCGAGGGCACCACGTTGAGGACGGTGATGCCCTCGCGGTGCAGCAGCTCCAGCATCGCCCGTGGCGAGGCCGCGACCTGCTGCGGCACCACGACCAGGGTGCCGCCGGTCAGCAGCGCGCCCCAGATCTCCCAGACCGAGAAGTCGAACGAGTAGGAGTGGAAGAGCGTCCACACGTCCTGGTGGCTCAGCTCGTAGCGCTGGACGCAGGCGCTGACCAGTGCCGCCACGTTGCGGTGCGGCACCTGCACGCCCTTGGGGCGCCCGGTGGAGCCCGAGGTGTAGATGACGTACGCGGGCGCGTCCGGGTCCACCGCGAGCTGGGGCGCTCGCACTGGTGCCGGTGGCTGCTCGAGGTCGTCCAGCCGCACCAGCGGCAACCGCGCGAGTTCGGCCGGTACTGGCTGGTCGGAGATGACCAGCGACAGCTCGGCATCCCGGGCGGTGAAGAGCAATCGCTCCGCCGGGTACCCGGGGTCGAGCGGTACGTAGGTGTGTCCACTCCTGAGCACTGCGAGCATCGCCACGACCACGTCGACCCCACGGTCGAGGTGCAGCCCGATCCGCGCCCCGGGCTGCGGGAGGCGGTCGTGCAGCTCGGCCGCCAACCAGGCGGATCGGAGCGCGAGTTGGGTGTAGGTCAGGGAACCGTCGGCATCGCTGACCGCGACCCGGTCGGGGACCTGGGCGGCCTGGACATCGAAGAGTTCGTGCAGCGGCGGCGAGCCGGCCGCCGCGGTGCCCGCGGGCGGTCGGTGCTCGGTCGCCTGGAGGACGGGCAGGTCGCGCTGGACGATGTCGGTCATGGCTGGGCCTCAGCTGGAGTCGGGTTCGGCACGGGGGTCTTGGCCTCGCTGGTGGACTGGCCGGGCGCGCCGCTCACAGCGCCAGCCGGAC
This sequence comes from Kitasatospora sp. NPDC052896, assembly GCF_044547075.1. Classification (NCBI taxonomy): domain Bacteria; kingdom Bacillati; phylum Actinomycetota; class Actinomycetes; order Kitasatosporales; family Streptomycetaceae; genus Kitasatospora; species Kitasatospora sp. NPDC052896. Next base: position 17,610 of record NZ_JBITZU010000006.1, read on the forward strand.
GTCGCGCCGGCGCAGCCAGCTGTCGAGCTGGAGCACCATCTCGGTGTCGGCCCGTCCCAGCCAGCCGCCGCGGTCCAGCAGCCTCGGATCGTCCACCACCTTGGCGACCGCGGGCAGGTCGAGCAGCGGCAGCACCGGTGCGCCCGGGTCCTCCAGCACCTCGCGAAGCCTGCTGACCAGCGACTGCTTGTACCCGGCGTGGTAGGTGATCGGGAAAGGTACCTTCGGCCGTTCCAGGACCGAGGCGGGCAGCAGGTCCTTGGCGATCGCCCGGAGCAGGCTCTTCTCCCGGCCGTCGAAGGACTTCATCCGCCACGGGACGTTGTAGAGGTAGCCGAACAGCCGGTGGTCGGCGAACGGGAAGCGGATCTGGAGCCCGGCGGCGGCGCCCAGCCGCTCGGAGTGGTTCACCGCCTGCTCGAACAGCCGGGTCATGTTCAGGTAGTCGATCTCACGGGCGCGCTGGTCCTGCGCACTCGAGCCCGCCAGGTGCGGTACCTCCTCCCTGGCCTCCTGGTAGCGCGCCGCGCAGAAGGCGGTGTAGTCCACCTCGCGCAGCAACTCCTCGTCGAACAGGCCGTTGCCGATGCCGTGCGTCATCCCGAAGGTGCGGGCCCGCTCGATCCAGCTGAAGGTCTGGTGCCCGGACGACGTCCGCTCCTGTTCGCTGAGCAGCCCCCCGAACACGGCGTCGGCGGCCTCCCCGCTCAGGGCCAGCGGCGCGTGCTCGGCGACCCGGCGGTAGAACAGGTACGGGGTGAGGTTCTTGTCGCCGAACGGCGAGGGATAGTCCTTGGCCTCCAGCGCCGCGTCCAGGGTCAACGGGTCGATCAGCTCGCTCGGTTCGACCAGGACCTCGTGATGGTCACAGCCCAGCCGGTCCACCACGGCCTGGGCGAACGGCCGGTCGGGCACCGCGGCGGCGCTGTGGCCGAAGGAGACCGTGAAGGTGTTCGGCGCGCAGCCCGCGACCTCGGAGGCCAAGCCGGTGAGCGCACTGGAGTCCAGCCCACCGGAGAGCAGCACCGTCGGCGTGCCGGCCCCGCGCTGTCGCGCGATCGCGTCGTCGAGCAGGCCGCGGGCGGTCTCCATGGTCGGCGCCAGCTCCTGGGTGTGCGGCCGGGCCTCCAGTGACCAGTACCGCTGCTCGACGACCCCGTCGGTCCGGAACCGGGTCAGGTGCGCGGGCCGCACCTCGCGCAGCCCGCGCAGCCCCGCGTGGCCGGGCCGGCGCACCTGGGCCAGCACCGAGCACAGGCTCTCGGCGTCCAACTCGGCCCGCACCAGCGGGTGCGCGGTCAGCGCGGCCACCTCCGAGGCGAACAGCACACCGTCCGGCAGCACCAGGTAGCTCAGCGGCTTGACTCCGAACCGGTCCCGGCACAGGACCAGTTCGGAGCTCCGGACGTCCCAGACGGCGAACGCGAACAGCCCCTCCAACCTCTCCGCGACCGCGCAGCCCCAGCGCAGGTAGCCGCGCAGCACCACCTCGGCGTCGGTGGTCAGCGGGCCCCGCCGGCCGTCATCGGCGAGCAGCGAGCGCAGCTCGGCCGCGTTGTAGAGCACCCCGTCGAAGGTGATCACCGCGAGCGGTCCGTCGTGGTCCTGGACCAGGGTGGGCTGCGCGTCCACCGCGTCCAGCGCGTCGGCACGATGCCCGAGCACGGCGGAACGGCTGGACCACAGCCGTTCGCCGTGGCGGCCGCGTGAGGTGAGTCGAGCCGTCATCGTGGCCGTGGCCAGACCCTCACGGGTCAGGTCACGGCCGCGATCGACCCAGCCGGCGATCCCGGACATAGCAGTGCCTTTCGATGGTCGGAAGGAGGGAGTGGCGGGCGCACGCCGGTGGGCCCGGGGAGCCTCGGTCAGTCGACGCGCAGCGGCAACTCGCGCACGCCGCGCACCGATCCGGCGCGCCAGCTGAGCTGGTCGGCCGGCACCGCGAGGCGCAGCTTCGGGTACCGGCGCAGCGCGGTGCCCAGGGTGATCTCGACCTCCAGCTGAGCCAGCCGGGCGCCGATGCAGTAGTGCAGGCCGTAGCCGAAGCCCAGTTGCTTGGCGGTCGCCGCCCGGGTGACGTCGAAGCGATCGGGATCCGGCCAGTGGCGGGGGTCGCGGTTGGCGGTGGCCACGCCGAGGACGACGTAGGAGCCCTGCGGGATCGTCACACCGCCGATCTCGATGTCCTCCAGCGCGTACCGGTTCAGCCCCGGGTTGACCGGGCCCTCGTGCCGCATCACCTCGTCGACGACGTCGGGGAGCAGCGCGGGATCGGCCCGCACCAGTGCCAACTGCTCGGGCTCGCGCAGCAGCGAGAGCACCGCGCTGCTGATCAGCTGCGCGGAGGTCTCGTAGCCGCCGAACAGCAGCAGCCCGGCCATGCTGACCAACTCGTCGTCGGTCAGCGACTGGCCGTCGGCGCTCACCTTGGTCAGCTCGCTGAACAGGTCTGGGCCGGGAGCGGCACGCCGGGCCACGACGAGCCCGCGCACGTACGTGTCGAAGGCGTCCAGCGCCTCGATGGTCCGGCGGGCGGCCTCGTCGTCCGCCTGCATGCCGCCGAGGACACTGGCCGCGGTGCGGAACAGGTCCGCGTCGGCGGCGGAGACACCGAGCAGCTCGCAGATCACCGTGATCGGCAGCTGGTTGGAGACCGCCTCCACCAGGTCGAACTCGGCGCGTCCGTCGAGCGCGTCGAACAGCTCGTCGGTGATCTCCTGGATCCGCGGGCGCATGCCCTCGATCCGCTTGGCGCTGAAGGCCCGCACCACCAGCTTGCGCAGGCGGTCGTGGTCCGGCGGGTCGAGGTTGGCCATCGCCCGGCCGAGCAGCTTGCTGGTGCGCAGTGTCACCTGCCAGCGCGGCGGCAGCGGCTCGGGCGGTAGCACCTGCTGGAGGCCGCGGCCCAGTTCGTTGCTGAGCCGGGGGTCGGCCAGCGCTGCCATCACCTCGTCGTAGCGGGTGATCAGCCAGCGCTCGACGCCGTTCGGCAACCGCACCCGGTGCACCGGGCCGGCCTCGAGCAGCCGTTCCAGTTCGGGGAACGGGTTCTGGGTGAAATCGGCGTCGAGCTGATGGACGGTCTCGGCGGCGCCCGCGGGGTACGGGCAGCTCGCTCGGTCGGCTTCTGACACGGGAATCCTTTGACTGGCGGCCGGTCGGGCCGGTCGACGGGGGAGTGGAACGGATGGTGGGCGAAGAGGTCGTTGCTGGGGACCGCCGTGTCGGCGGTGCGGGTCGGTGCCGGAGGTGTGGGTCAGTCCAGCCGATCGAGGTGTGACCGCAGGCCGGCCGCGAGCGTGGCGGCGTGCTCGGGGCCCAGGGCCGACCAGTGGTCGCCAGGGATCGGGCTGACCTGGACCGCGTCCCGGTAGAGCGGGGCGAGCTGGCGACCCAGCGCCGCACAGCGCGCCTCGTCGGCCGCCGCCTTGAACAACACCAGCCCGCACGGCGCGGGTTGCGGACGGTGACGGAGCATCGCGGTGAGGTTGGCGTTGTGCACCCGGACGAAGTCGGGTACCCCGGCTGTCCGCTGCGCGGCGAGGTCACCGATCCGGTTCAACCCGTTGGGCCGTGTGCCACCCTCGCGGCCGGGCCCGGCACCCAGCAGCTTCGAGCGGCCGCGCTTGACCACCGCCTCCACCTGGAACGCCAGCGCCTGCCTCAGCCAGCGGGGGAGCGCCGCGACCGGGCGACCGCCGGTGTTCGGCAGGTAGCCGTCGATCGCCAGCAACAGCCCCACCTCGGCGCCCTCGGCGGCGAGTTGCCGAGTCATCTCGTGCGCCACCATCGCACCGAACGACCAACCACCCAGCAGGTAGGGACCGTTCGGCCGGGCCCGGCGCAGCACGCTCACCTGGTGAGCGGCGATCTGCTCCAACCGGTACAGGGTGCGCCGTCGGTCGTGCATCCCCGGTGACTCGATGCCGTAGACGGGACGGGAGTCGTCCATCGCCGCCGCCAGGTGCCGGTAGCTCAACGTGCTGCCGCCCGCCGGCGCGAGGAGGAAGAGCGGCTCGCGCGGACCGCCGTCACGCAGCAGCGTGAGTCCGGGGACGTCCGGTAGCGCACCGCGGGGGGCGGAAGCGGTCCGGGCCCTCGTCGCGCTTTCGCCTGCCGGTGTCCGCGGCCTGGCCAGCTCGACCAGGCGACGGAAGGTCAGGGTGGTCGCCACGGCGGCGGCCGGGATCTGTGTCCCGGTCTCCGCCCGGACCTGGGCGAGCAGACCCACGATCATCAGGGACGAACCGCCGAGTTCGTAGAAGTCGTCACCGGCGACCGCGCTACCCACGCCCAGTGCGGCGCACCACAGGGCCGACAGCCGCTCCAGCCGGGCATCGGGGGAGCCGTCCCGGCCGATCACCTGGGTTCCCCGTGTGGGGTGTGGCGGCCGCGTCCCCCGTGCCGGGCTGTCCTGTGCCGGCTGCCGCATCGGCTGCGGGGCCGGTGGCGAGGCCGGACGGCAGCGGGTGCCCGCCATCGGATGCGGTGGCAGCGAGACCAACTGGCCCCGCCCGGCCGGGCGCAGCTCCTCCCAGGGCACCGCCACCCCCTGCTCCCAGAGCCGGCCCAGTCCGCGCAGCACGGCAGCGGCCTCCTGCCCGGGGTCGCGCCCGAGGAGCGCCACCGCGCCCGGCACCTGGGCGCCGCGCGCCCCGACCACGGCCTGCCGGCTCAGGCCGTTGCCGGGGCCGAGTTCGATCAGCACGTTGGCGCCACCGCCGACCAGGGTGCGCAGCCCCCGGTCAAGGCGGACGGTGCCCAGCAGTTGGCCGGCCCAGTAGTCGGGATCGCCCAGGCCGGCCGGGTCGGCCCAGCCGCCGGTGAGGTTGGAGACGAGTGGGATCCGCGGCTTCTGGTGCGCGGTAGTCGCCACCGCCCGGCGCAGCGCCTCGGCGGCGGGGGCCATCAGTGGTGAGTGGAAGGCGTGTTCGGTCTCCAACAGGCGGACCTGGACGCCCTGTTCGCGCTGCTCCCTGGCCAGCGCGCTGATCCGGGCCACCGGACCGGAGAGCACCACGTGATCACCGCCCGCCACCGCGAGCGTCACCTCGTGGTCGAGCAGCGAGCCGGCCTGGTCCGCGCCGATCCGCAGTGCCACCATCCGGCCGGGGGCGGCGTCGTGCATGGCCTGCGCGCGCTGCCAGACTAGGCCGAGCGCGTCCGGCAGCTCCCAGAGGCCGGCCACCGCGGCGCCGGTGTACTCGCCGACGCTGTGCCCGAACAGGGCCGTCGGGTGCACCTCCCAGGCTTCCAACTGCCGTGCCAGGCCGTAGCCCAGGACGAACAGGCCGAGCTGTTGGTGCCGGGTGTCGGCGAACCAGGACGCCGCGGTGGTCGGGTCCAGCATCGCGGCGAGCTCCACGCCGAACCGTCGCCGGACCTGCGCCCGGCAGTCCTCGAAGACGTCACGGAAGACCGGGAGCAGCCCGTGGGCACCCCGTCCGTAGCCGGCCCGCAAGGCGCCCTGACCGGGGAAGAGGAAGGCCGGTTCGGGAGTGCGCAGCGCGAGGGTGACCCGCTCGGCCTCGCGCACCTGCTGGGCGGCTCGGGCCGGATCGTCGACCAGCACCGTCACGCGGTGGCGGAAGCGGCGCCGGTCGGCCAGGGTGCGGGCGGTGTCGACCAAGGCGGGGGCATCCGGTGCGGCGAGCCGATCGGCGAGCTGGTCGCGCAGGGTGCCCAGGGTCTGCGGGGAGGTCGTCGACAGACAGAGCACCACCGGCTCGGCGGCTCCCTGCCCGCTCGTCGCCTCGGACGCGGGCGGCGGGGCCTCCCCCAGTACCACGTGCGCGTTGGTGCCACCGATCCCGAACGAGCTCACCCCGGCCAACCGGGGACCCGCGCTGGGCCATGGGTGCAACGTCGTGCTGATCCGGAACGGCGTGTCATCGAGCTTGAGGTCGGGGTTGGGGCGCTCGAAGTGCGGGGTCGGCACGAACTCCCGGTGCTGGAGCATCAACGCCGTCTTGATCAGCCCGGCCACGCCCGACGCGGCCCCGGTGTGACCGAGGTTGGCCTTCGCGGCACCGAGCAGGCAGTAGCCGGTGCGGTCGGTGCTCGCCCGGTAGGCCGCGGTGAGCGCGGCCAGCTCGACGGGGTCGCCGACCCGGGTTCCGGTGCCGTGCGCCTCCACGTAGCCGATGTCGTCCGCCTCGACGCCGGCTTGGGCCAGTGCGAGCTGGATCACGTCGCGCTGACCGGTCACCGAGGGCGCGGTGTAGCCGATCTTCTCGCCACCGTCGTTGTTGATCGCCGAACCGTGGATCACCGCGATGACGCGGTCACCGTGCTCCAGGGCGTCGGCCAGCCGTTTGAGCACCACCACACCGACTCCGCTGCTGCTCACCGTGCCGGTGGCCGCCGCGTCGAAGGCTCGGCAACGACCGTCCTTGGCGAGGATGTTGCCCTCCTGGTAGAGGTAGCCGCCGGCCTCGGGCAGCCGGACCGTCACCCCACCGGCCAACGCGGTGTCGCACTCGTACCCGAGGAGGGCGCGACAGGCTTGGTGCACGGCGACCAGCGAGGTCGAGCAGGCGGTCTGGACGCTGACGGCCGGTCCGCGCAGCCCCAGCTTGTAGGCGACCCGGGTGGCCAGGAAGTCCTTCTCGTAGCCGATGATCCGCATGGTGGCCCGGGTCGGGTCGGCGCCGCTGAAGGCGGGCGGTGCGGCGGTGTCGCAGCCCGCGTAGACACCGATCCAGCCGTCGGTGCGCGCGGGGTCGACACCGGCGTCGTCCAGCGCCTGCGCCGCGCACTCCAGGAACACTCGTTGCTGGGGGTCGATCCCCTCGGCCTCGGCCGCGCTGTAGCCGAAGTGCTCCCAGTCGAAGTGGTCGGCGTCGGGGAGAACGCCTCGAACCGGCACGTAGTCGGGGTGTTCGATCAGCGCCGGGTCCACCCCGGCCGCCAGCAGTTCGGCGGGTGTGAAACGGCGCAGGCCGTCCGCGCCCGTCCGCAGGTTCGCCCAGAACTCGGCGACGTCCCGGGCGCCGGGCAGCCGGCAGGACATCCCGATGATCGCGATCGCGTTCTCCTGGCTCATCGGAACGACCTCTTTCTGGGCGGGCTGGACAGCGCGTGGTGGTCCGGCCGCTGCGCGGCACGCGGCGGACCGGACTGAAGGACGGGGAGGCGGGGGACAGATCCTGGCCGCGACGGCGGGCGGGCGGGCCCAGGCTGAGCGGGCGGACGGCGGCACCGGCACCGTCACGGAGCCGGTGCCGTTCCCCGAGTGACGCGTTGAACGCTCGCAAGCGGCGATAGACGTCAAATCTACGGCCGATCTACGGCCCGGGCGGTGGCTACCGGCGGCTGCTGGGCCTGGCCCGGCCTGGCGAGGCTCGAACTCGTGCTGGCACGGGTCACTTGCCGGCCGCCACCCGAGGCATCCGGCACGGGACCAGCAGCCACCCCAGGCGATGAAGCGTGCGAGCCGACAGCGCGGTGAAGCCCGTTGATCGTTCGTTGATCGGTGTCCGCCAAACTTCTGACCGAAGCAGCCACAAGCTGATCAACTTGAACCAGAGGTATTGGATATGAAGCGAGCTGTGCCCTTCCTGCCCACCCGTGCCGCCCTGGGTGCTGTCTCGGTCTGTGCGCTGGCCGCCGTGCTCCCGATGGCGGTGACGGCCACCCAGGGCGGGGCGACGCACGCCGCCGCCCTCGTCACGACCAGCAACGGCGCCCCGACCCAGTACGGCTCCGGCGGTGCCGAGATCAAGGAGTGGAACAGCACCGGATCCTGATCGAGCGCCGGCCCACTACTCGACGGGCACGGTGGGCCAGGCCAGTGCCAGCAGTCGTGCGGTCTCCTCCCGGTCCGGCAGCCCCAACCGGGTGAAGACGGCATGGGCCTCGTACAGCCGTAGCCCGGCCGTCTCCGGGTCGCCCAGCTCCATCAGCGCCTGCGCCAGGATGCGCAGCGCGTAGCCGCGGTCCCGCTCGGCGCCCAGGTGCGCGCAGTCCGTCACCGCTCGCTCGGCTTCCAGGACGGCCTCCGCCGACCGGCCGAGGGCACGGAGCGAGTCGGCGAGTCGGTAGCGGGCGGGTACGGCCCGGACCGGGAGGTTCACTTCGGTGCAGAGGTCGAGGCAGTCGTGGAAGGCGGCCACCGCCGACTCGAAACGGCCCGCCTCGTGCTGGGCGAAGCCGAGGACGTAGAGCGCGTACGCGGCACCGTGGCGGTCACCCACCGCGTGCAGCGCCGACAAGGTGGCTTGACAGGCGGCGACCGCCTCCTCCGCCCGGCCGCTCCTGGCCCGGGCCAGCGCGGCGTTGAGGACGGTCGTCAGCTCGCCCGACCGGTGCCCCAACTCCCGGGCCAGCGCGGCGGACTCGTCGTAGTAGTCGCCGGCCTGCGCGAATCGGTGCTGGTACTGGGCGATCAGGCCCAGGTCGTTGAGCGCCTGACGGAGGATCACCGTGTCGTGGGTTGCCCGGCAGGACTCGACGGCACGTCGACTGTGCTGTTCGGCCTCGGTCAGCCGGGTGGCCTGCAGCGCGACGTTGCCCAGGATGAACTGGGCGCGCCCCTGCGACAGCTGATCGCCGGTGAGGACCGCGATCTCCGCCACGGCCGAGGCGGCGGTGGCGAGTTGCTCGTACGGCACGTCCCGGCCGAACGGGCTCAGCGCGATCAGCATGTCGGCCGCGGTGCGCAGCATCGTCGCACCGAGCTCGGGCAGCTCCGCGGTGGCCGCCAGCACCGCGGCCACCGCGCCTTCCGCCTCGGCGGCGACCCAGGCCCGGGCCGCGCCGGCATCGCTGAACCAGGCGCCGTCGGCCGGTGCCACGGAGAGCGTGCTGGCGACGGGGTCGCCCGGCACCATCGCCTGGAACGCCGACGAGGCGGTGGCCAGCAGGAAGTTCAGTAACCGGCCGACCGCGGTGATCCGCTCGGTGCCCCCCGGGTCGCGGGTCAACTGTTCCAGCGCGAAGGCCCGGAGCAGGTCGTGGCAGCCGTACCGGTCGGCGCTGCGGGTGATCAACATGCCGGCATCGACCAGGGATTCCAGGAGGTGCTCGGCGGTCTCCTCCGAGATCCCCAGGACCGCGGCGGTGGCCGGCAGACCGATGTCGGGCCGGGCGGTACTGGCGATCAGGCGAAAGGCTCTGGCCTGCTCCGGCTTCAGCTGTCGGTAGCCCCACTCGAAGGTGCTGGCCACGGCCAGATCGCCGACCACCAGCTCCGCCATCCGGCGACGTTCGTCGGCCAGCTTCCCGGCCAGCCTGGCCACGGTCCAGGCCGGCCGGGAAGCCAGCCGCGCAGCCACGATGCGCACGGCGAGCGGCAGTTGACCGCAGGCCGCGACCAACTCCCGCGCGGCCTGCGGATCGGCGGCCACTCGTCTGGGACCAGCCACCTTGGCGAGCAGCGCCAGCGCCTCCTCGGCCTCGAAGACCTCCAGGTCCAGTTGGATCTCGGCCGGCAGGCCGAAGAGTCGACGGCGGCTGGTCAAGATGACCGCGCAGCTCTTGGAGCCGGGCAGCAACGGGCTGACCTGGGCGGTGTCCTGGGCGTTGTCGAGCACCACCAGGACTCGCCGCCCGTCGAGCAGCGAGCGGTAGAGGCGGGCCCGGTCCGCCAGTGTCTTCGGCAGCGCGGGACCCGTGATGCCGAGGGCGGCCAGGAAGCTCGCCAGCACTTCGCCCGGCCCGGCCGCCCGAGCCTCGTCGCCACCGAGATCAGCGTAGAGCTGGCCGTCCGGGAAGTTGCCGCGGACGCGGTGCGCGACCCGCAGCGCCGCCGTGGTCTTGCCCACGCCTCCCATGCCGATCAGTACGGCGGTGCGCAGCCCCTCCGTGACGGGCCTGGCCAGCGCCTCGCACAGCTCCGTGACCACCCGTTCGCGACCGATGAAGTCGACGATGTCCGATGGGAGTTGCGCTGGGATCGGCAGTGCGGAAGCGGACTGTTCGGTGCCGTCGGCCAGCAGTACGTCGGTTGGGCCGCGGTCACCCGGCGAGCCGAGGTCGGCCGCCGGTGCGGTCGGGGAGACGGACTTGGACTCCATCACGAGAAGCGGGTCGTTCGCCAGTACCTGCCGATGGAGGGCCTGGAGTTCGGGCCCGGGGACGACCCCCAACTCCTCGCCGAGCAGCCGGCGCACCCCGTCGAAGACCGTCAGCGCGTCGGCCTGGCGGCCCGTTGCGTACAGCGCGCGCATCAGCATCGCGTACGGGCGTTCGCGGGTCGGGTTTTCGGTAGTGAATTCGGCCAGCGCGGGCACCATCAGGGTGAACCGGCCGAGTTGCAGTTCGCAGTCGAACTGCCGCTCCCGCAGGGCGAGTCGCAGCTCGCTGAGCCGGTCACGTTGGCGCTGCGCGTACGGCCCGGGTATGCCCGCGAGCGGCTCGCCCCGCCACAGGCCGATCGCCGCGTCGAGCAGCCGCCCCGCGCTCGCCGTGTCCCCGTCCTCCTGGGCTCGCGCCGCGGCCTCGGAGATCCGCTCGGCCTGCCAAGCGTCCAGGTTCTCCGCCGGCAGGTCGAGTTGGTACCCGTCGCCGACCGACTGGAGCACCCGCCCGTCGGCCCCGGCCTGCTCCAGGGCCCTGCGCCAGCGCCAGGCGTAGGTGCGCAGGACGCGCACCGCGGTGTCGGGCACCTCCTCGCCCCAGAGCGCGTAGATCAACTCCTCGGCCGGTACGGCCGTCCCGCCGCGCAGCAACAGGGCCGCCAGCATGGCCTGTTGCTGTGGGGAACCAGTAGGGATGGCGACCGTCTCGTTATGTGCCGCCATCCGCCCCAACACGACGAAGCGGATGTCGTGCGTCACCAGGAGACCTCCCGTGTCGATACGTTCGCATGGAGTGGCGGAGCCCGTCCGGCATGACATGAGGCAGACGTTCTTTATTCGATCAGAAAAAGCTGGCGAGAGGTGGGGAAGAAAGCAGATGAGCCCGAAAGGGCAGGGCTCGTGGTCCGGGCGGTCCGGGTCTCCGGGGTTTCGTTGGGCGCTGGCGCGGAGTCTCGTCGCGGGGGGCGGTTCCTGGTGGGCTCCGAGTCCGGACAGGCCACGGATGGTGACGGGCGCCGCCGTCCTGCGCCGCCCGGGCGTGCGGGTTACGATCGCTGCGTAGGGCCGTTCCGAGGCGGCCCATTCGCGCCCGTTCGCCATGGCGCGGCGGCGCTGCCAAACGTCGGGCGTCGATCTCCGCGACACCTCTCGGTCGCAACGGTGAGCAGGTTGGCCGGCGGGTCAGCCGTGCTTCCGGGTGATGGGGGTGCACAGAGGATGGTTGAGGCGATGAAGGCTATCCGGTTCGCTCAGCACGGTGAGCCGTCCAGGGTTCTGGAAACCGAAGATCTGCCTGTCCCGGAGCCTGCGGAGGGGCAGGTGAGGGTTCGCGTTCTGGCGACTCCCGTGAACCCCTCTGACCTCCTGTACGTGCGGGGATACTATGCCGGCGTCCAGGCCAGGTTCCCGGCACGGGTGGGCTTCGAAGGCGTCGGCGTGGTGGATGCCCTCGGGCCCGGGGTGAAGGACCTGACCAGTGGGCAGCGGCTCTCGGTCGTCAACGGGCAGGGGGGAAACTGGGCGGAGTACGCCGTCGTCCCCGCGGGTGACCTGTTCCCGGTGCCCGATGGGATCCCTGACGAACAGGTGGCTTCCTTCGTCATCAATCCGGCCAGCGTGATCCTCATGGTCCGCCGTCTGCTGGCGGTCCCCAGGGGTGAGTGGCTGCTCCAGTCCGCGGCGGGTTCCGAACTGGGACGCATGGTCATCAGGTTGGCCAAACGCGATGGATTCCGCACCGTGAACATCGTCCGCAGGCGCGAATCGGTGGCCGAGTTGGAAGCCCTCGGTGCCGACGCCGTCATCGTTTCCACCGAGGGGCCGATCGACGAGCAGGTCCGCGCGACAGTCGGGCCCGAGGGTGTGAAGTACGCCATCGATCCAGTGGTCGGAGAAACCGGGACGCAGATGTTCAGGGCGCTCCACGAGGATGGGCGGATGCTGGTGTACGGCTCCCTGACGGGTGAGCCCATCCGGGTCGGTGAGGACCCGCGTTACATCCTGGCGGGCCGCCGCATCGTCGAGGTCTTCTGGCTGGGCTACTGGCTTCCGAGGCTCACGGACGCGGAACGACGGCAGCTGCGGGAGGACATCGTGGCGCTGATGCGAGAGGGAACCATCGAAACCTCTCCCGGGCGCAAGTACTCTCTCGACGAGATCGGTGAGGCCGTCGTCCAGGCGGAGCAGAAGGGCCGGCAGGGAAAGGTGTTCCTGGTACCCGGGAAGTAGCGAGGCGCGGTCCGGCGGCCCGCGCCTCAGCACCGTCGGCACTGGAGGCGTGGCGTGCGGTCGCAGAGCCAGGAGGTCCGACGTGACGGAGCTGCGCTACGAGGTGCTGGTTTTCGACGGGGTGCGCCGTGAACGGTCCATGCGTCTGCCCGACGGAGGCCCGATCGTGTCCTCGCCGCTGGCCGCACCCTGATCCTCGGGGAGACGGACGCGGTCCTGGTCGACCCGCCGTTCACCCGCGAGCAGGTGCACGCCGTCGGCGACTGGATCGAGCACCACGGCAGACGACTGGCCCACATCTACGCCACCCACGGGCACGGCGACCACGACCACCCTGGAGCTGTACCGGGGCATGCTGGAGCTGCACCCGACCCGGGTCAACCAGGGCGCGCTCTGGGGCTCGGCCAGGTCCGTCAAAGGCTGACCGCCGCAGTGGCGCCCGTCTACGCCGAAGGCTGACCGTACCCCGGCCAGCCGCGCGAGCCGGCCGTCGTCCGGCTCTCCGGAGCGCCACGCGGAGAACCCGTCTCGGGCCGGTCGACGCCTCGTTCGACAGTCTTGCCGCGGCCAGGCCCAGGGCCTGGCCGCCGCGGTCCGGGAGCAGGCCGACCAGCGCCGGTGACGGCCGGTAGGTCTCGTCGAGGCTGACGGACGGGTGTCGGCCGGGTAGTGCCGTTGGCCTTCGACCTGGGCGGCGACGCGCTCGGTGGCGAAGTCGCTGACGACCCCGGCTGGGGGTGTCGTCCATCGTCACCGACCAGGTCGGCTCACCGCGGAACGGATCGGCGGTGACCACAGCTGGCCACGGAGGGCCGTCGGTTTCCGGCAGGAAGGCGAACCTCATCGGCCGAACTTCGACCCGGCTACCATTCGAACGTCAGGTCGCACCTAGTATCGATTATCTGATCAAGCATCAGTCATGAGCGCTTGTGCAAGACAGTCGATCAAGGGGAGTTGACATGGCAGTCCGGCTCGACTGGACCGCTGGGCTCGACCAGGCCGATCAAGCGGCACTCGACGAGGCCCTCGCCTTCGTCCAACACGCGGACACCGCCGCGGTTCTGACCGGCCTGCTCCCTGGGCTCGACGAGCACCAGCGGGCCTCGATATCCACCCACTGCGCCCTGGCCCATGCGGCCGCCCTGGTCTTCCCGGCCTCGCGCGAACAGCTGATCACCGGCCTGCGGGCGGCGGGGCTGACCGTCGCCGGCCCGGTTCCGAGCGTGGTGGTCCGGGACCGGCTGAGCGCGCGCCACGGCGTGCCCGCGGCGGAGTTGGACGTGGCGATCGTGCACGTCCGCCTCCCGGCGGGCGAGGGCGACGCCCGGATGGTCGAGCTCTTCGTGCTGCCGGTGCCACCGGGCTCGCCGCTGGAGCGAATAGCCGAGCGGGAGCGGACCGAGCGCAACGAGCCGCACCTGGCGCTGGAGGTCGGCACCCAGGACGCCGTGCTCCTGGCCGGACTCGGCGCCCTGCTGACCGGCCCGGGCGGGCTGACCCCCGACGGCGGCGGCCACAACGCGCTGGAGGACTGCACGGTGCTGTACTTCCGCAGCGCCGGCGCGACCCGCCTGGACCGGTACCGCCGGCTGGAGCTGCGGGTGCCCGGTCACCACCACGCAGTGCTCGCCGCGCACCTCGGGCACCCGGAGCGCTCCACGGACGAGCCTGAGCACGCCACGGACGAGCCGGCCAAGCGGCTGCTGGAGCTGATGACCGGCGCCTGGACCACCCAGGCGATCGCGGTGGCCGCCGAACTGGGCCTGCCCGACCGGTTGCCCGGCCGGGTCGGCGAGCTGGCCGAGCAACTCGCCGTCGACCCCGACGCGCTGGCCCGGCTGCTGCGCCACCTCGCGGCCGTGGGCGTGGTGGCGCCGAGCGAGGACACCGCGGGCGGCCGCGCGGCGGACGGCCACCCGGGCGAGGCCTACACCCTCACCGCGACCGGCGAACCGCTGCGCCGCACCGCCGCGCACTCGCTGCGCCCGCTCGCCCTGCTCTACGGCGGGCCGTTCTACCAGTCCTTCGGCGCGCTGGCCCACGCCGTGCGCACCGGGCAGGAGGGCTTCGCGCACCTCTTCGGCCAGGGCCACTTCGACTACTTCGCCGAACGCCCGGTCCTGGCCGAGCTGTTCGACACGGCGATGGCCGCCAGCGCGCCGATGTTCGAGCCCGTCCCCGAACTGGCGGACCTCGGCGAGGCCCGTGTCGTGGTGGACATCGCCGGCGGCAACGGCGAGTTGCTCGGCCGCGTCCTGAACCACGCACCCCACCTGCGCGGCGTCCTCCTCGAACGCGCCCACGTGCTGGACCGGGCCCGCAGGCACCTGACCGAGGCTGGTTGCGCGGACCGCTGCGAGCTGGCGGCCGGCGACTTCACCCGGGACGTACCGACCGGTGGCGACGTCTACCTGCTCTCCCGGGTGCTGCACGACTGGGACGACGCGCGGTGCCTGGCCATCCTGCGCCACTGCGCGTCGAGCATTCGCCCCGGCGCCCGGCTGCTGCTGGTGGAGCGCCTGCTGCCGAGCGACGGCCGGCCCGCCCTGGCGGTCGCCTGGGACCTGCACATGCTGTGCAACGTGGGCGGCCGGGAGCGCACCGCCGAGCACTACCGACAGCTGCTGGACGCCGCCGGGTTCGACCTGGTGTCGGTGCACGGCCTGCCACTGGACGGCAGCCTGCTGCAGGCCCGGCGCCGGCCGGCCGCCTCGCAGCCCAGCGCCTGACCACCCGCCCGCCCGTCACCCCGGAGCCCGCCGTGCCGTCCGCCCCGCCCTCGCCCGAGATTCCCGAAATACCCGATCTCACGCTCGCCGAGTTGCTGCTGCGGCTGCCACCCGGCGCCGGGCAGCGCACCGCGCTGGTCGACGCGGCCACCGGTGAGCGGTGGACCCACCAGGAGCTCCGGGAGCGGGCCCTGACCGCCGCGGCCGAGTACCGCCGCGCCGGGGTGACCCCGGGGGAGCGGGTGCTGCTCAGCCTGCCCAACGGCGTCGACTTCGCCGCCGGGCTGCTGGGGCTGCTCGCCGCGGGCGCCGTGGTCAGCCCGGTCGGTCACCGCACTCCCGAGCCCGAACTCGCCCGGCAGGGCGCGCTGATCGGCGCCCGGCGGCTGCTGACCGGCCCGGCGGCTCGGCTCGGACACCTCGACGCCGCCCGTGCCGAGGTCCCGGCGACACCGGCCGGACTCGCGCTGCTGCCCTGGTCCTCGGGCACCACCGGCAGCCCCAAGCCGGTCGCCGTCACCCACCGCAACGCGGTGGCCGGCCTGGTCCAGCTGGCCGCCGCCCAGCCGCTGCGACCGGACGACGTGCTGCTCGGGGTGCTGCCGTTCAGCCACCTCTTCGGGATGCAGTACATCCTCAACCACGCGCTGCTGTCCGGCGCGAGCGTGGTGCTGCTGCCGCGCTGGGACGCCGCGGCGGCGCTGCGCGCGGTGGGCGAGTACGGGATCACCCTGCTGCACGCCGTGCCGCCGATGGTGCACGACCTGGCCGAACACGCGGAGCGGGCGCAGCGGACCGGCGGGGGTCCCTGGGAGCTCGGCAGCCTCGAGCAGGTGCTCAGCGGCGGCGCCCCGCTGGCGGTCGGGACCGCGGCGCGCTGCGAGCGGGCGCTCGGCGTGCGGGTGGACGGTGCCTACGGCCTCACCGAGGTCAACACCTGCCACTTCACCCGGCGCGACGCGGCTCCCCGCCCCGGCTCCAGCGGGCATCCGGTGCCCGGCACCGAGTACCGGGTGGTCCGGCCGACCGGGCAGGCCGACGGGCCGTCGGGCCACGGCGAAGCGGCCGGCTGGGCGGAGGGCGTGGGTGAACTCCTGCTGCGCGGCCCGCAGGTGGCCGAGGGCTACCTGGACGAGAGCGGCCGGCTGGTCCGGAGCACCGACGCCGAGGGCTGGTTGGCCACCGGCGATCTGGCCCGGGTCGACGCGGACGGCTGCCTCCACGTGGTCGACCGGCTGAAGGACGTCATCAAGTACAACGGCCACCAGATCTCCCCCACCGAGGTCGAGGCGGTGCTGCGCGACCACCCGGCCGTGGCCGACGCCGCCCTGGTCCCGGTGCCCGACCCGCGGGCCGGCCAGCTCCCGGTGGCCTGTGTGGTGCCGGCCACCGGGATCCGGCTCACGCCGGAACTCGCCGCTGAGATACAGGAGTTCGTCGCCGCCCGGTTGCCCGTCCAGAAGAAGCCGCGACGGGTGGTGGAGGTGCCGCGGATCGAGCGGACCGCCTCCGGCAAGCCGCTGCGCCGCCTGCTCGTACCCGCCCTCACGCCGGGGCCCATGCCGCCCGTCCCGCGCCCGGGGCCGACCGCCGACCGGCGGCCCGACCTCACCGGGCGGACCGTGCTGGTCACCGGCGGCTCGCGCGGCCTGGGGCGGGCGCTGGCCGAGGCCTTCCTCGAGCACGGCGCCCGGGTCGCCGTCACCGGCCGCGACCGGGCCGCGCTCGCCGAGGCGCACACCGCGCTGGCCCCGCGCGGCGAGTTGCGCACCGACGTCGTCGACAGCACCGACCACACCGCACTGCGTGAGCTGGCGGCACGACTGCGCTCCGACTGGGGAGGCGTGGACGTCCTGGTGGCCAACGCCGGAGCGCCCGGGCCGTGCGGGCCCGCCTGGGAGAACGACCCCGACGAGTGGTGGTCCGCCCAGGAAGCCAACGTCCGTGGCACCTTCCTCACCTGCCACGCCTTCGCGCCGCAGCTGATCGAGCGCGGCGGACGGATCATCACCATCGCCAGCAACGCCGGCCGGCACCGCTGGCCGCACATGTCGGCCTACTCGGTCTCCAAGGCGGCGGTGATCAAGTTCACCGAGAACCTGGCCGCCGAACTGCGCCCGCACGGCGTGCGTGCCTTCGCGTACCACCCGGGCCTGCTCACCATCGGCATGGCCACCCGCCAGCTCGACGGTCACCCCGAACCGGACACCTGGGACGAGCGGATCCAACGCTGGTACCTGCGCGAACACGCCGCGGGCCGAACCACTCCGACCGACCTGAGCACCCACGGCGCCCTCCTCCTCGCCGCCGGCGCCGCCGACCACCTCTCCGGCGAGTACCTGACCCCCGACCATCCCGCCCTCACCGGCGAGCCGGACGAAGGAGACCGACACACCTGAGACGCGTCGAGTCGGTCTCGGACCAGGAACCGGGCCCGGCATCCGTCCTCCGGGTCCATGGCCAGGTCTCCACGATCCGTGGTCCGATCCGCCGGGCCCGGACCACGGATCGCTGGGACGCCCGTCCCCGGCGCTACCCGTGACCGATCACCAGGGCACGGGCGTTCCGTCCCAGGAGAAGAAGCCACCGGTGGGGCCGTCGTCCGGCAACAGGGCCAGGCGGAGGGCACCCCGCGCCGCCTCGGCCGGGTCGCCGCCGGCAGCGGCGGCCCGGGGGTTGAGATCGGTGGCCCGCAGGCCGGGGGCGAGCGCGTTGACCTTGAAGCCGTCCTCGGCCAGCGTCTGGGCGTAGAGGACGGTGAGGGCGTTGAGGGCGGCCTTGGACGACCGGTACGCGGCGGCGGCACCGCTTCCCGGCGTGAACTGGGGGTTGGGGTTGGTACTCCAGGTCAGCGACGCGGTGCCACTGGAGATGTTGACGATGCGCGGGCGCGGGGACCGGCGCAGGGCGGGCAGGAAGGCATTGGTCACCGCCACCACCCCGAACACGTTGGTCTCGTACGTGCGCCGGTACTCCTCGACGGCGGTGTCGGCCGGCGAGGCGAGTGACGGTGAGATGCCGGCGTTGTTGACCAGCACGTCCAGGCGGTCCACCTGAGCCGCGGCCCGTGCGATGCCGTCGGGATCCGTCACGTCGAGGACCAGCGGGCGGGCCCCGGCGCCGATCTCCTCGACGGCCCGCTGCCCGCGCCCGGGGTCGCGGGAGCCCACGTACACGGTGAGGCCCTCGGCGGCGAGCAGCCGGGCGATATGCTGGCCGATGCCCTTGTTGGCACCGGTGACCAGAGCTGTGCGTTCGTTCATGGCAACCATGCTTCCCCGGTCCTGGATGCCCTGCCAGGGACAGCCTGTACCAGGCAGCGGGAGGAGACGACGTGGCGCGGCAGGAGCTGGCCCACTACCTGCGGGACCGCCGGGCGGCCCTGAGTCCGCACGAGATCGGCCTGGCGGCGACGGGCAGCGCCCGCCGGACACCGGGACTGCGCCGCGAAGAGGTGGCGGAGCTCGCCCACATGTCGGTCGACTACTACACGCGGCTGGAGCAGGCCCGGGGGCCGCGGCCGTCGGCCCGGATCCTGGACGCGCTGGCCCGTGCGCTACGGCTCACGCCGGCCGAACGCAGCCACCTGTTCCGCCTGGCGGGTTCGAGCGCGCCGCCCGGCACCAGCGCCGTGCGGCGGGTGCGCCCGCACGTGGCCCGGATGCTGGAGCGGCTGCCGGAGACCGGTGCCATCGTCACTGACGCGGCCTATGGCGTCGTCGCCTGGAACCCCCAGGCCCGGGCACTGCTCCGCGCCGACCCCGGAGGCGGGCCGACGAACCTGGCCCGGCGCCGCTTCCTGGGCCAGGAGCGGACGTACGAGAGCTCCAGCGCCGAGGAATTCGGGCACATCGTGGTGGCGCGGCTGCGCCGGGCCGCGGACCGCTACCCGCAGGACCCGCAGCTGGCCGCCCTGCTGGCCGAACTGCACGCCGGCAGTGAGGAGTTCCGGCAGATCTGGCAGGCGCGTCCGGTCCACGCTCCCGGGCACCGCACCAAGACCCTGGACCATCCGGAGGCCGGAGCGCTGCGGTTGAACTGCGACGTCCTGCTCGTGCCCGAGGACGACCAGGAGGTCGTCCTGATAACGGCCGACCCCGGATCACCTGCCGCGCGGACCCTGCGCCGGCTGGCCGGGCAGGCGACCTGACACGAAGGACGCGCACAGGTCCCCCAGCGGCCGCGGAGCTTCGCGACCACCGAACGGGACATCCCACGGGCCGGACGAGTCCCACCGCTCGGTGGGCCGGCCCGGGGCGCGGGCGTCGGCGGCGTCAGGTCCGTTCGCCGCCGCGCAGCGGGGTGACCACGGGGCGCCCGCCCGCGTCCGTGGTCACCGAGACGCGGGCCGCGTAGACCCGGGCGATCACCTCCTGGGTGATGACCTCGGCGGGCGTGCCGCTCACCTCGACCCGTCCCTTGTCGAGCAGGACCAGCCGGTCGGCGTACTGGGCGGCGGTGGTCAGGTCGTGCAGGGTGGTGACCACGGTCAGGCGCTGCGTGCCGCGCAGCTCGTCCACGAGGTCCAGGACGTGCTGCTGGTGTCCGAGGTCCAGCGCGGAGGTGGGTTCGTCGAGCAGCAGCAGCCGGGGTTCCTGCGCCAGCGCCCGGGCGAGCGCGGCGCGTTGCCGTTCACCGCCGGAGAGCGCGGCCAGGCGCCGGTCGGCGTAGTGGCCGAGGTCGAGGGCGCCCAGGGTCCTCGCCGTGGCCCGGCGGTCGTGCTCGCCGGGGGTCGCGAGGTAGCCGAGGTGCGGGGTGCGGCCCAGCAGCACGTACTCCTGGACCGTCATGTCCGGCGGCAGGACGGGGGCCTGTGGCACGTAGGCGATCAGTCGGGCCCTCTCGCGGGTGCGCAGGCCTCCGACGTCGGTGCCGTGGACGTGGACCGTGCCGCGGTGGGGGAGGAGGCCGGCGATCGCGCGCAGCAGGGTCGACTTGCCGGCGCCGTTGGGGCCGATCAGCGCCAGCCAGCCGCCCGGGGTGACGGCGCAGGAGACCGAGCACACGACGGGGGTGCGGTCCAGGTCGACGTCGAGCCCGGCCACGTCGAGCCCGTTCTCGGTGCCGGTGCTCATGTGCGCACCGAGCGGGTGGAGCGCAGGATCCAGACGAACGCCGGTGAGCCGATCAGCGCGGTGACGACGCCGATGGGCAGCTCGGCCGGTGCCACCACGGTACGGGCGAGCGTGTCGGCGAGCACCAGGAAGCCGGCGCCGAACAGCAGGGACAGCGGCAGGACCAGCCGGTAGGAGGACCCGGCCAGCCGGCGCACCGCGTGCGGCACGATGATCCCGACGAAGCCGATCAGCCCGCTCACCGCCACGGCGCTCGCGGCGGCCAGCGCGCAGCCGGCCACGACGATCAGCCTGGTGCGGCCCGGGTGCATGCCCAGCGAGCGGGCCTCCTCGTCGCCGACGGACAGCACGTCGAGGTGGCGCCCGTGCAGCAGCACGACGGTGACGGCGACCGCCAGGTAGGGCAGGACCTGCCCGGTCTGGTGCCAGGTGGCGGCGGACAGGGAACCCAGCAGCCAGGAGTAGACCTGTTGGATGTCCTGGGTGGAGCGCTGCAGCACGTAGGTCTGGACGGCGGTCAGGAACATCGAGACCGCCAGCCCGCCCAGCAGCAGCGTCGAGGTGCCCGGCCCGCCCGCGGATCCGGCCAGGTAGGCGACGGCGACTCCGGCCAGCGACCCGACGAACGCGGCCACCGGTACGGCCGCCGGCGCCGAGGCGCCCAGGTAGACGATGGCCATCGTGGCACCGAGGCCGGCCCCCGCCGACGAGCCCAGCAGCGAGGAGTCGACCAGGGGATTGCGGAACACGCCCTGGTAGCCCGCGCCGGCCAGCGAGAGCGCCCCGCCGACCAGGGCCCCGAGCACCACCCGCGGCAGCCGGATCTGGAAGAGCACCGCATGGTCCAGCGGGCTGAGCCCCGAGGACAGGTGTACGAACGGAAGCCGGTCCAGCAGCGCGGCAGCCGTCGCGAGCGGGTTGAGGTCCGCCGCCCCCGCCATGGCGCCGACGAGCACCGCGGCGGCCAGGAAGGCCACCGCGATGCCGTAGGCACGTACGGTGCGAGCGCGCGACCGGCTCCCGCTCACCACTGCCGCCCGCCGTGCGTCACCGGGCGGAGGCCTTCTCGACCGCCTGCGCGATCTCCGTGACCAGCTCGGGCAGGCGCGGGCCCCAGCGGGAGGCGACGTCGTCGTTCAGGCCGACGATCTGACTGTTCTTCACCGCCGGGATGCCCGCCCAGCCGGGCCGGGCGGCGACGATCGCGGGGGTCTGCCCGCCGTCGGAGGCCCCGTTGTCCGCGAGGAGGATCAGCTGCGGCTGCGCCGAGACGATGTACTCCTGGGCCAGCTCGGGGTACCCGCCGTCGGAGGCCTTGTCCGCCTGGTCGGCGATGTTCTTCAGGCCGAACAGGGAGGCGATCTGTCCGACGAAGGTCGAGGAGGTCGCCGAGTAGTAGGGACTGGCGCTCACCTCCCAGTAGTAGTTCAGGTTCGCGTGGTCGGTGCCGGCCTGCTTGACCGTCGCGGCGATCTGCGACTTCATGTCGGACACCGTCTGCGCGGCCTGCGCGGTGTGGCCCGAGGCCTGGCCGATCTGGTCGATCTGCCGGTAGGCGTCGTCGAGCGTCGCCGCCGCGGGCTCGATCAGCACCGGCACGCCGAGCTTGGTGAGTCCGGCGACCAGCCCGTTGGAGTCCTGCGAGGCGATGACCAGGTCCGGGTTGTACTTGACGATCGCCTCGATGTTCGGGGTCAGCCCGCTGAGGGTGGAGGTCGGCACACCGGCGGGGTAGTTGGAGGTCGAGTCCACCGCGACGACCTGCTTGCCCGCCCCCACGGCGTACAGGTCCTCGGTCGCCGTCGGCGAGAGCGAGACGATGTGCTTCGGCTGGCTCTTGATGGTGACGCTGCCGTTCGAGGGGCTCACCGTGACCGGGAACGACGCGGCGGCCGACGACGCGGAGGACGAAGCGGACGAGGCGGCGCCGCCGGAACTCTTGGAGCCGCCGCAGCCGGCTATCACGGCCGTGGCCGCGATGACGGCGGTCGCCGTGGACAGGGCGCGGACGAGCGGCGTGCGCCGAAGCCGGTCAGGGTGGGGCGCCATGCGCCACTTCCTCCCGTGAGGGCGGGAAGAGGCCGATCCGTGACCGACCGTGCCAGAGGCGCGCCGACAGAGACGGATCGCCCTATCCCACGAGGGTCGATGTCGTAGCGCGGCAGGAGGCGACCTGGCTCGGGCCCCGGCGGAGGGGCCCTCACAGTTGCGGGGCAGCGCCGGACTCGCCCGCATGGTACGGGCCCACCGGCTTCGCTGCCTGGCGCGCTGCCGGAAACCCGCGTGATCCCGCGGGTTTCCAACCGCCGAACCCTAACATGGCGCCCCCTTGGGGAATCCAACGTGGCCCAGCGATAACGAGCAGGTCACGGGGCCTCGTGCCGGCCGGGGGAGTGCCGTCGCTCGCGTCCGCGCCGGCCGATGCCCGGGGGCGGCGCTCCAGGCTGCCGCGGCACCCCCCCCGGATCGCGCGGGCCGACCGGGGGAGCCCGGCCCGCCCGCGCGGTGCACCAAGCCGTTCTGGACGGCGCGGAGCGCGACCGTGCACGGCGGACCGCCGGGCCGCCCGCTCCCCACCACGCGGCGCGGCCCCACTGTGGTCGCACGACTTCGCCGCCTGCCTGACTCCCGCTGACTCCCGCCGCTGTCAGGTCAACTGATGGATCGTCACACTACGGCTGGTGTCACGCTCCCGGTCGGTCAGCTGTTGATGCCCCAGCTGGTGACGCCGTCGGTGTGGTCGACGACCTCGGCCGTGATGGTGTTGGGCGGGGAGGTCGAGGACGTCCTCTTCGCGGACGGCGACCGCGAGGTGGAGAGGGTGCGGCGCCGCTCGTTCGAGCTGCGCAAGGGGGGAAGCCGCTGTGCCCGGCTCCGGTCACCGGGGACGAGCACAGCGGCTTTCTGTCGGATCGTCAGGTCCGCTCGTCGGGCGGGCGGCGCGGGCGGCGGGGAGGCTGCCGGGCGGACGGTCAGGCGGTGGGCAGCCACTCGGCGCGCTGGGAGCCACGCGGAACGAGGATCTGCCGGTACTCGCCGGGGGTGTCGGACATCCGCACCTGGTCGGTGATGCCCTGGTAGTGGCCGAGGGGGGTCTCGGCGGTGAAGAGCTCCGGGGCCGGGTAGGCGTGCGGCCCGCTGGTGCCGGCGATCCGCTGCGCGTAGGCCCGGTCGAAGACGCCCATGGACAGGATCCACAGGGCGACCCGGGAGAGCGAGACGTGGACGCGGTAGCTGCCGCCGTCCACCGCCCGGCGGCGCAGCGCCTCGGCGATACCGGCCGTCAGGAACCAGGAGACCAGGTAGTCGTTGACGACGGTGATGGGCGGCAGGGCCGGCTGGTCGCCGTCGCCCTCCAGGTGCAGCAGGCCGGTGAGTGCGCCTGCGGTCTGGTCGAAGCCCAAGTAGTCCTTCCACGGGCCGCTCAGCCCGTTGAGGGAGACCGTGGTGTAGATCAGGCCGGGGCGGCGGGCGATGGCCTCCTGCTCGGACAGGCCGATGGAGTCGAGGAAGCCGGGGCGGCGGTTGGCGTAGAAGACGTCGGCGCCGGCCTGGAGCTCGTGGATCCTGGCCAGGCCCTCCGGCGTGTACGGGCTCACCGTGGCGGAGCGCACGCCCACGCTGGTGGTGAGGTAGGTGACGTCGTGCTCCAGCTCGTACGGCCGCCAGAGGTTGAGCACGTCCGCGCCGTGCAGGGCCAGGGCGCGGCCGGCGCCGGCGCCGGCGATGATGTGGCCCATGCCGAGCGCGCGCACGCCGTCGAACGGGGCGGTGGGGTTGGCGGGGAGCGGCTCGGGCTCGCTGTCGCCGACCTTGGTGATCTCCACCAGCGGCAGGTTGGCCAGGACCTCGGTGTACTGGCGCTCGGCCAGGATCTCGCCGGGCGTGCGCACCATCGGCATCACGCACCCGGCCTCCGCGCCGGCCCGCTCCAGCTCGAGGGCGTTCCACCGGGAGATCGCGGCCGCGACCTGCTCGGGGACATCGCCGACGCCGAGCAGCTTCTGCGCGGCGACCTTGATGTTCGGGTAGATGTTGAACGGCATCATCCAGCGGCCGTCGGCGGTGCGGTAGAAGTTGTTGGCGAAGGCCATGTTGATGATGGACGGGGTGCCGCCGGTGTAGCCGTTGAGCAGTTCCCACTTCTGCTCGTAGAAGGGGCAGAGGCGGTGCGGGCCGACGCGCAGGTCCATGTGGATGTCCTGGCCGCGGCCGGTGCGGTCCTTCCACAGCGCGGCGATGGCGGCGGACTTGGCGACCAGGCTGATGCCGGAGGCCGCGCCCAGGCGCAGGGTGCTGGGGACGACCGGGTCGGCGCCCTCGAAGGTGATCGTTCCGCCGGTGTCCTCGGGCTTCAGTCCGATGCCGGCGAGCACCTCGGCCGCCTCGGCGTGGACGTCGAAGGCGTCGTCGGTGGCCGGGGCGGCGATCGCCTTGGTGATCTTTTCGGTGAGGGACATGATTTCTTCGCTTCCCAGGTCTCGGTGGGTGGATCAGATGCCGGAGTCCGGCGTTTCGCCCAGGGCGCGCATGAGGGCGATCTGCGCGCGGTCGCGTTCGGCGGCGAGTTCCTCGATGGTGCCGTCGCCGAAGGCCTGGCGCGCCTGGTCGATGAGCAGGGCGGTGGTGGCCTCGTCGAAGGTGGGATTGCCCAGGGCCGGCCACATGCTGGTTTCCATGGCGCGGCCGAGGTGCTCGATGAAGTGCGGCAGACCGCCCGGGCCGCCGCCGAGGTGGAAGGTGCGGAAGGGGCCGGCGACGGCCCAGCGCATGCCGATGGAGGCGGTGACGATGCCGTCGAGTTCCTGCTCGGTCACCACGCCTTGGGCAACGAGGTTGACGCACTCGCGGAAGAGTGCGGACTGCAGGCGGTTGGCGACGAAGCCGGGGATCTCCTTCCGCAGCACCTGCGGCTTCTTGCCGAGCGCGGTGTAGAAGTCCTTGGCCTGCTGGACGGTCCGGGGGGAGGTCTTCGTGCCGGGCACGACCTCCACCAGCGGCACGAGGTGCGGCGGGTTGAAGGGGTGGCCGACGATGAGGCGCTCGGGCTGCCGCATGGCGTCGGCGATGGCGGTGGCCGGGATGCTGGAGGTCGAGGTGGCCAGCAGTGCGTGGGCGGGGGCGGCCTGCTCGACGGTCCGCCAGATCTGCTGCTTGAGCTCCAGGCGCTCGGGGCCGTTCTCCTGCACGACGTCGGTGCCGGCGACGGCGGTGGCCAGGTCGGCCTCGAAGCCGAGCCGGTCGGTGAGGTTCCCGGTGGGCAGGCCGAGCGCGGCCAGGGCGGGGGTGATCTCCTCCAGGCCGGCCCGGACGAGGTCCTCGATGTCGGGGCGCGGGTCGTTGATGACGACGTCGAGCCCGCGGGCGAGGAAGAGACCGGCCCAGGAGACGCCGATGACGCCGCCGCCGATGATCGCGGCGCGCTGGTAGGAGTCCAGCGTGGGCGCGGACGTGATGGACATGATCGCGGACCTTTCCGTACGAGGGGCCGTCTCAGGCGGCGAGGTAGTCGTGGACCGGCTCGACCGGGTTGAGGCTCAGGTCGGTGACGATGTGGCTGGCGCTGACGACCTCCAGGACGGGCAGGTCGGCCAGCGGGGCCATCACGTGGGCGAAGAGCTCCAGGCGCGCCGGGGCGGTGAAGGCGCCCTTGATGGTGACGTCGGTGATCCGGGTGCGGACCAGCTCGCAGATGCGGAGGGTGCCGTCGTAGTTGGGGACGGTCTTGACCATGAAGTTGGGGGAGCAGATCTCCGCGCGGGCCTCGGCGGGGTCCATGGCGTAGTGGTTGTAGCCCATGGTGGCGGTGGCCACCCGCAGGGTGCCGTAGTCGAGGGTGCCGACCAGGGTGTCGGAGTCGACGTAGAGCTTGGGGGAACCGGACTTCTTCGGGTAGGCGCTGAACTCGCGGCCGCTGGAGATCGCCGGGACGCTGTCCACGTACATCGCGAGGTTGAACTCGCCCGCCTCGCCCTCGTGTTCGACGGCGATGAGCTGGCCCGCCTCGGTGTAGTCGCCCAGACCGGTGGTGTCGGGCATCCGCATGATCTCGAAGCGGACGATCGGCTCGGTCACGGTCAGCGGCTCGGGGACGATCCGGCGCAGCGCGTCGGGGTCGGTGCGGTAGTGGATGTTGAGGTACTCGCGATTGCGGAACCGGTACCGGGTGGGGGCGTAGGCAGGGGAGTCCACCGGGGTGGTGAAGAGCCGCGCGACTTCGTCCTTGTGCATCTTGGCCTCCAGGGAGTGGTCGGGCCCGGACCGCTGGGTCCGCGGCTCTGCGCCGATGGGATCGCGCCGACCTCTCCCACATCGGATTCTCAGTGGGATGGGCGCCACGCTCTTCCGTGGAACGCCCACGACCCAGTGGACGCCTCTCGAGGCATGTCTGTCCAATATATGATTCAGTAATGAGCGATATGGCTTCGGATATCAACCTGACGAAACGCCTGTTGGAGCAGTTCCTGGTGGTGGCGGAGGAGAAGCATTTCGGCCGCGCCGCGGAGCGGCTCTCCATGAGCCAGCCTCCGCTCAGCCAGTCGATCCAGCGTCTGGAGCGGGGCCTGGGGGTGCGGCTGTTCGACCGGGGCCCGGGTGGGGTCTCCCTGACCCCGGCGGGTGAGGCGTTCACGGTCGACGCGCGCCGCATGCTGGACGTCCAGTCCGCGGCCGTCGAGCGCGTCCGGCGGGTCGCGAGCGGCCTGGAGGGGGACGTCCGGGTGGGGTACGTGACCGTCCTCAGCCACCAGTACATGCCCGGGCTCCTGCGCGCTGCGGCCGAGGAGCTCCCGGGGCTGCGCATCCACCTGCACCAGGCCTCGACTGCCGCCACCGCGGAGATGGTCCGTTCCGGCGCACTGGACCTGGGGTTCCTCCGTGACCCCTCGTCGCTGTCGCCCGAACTCGTCCGCCGGGACTTCGCCGTCGAGCGCATCGCCGCGGCGCTGCCGCTGGGTCACCCGTTGGCCCGGGCCGAGGAGATCGGCCTGGCGGACCTGCGGGACGAGGACTTCGTCCTCCCCGACCCCGCAGCCCTCCCGGCCCTCGCCCGGCAGGGTCAACTCGCCTGCCAGGAGGCGGGATTCACCCCACGCCAGCGCGCGGTGGCCGACGACCTCACCGGCCTGTTCAGCTACGTCGCCTCCGGTCTGTGTGTCAGCCTCCTCCCGGAACGCCTCCGCGACTTCCCCATCCCCGGGCTCGCCTTCGTCCCGCTACGAGGAGCGTCCCCCTACTTGAAGACCACCCTGGTTGCCGTGCACCGTCCGGAAGCGGACGCGGCCGTACTTCGCCTGCTGGATCTGATCACCCGCCACACCTCCGCGTGACCCCCTGCCGGGGGCGCGCACCCGTCCCCGGGTACGGCTGGACGCAGACGGCCACCGCCCGGCGCCCGTGAACAACCCGCCACCGTACACAGGCCTCGAAAGCTGCGGAAATGCCGTGCGGCCGGATCCTCGGCGTCCCCGACGGCGAGTACCACTACGCCGTTTGGCCAGCGGCGATGACTGCTCGAGCGGCACGGGCTCAGTTCGTCGCGGCGGCAGCCGGTACGCGCCCCACCGCGGGGTGCGGCCAGCTGTGATGGTGCCGGTCGATGACGTAGTGGTGGCCGTGGCTCCAGCTGCCGGTCCCGGTGCGGTGGGCGTCGGCGAGGTGGGGGTGGCCGACGGGCAGGTCGGTGTGCACGTGGTCCAGCGTGTCGGGGTCGCGGCGCGGCCAGAGCAGCGTGGCGCCGGTGGCCGACGCGAGTGCGATGACGCCGAGCACGACGGCGGTGACCGGTAGGCCGGCTCCGGCCGCGACCCAGCCGGCCAGCGGGTAGGTGAGCAGCCAGCACGAGTGGGAGAGGGAGAACTGGGCGGCGAAGGCGGCGGGCAGGTCCGGATCGGCGGCGGAGCGGCGGACCACTCGGCCGCCCGGGGTGAGGACCGCCGAGCTGCCCGAGCCGACCAGTGCCCAGGCGAGCAGCAGGGCGGGCCAGCTCCAGGGGCCGGGGGTGGCGGCGGTGAGCGCCGCGGTGGCGGCGAGCACGACGGGCAGCGCGAACGCGGCGGGCAGCATGACCGTCCGGTCGTTCACCTTGTGCAGCAGGCGGGGCATCAGCAGGGCGGTGATCATGGAACCGGCCCCGTAGGCGCCGAGCGCGACCGAGACGTCGCCGGCGGAGCGGTGGAAGTGCGCCTGGACCACGACGACGGTGTTGACGAAGACGATCGCGCCGGCCGCGGCGACCGCGAGGTCGAGCGCGAGCAGTGCGCGCAGCCGCGGGGTGGCCCAGTACAGCCGGGAGCCGAACACCGCCTTCGAGTAGAAGCCGTCGGCGCGCTCGACCGGACGCGGCTTGGGCAGGACGGCGGAGACGACCAGGGCGGCGGAGGCCAGGAAGCCGATCACGGTGCCGGTGAACAGCCAGTTGGCGGAGATCACGGTCAGCAGCAGCGCGGCCAGGCCCGGGGAGAACAGGGACTCCAGGTCGTAGGCGAGCCGCGACATGGACAGGGCCTGAGTGTAGTCCCGTTCGGCGGGCAGCACTTCGGGGATGGTGGCCTGGAAGGTCGGGGTGAAGGCGGCGGAGGCGGCCTGCAGCAGCAGGACCGCCAGGTAGATCTGCCAGACCTGGGTGACGAACGGCAGGGCCAGCGCGACCCCGGCCCGGGTGAGGTCCATGGTGACCATCAGGGCCCGCCGGGGGATCCGGCCGGCTAGGGCGCCGGCGATCGGCGCTATCGCCACGTAGGCGACCATCTTGATCGCCAGCGCGGTGCCGAGCACCGCCGAGGCGTTCTTCCCCGCGATCTTGTACGCCAGCAGGGACAGGGCGACCGTTGCCAGTCCGGTGCCGATCAGGGCGACGACCTGGGCGGTGAACAGGTGGCGGTAGGTGCGGTTGCGCAGTACGGACAGCATCGGTCCCGTCCTCGCGGGTCGGCGATGGTGACCGGATCAGCATAGCCAATATGTGCGTACTTTCGCACATATTGGCCGAAGGATGCGGCCGTCGCACTGCGGGAAGGGTTCCTCCCGCACCGCCCCAGCCCCACCGCCTTCACCCGCCTCCGCCGACGCTGCCTGGCGGGTGGTCAGGAACTGCTGACAGCGTGAGACGCGCCTGCTGGGCCGTGCTGAGCAGCTCACAGACGGTGACACCGATTGGGGAGCGCCCCTCGTATCCAGCGGAAGCATTCGGGTGGATTGCCCACCGGAGTCAAGGAATCGTCAGAAAGCGTGGCATACAGATCTGATGGGGCGTTAGTCGGGCTGGCGTCGCCGGATGGTGCGGTCTGAGGCCCACACCCGTTCAGTTGTCAGAAAGGGCTGATCATGGCCTTTGCATGCTTTGTCAGACCGCCACGCAGACGGGTCACCGCCGTTGCCGTGGCGGCCCTGATGGCCTTCGGCTTCTCCCCCGGCGCATGGCAGACCGCCGTGGCGGACGGCGGTAGGCCGGTCAGCACCGTCCTCTCCTGGGGAGACAACGGCTTCGGTCAGCTGGGGGACGGCACCAACACCGACCGGAGCACGCCGGTGCCCGTGTGTGCGCCAGGTCAGAAAGCCCCCTGCAACCCGGACCTCCACGATGTGGTGGCCATCTCGGCAGCGACAACCGGCTCCCACAGCCTGGCGCTGCGCAAGGACGGCACCGTCCTGGCCTGGGGAAGCAACCGCTTCGGTCAGCTGGGGGACGGCACCGACACCGACCGGAGCACGCCGGTGCCCGTGTGCGCGCCCGGTCAGACGGCCCCCTGCACCCAGTTCCTCAGCGGCGTGGTGGCCATCGCGGCAGGCGGTGGCCACAGCCTGGCGCTGCGCAACGACGGCACCGTTCTGGCCTGGGGATTCAACGAATTCGGTCAGCTGGGGAACGGCGAACCCGGCACCGACCGGAACACGCCGGTGCCCGTGTGCGCGCCCGGTCAGACGGCCCCCTGCAACCAGTTCCTCAGCGGCGTGGTGGCCATCGCGGCAGGCGGTGGCCACAGCCTGGCGCTCGGCAAGGACGGCGGCGTCTTCGCCTGGGGGCTCAACAACTTCGGTCAGCTGGGTGACGGCACCAACGGCAACTTCCGGAGCAGGCCGGCGCCCGTGTGCGCGCCCGGTCAGACGGCCCCCTGCAGCCGCTTCCTCACCGGCGTGCACGCCATCTCAGCGGGCCTCGCCCACAGCCTGGCACTCGGCAGCGGCGGCGCCGTCCTGGCCTGGGGATTCAACAACTTCGGCCAGCTGGGTGACGGCAGCAACACCAACCGGGACACCCCGGTATCCGTCTGTGCGCCCGGTCGGACGGCCCCCTGCAGCCGCTTCCTCACCGGCGTGCACGCCATCTCGGCAGGCAGCAGCCACAGCCTGGCGCTCCGCAGGGGTGGCGCCGTCCTCGCCTGGGGAAACAACTTCTCCGGTCAGCTGGGGGACGGCACCACCACCAACCGGAACACCCCGGTGCCGGTGTGTGCGCCCGGTCGGACAGCCATCTGCACCCGCTTCCTCACCCACGTGGACGCGATCTCGGCCGGCGGGTCCCACAGCCTGGCGCTGCGTGCGGACGGTCGCGTCCTCGCCTGGGGGAACAACGCCAACGGTCGGCTGGGTGACGGCACCACCACCAACCGGGACACCCCGGTATCCGTCTGTGCGCCCGGTCGGACGGCCCCCTGCACCCGCTTCCTCGCCGGTGTGCGCGCCATCTCGGGAGGCGGCTCCTTCAGCCTGGCCCTGGCTCACCTTCACGAGTCCCACCACCCGCAGTGACCTCTCGTCTCGCGCGTTGACATCCATCGATGACGTCAACGACGGCGAGCTGCGACGGATCAGGGCGTACGCCGGCGGTCGATCCCTGACCGCCGGCGTACGCCCGATGTGCCCTGCGGAGCTTCGACGTGCCGCCGGGCTTCTGCTGCGCCCGTCGCTCCGACCCGGGGTCGAGGGCGTGCGTCGCAGAGGGTTGGTGACGGCTCCGGCGGGCGGCCGTCGTAGCGAACTGAAACGCGTCGCCGCTGACTGCCCGTCACTCGTCGTCGTGCGACCCGTGCGTCCGGGGTGCGGTGAACGCGCTGATTCCGTCGAGCAGTTGGGTGCCGGAGGTGCCGTCGACCAGGTGCTCGCCGACGATGATGCCCGGCATGAGTGTGGTCAGTAGGGCGGCGACGGCCTCGGGGTCCGCGTCCGGCGCGATATGGCCGGCCTGCTGCCAGTGGCGGGCGAGTTCACCGAAGTGCTCACGCGCCGTGCGGTAGTAGCGGGCCGTGCGTTCGCGCAGGTGTGGGCGGCGCAGCGCCTCCGTCCAGGCCTGCATGGCCAGCCGCGACAGGTCGTAGTCCGCGTTCTCGCCACGGCTGTGCACCGTGTCCGTGAGCAGCTCCAGGGTCCGCGCCGGGCTCGGCACGGGGTCGGCCGCCAGCAGCCGCGCGAACATCTCCTCGGTCAGCGCGAGGGCTTCGTCGACGGTGGCGTCGATGAGCTCGTCCTTGCTGCGGAAGTACCGGTAGACCGCACTCGACGACATCCCGGCGGCCTCGATGATCTTGTCCATTGAGGTGGCGTGGAAACCGTCGCGGGAGAAACAGCTCCATGCGCTGGTCAGCACGTGGCGACGGCGGCGGGTTCGGGTCTCCTCCGAGATGCGCGGCATGCGCCGAGTCTACCTCAAAAGGAAACGATCGTTTGCTCTTGGCCACGGGTCGGGCTATGCTCTAAACGAAAACGATCGGTTCTCTTTGAGAGGTCGTCATGAAGGAGTCCGCCACCACACCCCCCGCACTGACCGGCGTGCACCACCTCAAGTTCCCGGTCAGCGACCTGTCCGCGAGCCTGACCTGGTTCGAATCCGCGTTCGGCGCTCGCCGGGTGGCCGCACAGGACCACCGGGACCAGCAAGGGCGGCTCTACGCCGTGATCGTGATGCTGCCCGGGCTGACGACGCCGGTGGAACTGCGGCTGGCGCCCACCGCCGCGCGGGCCTTGGCCGGCTACGACCCGGTGACCTTCGGCGTGGCCGACCGTGCCGCGCTCGAGGCCTGGGCCGCACACCTGGACACCGTCGGCATCGCACACTCGCCGGTGATCAACGGCTACATCGGGCAGCTGCTCGAGCTGAGCACACCGGACGGCTGCGCCGTGCGCCTCTACACCGACCCGGTCGGCGGCTTCGACCGGGTCGAGATGCACCCGGACCAGGCCGACATCGACAGCGCCTGGCTCAACCCGGCTCTCATGGGCCGCCCGGAGGCGTACTGACGCCCAACGCACCCGCACCGCACGGCAGCACCCGCCCGGTCACGGCGTGGGTGCGGCCATAAGGGGCACGGATGGCGGCTGTTGGTGACTCGTACGGCCGGGGTATGGCGGCCGTACCTGCCCTGCCCGGTTACATGAGCTGGGGATGTCGCCCCGTCGGCCCCGATCAGACGCGAGGGAGCAATGAACGAAGCACGCGAGAACCAGGAGAGCAGCGCCTACGACGTGGTCGTGCTGGGCGCCGGCCCGGTCGGCCAGAACGTCGCCGACCACGCCCGCGCCGCCGGCCTCACCGTCGCCGTCGTGGAACGTGAACTGGTCGGTGGTGAGTGTTCCTACTGGGCCTGCGTCCCCAGCAAGGCCCTGCTGCGACCGGTCATCGCCCTCTCCGACGCCCGCCGGGTGGACGGTGCCCGGCAGGCCGTCACCGGCCGGCCCGACACCGACCGGGTCTTCGCCCGCCGCAACCACTACGTCACCGACTGGGACGACTCCGGGCAGGCCGAGTGGGTGAAGTCCATCGGCGCCGACCTGTTCCGTGGCCACGGCCGCATCGACGGCCCCCACCACGTCACGGTCACCAGGGACGACGGCGCACGCCTCGTCCTCACCGCCCGGCACGCGGTGGCCATCGCCACCGGCAGTCGACCGCTGCTGCCCGACATCCCCGGCATCCAGGCGGCCCGGCCCTGGACGAACCGGGACGGCACCGACTCCAGCACGGTCCCCGGCCGGCTCGCCATCGTCGGAGGCGGCGGAGTCGCCATCGAGATGGCCACCCTCTGGCAGGGCCTGGGCTCCCAGGTCACCCTGCTCGCCCGCCGCCGCCTGATTCCCCGCATGGAACCCTTCGCGGGCGAGCTCGTCGCACGCAACCTCACCGAGGCGGGCGTGGACGTGCGGATCGGCACCCAGGTCACCACCATGCGCCGCCTGGACCCCAGCGGGCCCGTCACCCTCACCCTCGACGACGGCACCGACCTGCAGGTCGACGAGATCATGTTCGCCACCGGTCGGACCCCCAGCACTGACGACATCGGCCTGGACACGGTCGGCCTCACTCCGGGCAGGTGGCTGGAGGTGGACACCACGTGCCTGGTCCAGGGGGTCGACGGCGCATGGCTGTACGCCGTCGGCGACGTCAACCACCGGGCCCTGCTCACCCACCAGGGCAAGTACCAGGCACGGACCGCCGGCGACGCCATCGGCGCCCGCGCCGCAGGCCTCCCCGTGGACGACGGCCCATGGGGGGACCATGCCACCACCGCCGACCAACACGCCGTGCCCCAGGTCTTCTTCACCGACCCCGAGGCGGCCTCCGTGGGCCTGACCGCCGAGCAGGCGGCCCAGGCCGGCCACCGCGTCAGGACCGTCGACCTCGACTTCGACGCCGTCCAGGGCGCCAACCTGTACGCCGACAACTACCGCGGCCACGCGCGGATGGTGGTCGACCTCGACCGGGAGGTTCTGCTCGGGGTGACCTTCGTCGGCCCCGGAGTCAGCGAGCTGCTGCACTCGGCGACCGTCGCGGTCGCCGGCGAGATCCCCCTCAAACGGCTCAGACACGCTATCGCCTGCTTCCCGACCGTCAGCGAGATCTGGCTCTTCCTCCTCACCGCCTACCACCGCGACCACACCTGAGACGGGCGGGAACGAGGCCCGCCTCTGCCAGGCTCGGGTGGCGAGCCCGGAGGTTCGTTCAGGGCGGCGTGAATCGACGACGCGGCGTTCCACAGGTCTTCGCCCGTGAAACGCCGCGCCTGGCGCCGGTCGTGCTGCGACCTTCCCGTTCCCCGAGTTGTCGCGAACGGCTCGGCAGTCCAAGCGCGCTCACGAAACGCTGACGGATCGAGAGCGACTTCACGGGCTGTGGTTCTGCAACACACCCACAACCAGCCGTGCTATCAACAATTCGAGTGCCGTTGCTGTTCACTGAGGGAGTGCCGGAACCAGGAGGTCACCGGTGTCTGCCAGCAGTCCGGCAAGGCCTGCCCGCAGCCCCTTCAGCAGTGGAACGAGAGGAGACGCCGCGTGGATGAGGTAGTGGTGGTGGGCGCAGGACCGACCGGACTGCTGCTGGCGGCCGAGCTGCGGCTGGCGGGGGTGCCCGTCAAGGTCCTCGAGCGAGCCGCGGAGCGCAGCCCGTATTCCAAGGCGCTCGCACTCCATGCGCGCAGCCTGGAGGTCCTCGCCATGCGGGGCATCGCGGAGCGGTTCACCCGTGAGGGCTCCCAATTGCCCGTCGCCGGGTACGGGGGAGTGCAGACCAGGCTGGACCTGTCCCTGCTCGACAGCCGATTCCCGTACGCGCTGATCATCCCTCAGCGCCGCACCGAACAGTTACTGGAGGAAAGGCTGCGGGAACTGGGAGGTGGAATCAGCTGGCAGCACGGTGTGCTCGGAGTCCGCCAGGACGCGGACGGCGCCGAGCTCGACGTGGAGGGCCCCGACGGGCCGTACACCCTGCGGACAGGCTGGGTGGTCGGTTGCGACGGTGCCGGCAGTACCGTACGGTCCTCCGCGGGTATCGACTTCCGTGGCAGCTCGACCACGGTGACGGGATTCCTCGGAGACGTGTGGCTCGATCTGCCGCAGCCCGCGGCGTCCCGGCCCTACAGCAACGAGCACGGTGGCATCAACATCTTCGCGCTCGGAGACGGCTACCACCGGATCGTGGGAACCTACCAGGATTTCGTGCACGTTCCGTCCTCCCAGCCGTTCACGTTGGAAGAGCTCCGCACGGCCGTAATGGCCGTGGCCGGCACGGACTTCGGGCTGCGCAAGCCCCGCTGGCTGTCCCGGTACGGCAATGCCGCGAGACAGGCCGCCCAGTACCGCAAGGGGCGCGTCCTCCTCGCCGGGGACGCCGCCCACATGCACATGCCCTTCGGTGGGCAAGGACTCAACGTCGGCCTGCAGGACGCCTTCAACCTCGGCTGGAAACTCGCCTCGGTCTGCCACGGCCGCGCCCCGGCCGATCTGTTGGACACCTACCACGAGGAACGACACCCCGTGGGTGCGTCCCTTTTGGAGAACACCCAGGCCCAGACGGCCCTGGGCGCCGTCCACACTCCGGATATCCGGGCATTGCGCACCGCCCTGAGCAGGATCCTCTCCAGACACCCCGAAGTCACCAGGGAATTGGCCGGCCAGGTCTCGGGCCTGGACGTCGTCTATCCAGCCGGGGACGGTGACCCTCTCGTGGGAACCCGCGTTCCCGACGTGGACCTCGACGGGGCGACCGCATCGAGCCTCTACTCGCTCATGGATGACGGCCGCTTCACTCTCCTCCACTTCGCGGATACGGCATCCGCGCATCACTTCGCCGCCGCGGTGACGTTCGCCGGAGGCGCGGACCGTCTTCACGTCGCCAGAGCACGTGCCATGGCGATGCACCACGGGTGGGACGGGGTGGACTCCGTTCTGGTGCGCCCGGACGGTCATGTCGCCTCGGCCGGCTACAACCCGGGCGGACTTTCCGCACCACGTTCGACCAGGGGGAATCAGGTGCAGGCGACCCAACGCAGCGCCGGCGCCCCCGCTGGAGCCGGACTCAGGGGGGAAGAGGTCATCCCTGCCGCGGATTCCGCGGTGTCGAAGCACGAGGTCTTCTCGGCCAGCCACTGATCGGAGGCGAGGACTGTCGCGTCCCAGGAAAGGCCCCGGAACGAGAGGGGCCCTGAAGGACGTGTCGCAGGCCTTGGCGCGCCGGGCAGGCGCGGGGCCGATCGTCATGGGCGCGCCGTGGCCCGGGCTCACCGCCGCCACGCCGGCCCGGTCCCGCCGGCGGTGACCCTGTGGGACTCCGTCACCCGGGAGGATCACCGGTCGGTGGTGGAGAGGCCGACGTCCGCCGCTTGCCGGTGCACGGACGGGACACGGACGCGTGTCGGGGGGCTGGCGTCGTTCAAGCGGGCGGCGGTCGACTTCGCCGGAATCGGGACCCCTGGGTGGTGGCCAGGTCGTCGACGGTGTTGGCCACCTGGCCGCACCGGGGGCTTGTAGCGATCGCTGGTTCCGGCACCTGGAGTCGTGGGGGTGTCTGTCAGGTCCGCCCGTCCCGGTCCGGGGTCAGGGGGATGTCTCTCTGCTCCGAAGGAGCGGATCCCGCCGGCCACGGCGTTCCGGCGGCTGACGGGGGACGAAAACCATGGTCTCATCACCCCAAAAAAGGAGAGACATGACCACGAAATCTTGCACCAGGTCGGTTCTCGGCGTCGCCGTGGCGGCTGCCTTCTCGGTGACCAGCGCCTCTGTTCCCACCCCCGCCGCGGCGCAGGCCGTCCTGGTGGTGGGAACCGCCGGCCCGACGTGCACGAACCCGCAGTATCCGACGATCCAGGCGGCCGTGGCTGCCGCCACCCCGGGCGCGACGATCAGCGTGTGCGCCGGTACGTACCCGGAGACCGTCACGGTGGACAAGCCGCTGACGTTCCTCGGAGCTCAGGCGGGCGTCGACGCCCGCACCGGCCGCACGGTGGCGAGCGAGGAGTCGATCGTCGATTCGAGCACCGGCGGTTTCCAAATCCAAGCCGGGGTCGGAAGTGTGACCATCGACGGTTTCACGGTCCGCGACGCCGGTACGCCCGTGCAGAACGCCGACGGCATCGATGCCTTCCTGGGCGGCGGCAGCGGCTTCTCCTTCCTCGACAACATCATCACCAACAACACGTACGGCATCAACTTCCAGTCCAACGGGACGATCCCGACGCTGGTGAAGCACAACCGCTTCGTGAGCAACAACCAGACGGGAGCCGCCGGGGGCGCAGGAGTCTTCGTCTCGAACGGCCCCGCCAACGAAACCACCATCACCGAGAACAGCTTCTCCGGTCACAGCTCCGCCGCGGTCAACACCACCGGAAGTTCGGCGAACTTCTCCAGTGACCTGCTCATCACCGACAACACGAGCACCGATGACGCCTCGTTCGCCGTGGTGGTCAACGCAACCGCCTCCCAGGTCGAGGGCAACGTGGCGACGCACACGAACCCGAACGATCCGACCGCTGGCAGCGCCGTCTTCGTCGGTGGTAACACCAGCGGGTTGCAAATCGACGGGAACACCATCTCCGGCGGTGCCGCGACCGGCGTCAGGGTGACCAACGACTTCGGCGCGCCGAGCACGGATCTGAGCATCACCCGAAACACCATCACGTCACGCCTCAACGGCGTACGGATCAGCGGCGGTGAGACCTCCGGGACGATCGACACGAACTCCGTCACCGGCAGCAGCAACGACGGAATCCTGATCGACGCCGGGAACAGCGGACTCCAGATCACCCACAACACGGCCCGCGACAGTGCCGTCTTCGACTGCCAGGATGAGACCACCGGGTCCGGCACGGCGGGCACGGCGAACAACTGGGTGGGCAACATCGGAGCCAAGAGCCAGCCGACGGGTGTCTGCTTCGGGTCGCCCGCCCTGACGATCACCAAGACCCATCACGGAGAGTTCCGCCAGGGAGAACGAGGAGCCAGATACACCCTCACCGTGGCGAACACCACCGGCGCGGGTCCCACCAACGGCACGGCCGTCACCGTCTCGGACACCTTGCCCCGCGGGCTGACCGCCACTGGCATCTCCGGGGCCGGCTGGACCTGCACGGTGTCCACACTGACCTGCACCCGCAGCGACGCCCTGGCCGCCGGAGCCGCCTATCCGCCCATCGACCTCACCGTCGACGTCGCTCCGGACGCACCCCGGTGCGTCACCAACTCCGCCGGCGTCACCGGTGGCGGCGACGTCACCATCCACACCGCGGTGGATCCCACCACCATCAACAAGAAGTGGTAGCCCGATCCTGTCGGTCGCCGCTGGTGGAGGTGCGACCGATGTGACGACTCGTCCGTGCGGATTGACGTGAGCGGCAGGCCGTGGATCGTGGACGACGCGGCCGGGCGCGAGGCCGTTACTGACTTCGGCTCGTCAGGCTGATCGCCATGCGGCCCGGCTCGCGTACCCGGTTGTGCCTTGCCTGCGCACCCATGCCGCAGGCAAGGCAAACCCTGCTGCCCGCGAACTCGCCGGACCTGACTCCTCGGCCGGCTTCTTGAGCGCGGGGTCCTTGCCCAGCTTGCGGCTGACCAGATCGTGGAGCCGGTCCATCCCGGCGTCCAGGATGTGGTCGACCTCCGCGTCCGCCGGGCCGGCCACCCGCTTCGCTCTGCGGACCGCCCACGCGAACACGTACCCGACCGCGATCTCTCTGCCCGTCGCCGACCCCCCCAGCCGATCTCCGGCCTTGCATCAGACCGTAGCTGCTACCCGTCCGGAGAAGAAGAAGCCGATCACGAGCAAGTCGGTGGCCCGGGCGGCAGCACGTTCTGCACGGTGACCGCTCTGCCCCGGTAATCCGGGTCAGATCTGCCGGGTGCGCCGGACCCGAGGGCCGGTGGCAAGCCGCACCACCAGATCGATGGATTGCAGAACTCCGAAAGTCACCGACTCCAGGGGTGGTCCATCGCCTAGCGTCCATGGTCATGGCACACACAGACGTTGCACTCAGGAAGGCCATGCTGCTGTTCGAGGGGGCGATCGGCATGGCTCTCGTGGACGCCGGCAATGGCACCACTCTGGGCACCCTGGGCGGCAGCGAGGAGTTCGACCTCACCATCGCCGCGGCCGGGAACTCCGAGCTGCTCCGCGCCAAGATGCGCACCATGCGGATGCTGGGCCTGGCCGGCACGATCGAAGACATCCTGATCACCACCACCAGTTACTACCAACTCATATGCCCCTTGAAATCCTCCAGCAGCAACGACCTCTTCCTCTACCTCGCGCTGGATCGCAAGAGCGCCAACCTTGCCCTGGCCCGACACCAACTCCACCTGATCGAGGGCCAACTGAACTCCGGATGGGGAATTCGTCCATGAGGGCCCGGGCGCCCTGGACCGGTCAGGCCGCAGGTGCGAGAGGCGTGGCGTCCCGCCATGGGTGAGTCCCTTCGTGGACGGTGACGGGACTGCCTCGTCCACCCCGGTCCGCCGGCGATCACCCGGTGGATCCGGGCCGACTCCGGGCGCTACCGCCTGACCGGTAGCGCGTGCGGGGTGACGGCGCGTGCCAACTGGCGAACGGCGTCGGAGACCCGTGTGTGGAGAGTGCCGTGCACAGCTTGGACCGGTGGGGACTGGAAACGCGGCACCAGCCACGGTGCCGGTCCCCGGCCCTCAGCTCTCAGCCGGGGACCGACGTGGTGTCCGTCTGGCGCAGTTGCTCCAGGATTCCCTCGCGGTCGGCGAGGAGGACGGTGAGGATGCGTCGAGCCGAGCGCAGGAGGTCGGCGACGTCCCCGCCGGCCAGCGCGTAGAGGACGGTTGAGCCTTCCCGGGTGGAGGTGACGAGGCCGGAGCGCTTCAGGACGGTGAGCTGTTGGGAGAGGCTGGAGGGCTCGATGCCGATGTCGGCCAGCAGGTGGCGCACCGGCAGTGGGCCGCCCTGGAGGAGTTCCAGGACCCGGATGCGGACCGGGTGCCCCAGCATTCGGAAGAACTCGGCCTTGACCTGGTACAGCGGGGGGTGCATCAGACCTCCAACGCCGACTCGACCTTGTTCAGCTGGTGCCTTGCCATGGCGAGGTTGGCACGCTTCCGGTCCAGCGCCAGGTAGAGGAACAGGCCACCACCGCTGCGGGAGGTCAGCGGACGGATCAGGTGGTACTGGCCGGTGAGGGTGATCAGGATGTCCTCGATCTTCTCGGACAGGCCCAACATCTCCATGGTGCGGGTTTTCGCCCGGACCACGTCCGTGTTCCCCGCGGCGGCCACCGTGAGGTCCAGGTCCCTGCCGCCGCCCTCGCTGCCCAGCATCATGCCGCTGCCCGTGTCCACGAGGGCCACGCCGAGCGCGCCGTCGATCGCCATTGCCTGTTTGAGTGCTATGTCCGTGGTTGCCATGACGGGGACCTTAGGGAATCGGCGAACCATGGCACCGACGAATTGCAGAACTCCGCTATTACGCACACTCGATGGTGTAGGTTGCCCCGCCTCCAGGGCATCGGCGCAGTCGCGCGACATCCGGTCCGTGACGACCCGTCGGACGGGTGGACGGGGAGCGTGGCAGACACGCGGTATGTTGTTCCGCGGCTGTCACGATCTCTGGGACCGCCGGTGGCTGGTGAAGGCGTGGACGGCCGTCACTGGCGGCAGCGAGTTCCCGAAGAGCCCGCAGGGAGCCAGGGAGAAGCGGCTCCGTGGTAGCCGGGAGCCGGCGGAGTTCAACACGGGTGTGCGACGCCGGAAGGCACCACGTGGTGCGCGGTGCCTTCCGGCGGATCCGATCGGATCAGGCGCGGACCAGGAGCCAGCCACCGAGGCCGCTGCACATGCTCGCGTTGGCGGCACCGGCGCGGAAGCCGGCCGGCACTGGCTGGTAGGGGCACATGTACTCACCGGCGCGGGCCAGTTGCATGAACCACGAGCCGATGTTGCCGCAACCGGCGTTGTTGTGGCCGGTGAGCACGTAACCCGCGGGGATCGGCGAGGTGGCGCAGGTCCACTGGCCGTCGCGGGCCAGCTGCAGGAACCAGGCGTCGATGCCGCTGCAGCCGACGGCATTGTGGAGGGTGATCACGTAGCCCGGGGGGATCGGCGAGGTGGCGCAGGTCCAGATCCCGTCCTTCACGGGCTGCATGAACCAGGAACCGGCACCGTTGCACCCGTTCGGCGCGCGGAGGGTGATCACGTAACCCGGCGGTATGGGCGTGCCGGGACAGACCCACCCGGCGGACGCGTGGGAGACGGCGGTGACCGGCGCCGCCAGGGGCGCCGCACTGGCCGCGCCGGCGGCCGTGCCGATGAGGGCGGCCGCCAGCAACGCGACCACCCCCACCGCGGCGGCGAGCCGGCTCCGGACCGCGGCCACCAATGAACGACCCAGCAGATGACGGTACTTGATGTTCACTTCACACCGGTCCAATCGACGATTCCACGAAGCGCCGCACGATGGCCGTGCGGCGCCGGTCTGTGGAGCTGGAATGACCCTAGTGGGAGCGGATGCGTCTGGTCATCACCAAAGGGACACATCATCAACCTGGCCGGAAACCATATGAGGAACCGTCATCCACCGGTTCCCGCATCGGCGCTGGCACTGGTACGGTCCGGCTCCGGCGCCCGTTCCGCCCGCCGGCGGCCCGTCAAGTACCTTGGCAGCGGGCGTGATTCCCCGCCTGTTCCCCGGTCGGTGACCTCGTGCCTGTTCCGCACGTTTCCGCGGGTCGGGGGCGGAGATCCGACGTTCCGGCCATCGCGGCGATGGGCTCCCGGGTCGGCGACGCGCACTCCGTCGGCACATCGCCACCAACGGCGTCCCCGCCGACACCGACACCGCGCGCGCCGCCCTCGTCGGCCGGCCGCGCCGGGCCATCAGGGTGCGGGTGCAGGCTGGTTGACGTCGCTGTCGGCGGTACCGGGCCCACTGCCCTGTCCTGTGCCGGTCCGGGGCGATTCCGCGCCGCGGTCGCTCCGGTCGTGCCGGATCGCCGGGACGGCGAGGGCCGCGGCGGCGGCGACCACGGCGCTGCTGGCCAGGAACCAGAAGGTCCCGGTGTAACCGGAGTCGCGGGGGAACGGGTGGAGGGCCGTGACCCCGGGGGACAGGATACTGGCCGTCACCGCGCTGCCGATCGCGCCGCCGATGGTGCGGATGTTGGCGTTCATGCCGCTGGCCGCTCCGGTCTGGGCCGGTGGGACGGCCTCGACGACGATGGCGGACATGGCGGAGAAGGCGAGACCGAGGCCGACGCCGACCAGGGCCGAGGCGGTGTAGATCTCCCAGCCGCGGTCGCGGGCCGCGGCCAGGATCGCGAAGGGGACGATGGTGACCAGGCTGCCCGCGACCAGCACGCGCCTGGAGCCGAAGCGGGCGGCCAGTGGCCCGGCCAGCACGCCGAGGACGAACATGCCGGCGGTCATCGGCAGCATGTAGATCCCGGACTGGGTCACGCCCGCGCTGAAGCCGTAGCCGGCAAGCCGCTCCGGGGTCTGTACGAGCTGCGGCAGGAAGGTCATCGTGGTGTACATCCCGATGCCGAAGAGCAGGGCGACCAGGTTGGCGGTCCACACCGCCGGGATGCGCATCATCCGCATGTCGATCAGCGGGGCGTCCGAGCGCAGCTCGACCACGATCCAGTAGGCGGCGAAGACCACGGCTGCCGCGAACAGGCCCGTGATCCGCAGCGAGCCCCAGCCCCAGCTGGGCCCCTCGCTGGCGGCCAACAGCAGGGCCACCAGCCAGACGGAGAGCAGCAGTGCGGCACCCCAGCTGATCCGGCCCGGGGTGCGCACCGGCGACTCGGGGACGAACCGGTAGGTCGCGACGGCGGCGGCGGTGACGAGGATCGTCGGCACCCAGAACAGCCAGTGGTAGTCCAGGTGGTCGACGATCGGTCCGGCCAGGATCAGCCCCAGCCCGACGCCGACGGCGGACAGTGCCGCCGTGACGCCGACGGCGCCGCGGACCTTCGTGGCGGGGAACTCGTCACGGATGATGCCGAACGCCAGCGGCACCACGGCGCCGCCCGCGCCCTGGACGACCCGTGCGACGATCATCGGACCGATGGAGTGGGAGACGCCGGCCATCGCGGATCCGGCGGCCAGTGCCACGAGGGTGGCGACCAGCATCCGTTCCTTGCCGACCTTGTCGCCGATCCGGCCCAGGATCGGGGTGGCCACGGAGGCGGACAGCAGGTAGCCGGTCATCAGCCAGGTCGCGGTGGACTGGGTGGTGTGCAGGTGCTCCGTCAGGGTCGGTAGGACCGGGACCACCAGCGACTGCAGCAGCGAGTACGCGCCGACGCCGAGCAGCAGGACGGCGAACGTCAGGTTGTGGTGCGGGCGGGTTCTGGTGGTGTCGGTGTGGAAGGTGGGGGTGGTCATGGCGGTCCTCACAGGGGCCGGGAACACGGGTTCCCGGATCGGAGATTGCGCGATTTGCGTGCGCCGAGCACGCATCTGCAGAGTACCCCAAACTGCGTGCGCCGTGCACGTAGATTGGAGTCGTGCCGAGCGGCGTGGGCGCGAGACCGTTCGTCGGAGGTCCACGGCTCCTCCGGGCCGTCCCGTCGATCCGGTTGCTAGCCTTCCGGGATGACCGCGACCTTCGACGAAGTCGTCCGCGCCCGGCTGCAAGCCCCCAACATCTGGTACGTCGGTACCGTGTTCGCCGACGGGGCCCCGCAGGTCAGCCCGATGTGGGTGGATCTGGAGGGGGAGGGGGAGCTGACGTTCAACACCTCGGTGGGTCGGGTGAAGGAGGAGAACCTGCGTCGCGACCCGCGCGTCTACCTCTCGCACGCGGACGCCGCCGATCCCTTCGACCGAGTGCAGATCAGCGGTGTGGTGGCCCGCTTCATCGAGGGCGAGGAGGCGCGCGACCGGATGGACCGGCTGGCCCGCAAGTACCTGGGCGGCGAGCGCTTCGAGTGGATCATGCCGGGGGAGCAGCGGGTCGCGGTGATCGTGCGCCCGGTCAAGGTGCGGCACATCGTCGGGGTGGAGCGGTTCCGGCCCGGCGGCCCCGTCCCGGTACGACACAACACCCCCGACAACTGCGCCCCGCCCGGCAGCGCCCCCGGCTGCCCCGTTTGACCGGGCCAGAGTCGAGGGCCTGCACCCGAGTGGCGTGGGCGGCTGCCGCCGCTGGGAGTCGCCGTCTTCCCTTGCCGGCAAGCCTGGTGCTCGGCGCGGACGAAGCTCACACGGCGATCACCATCTCCCGCGGCTGTCCAGGAAGCCATCCCCTCCGGCGCAGCCCGGAGGCTCGCTGGCCGCACCGCTGCGTGCGGTAGCGGCGCAGGCGGCCGGTGGCTTCCGGTGGCATCGCCCGGGCACGGACCCGGGTGCTGACCGTCGCCTCGGCGAGGTCCTGGGCGGACAGGTCTGGCGCGAGGCCGGCATCGGCGGTTGCGACGACACCGGGCAGTTCGGGGCCCGGGTCACCGCCCCCGAGGTCATCTGGTGTCGGGCCGCGGGGCCTTGTCCAGCGGCAGGGTGAACCAGGTGGTCTTGCCCGTGTCGGTGGGGCGGGCGCCCCAGCGGTGGGCGAGGGCCTCGACCAGGGTGAGCCCCCGTCCGGACTCCTCGT
The DNA here is from genome assembly GCF_044547075.1 of Kitasatospora sp. NPDC052896. Classification (NCBI taxonomy): domain Bacteria; kingdom Bacillati; phylum Actinomycetota; class Actinomycetes; order Kitasatosporales; family Streptomycetaceae; genus Kitasatospora; species Kitasatospora sp. NPDC052896. Next base: position 61,975 of record NZ_JBITZU010000006.1, read on the forward strand.
CCGCTTCGGCGAGCCGGGGGTGCGGCAGGTGAGGGCTCTGATCGGTGACCTCGACGGCCAGTTCGGTGGGATGGCAGCGCAGACGCAGGCGCACGGGGCCCTTGCCGTGCTGGACGGCGTTGGTGAGCACCTCGGATGCCAGCAGCCGGGCGTCGTCGACCAGGTGGGTGTGGCCCCAGGCGGTGAGGACCTTCTCGACGAAGGCGCGTGCCTCCGAGGCGGAGGTGGGAACCGCGGGCAGTTCGAGCGCGGCCGTGGCATACGGGGCCGCCGGGACCTGGGCCAACAGGAGCGTGACGTCGTCGTCGTAGCCGGGGCCGGGCGGGAGCAGCGTGGTCAGGATGTGGTCGGCCACGGCTTCCAGGTCGCCACCGTCGGGGGCGCTGTCGATGGTGTCGATGAGCGCTTTCAGGCGGTGCTCGATGTCGCAGCCGGGGGACTCGATCAGGCCGTCGGTGAACAGGGCGAGCAGGGCGTGGGGTGCGAGGACGACGGAGGTCTGCTGGTGGGGGATGCCGCCCACACCCAGCGGCGCGCTCACGGGCACGGGCAGGACGTGCGCCCCGTGGCCAGGGGCGGCGACCAGGATCGGGAGATGCCCGGCCGAGCAGACGGACACCTCCCTGGTCTCGGGGGCGATGACCAGGTAGCAACAGGTGACCAGCTGATCGGGGACTCCCAGGTCGCCGACGACCGTTTCCAGCGACTGCATCAGCGCTCGCGGCTCCATGCCGGTGGTGGCCAGGGCGTGGGCGGCTGAGCGCAGTTGCCCCATGACGGCGGCGGCTTCCAGGCCGCGGCCCATGACGTCGCCGATGAGGATTCCGACCCTGCCCGCGCCCAGGGGGATGAGATCGAACCAGTCGCCGCCGACACCGGCTCCCTGGGTCGCGGGCTGGTAACGGTGGGCGGCCGCGAGCCCCGGAATGGCCGGCGGGGTCCCCATCAGGCTGCGCTGGAGGGTGAGGGCGATGTGCCGTTGCTGCTCGTACAGCGCGGTCAACTCCGCCTCGGCTGCCTTGCGGTCGCTGACGTCGCGGACGGCGGCGGAGAAGAGCAGGCCGTCGCTGGTTTCGAGGGGGCTGAGGCTGATCTCGACGGGGAACTCGGTGCCGTCCTTGCGCAGTCCGTGCAGGTCCAGTCCCGCTCCCATGGGTCGTACCTGTCGGTTGGCGGCGTAGTCGTTGCGGTGGCGGGCGTGGTGTGCGCGGAACCGGCTCGGGATCAGCAGTTCCACCGGCCGGCCCAGCAGTTCCTCGCGCCGGTAGCCGAACAGCGCCTCGGTCTGGGCGTTCACCAGCGTCATCGTTCCGGTGTCGTCCACGATGACCATCGCGTCCGGGGCCGCTTCCAGCAACCCCCGGAACCGCTCCTCGGCTGCTCTGCGGTCGCTGACGTCGCGGACGGCGGCGGAGAAGAGCAGGCCGTCGCTGGTTTCGAGGGGGCTGAGGCTGATCTCGACGGGGAACTCGGTGCCGTCCTTGCGCAGTCCGTGCAGGTCCAGCCCTGCTCCCATGGGTCGTACCTGTCGGTTGGCGGCGTAGTCGTTGCGGTGGCGGGCGTGGTGTGCGCGGAACCGGCTCGGGATCAGCAGTTCCACCGGCCGGCCCAGCAGTTCCTCGCGCCGGTAGCCGAACAGCGCCTCGGTCTGGGCGTTCACCAGCGTCATCGTTCCGGTGTCGTCCACGATGACCATCGCGTCCGGGGCCGCTTCCAGCAACCCCCGGAACCGCTCCTCGGCGGCCGGCGAGGCGTCCCCGCCGCTGCCCCGGGCCATCGTCGCTCTGTGCCCCTTGCCCATGCCGACCCCAAGTGCGTTGTGCGGTGCTGGTTGCCAGAGGCCATCCCACCTCAACCGGACTATGCCGCATGGCAGTTGACGCCTACTGACGCATCACGCTCGAACCGGGGCCCGCCGTGCACGGAAACGACCGTCCGTGCGACGCCAAGGCCCACGGGCGGAACCCGCAGGTCGCGGCGGTCAAGGTTCCCGTGTCCGCGCCAACGTCGCGCGCTCCGCGATTCGCGTGACACCCGGGCACGCCGGATACCTCGGAGCGACTACGCCGTTGACCGATGAGCGTCACACCGCTGAACGCCCGCCCGGAAGAGTCATGAAGGCCACGGGACCCGCACCCGCCCACCTCGCTGGGCACCACGCGCTGTGGCGCGCGGTCACCGGCACCCGGCCATGCGGCAAACGGTCGAGGTCGACTGCCGGAGAACACTCATCGTCCGGACGGCGCGTCGCACGGGGTCAGCGGTGCCTGACGCGGCACTGGTGGCTACCTTGTGGCCGTGGATGCCAACTGGTGGTCCGATTCGCTGTTCCGGTTGGGCGGGGTGCCGCCCGCAGCGGCACGGCCCCAGTCCACCGACCCCGAAGGAGACCGGTGAACCGCCTGCTGCTACGCGCGACCGGAGCCGCCACCGCCCTCTACGGCATCGCCGTCACCGTGCGCCCGGACCTGCTCGCTCGGCCGTCCGGCCTGCTCGGCCCCGACGGTGGCGCACCGGAGGTCGCGACCGCGCTGCGGCCGCTCGGCCTGCGGGATGCCGCTTGCGGTGCGGCCATGGCCCTGGCTCCCGACGACCGGAGCCTGCGCACCGCCGCCCTGCTGCGGATCGCCGCGGACTTCGGCGACGCCGCGTTGCTGTCCCGTACCCTGCCCACGGCCCGCCACCGCCGGGCGGCACTGGCGGTCTCGATCGGCTGGGGAGCCCTGTCGGTGGCGGGGCTGCTCGGCCGGAGCCGCACGGCGGCGCAGGGGACGGCCCGAGACGGGACATGACGGCCGGCGAGCAGATCGCGCCCGGCTGCTGGCGCTCGCCGTTACGAGTAGGTGTACCAGCCGTTGGTGACCGTGGTGCCGGCCGGGCAGTACACCGAGACGTCCTCGAAGGTGGTGTAGGGGCCGGCGCTGTAGGTCAGGTTGTTCGAGCACTGCACGACCAGGGACCAGCTGTGTGCGGTGACGGGAGAACAGGCCGCGTGCAGGAACTGCTGGTTCCCGGCTGTGCCGATGTAGACGTTGCCGCAGTTCACCGGGGGTGTGGCGGCAGGAGCCGCCTGTGCGGCCGGAGCTGCCAGCAGGACGGTCGCGGTGAGGGCGGCTCCCGCCACCGCGCCGGCCAGGAGACGGTACGTCATGGAGTTCTTCCTCCGATACGGGTGGGAAGCACGAAGCGGTCCACCGGGTAGGCCACTTGGCGCTGCTTCGAGCCGGCGCCGGGCCGACCATCCCACCGATCCCCTTGTCATGTCCACGGGTCATCGCCGTCGCGGCGCTCTTTCGGCCATCGGACCCCGTAGCGGTCCACAGCAGCGTTGCCGCCGCCGGCCTGGGGCGGTGCACTTGGGTGGCGGGACATCGAGTGCGCCACCCCCGGGCCGCCGCCTGGAGGAGGCACGCTGATCCACCGCACGCCGAGCGCGAGGCCGGATGCGGCACACTTCGTGGCTTTGGGCGGGGCATATCGGCGAGATTCACCTGTTCGGGGGAACCGAGTTGGTTTTTCGCGCGGGTGGCGACCGTCGGCTGGATAGTGAGGAGGCTGCGGGACGTCCGGCAGGCATTCCGGGTGACCACCTCGGTGGGAGCACGGCAGCCTGGACACGGGCCCCGCCGCTCAAAAGGGTCTCGGGCCGGATCACCGAACCGCACTTCGCCGGAATCGGCGTCGTGCGTTCACCGCGGATCCACCACTCGCACTCCTCGCTGTTCGTGGTCCCCACTCGCTCCAAGGGAGGACACATGGTCGGCACGGCGCATCGGAACACCGGTGTGGACGGTGTGGAAGGGGGCGTCGGTCTGACCGCCCTCCTGGTCGCCGCGGCACGGGCGATCGAGACCCACCGCCACGACAGCCTGGCGCGGGACGTCTACGCCGAGCACTTCGTGCGCGCCGCACCGGCGTCCGCGGGCTGGCCGGTCCGCATGCAACAGGTTCCGGACGGGGACGCGAACCCGCTGTGGGGGCGATTCGCGCGGTACTTCGGTCTGCGGACGAGGGTCCTCGACGACTTCCTCCTCCGGTCGGTGCACGAGGGTGCCCGCCAAGTGGTCCTGCTCGGGGCGGGGTTGGACACGCGGGCGTTCCGACTCGACTGGCCTCCCGGCTGCGTGATCTTCGAGATCGACAGGGAAGGCGTGCTGGCGTTCAAGCACGAGGTGCTCGGTGGGCTGTCGGCCACTCCGAAGGCGGCGCGCGTGCCGATCCCGGTCGATCTGCGCGCCGACTGGGTCGGAGCGCTGACCGACGCCGGCTTCGACAAGGCCGCACCGAGCGTCTGGCTGGCCGAGGGGTTGCTGTTCTACCTGCCCAACGCCGCCGAGACGCAACTCATCGACACGGTGGACCGGTTGAGCACGGCGGGAAGCGCTCTGGCGTTCGAGGTCAAGCTCGACAGGGACTTGCTGGAGCACCGCGACAGCCCGCTCTACACCTCGACGAAACACCAGATCGGCATCGACCTGCTCGACCTCTTCGTCCGCGAGCCGCGGCCCGACTCCGCAGGTGGTCTGGCGAGCAAGGGCTGGTCCACGTCGGTCCACACCCCCTTCGACTTCACCCGTCGGCACGGACGCGGCCCGCTGCCCGAACAGAACGACGCGCTGGCGGGCAACCGGTGGGTGTTCGCGAACAAGCCCCGGCCGTAACACCCGGACCGGGGTCGATCAGAGGGGCGGCGGCGTTGGGAGCTCCGCTCGACGGCTCCACTCCTCCGGAACCAGGACGGGTTTGACCACGCGGCCCGCCTCGCAGTCACGCTCGGCCTCGTTGATGTCGGCGAGCGGGTACGTACGGATCAGCTGGTCGAAGGGGAACCGCCCGGCCTGCCAGAGCCCGGTCAGCCGCGGAATCAGCAGTCCTGGCACCGCGTCCCCCTCACAGATGTGGGAGATCCTCCGGCCCCGGTCCAGTGACCCCGGTTCGATCGGCAGCGTGGTGTGGAGCCGTGCCACCAGGCCGAGGTGGCCGGTCGGGCGCAGGGCCCGGAGTGCGTCGTTGATCAGTGGTGCGGAGCCCGTGGTGTCCAGCGTGTACTGCGCGCCGCCGTCGGTCAGTCGCCGGATGCGGTCGGGCAGGCCGGCCGACCCGGCGTGCAGCGGGATCGCGCGGAACCGCTCGGCGAGGTCCAGTCGTTCGGGGTGCCGGTCGACGGCCACGGTCACCGCCCCGGCGGCGGTGGCCGCCATCACCGCGGCCAGACCCACGGCTCCCGCGCCGAAGACCGCGATGGTGTCACCGGGGCCGGCGCCGAAGGCGTTCAAGACCGCCCCGGCGCCGGTGAGGAAGCCGCAGCCGAGCGGTCCGAGCAGGTCGATGGGCAGTGCGGGATCGACCCGGACGGCATTGCGGGCCGGGACCAGCGCGTACTCGGCGAACGAGGACTGGCCGAACCACCGGGGGGCCAGTTCGCCCCCGGCCGCGTCGGTGAACCGTGCCGCGTTCTCCTCGCGCCCTCCGAACAGGTTGAGCGAGGCGAAGGAGTCACAGTAGGCGGGAGCCGCGCCCATGCAGTTCCGGCAGTGTCCGCAGGAGTCGAAGCTCAGTACGACGTGGTCACCGACGCACAGGCCGGTGTCCGGACCGCCCGTCCCCACTACGACCCCGGCCCCCTCGTGGCCGAGCACCGCCGGCAGTGGGGAGCGGCCTGCCGAACGCCGGACCGCCAGGTCAGTCCGGCACATCCCGCAGCCCGCGATCCTGACCAGGATCTCGCCGTCGGCCGGCCCCGCGTGCAGGAGCACCTCCTCGACGGCGAACCGGCCCTCGGGGGAGCGCAGTACCGCCGCGCCGAACCTCATGGTCACGCTTCCTCCGGACGGTGCACGACGAACGGCCTGAGGTTCCCGTAGAAGCCCCACGGCCCGCCCGCGACGCCGACACCGCTCTCCTTGGTGCCGGCGAAGGGCTGGGCGAGGGAGAGTTCGGCGTGGTGGTTGATCCACACCGTCCCGCACTCCAGCCGGTCGGCCGCCGCCTCGGCCCGGTCGAGGTCGGTCCCCCACACCGAGCCGCCCAGCCCGAAGCCGGTGTCGTTGGCCGCCGCGACGGCCTCGTCGAGGCTCCCGTACGGCACCACCGGCAGGACCGGACCGAACTGCTCCTCCGTCACCACCGGGCTGTCGGGAGGGACATCGGCCAGGATCGTCGGGGCGAAGAAGTAGCCCGGTCGGTCCAGCCGGTGGCCGCCGGCCACGGCTCGGGCGCCGTCTGCCAGGGCCTGGGCCGTGTAGCGCTCGACCCGGGCCAGCTGGGGGGCGTTGTTGACCGGCCCCAGCTGCGAGCCCGGGTCGAGCCCGGCTCCGACGACGGTGGTCTTCGCACGCTGCGCGAGGGCCTCGACCACCTGGGAGTAGAGCCGGGCCGGGGCGTAGACGCGCTTGACCGCCATGCAGACCTGTCCGCAGTTACGGAACGCCGCCCAGAACAGCCGGTCCGCGATCCGCTCCACGTCCACGTCCTCCAGCAGGATGGCGGCGTCATTACCACCCAGCTCCAGGGTGACCCGGGCGAGCGAGGCCGCCGCGCCCCGCGCGACGGCCCGCCCGGTGGGAACCGAACCGGTGAAGGTGACGTGGCGGATCCCCGGATGGGACGCGAGACGGGCACCGAGGGGTTCGTGACCGGTGACGATCGTCAGTACGTGCTCGGGGAGCGCGGTGGAGATGACGGACCCCAGCAGCCGTGTGGCGAGGGGGGTGAACGGCGAGGGCTTGAGCACCATCGTGTTGCCCGCGGCGAGCGCGGGCGCGAACTTCGCCGACGCGAGTTGGAGGGGAAAGTTCCACGGGACGATCGCGGCGACGGGCCCGAGCGGCCGCCAGCGGACCTCGCCGCGCACCGGCCGGCCGTCGCTGATCGGCTGGGGGCAGGGGTCCAGCCGAGCGAAGTAGCGCAGGCGGGCCGCTGTGCGGGCGATCTCCGCGTACGACTCGGCCAGGGGTTTGCCCTGTTCACGGGTGAGCAGCGGAGCGAGCTCGGACCCGGCCGCCTCCACGGCGTCGGCTGCCGCGAGCAGCGCGGTGGTGCGGGCGGCGGGGTTGGCCCGCCAGCCGTGCCAGGCCTCCTGGGCCCGGCCGACGGTGGCGTCCAACTCCTCCGGTTGCTGGTCGGGAGCCTCGCCGAAGGCTTCGCCCGTGGCCGGATCGAGGACGGCGAAGTGCTCGCCGCGGTTCCCGGGCACGCGACGGGGCTGAGGTGTCGCCATGCCGGCGGTCAGCTCGCGGCGGCGACGGCAGCCGCGTACTCGCGGGCGTGCCGGTCCATGTCAGCCCGGAAGGCGGCCACCAGCTGTGGCTGAATCCGCCCGGTGGTGCGGTCGCCGCCCTCACAGACCGCGCCGCGCACCCCCACGATGTCCGTGCCGATGCGGGTCAGCGCGCCGAGGTCTCCCACCTTGACACTGCCCGCGAGGGCGGCGAGCAGACCGGCCTCGTGGGCCAGCCGGACGAACTCCGCGCAGACGTCCGGCGGAACGTGGTCGAACAGCCGTGTCCCGTCCTTGACCGCGGTGTCGAGCATGGCCGCGTCGGACCCCGAGCGGAGGGCGATGTCGGGCAGTGCGAGTGGGTTGACGCAGCCGATCCGGTGGGCGTCCGCGTAGCCCGAGGCGACGACCAACGCGTCCGGCCGGTAGTCCTTCACCGCCCGGACGACCCCTCGCATGACCTCGATGGCCTGGTCGGGCGTGGTGCATCCGTAGAGGCCGACCTTGATGTACGTGGCTCCGGAGACGGCGGCACCGAGCGCCGCCTGGGCCACCGTGCCGGGCTTGTACGGCACGTCTCCCACGGTGGCGGACACCGGCTTGTCCGCCGGGACCGCGTTGCGGATCTCCTTGATGACCCACGGGAAGTTCGCGCCGAGCGAGCCCTCGTCGGGCTTCTTGACATCGACGATGTCGAGGTACTCCGCCGCCTTCGCGCAGTCGAGGGCCTCCTCGACGCTGTCCGGGGAGATGAGAAGCAACACCGTGGACTCCTTCCACCGCATGTCCAGCTGCCAGGGGGCAGGTGCGCGCAGTCGCCTGGATCACCTGCGGTCAGCTCATCATTGCTGCGGCCAGTGGCCATCGGTAGAGCGCGCGGAGTCCGAAGGGGTCACTGCCACGGCGTGTCCACCCCCCAGTGCGCCGTCCGCGCCGGTTCGAACCCGCCGCGCGCAGGGACGTCCCGACACCGGCCGGCGCCGACGATGGCGAACGCGCCGCCCGGCACCGGCCAGAGCTGACGGTGCGTCAGTTCGCGGTGCGCGCCTGAACACCGTCCCGGCGGGCGCACCCCGGGAAGGCTGACCGGTTGCCGGCCGCGGTCGGCGGGCGCCCCCGCGGCTGTCCTGCTTCGCGGCTGTGGTACCCCGACCACCGACGACCGGGGAGAGATAGCCACGGCGCGTCGTCCGCGTCTGATGGAACCGATGGCGGACTCGTCTGGCAGCATGCGGAGCATCATGTCCCTTGACCGAAAGCGCGCGAAATGAACCGCAGTGAACTTCTGGTTGCTCTGGCCGACCGTGCCCAGGTGGCGAGGAAGGACGCCGACGCCGTCCTGACGGCGTTCGCCGAGATCGCCGGCGAGATCGTCTTCAAGGGCGACGAGAAGCTGACGATCCCCGGCTTCCTGACGATCGAGCGCACCCACCGGGCGGCCCGCACCGCGCGCAACCCGCAGACCGGTGAGCCGATCCAGATCGAGGCCGGCTACAGCGCGAAGGTCAGCGCCGGGTCGAAGCTCAAGGAAGCCGCGAAGTGAACGGATGCGGGCTGCCGCACGCCGGCAGCCCGCACCTGGGACCGACCTCGCAGCCCACGGATGCTGCGCCCTGGTCGGACAGCCGCCCCTCCTCGCGCACCGCGGCTTCCTGCTCGGCCTACGCGTCACGCCGGCGGGAAGCAGGCCGACGGGGCCGACCGCGCCGGGGGCTCGGGATGCGTCAACTGTCCTGTGAAGCCATGGACTTCCGGGCTACTGTGCACTCCGGGCTTGTGTCGCGAGAGCCACGGCCGGCTCCCGGTCGGGGAGAACCGGAACAGCGCGAACACCGTGCTCCACCACGGCGATGACGGCTCCCTCACGGGCCCGGGCGAGGACCGGAGCGGCCTGACCGCCTTGTTCTGGTCGGAGATCAACCCCTACGGAACGTTCCGCTGGAGACGGTCACCCGAGTAGACCGTCCTCGAGCTGCGTCAGCTCCTCCGTGCTCAGCTCGAGGTCCGTGGCAGCGGCCGAGTCGGTGATGGAGGCCGGACGGCTGGCTCCCGGTACCGGGATCACTGCCGGGGAGCGGGCGAGCAGCCATGCCAGGGCGACCTGCTGCGGGCTGACGCCGCGGCCGTCCGCAACGCGGTGGAAGGCGGTGCTGACGGAGGTGGGGCCGGAGGGGCCGTCGAGGGAGCTGCGCGAGATGCCGCCCAGCGGGCTCCAGGGCAGAAACGCCAGACCCAGCTCCGCGCTCAGCCGCAGCTCCGCCTCACTGTCGCGGACCGCCGGCGAGTACTGGTTCTGCACGGAGACGAGTCCGTCGCCGAGGATCGCACGTGCTTCGCGGATCTGGTCGGTGGTGACGTTGGAGATGCCGGCGGCGCGGATCGTGCCGGCGTCGAGCAGCTCGCGCAGCGCGCCGACGGATTCCGCCCAGGGCACGGCGGGGTCCGGCTTGTGCAGCTGGTACAGGCCGATCGCGTCGACGGCCAGGCGCTTGGCGGAGGCCTCGGCAGCTTGCTTGAGATGTGCCGGGGTAGCGGTGACGGTCCAGCCGCCGTCGCCGGGGCGGCCGCGGCCGCCCTTGGTGGCGACCAGGATGTCGGAAGTGTCGCCGCCGTAGTGGGCCAGGGCACGGGCGATCAGCAGCTCGTTGTGGCCGACTTCGCCGGCGTGCCAGTGGTAGCTGTCGGCGGTGTCGATGAATGTGACACCCGCGTCGAGGGCGGCGTGGATGGTGGCGACGGCCCGCCTCTCGTCCGGACGGTGCTCGATGGACAGCGGCATGGCGCCCAAGCCGATGGCGCTGACGGTGGTGCCCGCGATGGTGCGGTACCGCATGATGGCTCCTTTCCTCAGACGGTGGGTGACGGTTCGGCGGTGAGGGCTTCGGCGACGGCGCCGGGCAGCCAGTCGGTGGTACGGGAGAAGGAGAAGCCCAGCTCCTCGGCGCGGGCGTTGCTCATGGCGTAGTGGCGGTCGAAGGAGAACGGCGAGGCCTCCTCGCCCGCTCGGACGGTCCGGTGGACGGGCTCCCGGCCGGCCTGCGTGGCGATGATCGCGGTGAGCCCGTGTACGTCGAGCGGGTCGTTGGAACAGGCGTTGAGCGGGCCGGTGAAGTTGGCCGTGGTCGCCCACAGCAGCAGATCCGCCAGCTCCTGGTAGTGGATGAACACTGTGGGCAGCGCCTTCGCGTGCACAGCGATCTCTTCGCCCCGGGTGATGCGCTCGACGTAGTGCGCGAGCCGGCCGGTGAACTCCTGCGGGCCGCCGCCCAGTACATGCGCGCTGCGCACCGAGGCGAATTCGAAGCCGCCGGCGCTGGCGAGGACGGCCTCCGCCTGACGCTTGCCCTCGGCGTAGTGCGCCTCCCGGTACACGTCGTCGTGCCAGGGAAGGTCCATGGCCACCCGCCAGGTGGCTGGATCCACGATCTCCTCCGGCACCGGCGTGCCCGGCGGGACAGCCGGCAGCGCGGCGCTCGCCGGGTCGTAGACCTCGATCGTGGACGTCATGACGTAGCGCCGGGTGCGGTCGGCGAAGGCGAGGGCGGCGACAGCGGCCTGCACCGGGGTGTAGCAGACCTGATCGACAACCACGTCGAAGGTGCGGGAGCCGAGCGCGGTCGCCAGGGCGGCCTCGTCATCGCGGTTGACGACGAGGTGCTCGACACCGGCGGGCGGTTGGGTGGAACCGCGGTTGACCACAGTGACCTGGTGGCCCGCCGTCTGAAGGCGCTTCACCAGGAGCTTTCCAAAGTACCGGCTTCCGCCGATGACGCAGATCCTTTGCATGCTCCGATCCTGGAGGCCTATCGTCATCAGCAGAAGTGCTGACTTACTGGATACGCATCAAGGTGAACTGTTGATCGATGTGCAGCGGCTCCGCATCCTGCGGGCGGTGGCGGAGCACGGCAGCTTCAACCAGGCCGCCGCTGCCCTGCACCTCACCCCCTCGGCCGTTTCCCAGCACGTGGCCGTCCTCGAGCGCAGCCTCGGCGCCCAGGTCGTCGCCCGCAGCACCCGCGGCGTCACGCTCACCCAGGCCGGTCGGATCATGGTCAGCGCCGCCGAGGCCGTCGCCGCCGAGCTCGAACACGCAAGACAACAGGTCGACCAGCTCAGCTCGGGCCGCGTACAGCTCACCGTCGCCACCTTCACCAGTGGCGGCCGGCTCCTGCTGCCCGGCGCCCTCCCCCGGCTCCTAGCGGCCAATCCCCGCACCGTGCTCCACGTCAGGGAGGGCGAGCCCGAGGACACCCTGCCGCTCGTCCGCCAAGGCGCCGTGGACGTCGCGCTCGCCTACCACTTCGACGGCCCGCTGCCGGTCGGGCCGGGCCCCAGCTCCGGCCTGGAGTGGACCCCACTCCTGGAAGACCCCCTGTACGTCGTCCTGCCGGAGAGCCACCGGCTTGCCGGCAGCGACCTGCTCGACCTCGCCGAGCTGGCGGCCGAGCCCTGGGTGCTCGGCTGCCTGAGGACCGAGGCGTACCTGCGCCGCTACGCTGAGCGCGCCGGCTTCGCTCCGGAATTGCGCGGCACGACCACTGACTACTTCTTCGCCCGCTCGCTCGTCGCCGCAGGCATGGGAATCTCCCTGATCCCCTCCATCGCGCTAGCCCCGGAGATCCCTGGCCTTCGCACCGTCCCGATCAGGCCACCGGGACCGATCCGGCACATCGGTGTCGCCGCGATCAGTCGGAGCGACCGGCCCCACGTGACGACGCTCATCCAAGCCCTTCGTGAGCAGGCGGTGCGGCAGCAGTAGGGTCTGTTGCGAGAATGGTGGACCGCCGTGATCGGGCCGACCTCGAGGTCGGGATCGGGCCAGTGCCCAGCGTCGGCTGCGGCCCGGCGCGAGCAGACCGGTCAGCTCCGCGATCGCCTCGGGGGAGGGCCCGCAGCAGCGGCGGGCCTGGCCCCGGGCGCCCTTGGCCTTGACCGGGGCAGTGGGGCCGCCTGCTGGGCCTCGTACGCGGCCTGCTACTCGTCGCGGCTGAGCCGGTCGAGGCGCTTTTGGACGCGGCGGGTGTCGTGGCAGCCGTCGGCGTGGGCGCGGGCGATGGGACGGCGCGGGGGTCAGGCGAAGTGCCGGACGGTCGTCGGGTCGCCGGACGCGTACGGGCGCCACCGGTCCGCGGTCGGTCGGCCGGTGGCCACGAAAGCCGCTGCCGCGCGGCAGAAGGCGTCGCCGAGCGAGCGGACGGCAGCGGTGGTCCCGCCGAGCATGGCGCTGTCGGGGTAGGCGGTGAAGGTGTTGAAGAAGAAGGGGAGTTCGACGCAGTGCGTGGCACCCAGGCGTGCGGGGTCGTCGGCCGGGGCGTAGTCGAACTGGTAGACGTGGGTCGTGTTGCCGGCCCCGGCGTGGTGGTCGGCGATGGCGAGGGTCCCGTCCCGGAAGACGAGCTCGGTTTCGAGTGCGGTCAGGACGTCGCCCGGTGTCGCGCCCGGGAGCCGGGTGGCGGCGCGGTCGAACCGCTCGGCGCCGCCGTCGAGCTGTCCGGCCACGAGGGCGCGGGCCCGGTCGGTGGTGATGGCGCGGATGCGCGGGTCGAACGCGAAGAACGCGGTCATCTCGTTCCTGGTCGTGCCGGTCAGCAGGTGTTTGCCGTCCAGGCGGCCGTCGGCGAGCGCCTGTTGCCATGTCCTGGGGATTCCGGCGGCGCCGAGGACGGGGTACATCGGTGGGGCGACGTTGCCCGGGCGGGAGAGGTCCTGGGAGAGCTGCTGGTAGGCGGCCAGGAGATGGCCGGCCGGGACGGCGCGCAACGCGGTGCGGAGATCCCGGCTGCCACCGAGGCCGAGGAGGCGGAGGTAGGCCAGGGCGTGGTCGGCCGCCTCCTCGGGGGTCTGCGGCGCGAGCCCGAAGGGGCCGCTCTGGGTGATGACGCGGTCGATGTGCGGACCGGTGACCGGGGAGACGGCGAGGTAGAGGGCGGAGAACGCCCCGGCGGACTGGCCGCCGACGGTGACGTGCTCGGGGTCCCCTCCGAAGGCGGTGATGTTGCGCCGTACCCAGGCGAGGACGGCGGCCTGATCCCGTACGCCGAGGTTCTCGACGCCGATTTCCGGCAGGTAGAGGTAACCGAGGGGGCCGACGCGGTAGTTGGCGGTGACGACGACGATCCCGCCGCCGGCGGCGGCCAGGTGGCGGCCGTCGTACCAGTCCCAGCTGCCCGATCCGCTGGTGAACCCGCCGCCGTGGAACCACACCAGGACCGGCAGGGCGCGGGGTGCGCAACCGCCGGCCGGCTGGCGGGGGGTCCACACGTTCAGGGTGAGCGAGCCGTCCTCGTTCCAGTCGGGCGTGCGGGGTCCCATCACCGCTTCGAGCCGGGAGGGGTTCTGCGGGACGGCGGGGCCGGGGCGGCCGGCGTCGCGCAGGCCCGGCCACTTCGGGTGCCGCGCGGGGGCGGCGAAGCGCCGGTCTTCCACTGGCGAAGCCGCGTAGGGGATGCCGCGGAACGCGGCGACGCCGTCCTCGACGGTGCCCTGGACGCTGCCCGACTCGGTGGTCACGACGGGGCGCTCGATCACGTTCATGGGTGTCACCTTCCTTGCCTGGAGGGGGAATGACTCCGGTCTACCGCCGGGCGACGGAAAGGAGCGAGAAATCCACCAGCTCCGTGCGATGTGCGCCAGCAGGTGCGGGGATCCTGCGGAAAGTGGGACACGGGGAGCGGGAACGTGCCGCGGTCCGCGATCAACGCGGCTGTCTCGGTGGTGAGTTCGGTGGTCGGGCGGTGCGGCAGGATGGGACTGGTCGTCGTCATGCCCTTCTGGGGGCGGAGCGACCAGCGAGCTTCGCCCAACGGCGCAGGCGGGCAGCAGTCCTGAACCCTCCGTTTTTCAGGTGGGACGAATTGCGGAAATCCGAGGAGCGGCGGCCTCGCTGTGCGCCCTGCTCACCGCGGGCCACGGCGCCTCACGAGCCTGGCTGCCCTACCTCGGCCTGCGCTGAGCCGGATGAACGGCGCCAACACGTCCGCACCGACCTCGCTCGGAAGCCGCACCGGCAGCCCGCCCGGCCCCGCCGAGCGCCTCGCCCGGCCGAGACCGGCGAGGATCGGATCTGGCGCCTCACCCGCCGCCGGGCGAGGTCGCACACGGGTGGCTGAACGCCGACCGGTCCCGTCGCCCGGGAGGTGGCGCGATGATCGCGCTCACCCCGCTGGTACCCCCTGCTCTGCTCGGCGTGCTCACCCTGCCCGGCCGCCGTGCCGGGGCGCCGGAACCGAGCTGGGCATCAGGTCCGGGGGCGGTGCCGGCTGTTACGAGGTAGTGACAATTCGCCCACAACCTATTCGCATGGCGGGGCGTCCCTACACATGACACCGCCCGAATCGCGCCGACCGTGCCTTCGAGGCGGACAACCACCTCCTCTGAAAGGGTCCACCCGTGATCGTCACCAAGCAGAACTCCCTGCGCCTCGCCGCCGTGGCCACCGTCAGCGTGCTCTCCCTCGGCCTGGCGGGCACGGCCATGGCAGCCACCCCGGCCGCCCACCCCGCGCCCGCCACGCAGCACGCCGCCGTCCACGCCGGCATCACCGCCCACTCGTCGGCGTCTTCCGTCCGGGCATGGCAGCAGTTCCGCGTCACCGGCACGACCACCGGCCTCAAGGCGGGCAGCAAGGTCACCCTGCAGCAGAAGCAGCACGGCAAGTGGGTCGCGCTGCCCGCCTCCGCGCCCACGGCCCGCAACGGCGCCTACTCGCTCGGCGTGAAGCTCGGCCTGAAGGGTGTGAACGAGCTGCGCATGGTCAATGGAAACACCGTCTCCCCCGTGTTCACCGTGACCGTGCGCTGACCGCCTCGCCCGGCACTCGGTCGTCCTCACCGGGGCAGCCCCGGAGCCGTGTCGCACCGGCTCCGGGGCCCGCCTCGTGACCGTCCCGGGGGGACGACCACACGGTCAGGGGGATGAACCGTGCGGCCAGGCGGTCACTCCCCACGTCTCACCACGATCCGTCATCTCAAACGGGTGTGGAGAAGCGGATTCCGGACAGACGAATCGCGTCGACCGAGAGGAGCGAAGGCATGACGACAGATCAGGCTTTCCCGCCGACGGCAGGGCCGGGCGCGGCTCGGCCACCTGCCGACCCGGCGGCCCCGGAGCCTTCCGGGACGCGCAGGGCACCGGTTCCGCCCGACCCGCCGCCGTCCCCTGGCACTCCCACGCCCCCGCCCGAACCGCCCCGACCGAAGCGGCCCGATCCGGTGCCGCCGGAGCCGGGGCCCGTCCCGACTGAACCGCCCGACTGAACGCCCGACTGGGCCGACCTGTCGACGAGGCGCCGGCCCCCTGCGTCAGCGCGTCCTGCTCGGCTGGCCCCGGAGCCCACGGCGATCACCCGCTGCGGAGATCCTGCGGGAGCCACTGTTCCGTACGGACCCGACGACCGCGGCGGTCGTGGCCGTGAACGGGGCCGAGAAGGTGCGATCAGCTCGTCACGATGCCGTGCGGGAGCAGGTCGATGAGTCTGGTGGCCAGGTCGCACTGTTCCTCGCTGGCGGCCATGAGGCTGATCCCGCCGAGGGCCATCAGTACGTCCTGTGCGTTGACTCCTGGCCGTGCCGCCGACTGATCCCGCACGGCGGTGAGCAGGTGGGTGACGGCGTCGGCGAGCAGGGCGCGGGTGTGCAGCTTCTCGCTGTCGTCGGTGAGCACCACGGCCAGCGCGTCGGCCATGCGGTGCTTGGCGGCCATGAAGTCGATGAAGCGTTCCATCCAGGTGCGCAGCGCGTCCACCGGCGGCCGGGTGGCCGTGAGGTGGGTGCCGCCTCGCACAGGCGCTGCCTACGACCCGGCAGCACCGCCGGGCCGGACGTCCGCCGACCCCGTCCGACACCTGCTCGCCGCACGGCTCGCGCACCGGCGACCGCCCTCCACCGACGGCGGCATCTCGCCGCGCACCACCCTCGAACAACGTTGACACTCGAAGGCATGAGCACAACGGACATGTCACCGAGTGCCGCTCCGAGCCGACACGAGGCACCGGACACGGACGTTCTGGTGGTCGGGGCCGGTCCGACCGGCCTCCTGCTTGCGGGTGACCTCGCCAAGTCCGGAGTCGATGTCACGCTGTTGGAGCAACGCGATCACGAATCCGACCTGAGCCGCGCTTTCAGCCTCCACGCGCGGAGCCTGGAGCAGCTCGACGCCCGGGGGCTGGCCGACGAACTGCTTCGCATCGGCACGCCGACCCGGGCGCTGCACCCGTTCGGCCGCCTCAGCATCGACTTCTCCAGGCTCCGAACGCGCTTTCCTTTCATCCTCACCATTCCTCAGTGGCAGGTCGAGCGGGCCCTGCTGCGCCGGACCGAGGAAGCGGGAACCACCATCCTCCGCGGGGTTCGCGCCACCGGGCTACGACAGGACCCGGACGGCGTCGACGTGGACGTGCGCCATCCGGACGGCACCACGGCCACACTCCGGGCCCGTTACGTCGTCGGTGCGGACGGGGCGCGCAGCACGATCCGGCAGAGCCTGGGGATGCCGTTCCCGGGCAAGGCGGCCATCAGCTCCGTGATGTTGGCCGACGTGCTGCTCGACAGCGCCCCTGACGCCGTCTTCAACTTCAGCTCGAACGAAGACGGTTTCACGTTCTTCGCGCCGTTCGGGGACGGCTGGTACCGGATCATCGCCTGGGACCGGCACCGACAGATGCCTGACGATGCGCCGATCGCCCTGGAGGACGTCCGGGACATCACGAAGCGCACGATCGGCAGAGACCTGGGGATGCACGATCCGCGTTGGCTCTCCCGCTTCCACAGCGACGAGCGGCAGGTGCCCCGCTACCGGCAGGGAAGGGTGTTCCTCGCGGGCGACGCCGCACACGTCCACTCGCCCGCCGGTGGCATGGGCATGAACACCGGGCTCCAGGACGCCGCCAACCTGGGCTGGAAACTGGCAGCCGTCCTGCACGGCTGGGCCGGTGACGCACTGCTGGACAGCTACCACGCGGAGCGCCACCCGGTGGGGCGCATGGTCCTGCGCGTCAGCCACGCACTCCTCACGGCCGTCACCAGCGGGTCGTCCCTGGTCCGCGTGCTGCGGGCCGCGCTGGCCACCGCCGTGCACCAGTTGGTGGTGGTGGAGGCGCGCGCGGCACGTGGCATCTCCGGCATCGGGATCGCCTACCGCGCGCCCCGGGGCTCCCATCCGCTCACGGGACGCCGGGTACCGGACCTCCGCCTGGCCGGGGAACCGGCTCGGCTCTACGAGGCGTTGCGGGAGGGCAAGTTCGTGCTGGCGGGCCGCGATGTCGCCGCGGTTGCCGCGCCGTGGGCGGGGCGAGTGGTGACGGCCTCCCCGACGACCAGCCTGCGCCCGACCCTACTGGTCCGGCCCGACGGTCATGCCGCGTGGGCGGCCGAGGACCCCGATCCGGACGAGGTGCGCGAGGCCCTGACGCGATGGTTGGGCGAGGTGGACCGTCAGGGCGTGTCGGACTGAAGTCCCAGCCCCCGGTTGGACCTCTGGATCGGCAGGGGGGCCGGGCCCGCCCACGCGACTGGCGGGTGGAGCGGGTGGAGGGCCCGGTGTGGTTGCCGAACACCCGGGATCGATCAACAGCGGGTCCCACGCGGGGAGGTGGGCAGGGCGCGCCGACGACTGTCAGCCCGCCCGGGCCGGTACCGGGAACGGGCCGAACGGCATCCGCTCACCCCTCGGCGTCGCCGGAGGCCCACGGCACCGGCTGGGGGGAGAAGTTGGGGAGCACCCTGGTGGGCAGGTACCGTCGCTGCCAGACCGGGGTGGTCGATCCGCTGGTGGCCGGCACGATGGCGGACCAGTCGGCCGGGCAGCCGCGTCCACTCCTGTGCTCGCGCTCCTCGTGCCGCACGAACTGCTTGGTGGCGAAGTGGTGGTCGATGATGGAGACTCCGGCCTGGTCGTAGGAGTGCAGTACGGCCGCGGTGAGCTCCAGCAGTGCGCGGTCCCGCCACAGGGTGCGGTCCCGGCCGGTGTCCAGGCCCATCCCTCGGGCGACCGCGGGGAGTTTGTCGTAGCGGTTGGTGTCGGACAGGTTGCGGGCGCCGATCTCGGTGCAGGTGTACCAGGCGCTGAACGGTGCCAGGGGGTAGCGCAGGCCGCCCAGTTCCAGGACCTGGTCGGAGATGGTGGGAAAGGCGTGCCAGCGCAGGCCGAGCCGTTCGAACCACGGGTGGTCGGGGTGGCTGACGCGCACCTCGGGGACGGCGTCCGGTGGCAGGTCGAACCACCTGGGTTCGCGTCCCGGCCACTGGATGACCAGCGGCAGGACGTCGTACTCGGTGCCCTCGCCGCGCCAACCGAGCCGCCGGACGGCCTCGGTGAGGTCCGCCGTCTCGGGGTCGCCCACGAAGGACCCGTCGTGCCGCCGGTAGCCGGCGTAGCGGATGAGCTGGCCGTTCCAGACCCGGGGGCCGGGCCGGTCGGGCCTGCTCGGTGCGAAGACGCTCAGCAGCAGCCGGACCCGGCCGCCGTTCCAGGCGAGTCGGAGGTGGTCCACGAGAGCCTCGAACAGGGCGCTCTCGTCACCGTCGGCCCCGACCTCGCGGCAGTCCCGGACCTCCAGCCCCTTCCAGTAGAACTTGCCGACGCACTGGGGATTGTTCCGCCAGGCGATCCGGGCGCCGTGGAGGAGTTCCTCCGCGCTCTGCCGGTAGGTGCCCGTCGCGGTCAGCTCGTCCGTCATCTCCTTGACCCGCTGCGCCGCGGCGTCGGCCGGGAGGTGCCCCTCGGCCGCGAGTTGGCGCAGCAGGTCCTCGGCCTCGGCGGCCACCGCTCCGGTGAGCGGTGGTGGGCACAGGCGTGAGGTCGTCACCGTGATCCCCCTTGTCAACACGTCAACAGCGAGGACTGGGCAGCCAGTTCACCTGTACGAAACATCTGCCCGGCGTTGACGCTATGCCAGGGGGCTCCCGGGCGGGACCCGGCCGTCGTTCGCCTTGACGGAACCCTTGCGCG
Source organism: Kitasatospora sp. NPDC052896 (assembly GCF_044547075.1). Classification (NCBI taxonomy): domain Bacteria; kingdom Bacillati; phylum Actinomycetota; class Actinomycetes; order Kitasatosporales; family Streptomycetaceae; genus Kitasatospora; species Kitasatospora sp. NPDC052896. The sequence goes on from NZ_JBITZU010000006.1 coordinate 81,140, forward strand.
CGCTTGACGCTTCCCGAACACCCCGTCCCGTGGCGGACCCGTTACCCGGCGTCCAGTTGGAACGCCCGGAGTACCCGTCCGTCCCGGTCGTACACGGCAACCCTTGACGGTGGCTGCTTCCCGGTGGTGACGAAGTGGTCCCTGATCCTGGCGACCGCGGTGGGCAGCGCCGCGTCGGTGCTCTCCGGGATCGGTCCGGCCGGCTGCCAGTGCATGGTCAGCTCCCAGCGGCGGCCCCTGCCGCTGCTGCGTGGCGCGGTGGGCTCGGCCTCGAGGTTCAGCTCGTCGAGCAGGTCGAGGATGACGTTCATGTCGCTGCCGTCTATGTGCGCGAAGTTCTCTTCCACCAGGATCTCGTCCATGCACGCTCACTACCCCGATGCGCGGGCCGGTCAACCGGGGTGGCGGAGGCGGTCGAAGCCCGCACCGGGTCCGTGGCCCGGCACGGGACCTCCGCGTCCACGCCCCAACGGCGGTCGTGCCGAAGGCCCGTGCGCCGTGTGGCCCGCCGGACGGGTCCGTCAGGTGCTGGTGTCGCGGACGATCACGACGGGACAGTGGGCGTGGTGGACGCAGCGCTGGCTCACGGATCCGAGGAGAGCCCCGGTGAATCCGCCGTGCCCTCGGTTGCCCACGACCAGGAGGGTCGCGCCGCGTGCCGCGTCCAGCAGCGCGGTCGCCGGGTCCCCCTGGATGCTCAGGGAGCTGATCTCGACCGGAGGTTCGGGGCCGACGGCCTTGCTGATGGTCTCGGCCAGCACCTTGCGGGCGTTCTCCTCGTAGTCGAAGGTCTCGACCGTCGGGGCCGGCCAACCGTAGACGCGGGGGTAGTCCCAGGCGATCAGCGCGTCGACCGTGGCTCCGACCAGTGCGGCCTGTCGGACCGCCCACCGCAGCGCTTCCTCGGACGACTCCGAACCGTCCACCCCGACCACGATCCGCGGAACACTCGCCTTGTCGCTCACCGCCGCACCTCACCGAACAGCCGAAGATCCTTGTTCCACCATCCCCGGCATCCCCCGGCACGGCCACCCGGGACGGTGATGGTTGCGGCGTTCGGGACGGTCAGCGGGCGTACCGCCGCACGCGGCGCGACGCCGCTCCGTGAGGAGGGTGTCCGTCCGCACCGGACGACGGCGTGGCAGGCGGACGAAAAGGAAAGGCAAGGAGGTCACTCACTCCTTGCCACTCTCAACTTATAGCGCACCAGGGGGCTTGCGGCAAGGCCCGGGTCGTGCCGCAGAATCATCGGCCGAAGCCAGGACCTGGGGAATTGGGGTTTTCATGATCGACGTGATCGTAGCCGGCGGCGGCCCGACCGGCCTGATGCTGGCCGGCGAGTTGCGGCTGCACGGCGTGCGGGTGCTCGTGTTGGAGAAGGAGCCGGAGCCGACCGGGCAGTCCCGCGCGCTCGGCATGCACGTGCGCAGCATCGAGGTGATGGACCAGCGAGGTCTGCTGGAGCGGTTCCTCGCGCTCGGCAAGCAGGTCGCGGCCGGTGGTTTCTTCGCCGGCATGCTCAAGCGGTGGCCCGACCGGCTGGACACCGCACATTCGTACGTCCTCGCCATCCCGCAGAGCGTCACCGAGCGCCTGCTGACCGAGCATGCCACCGAGCTCGGCACCGAGATCCGGCGCGGCTGCGAACTGGTCGGGCTGAGCCAGGACGAAGACGGGGTGACCGCCGAGCTGGCCGACGGCACCCGGCTGCGCTCGCGCTACCTCGTCGGCTGCGACGGTGGCCGCAGTACGGTGCGCAGGCTGCTCGGCGTCGGCTTCCCCGGCGAGCCCGCCGGGGCGGAGACGCTGCTGGGGGAGGTGGAGGTGGCCGTGCCGCCGGAGACGCTGGCCGCCGTGGTGGGCGAAGTCCGCAAGACCCATCTGCGGTTCGGCGCCATCCCCATGGGGGACGGGGTGTACCGCGTGATCGTGCCGGCCGAAGGGGTGGCCGAGGACCGTGCGACCGCGCCGACCCTCGAGGAGCTCAAGCAGCGGCTGCGGGTGTTCGCCGGCACCGACTTCGGCGCGCACTCACCGCGCTGGCTCTCCCGCTTCGGCGACGCCACCCGGCTGGCCGAGCGCTACCGGACCGGCCGGGTGCTGCTGGCCGGTGACGCGGCGCACATCCACCCGCCGACCGGCGGGCAGGGGCTCAACCTCGGCGTCCAGGACGCGTTCAACCTCGGATGGAAACTGGCCGCCGAGGTCAACGGCTGGGCGCCGGAGGGGCTGCTGGACAGCTACCACACGGAACGGCACCCGGTGGCGGCAGCCGTGCTGGACAACACCCGCGCGCAGACCGAGCTGCTGTCCCACGAGCCGGGTGCCCGGGCGGTGCGCCGGCTGGTGTCGGAACTGATGGACTTCGAGGAGGTGAACCGGTACCTGATCGAGAAGATCACGGCGATCGGGGTCCGCTACGACTTCGGCGAGGGGCATGAACTGCTCGGCCGGCGGATGCGGGACGTGGGGCTGAAGCGGGGGCGCCTCTACGAGCTGACGCACGGCGGCCGCGGACTGCTGCTCGACCAGACCGGCCGGCTTTCGGTGGAGGGTTGGGCGGATCGGGTCGATCACGTCGTCGACGTCAGCGAGGAACTGGACGTGCCCGCGGTGTTGCTGCGACCGGACGGCCACGTGGCCTGGGTCGGCGAGGACCAGCAGGATCTGCTCGGCCGGCTGCCGAAGTGGTTCGGCGCTGCCGTCGGCTGAGCGCGCCTTCGGCCGTGCCGGCGCCGGCCACCTCGCCCGCGCGCCGGGCGCGGTGCGGATCTCCGTGCCAGCTGTGCGTTCCGGGAACTCCGCCCGTAGGCTGGGGCGCGAAACGTGGAGGGGGAATCCGTGCAGGTGCTTCCGGATGTCCGTGTCGGCGCGGCCGAGCGGGACAACGCGGTGGAGGCGTTGAGTGTCCACATGGTGGCGGGTCGGCTCTCCATGGGGGAGTTCGAGGATCGAGTGGATCTGGCGCACGCCGCTGTGGCGCGTGCCGACTTGCAGGCGCTGTTCGAGGATTTGCCGGCGCCCGGTCCGGAATTCGAGCGTAAGACGGTGCCCGCACCAGAGGCGGAGGCCGCCCTGGTCGGCCAGGGAGCAGCTGGCTCCGCTGCCCCGAGGGGGCCGAAGGAGCGCGCAGCCCGGGCCGCCTACGCGCTTTTCCCCGCGTCCGGGGCGATCTCACTGGGACTCACGGCCCTGACCCACTCGGGGGCCTGGCTCCTCCTGTTGCCGCCGATCGCTTACGGTGCGCGACGATTCACCAGGAAATGGCGTCCGCAGGACTGACCCGCGGGGACTGACCCGCGGGGACGGACGCCGGCACGCCCGCGGTCCGGCCGACGCCGCCGAGGTGCGCCCGCGGGCGGCCCACTCGAACATGATCTACGAGACCGGGTGCTCAGTCGGCCCGCTGCCGGGGCCGTCCCGGCACCCACAGCGGTGCGGGGCCGGCGAGCGGCATGTGCCGGGTCGCGTGTTCCTCGAGCCGGTCGCCCGCCTGCCCCGGATCCCCGTCACTGAGCTCCACCAGGGCGGTGGCGGCCAGTCGGGCGCAGGCCAGCAGCAGTGCCAGGGTGTCCTGGCGGCGGTGTCGCTCGCGGATGTACGCCTCGCACTTTTCATCGATGCGCCGGTCGTGGTCACGCTCGCCTCGTGCGTTGAGGGCCTGGACGCCGTGCCAGACCAGGGTGAGGGCGGTGGGTTCGGCCGGGTGCGCCGCATCCGTCCGGCGAGCCTGTTCGTGGACCTCGGCCGAGTGCAGGCCCAGCCATTCCAGTACGGCCGGTCCCTCCCCGTCGTGGACCTGCAGGAGCAGCTGCGCGGCCCGATGGACGAGCGACCGGAGGACCGGCCCGGCCGGCACCCGCAGGCCCGGCGCCGGCGGGTCACCGAACGCCAGCCACGCGTGGGCGAACGAGCCCGCGCGGATCCGCCATGCCGGGATCCCCGCGGCCCCTTCCAGCCACTCCTGCACACCCAGCCGGACCAGGCCCGCGGCGGCGAGCTCCACCGCGTCCTCGTCCAGTGCGAGCAGCCGTCCACTCCTCAGCACATCGACCCCCCAGCAGCGACTCATGACCGTGTGCGGACATCTCACCACATCGGGACGTAGACGAACCAGGCGGGCCTGTGAGGTCGGCGCCTCGCGGGACGCGACCGCGGCGTGATCACGGGATCCGGCCTCCGCCGACCGGGATGCCGTCGGTGCCGGTCACCATCGCGGCCCGAGTCCGGCCGGCGTGAGACACGGGTCCGGCCGCGTCCGCAACCTCACGGATCAGAACGGCTAGGCGTCCGGGAAGCCGTCCGGGTTCTGCGACTGCCACCGCCAGGTGTCCGCGCACATGTCGTGGATGGTGCGGGCGGCCACCCAGCCCAGCTCGGTCTCGGCGCGGGCCGGGTCCGCGTAGGAGTCCGCGATGTCGCCGGGACGCCTCGGTGCGTCGACGGTCCGGATCTCCCGACCGCTGGCCTCGGCGAAGGCCGCCACCAGTTCGCGGACCGAGGTCGGCGTCCCGGTGCCCAGGTTCCAGGTCGAGACCGGCTCCGCCGTCTCGCCGAGCTTGTCCAGGGCGGCGACGTGGCCGGCGGCCAGGTCCTCGACGTGCAGGTAGTCGCGTCGTGCGGTGCCGTCGGGGGTGGGGTAGTCCTGGCCGTAGAGGCGCAGGTGGTCCCGTCGCCCGACGGCGACCTGGGCGAGCAGCGGCATCAGGTTGTTGGGCACGCCCTGCGGGTCCTCGCCGATCATGCCGGACTGGTGGGCGCCGACCGGGTTGAAGTAGCGCAGCAGTGCGATCCGCATCTCCGGGTCGGCCGCGGCGACGTCGCGCAGGATCTGCTCTTGCATCACCTTGGTCCAGCCGTAGGGGTTGTTCGCCGAGGTGGGGAAGGACTCCCGCATCGGCACCGGCGCGTGCTCGCCGTAGACGGTGGCGGAGGAGGAGAACACCAGCTTCCTGACGCCGTGCGCGCGCATCGCGGTCAGCAGGGAGAGGGTCGAGCCGAGGTTGTTCGAGTAGTACTCCACGGGCATCGCGACGGACTCCCCGACCGCCTTCAGTCCGGCGAAGTGGACGACCGCGTCGAACGTCTCCTGGGCGAAGAGGCGGTCGGTCGCCTCCCGGTCGGTGAGGTCGATGGCGTGGTGCTTGATCGCCGCGTCGGACAGCGTCTCCAGGCGGTCGATGACCGAGGGCTTGCTCCGGCTGAAGTTGTCCGCGATCACGACTTCGTGGCCCGCGGCGATGAGCTGGAGCGTGGTGTGGGACCCGATGTAGCCGCTGCCGCCGGTGATCAAGATTCGCATGCCGGCACCCTACCGGCCGCTCCGCGTTCGTGGCGATCGTCGACCGGTCGCTGCCGTTTGCTCCGGAACACGGCCGGCTGTTCGAGCACGGCCGGATCGCGGCTCGGCCTCGGCCGGGCGAGCGGGGGAGTGAACCACCGGCGGTGGACGTGGCATCGACCTTTAGTTGTGTGCCTATAATAGTTGTATGCCAATAACTAGATCGTCCGCGGCTCCCTCTCCGGCGGCCCAGGACTCCGCCCAGCCCCCGCCCGGCCGCCGCGGGCGGATGCTCGTGCTGGCGACCTGCTGCCTGAGCCTGTTCATCGTCGGCGTGGACAACACGATCGTGAACGTCGCGCTCCCCTCCATCCAGCGCGACCTGCACGCCTCCGTCTCCGGGCTGCAGTGGATCATCACCGCCTACACGGTGGTGCTGGCCAGCCTGTTGATGCTCGCCGGGTCGACCGGCGACCGGATCGGGCGGCGCCGCACCTTCCGGGCCGGGCTGGTCCTGTTCATGCTCGGATCGCTGCTCTGCTCGGTCGCCCCGAACCTGGGCCTGCTGGTCGCGGCCCGCGCGCTCCAGGCGGTCGGCGGCTCCATGCTCAACCCGGTCGCGATGTCGATCATCACCAACACCTTCCGCGAGCCCCGGGAGCGGGCGCGCGCGATCGGTCTGTGGGGCGCGGTGGCGGGAGTCAGCATGGCGCTCGGGCCGCTGCTCGGCGGCGCGCTGGTCGGGTCGGTCGGCTGGCGCGCGATCTTCTGGATCAACATCCCGGTGGGTCTGGCCGCGCTCGTACTGTGCGCTCTGTTCGTCCCCGAGTCCCGCGCCGAACGACCGCGACCGGCCGACCCGGTGGGGCAGCTCCTGATCACCGTGCTGCTCGCCGGCCTGACCTACGGCCTCATCGAAGCGCCCTCCGCCGGCTGGGCCTCCGTCCAGACCACGGGCTGCTGCGCGGCGGCCGCGCTCGCGCTGGCCTGCCTCGTGCGGTACGAGCTGCGCCGCGCCCAGCCGCTGATCGACCCGCGCCTGTTCCTCAGCGCGCCGTTCGCCGGGGCGACGGTCATCGCGATCTGCGGGTTCGCCTCGCTCGGCGGCTTCCTCTTCCTCAACACGCTCTACCTGCAGGACGTCCGCGGCTACTCCCCGTTCCACGCGGGCCTGCTGACGCTGCCGATGGCCGGGCTGACCATGGTGTTCTCACCGCTGGCCGGTCGGCTGGTGGCGGCTCGGGGGACTCGCGTGCCGCTGCTCGCGGCCGGGAGCGCCATGGCCGCGGGCACCCTGGCCATGACCGACCTCACCGCGCACACCGCCACCTGGCACCTCGTCGTCGCATACGCGTTGTTCGGTTCCGGTTTCGGCATGCTGAACGCGCCGATCACCAACACCGCCGTCTCCGGCATGCCGCGTGCGCGGGCAGGGGTCGCCGCCGCCGTCGCCACCACCAGCCGCCAGACCGGCCAGGCCCTCGGGGTCGCGGTGATCGGGTCACTGGTCACCTCCGCCGTGCACGTGCCGCTGCACACCGGATTCGCGCAGGCCAGCCACGTAGGCTGGTGGGTCGGGACGGGGTGCGGCGTCGCGGTCCTGGCGATCGGTATCCTCACCACCGGCCGCTGGGCCGGGCAGACCGCCGCACGCGCGGCGCAGCGGCTCGTTCCTGGCTGAACCAGGAGGGTGGACAGCAGCAGCAGATGAACGACAGCACGAACGGCATCGGACACGAGGCCACGGGCGGCACCGGCGAAGGTGCCGCGACGGGGTCGACCGGCCGCGCCCCGGCCATGGCCGCCCCGGCCGGCCGCAGCACGACGAGAGCCGCCGCGTCCGCTCCGGCGGACCCGGAGGCGGCGGCCCGCGTCTGGGCTGCCATGTCCTTCCTCGTCCTGAAGCAGGAGAACCGGCGCACCGAGGTCGAGGAGGCGCTCGGCATGAGCTTCTTCCGCGTCAAGGCGCTGCGCCGGCTGCTGACCGGCCCACTGACCATGCGTGAGCTGACTGCCCGTCTGTCCACCGACAAGCCCTACACCACCCTGGTCGTGGACGAGTTGGAGCGGCGCGGCTTCGTGGAGCGCAACGTCCATCCGGACGACCGCCGCTCCAAGATCGTCACCCTTACCGCGGCCGGCACGGCCGCCGCCGAACAGGCCGAACACATCCTGTCCCGCCCGCCGCACACCCTGCTCGCGCTCGGCTCCGAGGACCTGGCCGCCCTGGACCGCATCATGGCCGAACTCCGGTCGCCCGCCGCGCAGGGTCCCCCCGAGCAGGGATGAAACCGCCGGGCGTGGGTGACACGGGTCTGTGACCACCACGGAGACCTGCCACGCCCCCGCCGCGCCGACCTGCACGCCAGGAGCGGATCGAACAGGCGGCGGTCGCCGTCGACCGCGACCTCGCCCCGGGCTGACGGCGGACCCGGCAGTGCCCCGAGCGGTCGCCGTGCGAGCGTCCGACCCTCGTCCCATGCTGGGGGGAGGGGGCGCGGCGACAGAGGGAGTGGTGGGGATGCGAACCGTTGTGGACCTCACGCGCTGCCAGGGCTACGCACAGTGCGTGTTCCTCGCACCGAAGATGTTCCAGCTGCACGGCGAGGAGGGGTTGCTGTACGCCCCGGCCGTCCCCGACGACCAGGTCGATCGGGTGCGCCAGGCCGCGGCGGCGTGCCCGGTCCAGGCCATCCTCCTCGGTGAGGAGGTGAGCGCCGATGACCGGTGACCTTCGGGACGGCCGCATCGTCATCATCGGCGCGTCACTGGCCGGGTTGAGGGCCGCGGAGGCACTGCGCGACGAGGGCTTCACCGGCTCACTGACCGTGGTCGGCGACGAGCCCCATCCGCCCTACGACCGCCCTCCGCTGTCCAAGCAGGTGCTGCTGGGCCAGGCTGCGGCGGACACCACCGGGTTGCCGATGCGCCGGGATCCGGATGCCGAGTGGCGGCTGGGCGTACGTGCCACCGGCCTGGACGGCCTCGGGAGGCGGGTGCTGCTGGCCGACGGCGATTCGCTGCCGTACGACCGGTTGCTGATCGCCACCGGGACCCGGGCCCGCCCCTGGCACAACCCGGTGGAGGCCGCCCTGGACGGGGTGTTCACCCTGCGCACCCGTGAGGACGCCGGCGGCTTGGCCGAGCGGCTGGCCGCCGGGCCACGGCGGGTGCTGGTGATCGGCGGTGGCTTCACCGGCTCGGAGATCGCCTCGGCCTGCCGGGAGCGCGGACTGGACGTCACCGTTGCCGAACGCGGTCCCGCACCCCTGGTCGGCGCGCTCGGCGGCACCCTGGCGAAACTCGCCGCCGTCATGCAGCGCAACCACGGCGTGGACCTGCGCACCGGCGTGACGGTCACCGCGCTGCGCGGGGACGGCGGCGGCCGCTTCACCGGTGCGGAGCTCTCCGACGGCAGCCGGGTCGAGGCGGACGTGTGCGTCGTGGCGTTGGGCGCGGTGCGCAACGTCGAGTGGCTGGCCGACTCCGGGCTGGCGGCGGGTCCGCGCGGAATCGCCTGTGACGCCGGGTGCCGCGCCTTCAACATGTACGGAATCGTCACCGACGACATCTTCGTGGCCGGTGATGTCTCCCGCTTCCCCCACCCGCTGTTCGGGTACCAGATGCTCTCCCTGGAGCACTGGGGAAACGCGGTCGAGCAGGCTGGGGTCGCGGCCCACAACATGGTCAGCCCGGGGCCGCTGCGACGCCCGCACCTCGCCATCCCGACGTTCTGGTCGACCCAGTTCGGGCTCAACATCAAGTCGGTGGGCGTGCCCACCCTCTCCGACCACGTGGTCATCGCCCAGGGCTCCCTGGAGGCGCGCCGGTTGGCGATGGTCTACGGCTTCCAGGGGCGGGTCACCGCCGCGGTCACCGTCGACATGGCCAAGTCGCTCGACTACTACCGGCACCTGATCGAGACGGCCGCTCCGTTCCCACCCCCGCCCGGCGCGGCGGACCGCGCGATCGCGGCGGAGGTCCCGGTTCCGTCCGACGTGCCGGACCCGAAGGGGCTGTCCCACGGCCCCACCGTGGCGCTCACCGGGTACCTGCCCGACCGCCGACTGACCGTGGTGCAGCCCACGGCCTGACCCACGTCCCGTCCGACGACGAGGAGCCACCATGGACTCCGAGACCTTGCTGGCACGGATCACCGACTACGCGAACCGTCCCAACCCCTATCCGCTGTACGCGGAACTCCGCGAGGCCGGTCCCGTGGTACGGCAGGCGGACGGCAGCTACCTGGTCGGCACCTACCACGAGATCGCCGCGCTGCTCCACGATCCGCGGATGAGCGCCGATCCCCGCACCCGTACCCGTGGTGCGACGGCGTTCAAGCCGCCGTTCCTGCGACTCGACGACCCGGAGCATCACCGGCTGCGTGCCTTGACCATGCGGCCGTTCGGCCCCCCGCACAGCCCGGGCCGGGTCGATGCCATGCGCGGCGAGATCGACCAGCTCACCGGGGAACTGACGGAGTCCCTCCAGGCGGGCCGCCAGATCGACATCGTCGACGACTTCGCCTACCCGTTGCCCGTCACGGTGATCTGCCGTCTGCTCGGCGTGCCGCGTGAGGACGAGCCGCTCTTCCGGGCCTGGTCCGACACCGTGGTCACCGCCGCCGACGTCAGGCCCGAGGAGGATGCCACCGGGGATGCCACCGAGCGGGGCGCGGCGGGCGACCAGGCGCGGCGGGAGATGGGCCAGTACCTGGTGGACCTCGCCGAGAAGCGCCGTGGCGGTCCGAGCGACGACATGCTCTCCGCCTTCGTCAACGAGCCGGACCCGGCCCTGCGGCTGACCCGGGAGGAACTCGCGGAGACCGCCGTGCTGTTGCTCATCGCGGGACACGAGACCACGGTGAACCTGATCACCAACGGGGTGCTCACCCTGCTGCGCCAGCCCGAGCAGCTGGAGCGGTTGCGGAGCGAACCGGGCCTGCTGCCGCGGGCGGTGGAGGAACTGCTGCGCTACGAACCCCCGGTCCACATGCGCGAGCGCATCCCCCTCGCCGACTTCGACATCGCCGGCACCACGGTCTCCCAGGGCACGTCGGTCATACTGGCGCTGGCCTCCGGCAACCGCGACCCCAGGCGGTTCCACGAGCCCGACCGGTTCGATCCCACCCGTCCGGACAACGAGCACTTCGGTTTCGGCAGCGGTGTCCACCTGTGCTACGGCGCCCCACTCGCCCGCATCGAAGCAGAGACCGCGCTCGGCGCGCTGATCCCGCACCTCGGCACGGCACGCCTGGTCCAGGACCCGCCCCCCTACCGCCAGAACGCCATGCTCCGCGGACCCCGCCACCTGCTCGTTCAACTGTGAGCCTGCCGGGGTGCCGGGTGTGGGCGCCGACGTGGGCGGGCGAAGCCGGAAAGGTCCCGTCGGTGACGGAGTGGATGTCGGAGCCACCGATCAGCACGGGGGCTTCCGGCACTCCGGCCGGACTTCGCCGTTCCCGCTGTCAACGGCCTGGGAGCGGGGATTCTAACGGGGTGGGCGTGGATGTGCGACGGCTCTGCCGCCATGCCCCACCAACGGATGAACGTCGGGCGTCCTGCCAGCGGTAGGCCCGGGCGTGTGGCACCCTCACCCGCCATGGGCCTTGTGCTGGCGCCGGAAGGCGCCGATGCCTGGGCGTGCGGTCCGCCGAGCGGCGGCGCGTTCTTCATCACGGAGGTGGCGCAGATGACGCGGTGTCCCGGGGCGGAGCAGCACCCGATCCCGCCCGCGGTCCAGGAGGCGTACGGTCCGGCCGATCTCAGTTCGATGTCCCTGTTCGGCGGAGGGTTCATCAACTTCGGCTACTGGCAGGGCATCGAACTGGACCAGCCGCTGACCGAACACGACCGGATCAGCAGTCAGCAGGCGATGTACCGGCACGTGCTCGGCACCTTGGCGCCCACCGGGGGACTGCGGGCCCTGGAGGTCGGCTGCGGGCTGGGGGTCGGCGCCGCGGTGGCGCTCGACGAGTACGGCTTCGCGGGTGTCACCGGCATGGACATCCATCCACAGCAGCTCGAGCGGGCCGGGCAGGTCAACGCGGCCCTGCTGGCCCGCCGCCCCGAGCAGCTGCGCTTCGTGGCCGGCGCGGCGGAGGACATGCCGTTCGGCGACGGCGAGTTCGACTGTCTGTACAGTGTCGAAGCCGCTCAGCACTTCCGCGACCTCGGCGCGTTCGCGCGGGAGACCGCACGCGTGCTGCGGCCCGGTGGCCGCGCCGTCGTCGCCAGCTTCTTCGTCCCCGGTGCCGATCCGGCCGGAATCGGGCGGCTGGCCGAACTGCTCGACACGTTCGCCACCGGCCTGGACGTCGCACACACCATCCCCTCGCTGGTCAGCGGTCTCGAACAGGCCGGCCTGGCCGAGGTGCGTGCCACCTCGATCGGGGCGTCGGTGTGGCCTGGCTGGGACCGCTGGTTGGCGGGGATCTGGGAGCCGGGCAGCTGGCCCCGCAACTTCCTGCGGGCCTTCCGTGAGGGCATCCTCGACTACTTCACGGTCACCGCGGAACGCCCCGCGGCATGACGGGCCCGGGCGGAGGAACGCCCTTGGCGCACTCGTCCGGGGTGAGCCGCCGAGCAGACCGGTGAGTTGCTTCGAACCGGTCGCCGAAGTCGTCGCCGGGGTGCTGGCCGCCTCTGAGTCGGCGATCGCCGAACCGTGCTGGGGGTGCTGGCACCCCGGCGGGTTCGGCATGCACGCACCCTCGTGGCGACCGGGGTGTCTTCGGGAGTCTGGTGGAGCCGGGGCGAACCCGGGCCACCAGCTCCACGAAGAGGACCCGAAGAGCCATGTCCACGTTGTTGAACCGCAGGCTGATGCGGACCGCCGTCACCATGACCGTGATCGGACTGGGGCTGGCCGCCTGCCAGTCGAACACCACGACCGGCCACGGGTCGGGCCCGTCCGCCCGCGCCGGCGCGAGCGGGGCGGCGGTGGGCGGCGGCATGACGCAGCCCGGTGCACTCCGGGGCATGCCGGCCGGATCGGTGACCCTGAGGGAGGACTCGCAGGGGATGCTGCAGGCCGAGATCGACGTCTACGGTCTCACCCCCGGCTCGGCGCACGTCGCGGCCATCGAGGCCCCGGGCGGCAACGTCCTCGCTCCGGCCGTCCGCTTCGGCACGTTCACCGCGGACGCCACCGGACGGGCCCACACCACGCTGAGCGCCCAGCAGTCCGGCACCCTGCCGGCCGGCAGCCGGTTCGGCATCCACCTGGGCACCTTCGGCGGGGACGCCAACCGCGATCCGGTCGCGATGGAGCTGATCGGACAGTCCGACGAGCTGCCCACCCGGATCGAGGGCAGCAGGACGCTGGCCTTCCACCCGGTCTCGGTCGACGCCAACGGCAACGACCAGGGCACGCTGTCCGGCACCGAGAGGACCGTCTACGACCCGGCCGCCCACACCCTCACCGTCACGGTCACCGCGCACGGACTGACCCCGGGCGCCCACGCCGCCCACATCCACCTCGGCAGCTGCCAGTCCCAGGGGGGCGTCAAGTACATGCTCGCCGACTTCCAGGCCGACTCCCACGGTGACATCACCAACGAGACCCGGGCGGTGACCGGAGTGACCTCGGCCCCGCCGTCCAGCGGCTGGTACCTCAACCTGCACCAGGGCGACATGAACGGCATCCTGAGCAACGGTGCCCCCGCACCGGCCTTCCGTCCGCTGCTCTGCGCCGACCTCGGCCCGATCCCGACCGGGACGGGAGTCTCCGGGACGGCGGCGCCGTCGACGTCCTCGATGGCCGCGATGACCCCCGAGGGCGGCACGAGCACCGCGCCGCGCGCCACGGCGACCGCCGGACGGTAGCGCGGGATCAGCCCTGTCGGGCGCGGAAGTCCAGCAGGGTGAGCACCGCCGCCACCCGCCGGTCGAGGTCCGGGCTGTCGCTCAGCCCCAGCTTGGCGAACAGGGAGTTGATGTGCTTCTGCACCGCCCGCTCGGTCAGGAACAACGCGGCCGCGATGGTCGCGTTGTTCCTGCCCTGGGCCATCAGCTCCAGGACCTCGCGCTCGCGCGGGCTCAGCGCGGCCAGCGGCGAGCCGGCCGTCCGTTCCTTCCGGATGACCAGGGCCTCCACCAGTTGCGGATCGAGCACGGAGCCCCCGGCGGCCACCTGGTGCAGCGAGCGTTCGAGTTCGGCGATGTCGCCGACCCGCTCCTTGAGCAGGTAGCCGACTCCGGCCGCGCCGCCGCGCAGGAGTTCGTAGGCGTACTGCGGGTCGGCGAGTTGGGTGAGCACGATGACTCCGGTGCCCGGGAAGCGCTCCCGGATCTCGGCCGCGGCGGCCAGCCCCTCGGTGGAGTGGCCGGGGGGCATCCGGATGTCGGTGATCACCACGTCCGGCCGGTGCTCCTCGACGGCGGCGAGCAGTTGGTCCTTGTCGGCGACGGCCGCCAGCAGCTCCACCTCCGCCAACGCCTCCAACAGGGCGGCGGTACCGGCCCGCAGAAGATAGTTGTCCTCAGCGAGCACGACGCTGATCGGCACTGCTCCGTCCCCCTGGCTTCGAATCCTGCTGATGTGCCAGTCTGACACCCGCGTCGAGTGGCCGGGCGCCCGGCCCCACCAGGCGATCGGCCCGAGTGAACCACGCCCCGAGCACTGGAGAAGTCCGCTCAGATGCCGAACCGCCTCCCGTTCCGGATCCCGCTCTCCCGGCCCGCCGCGGCCGGGTACGGCATCGAGGCCCTCGCCGCCGCCGGGTTCGTCACCGTGGTGTACGAGACCGTGGTCGGCGGCGTGGTGCGCCTCTGGCCGCAGGCGTCCGACAACCTGGTCCTGCTGCTGTGGATCGCGGCGGCGACGATCTGCGGGGTCGGCATGAAGGCGGTCCGCACCCGCGCGCGGGCGCTGCTGGCCCGCCGCTGGCCGGCCGTCGCGACCGAGCCCTACACCGCTCTGGTCTCGTTCGTCGCGGATGCCGCGGCGACCGGGTCGGTCGAGGACGCGCTGCCGCGCCTGGTGCGTCTGGTGGCGGACGGCGCCGGCGCCCGCACGGTCGAGCTCTGGCTGACCGGCGAGCGGGGGCTCCACCTCGCGGCGGACCTGCGCCACCGGCCGACCCGGCCGGTGGCGACCGTGGACGATCTGAGCTCCCGGCCGGGCGTCCGGCACGTCCTGCCCGTGACCGACACGGGCGAACTGCTGGGCGCGCTCGCCCTCGGCGGGGCGGACGGCGGCGAACTGGGGCGGCGTGACCTGCGGCTGGCCACCGACATCGCCAACGCGGCCGGGCTGCTGCTGCGCAACGTCGAGCTGGAGGCCCGGCTGCGCGAGCGGATCCGGCTCGAGTCCGAGCAGGCCGAGGAGCTCCGGACCTCCCGGCGCCGGCTGGTGGTCGCCCGCGACACCGCGCGGGAGCAACTGGGCCGGGAGATCCGGGCGGTGGTCTGCGAGCCCCTGGAACGCTGCGCACTCGAACTGGGCTCGCTGCGCGAGCGGGTGGACCCCCCGGAAGCGGAGGACGGGCCGGACGTGGCCGAGTTGGCCCGTCGGGTCGACACCGTCATCGGGCAGTTCCGTCGACTGGTGCACGGTGTGTACCCGTCGGTGCTGACCGACCACGGTCTGCTCCCCGCACTCGCCGACCTGGTGGCCGACCAGGAGCGACGGGCCGTCCTGGACGCGGGCGAACTGCCGGGCCTGCCGGCCCGCATCGAGGCCGGCGGGTACTTCTGCACCGCCGCCCTGCTGCGCGCCTGGCCGCACAGCCGTGACGACGAGCCGATCACCGTGACGGCCAAGGTGGTTGACCGGGAGCTGACGGTCACCATCAGCGACTCCGTCCCGCGCACCGGAGCGGATCTGCCGGACGCGGTGGTGGTCGAGTCCGCGCTGGACCGCCTCGCGGCCCTGGGCGGCCGACTGGAGCAGCGGGCCGGTCCGGCCGGCCTGTCGGTGGTGATCACGCTTCCCCGCACGGCGGAGGCGGCGCGTGAGGAGGCGGTCCGATGAGCCCGCTCCGCCGGGCCGGCCGCCCGGCGGCGCCGAGCGTCACGCGCTGGGATCCGGCCCGTCTGTCCAGCCGTGCTCTGACCTACGGTGTGCTGCTGGCCCTGATCGGCGTGGCGTACGTGGTCGGAGTGGTGCGGATCGACGCGCTGTTCGGTCTGTCGTCGGACTGGATGGCGCCGCCGCAACTCGTGGCCAGCGGCCTGGTCGCGCTCGTGCTGGCACCGGTGCGCGACACCGTGGCCAGGTGGGCGGAGCGCCTGGTCTACGGCCGGCGCGTGCCCAGGTACGAAGTCCTGGCCGAGGTGTCCGCCCTCTCCCGGGCCACCGGCCCGGCCGGCGGGACGCTGCGGTCGCTGGCCCGGATCACCGCCGAGGGCCTGGCCGTCCCGGCCGTCGGCGTCCACGTCCGGCTGCCCGACGGCTCGCACACCGAGCACCGCTGGCCCGAGGACCCGCGGTCGCCGTCCCCGGGGCACCGGGTGCCGGTCCGGTACGGCGGTGAGCCGGTCGGTGCGATCGGCCTGTCCGAGCAGGCCTACCGCGATCTCTCTCCGGACCGCCACCGCCTGCTGGAGGACCTCACCCGCAGTGCCGGAGTGCTCCTGCACAACGCGGGCCTGACGGCCGAACTACAGGCGCGGCTGCGCGCGATCGAAGCGCGGTCCGCCGAGATCCGGGCCTCCCGCTGGCGCATCGTCGCCGCCCAGGACGCCGAGCGCCGGGACCTCGAACGCGACCTGCACGACGAGGCACAGCCGGGCCTGACGGCGGTACGCCTGGCTCTCGGGCTGCTCGCACACCTGGCCGCGTCCGGCAGCCGGGAGGCGGTGGACCGCGCCTTCGACCAGGCCGGCGAGCGGATCACCGACGCCCTCGGCCAGTTGCGCCGGACCCTCCTCGGTCTCGATCCGCGGCTCCTCGTCGGGCGGGGCCTCGAACCGGCCCTGCGGGGGCGGGCCGAGGCCCTCGGGTGCCGGGCGACCTTCGACCTCGACCCGAAGCTGGCCGGGGTGCGATTCGATCCGATGGTGGAGGCGGCCGTCTACTACTGCTGCGCGGAGGCGCTGCAGAACATCGCCAAGCACGCCGCCGACGGGCCGGTCGTGGTCACGCTCGCGCTGGACCCGGCACTCGGGCGCCTCTGCTTCACCGTGACCGATCAGGGCCCCGGCTTCAGCGTCGAGGGTGCGGGCACGGGCTCGGGGCTCCAGAACATGGCCGACCGGGTCGGCACGGTCGGCGGCGCGCTGGAGCTGCGCTCCGCGGTGGGCGCCGGCACCCGCGTCGCGGCCTGGGTGCCGGACGTGCGCGCCCAACTGCCTGACGGCCTCGTGCACTCGGTGCGCTGAGGCCGCCGGGCCCGACGCTCGGTGTTCAGCGCCTCGCCGGCAGACGTCACCGCCTGTGCGACACCCCCAGCTCGACGAGGTAGCGCTTGGTCACCCGGCCGCCGTACCGCCCGTCGATCAGGTTCGCGACGCACTCGAGCAGCCCGTTCCCGGCCGCTTCCGGAAGGGCCCGGGTGCCGGAGTAGGTCCGCAGCAGCTCCAGATACTCCGACGTGGTGTACGTCAGATCCCACTCGTGGCGGCGGAAGACCGTGGGGCCGAACCGGCCGCTTCGTGCGACCTCCTCCGCATGGTCCGAGCCGTCGATCTCGGCGGCAGCCGGAGGCCGCAGCAGGGGCGGCGTGTCCGGGTCGAAGCGCTCGTAGCAGCGCTGGACCTCGACGAAGAACTCCTCGGTGCCGCCCATCACGTGCTGGGTGCGCACCACGGCGAGCGCCCCGCCCGGCCGCAGCGCGTCCGCGGCCTTGGCCACTCGCACCGCCGGGTCGATCCAGTGGAACGCCGTCGCCGAGACGACCGCGTCGAACGGCTCCGCCGGCAGCGGCCAGCTCTCGAACTCCGCCGTCACCACCTCCACCGCCGCGACCCCGGCCAGGTTGCGGCGGGCGACCGCGGCCATCTCCGGTCCCGCCTCGACGGCCGTGATCCGGCAGCCGCGTTCGGCCAGCGGCACCGTCGCCTGGCCGGTCCCGCAGCCCACTTCCAGCACGTGGCTGCCGGGGCCGGCACCCGCGAGGCCGGCGAGGTCGTCGTACAGTCCCGGCGGATAGCCGGGCCTGGCCCGGTCGTACAGCTCCGCGTCCTCGTCGAACGTCCGGCGCAGGCGCACTCGCCGGGACTCGTCGGGGGTGTCGTCGCGCTCCGGGTGCGTGATGTCGTCGGGCATGCGGAGCAGGGTAGGCGATGTCCGCCGGTTCATGGGACGGCGCCAGGTGACGGCTGCTGCTCGGAGGTCTCCCCGTCTCCGGACTCTGCTCCGCCCGGCCTGTCCGCGGTCGCCAAGTGGTGGTGGTTCTCTGTAGGCAGGTACGAGGGACGACCGGAAGGAGTGTGTGATGGCGAAGCTGCGCGTCGCTGTGTCCGCCGACTGGGACAAGGGGGTGGCCCGCCAACTTGTCGAGGAGCTGGATCGCCGCGGGTACGAGGTGATCCCGCACGGCGTGCTGGTGCCGGGGGAGACGGCCGACTGGGCGTTCTGTACGGAGGCCGCGGCCCGGGACGTGGCCGAGGGGCGGGCCGACCAGGCGGTGGTGTGCTGCTGGACCGGCACCGGTGCCAGCATCGCGGCGAACAAGGTTCCCGGCGTGCGCGCCGCGCTGTGCACGGACGCCTACACGGCCAGCGGTGCCCGCCGTTGGAACGACGCGAACGTCCTGGCCCTGGGCCTGCGGCTGACTTCGACCGCGACGCTCGGGGAGATCCTGGACGCGTGGTTCGGAACCGATCCGAGCGAGGAGGACGACGACCAGAAGAACATCCGGCATCTGGAGAGCATCGGCAGGACGTGACGGAGGTCCGGCCGGAGAGCGGGAGCCCGACGGGTCCCGCGTGCTCGACCGGATGGGAGCTTCGCGCGCCGGCCTGAGCCGGAAGCCGGCGTGCCGGCGGCTGCTCGTCGGATCCGGCCGGCCGGATCCGACGAACAGGCGGGCGCGGTGGGGGAAGTAGGGGAGGTGGGGGAGGTGCTCGTCGTAGTGCCGCTGGTCGTCGGCCGTCCAGCGCGGGTGTGCCGGGCGTGACCGCGCGGAGCACCTACTCCGGCGCCCTCCTGAGCCTGTCGGGATCCCGGTTCGCTGTCGCGACGGCGACACGCGCCAGCCCCCTGTGGTGCCGTGCCGCCGCTCGGCGGGATGTCGCGAACGGCGATGCGGGGCAGGGGGTGGAGGACATGCTGTCGTCGGTACGGCTCCGGGCGTCCTCGACGGAGGCCGAAGTCGCAGTGGTGGCGCGACCGGCCCACCGAGCTCCGCCGTGCGCAACGGTCCGCCGCCATCGTCGTTGCGTCAACTGTGCCTGTTCGTCCGGTATGAGACGCATCCTCATGCCGGGCCGGCCCGTCGGTCGCCTGTTCGGCCGATGATACGATCACATCAACTTGCGGAGCGGGCGGTTCCCCTGCCGTAGCGGGGATTCAGCAGCCGGCTGTCAGTCGCCTTAAGAGAGTCTTATGACGGAATACACAGAGAACCCAGCGCTCTGGGCTCTCGTCGTCGTCCTGCTCGCCGTGATCGCCCTCGTCGTTCGCCAACGCAAGGCGGCTGTGGCCTTGCGGCAGGAGATCGACAGGCTCAGGGAGCAGTACTCCGATCTGGAGCGCCACTACACGGAGTCCGTCCGGGCGGCCCAGGAACAGGCCGGGGAAGCGACGAAGACCGTGCTGAAGTCCGCGATGCGGACCTTGCAGGGCCTCGCGGCCGAGCAGCAGTTGATCCTCTCTCGGTTGCAGGGCAAGTACGGCGAGTCGGTCATCCTCCAGGACCTGTTGGAGGTCGACCACACCAACTCGCAGTTCGGTCGACGTGCCCAGTCCATCGCCGTGTTGTGCGGCGGCTGGCTGGGCCGGCACCGCGAGGTCGCCTCGGTCTACGACGTGGTCCGCAGCGCGCAGGGCCGTGTCCGGCACTTCCGGCGCGTGGAGATCCTCTCCCAGGTGGACTTCGGCGTCGCCAGCAGGGTCGTGGAGCCGGTTGCGCTGGCCCTCGCCGAGTTGCTCGACAACGCCACCAGCTACTCCAGCCCGGACACCGTCGTCGAGATCAACATCCGGACCGTGCCCAAGGGCGTCGTCATCGTCGTGGACGACGCCGGTGTCGGCATGAACGACGAGGAGCGGGCACGGGCCGAGAAGCTGCTGAACAGCGAGCGGGTCTCCGGCGTCGCGGAACTCGGCAATCCGCCGCAGTTCGGTCTGGCGGTGATCGGCGTACTGTGCGAGCGGTTCGGCTTCGAGGTGTCGGTGGACTCCTCGTCCCCCTACGGAGGTGTGCGCGCGGTGGTCCTGCTACCGCACGAACTGCTCACCGGCATGCCCGAGAAGAAGGCACCGGCCCCGTCCACGCCGTCCGCCTCCGAGCCGCCGGCGGAGGGGACCGAGCCTGCGCGGGCCGTCCCCTCGACCGCCGACGGACTGCCCCTGCGGCGGCGCAAGCGGCCGATGGCGATCGTGCCGGGCACCGCGCCCGCCACGGCCACCTCGGCCCGTTCCGGTGCGGAGACCGCGGCGATCATGGGCGCCTTCCAGCGGGGCACCCGGTCCGGCCGGGCCGCGCATCCGGACGATGCGGACCAGACGAGCAACACACGTGGTGCGAGCAGTGAAGGACATGAGTTCTCGTGAACGACGATCTGTCATGGATGCTCGACAGCGCCCTGGAGATTCCCGGGGCCCTGCACGCGGTCCTGATCTCCGCCGACGGTCTGTTGATGGCCCGCACCAAGGACTTCGACAAGGACGACGCGGACCGGGTCGCCGCCGCGATGAGTGGTGTGCAGTCGCTCAGCCGCTCGCTCGGGTTCTTCTGCGAGGACCCCGGCCAGCGGTGGCGGCAGACCCTGGTCGAGTTCGACGGCGGCTGGGTGTTCCTGATCTCCGCCGGTGAGGGCGCCTACCTCGGCGTCTCCGCCGCCCCGGACGTCGACATGCAGGACATCACCTTCCGGATGCAGCAACTCGTCGGCCAGCTGGGCAAGGCGCTGGCGGCACCGCCGCGCGAGAACCTCGGGGTGCGCCAGTGACCGGCCCCGAGGACTGGGAGCTGGCGGCCACCGAATTAGTGCGTGCGTACGTCATCACGAAGGGGCGCGAGCTGCCCGACGAGGAGCAGCTCTCCCTGATCACGCTGGTCACGGCGGCGCCCGAGGAGGGGCAGCGGCCCAAGCGGCTGTCACCGGAGGAGCAGCGGCTGTTGGACCTCTGCTCCGCCGGTTACCTCTCGGTCGCCGAGATCGCCGGGCACACCGGGCTGCCGCTGGGCGTGGTGAGGATCGTCCTGGCCGCACTCACCGAGGACGGCTACCT
Source organism: Kitasatospora sp. NPDC052896 (assembly GCF_044547075.1). Lineage (NCBI taxonomy): Bacteria > Bacillati > Actinomycetota > Actinomycetes > Kitasatosporales > Streptomycetaceae > Kitasatospora > Kitasatospora sp. NPDC052896. The sequence continues at coordinate 101,763 of NZ_JBITZU010000006.1, forward strand.
CATCACCCGCCCGCCGGTCGCCCGTGCCCGCATTGCCGACAAGGAGATCCTGGAGGAGGTGCTCAATGGTCTCCGGGTCAAGTTCGGGTGAACGACCGAGCCTGGGTGAGCGGGACTACGTCCACGGCGGAGCGACGCAGACGGCCGTGAAGATCCTCGTCGTCGGGCACTTCGCGGTGGGCAAGACCACGTTCATCGGCTCGATCTCCGAGATCGAGCCGCTGTCCACCGAGGAGACGATGACGCGGGCGGCGGAGGCGGTGGACGACCTCAAGGGGGTCCGGGGCAAGACCACCACCACGGTCGCCATGGACTTCGGCCGTCTGACCATCAGCGACCGAGTGGTGCTGTACCTGTTCGGCACGCCCGGGCAGCTGCGGTTCGTGCAGTTGTGGGAGGACATGGCCCGTGGCGCCCTCGGCGCGCTGGTCCTCGTCGACCCCGAGCGGCTCGCCGACTCCTTCGCCGTGATCGACCTCATCGAGCAGTACGGCCTCGACTACGCGATCGCCGTCAACCACTTCGATGGCAATCCGCTGCGCGCCGAGGCGTCGCTGCGGGAGGCACTCGACCTCCTCGACGACACCCCCGTCGTCTTCTGCGACGCGCGCGACGAGAAGTCGTCGGCCGCCGCACTCACCACCCTGGTCCGCTTTCTGCTGGACCGTGCCGGCTAGGAGCCACAAGCAGACATGGACGCTCGACCCACCACCCCGGTGCCCCCGCCCGGGTGTCCGGCCCACGGCACCGGCGGCCGGGTACCGCTGTACGGGCCGGAGTTCGCGGCAGACCCGCAGGCCTACTACTCCTACCTGCGCCACTACGGGCCGACCGCGCCGGTCGAGCTCGCACCCGGTGTGGAGGCCACCCTCGTCACCGAGTACTCGGCCGCGCTGCAACTGCTCCAGGACTCCGCCTCCTTCCGCAAGGACGCGCGCCGTTGGCGGGCCTTCAACGAGGGGAAGGTCGCGCCGGACAGTCCGGTCGTGCCCCTGCTGGCGTACCGGCCCAACTGCATGTTCAGCGACGGCGCCGAGCACCTGAGGCTGCGGCAGGCGGTCACCGACAGCATGGCCCGGGTCGACTCGCGCCGGTTGGCCCGCAGCACCGAGCAGGTCTCCAGCTACCTCATCTCCCAGTTCGGCTCGCGCGGTTCGGCCGACCTGCTCGGTGACTACGCCAAGCAGCTGCCGCTGTTCGTGTTCAACGAACTCTTCGGCTGTCCCGCCGACATCGGTGACCGGGTGCTCTTCGGCATCTCCGGCATGTTCGACGGCGTCAACGCCGAGAAGGCGGCCGAGGTGCTGTTCGGCGCCGTGGGCGAACTGGTGGCGCTCAAGCGGAGCAGGCCCGGTGACGACGTCACCTCGTGGCTGATGCAGCACCACGCGAAGCAGACGGACGAGGAGATGGTCCAGCAGCTCTCCCTCCTGCTGGCGGCCGGCACGGAACCGCTGCGGAACCTGATCGGGAACACCCTGCACCGGCTGCTCACCCATGACGCGTACGCCCACGGCGGCGGGCTGATCGACGAGGCCCTCGACGACACGCTGTGGGAGAACCCACCCATGTCCAACCTCGCGCCGCACTACCCGGCGGCCGACATGGAGTTCGCCGGACAGCGGCTGCAGGCGGGCGAACTCGTGCTGGTCAGCTTCGCCGCCGCCAACACCAGCCCGGTCCTCGCGGCGACGCGGCAGACGGGCAGCAGGGCCCACCTGGCGTGGAGCGCGGGCCCGCACGCCTGCCCGTCCAAGGAGCCGGCCCGGCAGATCGCGGTGACCGCCATCGAGAGCCTGCTCAACCAGCTCCCCGACGTCGAACTCGCCGTGCCGGAGGAGAGCCTGACCTGGCGGCCCGGCCCCTTCAACCGGGGTCTCGCCGCACTGCCCTCCCGGTTCACCCCGGTCGAGCCCGTGCGGCGGCCCGCCCCGCAGGCCCGCCCCGAGCCGGCCGGGCGCCAGCAGGGCACCCAGCCGAGCGCCAAGCCCGAACGGGCCGGCCGGTGGAGCCAGTTCCTCAACTGGCTGACGAGGTGATTCGGACAGCACCTCCCGGCACGCTCGGCGGCCACACGGCGGGCCAGTTGCTGCGGCTGTGCGAGGCCGCGGGCCTGGGCGGGGCCGATGCCACCGGCTACGCGCGGACACTGACCGCGGCGCTCGGCCCCGCCGCCGGGCGCTCACTGGATCTGCCGCCCCCCACCCGCTCCTTCCTCTCCGACGACCACACGCCGGTGGAGTTCTCGATCTCCTTCGCGGCGGGGGCGGCCCCGACCCTGCGCGTGCTGTTGGAACCGGGGAGCGGGGTCGGCGGCCTGGCGCAGAGCGGGCGTGACGGACTCCGGGTCGTCCGCGAGCTCGCGCGGCGCTGGGACTTCGCCACCGACCGGCTCGACGAGTTGGAGGACCTCTTCTTCCCGCCGTCCCCGCAGGGCCCGCTGGCCCTGTGGTGCGCGCTGGAGCTGCGTTCCGGTGGTGTCCCCAAGGTCAAGGTGTACCTGAATCCCGCGGCGTCGGGAGCGGCCCGCGCTGCCGAAACCGTGCGGGAGGCGCTGCGCCGACTCGGCCACCGGCAGGCGTTCACGGCGCTTCCGGAGGCCGACCGCCTGCTGTTCTTCGCTCTGGACCTGGGCGACTGGGAAGAACCCCGGGTGAAGGTGTACACCGCGCACCACGGCCTCTCGGCCGCGGCGGCCGGGGGCCTGTCCCGCATGGTGGGAGGACCCGATCCGGCCGGGATCGAGGCCTTCTTCCGCGCGGCGGCCGGGATCGGGGACGACCAGGACACCCTGCTCGACCGCCGGCCCGTCCAGGCGTGCCACGCCTTCACCGAGACGGCGACCGGCCTGCCCGGTGGCTTCACCCTCTACGTCCCGGTGCGCGACTACATCGGGCACGACGGGGAGGCCCTCGACCGGACCGTGGCCCTGCTGCGTCGTCACGGCATCGATCCGGCCCAGCTGCTCGGTTCCCTGGCAGCCGTCACCTCGCGGCGACTGGAGGAAGGCGCGGGACTCATCGCCTACCTGGCGCTCGCCCACCAACGGGGCCGTCCGCCACGGGTGATGGTGTACCTCTCCTCCGAGGCCTATCGGGTGAGGCCGCCGGCTGTGCCGTCCCCGCGGGCCGAAGCCGTTCACTGAGAGACGCCGTAGGAGCGTGAGGCCCCCGTGGAATTCGCCCGACGGGCCACGGGGGCCTCACGGACCCGACGCCCACGAGGGCTATGCGTCCTGCAGCTCTCCCAGGTACGGGCCGACGTCCACCTGGATGGAGGAGCCCTCGCTCAACCCGTAGCGCTCCGCGATGCCGCTCAGGTACGCGTCGATCTCCTTGTGCATGACATCCGCAGGCGGTAGCGCGACGTCGCCGTCGACGATCCGCGCCACCCACCGCGCCTGGGCTTCCACGAGCCGCGTGATCGAGCCCACGGGGCGGATCAGGCCGACGAAGAGCAGACCGGGCCGATCAGGCGCGACGATCCGCCGGTACAGCTCGACCGGCCCCTGGGGATTCGCCGGGCATCCGGCGGGCAGGAAGGAGAAGGCCATGCGGAAGCCGGTGCAGTAGATGACGGTGTCCACCTCGACCGAGGTTCCGTCGGTGAAGGACACCCGGTCGCCGTCCAGGGAGTCGATCGCGGGCTTCGGAATCACCGCGCCGTGCCGTATCCGGCTGAGGATCTCGTCCGAGATGGTCACGGCCGAGGAGAAGATCGGGTGGTCGGGCTCGGGCAGGCCGTAGTCCGACAACCTGCCGCGCGCCACCAGCAGCGCCTGCTCGACGAAGTCACGTTGCTCGTCCAGGGACTTGCTGGTGAACCACGGGGCTTCGGCGATCAGGTCCACGGACAGACCGCAGAGCTGCTTCGGCACGATGTGCAGCCCGCGGCGGACGGAGAGCACGGTCCGCGCGGCATGCCGGGACAGGTCAGCGGCGATGTCCACCGCCGACGCCCCGAGCCCCACCACGACCACGCGCTGTCCGGCGAAGTCCCTGCCGTCCAGGTAGTCCATCGAGTGGAGAACGGTTCCGGTGAAGGAACCGGAGCCCGGCGGAAGGGGATTCGGCACAGCCGGCTCCGAATGGTGCCCGGAAGCGACGATCACCTGGTCGAAACCGCGTACCGCCTCGGCCCCTTGGGCGTCCCGGCTGGTGACCGTCCACCCCCCGTCGGATTCCTGCCGGACGGAGACCACTTCGGTGCGCAGTTCGATGTGGGGGAGCAGCCCGGCCCACTCGGCGAAGGACCGCAGGTAGGCGGCGACGTCGCTGTGCCGGGGGTAGAGGGGCAGCTCGGACGGCATCGGGAAGTCGTCGTAGCCGGTCAGCTGCTTGGCGCTGTTCAGATGCAGTGCCAGGTAGGCCGGGCTCGGTTCACCGGCTCCCGGCATGCGCCAGATGCCGCCCACATCCGAGGCCTTCTCCAGGCAGACGAACTCGATTCCCCTCTCCTTGAGCGCGTGTGCGGCTGCCAGCCCCGACAGACCCGCGCCTATCACACACACGCTCAAAGTAGCTCCCACAGGACAAACGCCATCTTCTCTCGATCTCTCACGGATCTTCACTGCCCATCATATTCGCGGCCCACACCAGTGACGGGGCGCACCAAGCTGGGGCGTTCGTCACCGGAACGGTCGCGAACGGTGCTCCCGGCCGTGCGCAGGACCCGGCCGGTGGTGCGGCGGGTCGCCGCGCCGCTCACGGCTCGGCGCGACGACCCGCTTCCAGGCGTGGGTGCGGGCGGCGCGGCGGGGGCGGTTGTGAAGGGGAAGGGCTGACGGTGTGTAGCTCGATGGGCCGTCGCCGCACGCGGGAAGAGGAAGGACGCCGAGCCGGTCCTCACCTCTCTTCGAGGACCGGCTCGGCGTCCGACAGATCCAAGGCACTTGCACGAGATCGCCGGCACGCCCGCGAGGTGCGGCGTGCGGCAGCCGAGCGGAGGGTCCGGTCAGACCCGGTCGGCCGCGATCAGGACGTACTGGAAGGAACCGTCCTTGTAGGAGGAGATGAACGCCTCCTCGATTCCCGTGACGAGGGAGGAGGTGGCGCGCAGCTCCCAGTACGGCAGGGTGGCGGGTGTCAGGTCGATGACGGCCTGCGGCACGAGGCGGTTGTCCGCCATGGCGCGCAGGTACTCCCGGCGGGAGTGGATGTTGCACTCGAAGTGCGCGTTGATCTGGGACACCCACTTCGACGGCTGCCCGTAGATGGGGTTCCAGCAACCGGTGATGGTGACGTAGCGGCCTCCGACGGCCAGGACGCGGGCGTGTTCGGCGAAGAGGTCGTGCAGGTCGACGTACATGCTGGACTCGTTGTTCCAGGAAGCCGCGACCTCTCCGGTCCCGAAGGGGGTGGCGAGCATGTTGCAGACCCGGGTGCGGACGGACTCCTCGATGCCGAGCTCGCGGACCCGCTGGTTGGCGAAGTCGGCCTGCTTGGCCGACAGGGTGACGCCCTCGACCTTGCACCCGAAGCGCTGGTGGGCCATGACCATGGAGCCGCCGCGACCGCATCCGGCGTCCACCAGCGTGGCATCGCGGGGGATGTCGCCCAGGTGGTCCAGCAGCAGGTCGGCCTGCGCGGACTCCAGCCGGTGCAGTTCGGCGATCACCCTCTTCTCGTGCTCGCTGTCCCCCGGCGCTCCCACCGCGGCCTGGTCGACGTCCCCGATCCCGTAGTGGTGGTGGTAGAGGCCGTCGACGTCGCCGAGGCGCAGGTTCACCGGCCGAGCCTCGTGGTCCCAGTAGCGGGCGATGTCTCCCTGGTAGGGCGTCGCGGGACCGGGGATGGCGGCGGTGCTGCCTGTCGGGGTGATGTCGATCGTGGTCATTGATCAGCTCCTTGCTTACCAGAAATCGGGCAGGCTGTAGCGGTAGGTGTTGGTCCGGTGCCAGTAGTGGTTACCGTCGACCCACGCGGCCACGCCGCGCAGGAAGCGGAGCAGGGTCGGGACCGGGCAGGAGGCGGCCAGGGCGGTGGCCTCGGCCTCGAAGTCGTGCATGAGGTCGTTGTGGATCTCGACCGCCTTCAGATATGCGTCGCGGTCTCCGCGTTCCTCGCGCTCGGCGATCACCACGGGGAGGTTCAGGTGCCGGCCGGGACTGGCCAGCTCCTTGGTGTAGGAGTACAGGTCGTTGACGATCGTGGTGGCGTTGGAGGCGAGCGCGATGACGCGCTGCGTGGCCGGCAGGGCGTGGAGGTCCGCGGGCAGTTCGTAGCCACCGACGGTGTCCGTGATGGTCGGGCAGGGACGGAAGTTGTTGAACTGGCGCATCGCCAGGTACTCCCACACCTCGGGGACGTGGTCCGCCTGGGCCCAGGCGGCCTCGGCGAGGTATCCCAGGTGCAGGCGGGCCATGTCGTGCCGGAAGCGGTCGGCCTGGGAGGGGGTGGCCGCACGCGTGAGGTAGTCCATGGCCGAGCGGTACGCCCGCCGAGGGGCGTCCGCGTGGAGCGACTCCTCCCAGGCCGGTTGGTACTCCCGCACCGTGTGCAGCGGGTCGAGGGCGGTGTGCGCCAGCAGGAGGCGTTCACCGAGACCGATGGGCGAGCCTCCGTGGTCCTCGCAGTAGCAGTCGTCCACCGCGTTCTCGGCGGCCATCAGCCGGGTGGCGATCATCAGGTGGTCGGTGTCGGGTGCGTCGGGATGGCACGCGACCATGTAGCGGCCCAGCGCGAAGCCGTCGAACTGGTCCTCCCAGTCCGGCGGGTAGAGCTGCACCTCCTCCAGGGCCCAGGTCTTGATCCGGTGGCTGACGTCCGCCACGCGCTCGGGATCGGGCTCGGGCACCGGGTGGTGGTACAGGCCCGGGACGGGGTCGCCCGCCTTCGGAGGTGCCTCGCGCCGCGCCAGGTTCAGGCCTGCCGTACCCAGGCCGCTGGGGCCACTGAGGATCTGCTCCAGGACCGTACGGTTCATGACCGCACCGTCGCGATCCGCACGCTCTCCGGCCTGGTGTCCACGGACATGGGAGGGCCTCCCTCTGTGAAGGACTGCACGTTGTGAGGGGTCGTCGCCCCGTACGGTGAGAGAGGGAGCTCCGCTGCGCGCCCCCCTCCAGCTCGTCGCTCAACGGTAGGCGGGGTGACACGACCCCGGACGCCCCCGAGTGTCGTCTGCACCCGATCGGGTGAACGTTCACGAACACCAGGTTTGAAGCGCCCAGTCTTTGTCCGCCATCTCGAACGGGCGGACGAGGAACGGCTGCCGGCGTCGTCCGACCCGACGGCACCGGGCAGCCGCACCGCGAGCCCCGGTCGGCACGCCGCGGTGACGGGGTGTCGGAGTCGCGGCACTCCCCGGGCAGGTGTGCGGCCCCCGTTCACGTGAACGCGCCGACACCGCCCGGTGGTCGCGCACACCGACGGGCCGAGCGCGGCGCAGCACCCGCGGAGACGGACGTGGACGCGGCGATCACCGCCGTCGCCGGGCGGTTGCGGGCGATCCTGGCCGAGCACGGGCCGGACGCGTTGTCGTTCTACGTCTCCGGCCAGACGTCGCTGGAGGCGCAGTACTCCGGCCCGGCGCACCGGCGCGCCGCGGACGGTCAGGCAGGCTCTCGGCGGACCTCGGCCCGGATCGCCGCCGCCAGGGCGAGCGCCGCCGGCGAGGTGCGTGAGGGGGCGCGCCGGGCCAGCGAGAGCGTCCAGGTGAGCAGCGGGTCGGCCACCGGCACGGTGTGCAGCCCGGTGCGCCGGGCCGCCGTCGCGGGCATCAGCGCGACGCCGAAGCGGTGCTCTATCAACCCGGCCGCCGTCCCGTAGTCCGCGACCTCGAACGCCACCCGCCGGCGCAGGCGGGCCGCCGCGAACGCCCGGTCGGTGGCCGCCCGACTGCCCCAGCCCGGCGCGAAGTCGATGAACGGCTCGCCTGCCAGCGCGTCGAGCGCCGCCCCCGCCCCGGGGACCCGCGTGGCGAGCGCGTGGTCCGCCCGGCAGACCAGCAGCAGCGGCTCCACCAGCAGCGGGTCCAACTCCACGCCGGGGTGTCCGGGATCGGGCAGCGAGACCAGCGCCAGGTCGAGCACGCCGTCCGCCACCGCCGCCAGGTGCCCGACCGACCCGGCCCCCGGCGGGCGCAGTTGCAGCGCCACGCCCGGGTGCGCGGCGTGGAAGCGTCCCAGCACGGCCGGCAGGTCCAGCGGCCCGGTGGTCAGCGGCGTGCCCATCACCACGTTGCCGTTCAGCGCCCCGCGCACGGCGGCCACGCTGTCCCGGGCCCGCCGCGCGGCCTCCAGGGTGGCCCGGGCCTGCGGGAGCAGCGCTTCACCCGCAGGGGTGAGGGCGATGCGGCGACCCGTACGGTCGAAGAGGTCGACGTCCAGGTCGCGTTCCAGGCGGGCGATGGCGGCGGAGACGGCCGACTGGACGATGTGGACCCGGCGGGCGCCGCGCGAGAAGCTCCGCTCCTCGGCGACCGCGAGGAAGTACTCCAGCTGTCTGAGTTCCACGGCGTCAACTATCGCATGACGCGATCGAGTGGATCGACAATCATCGTTGGACACGATGGTTCGGGCCCCGGCAGAGTCGAAGTAGCGTCAGAAGAGCCTGACAGACCTGAGAGGGAGCACGATGAGCGACACGACGGGCACGGCGAGCACGTTGGACGGCAGCGCGCGGATCGGCTGGATCGGCGCCGGCCGGATGGGCGGCGCGATGGTGCGCCGGCTGCTGGCGGCCGGCCACCCGGTGACCGTGTACAACCGGACCCGCGCCAAGGCGGAGGCGCTGGTGGAGTTCGGCGCCGCGGTCGCGGACCGGCCGGCCGACCTGGCCGGGCACGACATCGTGTTCACCATGGTCTCGGCCTCGTCCGACCTGCTGGAGGTGGTCGGCGGGGCGGCCGGCGTGCTCGCCCAGGACGCCGTGCCGGGGGTGCTGGTCGACTGCTCCACGGTCTCGTCCGAGGCGTCCGCCGAGGTCCGCGCCATGGCGGGGGAACGCGGCTGCCACTTCCTGGCCGCACCGGTGAGCGGCAACCCGCACGCGGTCGCGGCGGGGACGGCCAGCCTGGCCGTCTCGGGACCGCGCGAGGCGCTCGAGCGGGTGCGGCCGGTGCTGGCGGCGCTCGGACGCGCGGCGACCTGGGTGGGGGAGGGCGAGGCGGCGCGACTGGTGAAGATCTGCCACAACGTGCTGCTCGGGATCAGCATGCAGGGGCTGGCGGAGGTGCTGGTCCTGGCGGAGAAGGGCGGGGTGAGCCGGGCCGCCTTCCTGGACTTCCTGAACGACTCGGTGATGGGGTCGGGGTTCACCAGGTCCAAGCGGGACACGCTGGTGAACCTGGACTTCACGCCGACGTTCACGCCGCCGCTGCTGCGCAAGGACCTCGAGCTGGGCCTCGCCGAGGCGCGCCGACTGGAGGTCCCGATGCCGATCGCCGCGCAGGCCACCCAACTGGTGGCCTCGGCGGTGGGCGCCGGCTACACCGAGCAGGACTACGCGGTCCTGGTGCTGGAACAGGCCCGCCGCGCGGGCGTGGAGCTGCGGCCGGAGGCCGGCTGAGGGACCGGGCGGCGCGCCGGCGGGCGACCGGAGCACGGTGCCGGCGCGACGGCACGCCCGTCCCCGGTCGCGACTACGGTCGGCTTGGCCCTCCCCTCGTGCGGTCAAGCCGACCGTGTGCGGTTGCCGGTTCGGGGCTCGGTGGCCCGGTCCGGCGGTCCGGTCAGCCGGTCACCCGGCCATGACCGGTGGCCCGATCCCTGGTCAGTCGGCGGCGGGGACCGGGACGATCCCGTTGCCGCCGCCGTCGCCGACGGTGTTCGTCATGACGTTGTCACCCCGCCAGTGGCGCGGGTGCCGCTCGACGAGGCCGCTGGGCGCGTCCTCGCGGCGACGGACGGGCTTGTTCGGGTTCAGGTTCGGTCTGGACATGCGAGTCAACTTTCCTGGGTCAGAGCGGGTTCCCCCGGCGGAAGTTCGTCCTTCGGCCTCCGCGAGCCGGCCGCTCGCCCGTCAGCGTCCTGCTGTGTGCTGTCGGTCCTGGCAGCTGATGATCATGTTGGCGTTCTGGCTGGTCAGAGCGCCAGGCCACGGACCGGCCACGGACCGGCCAGATATGGCCGACACCCCAGTACAGTGATCCGAACGTAAGCGGAAGAAGCTTGACCGGAGCGAGGGCGTCGAAGTGAGCAGCCAGTTCGGTCCCCTGCTCCGTGGGCTGCGGCTCGAGGCGGGGCTGACGCAGGAGCAGTTGGCCGAGGGGTCCCGACTGGGCGTGCGGACCATTCACCGGCTGGAGACCGGCAAGCCCACCGACGCCCGGATGGGAACGGTGAAGCAGGTCGCCCACGCCCTGGCCGACGCCCTGGGGCGCGATCGCGACGACGTCTTCCAGGGCCTGCTGGCCGCGCACCACGACAAGGGCGCCGCGGCCGCAGGCTCCGGCCCTGTCCCCGTCGGGGACGCTTCCGAGACGCCCGACCCGTCGACGGGGCCGGTGCCCGAGCCGGTCAGGCTCGCCGCGCCGCCACCCAGGGGCGCTCTGGCCGAGGTCGCCGAGTCGTTGGCGCGCGACGTGCACAGCCGCTGGATACGTGAGGAGGAGCAGCGCCGGATCCACGACCCGTTCCCGCTGCCCGTGCGGTGGCGGTCGGCGCCTGCCGGTCTGTTGGACCACTGGGACAACATCAGCGGTGCCCCTCCGGGGGCCACCGCGAGCCCGCTGTCCCTGGACGGCGGGCTGGCCGAGGTCACCGAGGTGTACCGGCGTGTCGGGTCCGGGCGGCTGGTGGTGCTCGGCCGGGCCGGTTCCGGCAAGACCGTCCTGATGCTGCGGTTCGTCCTCGACTACCTGGGCACCCGCTCCGGCGGCGATCCCGTGCCGGTCGTCTTCAGCATCGGATCGTGGGACCCGACCGTCACCGCGCTGCGCGACTGGCTCATCGAGCGGCTGCTGCGCGACCATCCGAACCTCGCCGCGCGTGCCCCCGGTCGCCTCTCCCTGGCGGCCGCCCTGGTCGACGCCGGCTGGATCCTGCCGGTGCTCGACGGCTTCGACGAGATCGCCAAGGGGCTCCACGGGGCCGCCCTGCGGGAACTCAACGCGATATCCCTGCCCCTGCTGCTGACCAGCCGCACCGAGCAGTTCGCCGACGCCGCCGCGATCGACGTGCTCCGGAAGGCCGCCGGCATCGAACTGACCGACCTGACCACGGACGACCTGCTCCACTACCTGCCGCGCACCGCGCGCCCGACCGCGCCGGGGGAGCGGGCCGGACGCGTCGCGACCGTGTGGGATCCCGTCCTGGACGGGCTGCGCGGCCAGCCGACCAGTCGGTCCAGCACCAACCTCGCCACGGTGCTGAGCACCCCGCTGATGGTCCTGCTCGCCCGGACCCTCTACAGCGACACCCCGGGACAGGACGCGGCCGTCCTGCTGGACACCGCTCGCTTCCCGACACCGGAAGCCCTCGAGGAACACCTGCTGGCCGGCTTCGTACCGACCGTCTACCGTCGGCGACCCCCGACCCCGCCGAGCGCCGGTGGCCCGCGCCCGCACCGCGCGTGGGACCCGCAGCGCGCCCGGCACTACCTGGGCTACCTCGCCGGTCACCTCGACCGGCCCGAGCAGCGCGACCGCCAGGACCTGGCGTGGTGGCAACTGTCCGGCTCGCTGAGTCTGTTCTCGCGCCTCCTCGCCGTCGTCCTCGCCTGCTCCCTGGTCACGGCCGTGTCCGACTGGCTCGTCTCCTCGGTCGTGAACCTGATCGGCGATCACGGCGGGCCGTTCGTGCTGCGTTCCGGTCTTTCGGACGCGTTCCTGTTCGGCCCGACGGTCGGCCTCGCCTTCGGGCTGATCTACGGGATCATGGTCGTGTTCGGCGAAAGGGCGTTCGAGCCGTCCTGCGTGCAGCCACGACTGCCAGGCGGTGGCCGACGGACCGGCGGCGCGTCCTTCCGCAGGGTCCGCATCTCGGTCTCCGCCGGACTCCTGGGCGGATTCGTGGTGGGAGCCAGCTACGGACCCGCGCTCATGGTGGGGCAGGCCCTGCTCCACGGGAGGCTGCGGATCGACGCGACGGCGATCGAGGGAATGCTGGTCAACACGTTCCTGTTCGGGCTCCTCTTCGGCGTGGCGGGAGGGCTGGTGCTCGGGCTCATGGCCGCCCTGGAGTCACCCCTCGATCTCGGCTCCGCCGCCACCCCGGCAGACCTGCTGGCGATCAACCGCGGCACGGTGATCCGCCAGGCCCTGCTCTTCATGCCGATGCTCACCATCGCGATCACCGTCGGCGGCCCACTGATCACGGACCTCTTCCAGGGCTGGCTGGGCCCACTCAGCTGGCACCAGCTCTCCGGGCTCATGGTCGGCGTCACTGCCGGCCTCGCCGGCGCCGTCTGCTACGCCCTCGCGTTGACCGCCTGGGGCCAGTGGGTGCTCTTCACCCGCATCTGGCTGCCCCTGACCGGACGGCTGCCCTGGGCGACGGTCGCCTTCCTCGACGACGCGTACCACCGAGGGGTGCTGCGGCAGGTCGGAGCCGTCTACCAGTTCCGCCACGCGCGGCTCCAGAGCCACCTCAGCCCCGCTCCCTGCGAGCCGGGGCACGGTTGATGCCAGGACCTGCCGGCCCGCCGGTCCGGCCCGCTCACCAGCGCGAACCGGCCACGGGCGGGCACGGACCCCGTGCCGGCGAGCTCGGGGGGAGGGATGCTGGCAGGAGACGGCAACCGGTCGACGATCCCCCGGGCGGCGGGATCGGCGCGGCGGATGCCGGAGGAGGAGTCATGACCCGGAACGACCGGTCCCGACACGGAGCGTGCAACGAGCACGTCAGGGGCCGCGTGCCGGCCGACCCGGTCGTCCCCGAACGGGCAGCGGAACGCGTGGTCACAGACCTGAAGAGCAGCTGAGGACCTTCGAAGCAAGGAGACCGTGATGAGAGCGAGCATGGGCGACTCGGGCCCGGGTCGAACGCGCGACGGGGGCTCGGACGTGGCCGGGAACGGCGGGGGCGGGTCATGACCCCCGAGGGCCTTCCACCGGTCGTGGTCGGCGTCGATCCCGACAACCCCAGTCGGATGGTGCTCGCCTGGGCCGCCGACGAGGCGGACCGCCGCGATCTGCCGCTGCGTCTGGTCCTGGCGTCCCGGCTGATGACCCGGGACGTCGCCTGGCCGCTGGCCGCCGCCGACATGATCGAGCAGGACCGGCTCGACCACCTGGCGGGGGAGCAGGTGCTCGCCGAGGCGGCACAGTTCGTCGCCGGGCGGTGCCCCCGTGTGCCGGTGGAGGTCCGGCAGTTGGACGGGGACCCGATCGAGGTGCTGCGGGACCAGGCGGAGGACGCGGCCCAGGTCGTGCTGGGGTCGCGTCGGCTCACCCCGGTCCGGGAACTCTTCTCCGCAGGGTCGGCGGCCGTCGCGCTGATCGCCCACGCCAGGTGTCCGGTGGTCGTGGTGCGTGATCCGGAGCACGCCACCCAGAACCCGCCGTACCTGGTCGTCGGGGTGGACGGCAGTCCGGGCGCGCAGTTCGCCGTGGACCACGCGTTCGACGTGGCGGCGCGGCGTGGGGCCGGGTTGCGGGCGGTCCTCGCCTGGCAGCCGGAGCGACGGGCGACGGCGGAGCGGCGGCACGCCGCCGAGCAGGAGTACCGGCGGGTGCTCGCGGAGGCGACGGCCGGGCGGCTGGAGGCCTATCCCGAGGTGGAGTTGACGCACGAGGTGGTGCTCGGTCACCCGGTCGCCGTGCTGTCCGAGGCGTCCGCCCACGCGCTGGCGCTGGTGGTCGGCACCCGCGGCCGTGGTGGGTTCGCCGGGATGCTGCTGGGCTCGGTCAGCCAGGGCGTCCTGCACCACGCTCACTGCCCCGTGATGGTCGTACCGGCGCCGTCCCTGCGGACCTGACCCGGTCCGGGCCCGGCCGGTACGCCGCGCCGGCCGCCGCCCGGGACTTGTCGATCTTGCCGAGCCGTTCGGACGCGTGAAATCCTGATCATGTGTTGGCAGCACCGCCCGAAGGCTCCTGGAAAGGTACCCACACGTGACCCAGCAGCGCCTGGTCGAGGTCAACGGCCTGGAGATCGCCTACCGGCAGAGCAGTGGAGAGGAGGGACAGGTCGTCCTGGTGCACGGCAACTCCGCCTCCTCGCGGACCTGGCAACAGCTGCTGGACGGCCCGTTCGGGAAGCGCTTCCGTTGCCTGGCGCTGGATCTTCCCGGTCACGGAGCCTCCGCCCGCGCCGCCACCGCCGACGCCTACTCACTTCCGTTCTACGCAGGGGCGCTGGCCGGCTTCGCCCGGGCCGTGGGCGCCACGGGCGCCCTGCTGGTGGGCTGGAGCCTCGGCGGTCACATCGCTCTGGAAGCCGCACCGCTCCTGCCCGACGCGGCCGGGCTCGCGGTGTTCGGCACGCCGCCGATGTCGACGCCGGCCGCGATGGGCGAGGCGTTCCTGCCGCACCCGGCGATGAGCGTGGGATTCAGCGAACAGGTGGGCCCCGACGAGGCACGGGCCTATGCGGCGAGTCAGCTCGCACCGGGGTCGGCGTTGCCGCTCGACGCGGCGGCACAGGACATCCTGGCCACCGCCCCCGCCGCCCGCGCCGGGCTGGCGGCGAGCCTGGCGGCCGGCGCGTTCGCGGACGAGCTGGCGATTGCCCGCGCCATGCCGCAGCCCCTGGCCATCCTGCACGGCAGCGAGGAACAACTGGTCAACCTGGCGTACCTGCGCTCGCTCGAACTCCCGCGGCTGTGGCGCGGCGCGGTCCAGCTGATCGACGGCTCGGGCCACGCCCCGCAGGAGGAGAGGCCGGCGGAGTTCGCCGCCCTGCTCACCGAGTTCGCGGCCGAACTGCCCGCCCTGCGCCGGTAGTTCCCGGGACGGCTCGACGAACCGCCGCAACGGCGCCGCCGGCACCGAGGACCGCACGGACCTCCACCGGGGGCGGACCAGCGGCCCGCCTCAGACGGATCGGTTCTCCGCGCTGACCATCCAGGCGTGCTTCTCCAGGGAGTTGATGATCCCGTGCAGCAGGTCGGCCGTGGAGGGATCCTCGCTGTCGACCTGGTCGTGGTGGGTGCGCAGGGTGTCGACGGTGACGCGCAGGCGTGCGGTGACGAGGTCGACGACGGCGCTCACGCTCTGCTCACCCTCCGGGAACCCGGGCAGGGTCGTGGTCGCCGTCACGGTGTCGGAACGGCCGTCCGGGCAGCTCCCGAGAGCACGCATGCGCTCGGCGATGGTGTCGGCGGCCTCCCGGGCGTCGTCGACGACCTGGTCCAGTTGCAGGTGCAGGTCCCGGAAGTTGTGGCCGACCACGTTCCAGTGGGCCTGCTTCCCCTGGAGGTGCAGTTCGACCAGGTCGACCACGATCTGCTGCAGGGCCCGGGTGAGCTGCGGCGAGGCCGTGAACCCGGCGACATCGGTCCCGGAACGTCGGGAGGCCCCGGAGGCAGCGGAAGCGGTCATGGCATCTCTCCTTTGAGAGCACAGGGGACCGGGCTTCGGAACAGCAGGCCCGTTGGCTGACGTCAACAGCCTACGAAGGTCACTTCCCGCCGCCACCCGGTGTTCGTCCGCTCGGGTCCCCGAGGTCCCGGGCGCGAGTGGCCGCTCCCCGTGGGGCGTGCTCCATTCGGGTCCTGGCAATGGGCCTCGCGGGGAGGAGCCATCCCGGGGTCACTCAGTTCACTTCTCGAAACCACTCCGCCGCGGCTCGATGGCCGTCGGACGGACCGTGCTGGCCTCCTGGCCCACTTCTGCGATTGGCGGCGCAGCCGACATGCGGCCAAGAAGTGGTCGCTCAAGGCTAGTCAGGTGCCATCTGTGTCAACTAGGTTAAGCCGCGCTTGCTGCCACATTACTGCACACCGTCAAGCCATGGCGGTCGCCGCGCCCTTGCCGGGGCCAGGGAGCGCCGCCCCACCGTTCACCACGCCCCGCAGGAGCTCATGGTGTTCAAGCTACGTGCGCCGCGTCGCGCCTCCGCGACGGTACCGGCGCTCGCCCGGCCCCAACCCCGGACCCGGCCGTCAGCACGGTTACGGCGCGGCGATCCCGGGAGCGGGACGTCGAGATCACCCCTGGTCCGACAGGCACGACCCTCTTGGCGCACCGCGACGCTCGCCTCGGCGATGGTCTGTGCGCTGCTCGCCACCGGTGCCGGGGCCGCCCGCGCCGGCACCGGCGGCGCGTCCGGACGGCCGGGCACCGCCTCCACCTTCGACCTGGCACGCAAGGACTGCCTGGGCACCGCCCGCAACACCACGTCCAAGGTCTGGTACACCGTCGCCGACGGCGTGCTGTCCGACGTGTACGAGCCGACCGTCGACAACACCGACGTGCGGACACTGCAGTACCTCGTCACCGACGGCTCGTCCTTCACCGACGCGCAGACCCGCGACATGAGCTACACCGTGCGGGCCGAGGACTCGGGCATGACCTGCGTGGTCACCTCCACCGACGCCAAGCACGGCTTCCAGCTGCAGACCACCTACCTCACCGACCCCGCGCGCGACACCGTGCTGATGAACACCCGGCTCAGCGCGCTTCCGGGCAGCTCCACCGACGTGCACGCGCTGCGGGTGTACGCGCGGCTCGACGCCCACGTGAACGGCGACGGCGGAGGGGGCACCGACAACGCGGGCGCGAACACCGGCGTCGTGGACGCGAACTCCGGAACCCCGGTCGTCTACAGCACCAACACCACGACCGAGGCGGCCAACCGCGGCTACGCCGTCCCGACCTTCATGGCGTTGACCGCCACCTCCGCGGGCAAGGCCGCCGTCGGCTACGCGGGCACCAGCGGGGACGGGCTCACCAGCCTCGACACCGTGCACTCCCTGACCCCGGGCGCCTCCGCGCCGAACGGCCACATCGTCGCGACCGAGGACGTCACTCCCAGGCACGGGCAGGACTTCACCCTCTCCCTCGGCTTCGGCCGGACCCAGGCCCAGGCCGTGCGCACGGCAGCCGCGTCCCTCCGCACGCCGTTCGCCGCCGTGCGCGACGCCTACGCCGGTACCTGGCAGGCGTACGACGACACGCTGAAGCGCCCGCCGGCGTCGGTGCCGGGCATCCCCGCCGCCACCGTCCGCTCGACCTACTACCTCGACGCCAACGTCATCAAGTCCAGTGAGGACAAGACGTATCCGGGTGCCATCGTCGCCTCGCTGGCCTCCCCGTGGGGCCAGGCCGTGGACGCGGGCACCCTGGTCGGCGGGAAGCCGGTCTACTACGGCTCCTACCGCGAGGTGTTCGGCCGCGACCTGTACGAGGCGTTCACCGGCCTGCTGGCGGACGGCGACACCGCCACCGCCCGAGCGGCGACGCTGTTCCTGTTCGACCGGCAGCAGCTGCCCACCGGTGAGCTGCCACGCAACTCGCTGGTCAACGGAGAGCCCGCGCCGGACACGGGTGGCGACCAGCTCGACGAGACCGCCTACCCGATCCTGATGGCCTACCTCAGCGGCCTCACCGCCGACAACGCGCTGTGGTCCCAGCACATCAAGCCCGCCGCCGACTTCCTGGTCTCGCACGGCCCGTCCTACGGCGTCGAACGCTGGGAGGAGCAGCCGGGGTACTCACCCTCGACCATCGCCGCCGAGATCGCGGGCCTGACCGCTGCCTCGGCGATCGCCCAGCGGCACGGCGACCACGCCGACGCCCAGCTCTACCAGGCCACCGCGGACGACTTCCAACGCGACGTCAAGGACTGGACCGTCACCTCGAGCGGCCCGGACAGCACGTCCCCGTACTTCATCCGGCTGTCGAAGACCGGTGACCCGAACGCCGCGATCAGCTACAACCTGGGCAACGGCGGGCCGACCCTGGACCAGCGCACGGTCGTCGACGGGGGTTTCCAGGAGCTGGTCCGGCTCGGTGAACTCCCGCCGAGCGACCCCGTGTTCACCAACTCGCTGGGCGTGCTGGACCGGCAGCTGGCGGTGCGGACCCCCTCCGGTGTCGGCTACTACCGCTACGGCAACGCCGCGAGCGCGGGCAGCGCGGACGGCTACGGTGACTGCTCCACCTCCCACAGCCAGATCCCCTGCTCGACCGCGGGGCAGCCCTGGCCGACCACCGACACCGGAACCGGGCACCTGTGGCCGGTGCTCTCCGGGGAGCGCGCCGAGTCCGCCATCGCCGCCGGTGACGAGGCGACCGCCGCCGCGCTGCTCTCCTCCATGATCGGGTCCGCTTCGGGTGTGGGCCTGGTCCCGGAACAGGTCTGGGAGGACCCCGACCTGCCCGCGTCCCCCTACGGCAGTGGCCCGAGCACCGCGTCCATCGGCTTCACCGACGGCCGGGCAGCCGGCTCGGCATCGCCACTGACCTGGGCGCAGGCACAGGAACTGCGCCTGATCACGGACCTGGGCGCCAACCGGACGCTCGACCGGCCGTCGCTCACCACCTCCCGCTACGTCACCCACCAGGCCCCGGCGGCAGCCTCCGTCACGCTGACCGCACCGACCGGCGGCACGACCGTCACCGGCGCGACGACCACGGTCACCGGCACCACCACGCCGGGCGCGACCGTCGTGGTCGGCTCCGACGACACCGCCACGGGCGCGGCCGCGGCCACGGTGACCACGCAGGCCGGTCCCACCGGCGCGTTCTCGGCCCGGGTCGGCACCGGGTTCGGCACGAACGAGATCACCGTCGGCGCGACCACGGCCGCCGGCGCGACCGGCTACGCGCAGACCTCGGTGCTCGGCGACGTCGTCGGCGGGACGACCGTGCTCGACGTCGCCGACCCGACCGGCGACGACAACGGGCCGGGCGGCTACCAGTACCCGACCGCCGCGTCGTTCGTGCCGGGCTCCTTCGACCTGACACGCTTCCAGGTGATCACCGATGGCGGCACGGTCTACCTGCGCACCACGCTGAAGTCGCTGACCCCGGAGTTCGGCAGCGCCATGGGCCTGCAACTGCTCGACGTCTACGTGCACGACCCCGCCGCCGGCTCCACCTCGACGGCCCCGGCGTACGCCTCCCGCAACTACTCCATCGCACCGGCCGACGCCTGGAGCGAGCGCCTGGAGGTGCAGGGCTTCGCCCCACCGGTGTGGGTCGACGCGGGTGGCAACCGGATCGGCACGCCGACCGCCGTGGTCGCCTCGCCCGCCGACGACACGATCACCGTCGCGCTGCCCCGGTCGACGTTCGGCACGCCGACCAGCGGGTGGACCTTCACCCTCGCGCTGACCGGCCAGGACGGCTACAGCCCGGACCAGGCACGGGCGTTCACCGCGACGGCGCAGCCCTACACCTTCGGCGTGTGCCCGAGCGGGGACACCGCGGCGATCTGCTCGGTCGACCCGAACTCCGTGCCGAAGGTGCTGGACACGATCACCCCGCCCGGTGTCTCCCAGGCCAAGGAGCTCGACCCGACTCTCGGTCCGGTCGTCCTGCGGGGCGTGACGGTGCCCTGAGCCGCTCCCCGGCTGAAGTCCGAGAACCGCACCGTTCGCCGGTGGTCGCCCCACGGGGGTGACCACCGGCTCGGTCTTTCCCGCTCCCGACGACTCCGTCCGGCCCGCGCCGGGGGAGGTCCGCGACCCCGCGGGAACCGGCCGTGCCGCTGCGGTGACGTGAGATGCGACACACCATCGGGCCGGCCCGTGGTGCCCAGCCGTGGCGCCGCCCGGGTCTGGTACGTGCAGCGACGAGGCATGTGCGCCGGGCCCGGGGCACCCCGGGCGACTCCGGGTGACGCGGTCCGGTCCCGGTCCGGGGGCACCTCCGGCAACGCGGCGCACGGGCCTGCCGGTGACCCCTGGCAGCGGGCGGCGGGACGGAGCTGTCCGTGGGGGCCGCTAGGTTTCCGACATCACCGCAGACGGAGGGTGTTCGTACCCCTTTGGGCTGCGCGTTTTCTGACGGCATGTAGAGCACGAGGTGGGAGCCGTTATGGGTTGGCTGGCGGCGGGCGACGGGTACGAGGTCGCCTTGGTGGAGGGCAGGGTGACGGCCCGGTCGACGGCCGGCCGCTCCGCCGGCAGGCAGTTGAAGTCCCTGCCGAAGGCGGTGCGGGAGCATCCCGAGACGGACCGGCTGCGCCGCTTCGCGGCCTGGCTGGATCGTCACGCGGTGTCCTGCCGGGAGCAGGTGGACGCCTGGATGGTGTCCTCGCTGCCGGTGCCGACCGGTCTGCTGGCCCGGGTATGGCCGGACGAGGCCTGGCAGGCCGCGCTGCGTGACCTGGTGGTCGTCGGCGGGGGCGAGGACGGGGGCGAGCAGGAGGTGGGCCTCCTGCGCGACGCGACCGTCGACGGCGAACTGCGGCTGGTGAACCTGGACGGCGAGACGGTCCGCGTCCGCCCCACCGTGGTGACGCTGCCGCACCCCGTGCTGCTGGAGGACCTGGACGACCTGCGGGAGTTCGCCGCCGAACTCGGCGTCGTGCAGGGCGTGGACCAGATCCACCGGGCGACCTGGCACAAGCCGGCGGACCTGCCGGAGAAGGCCACCGAGACGAAGGAGTTCGCCGGCGGACGGTTCTCCTCGCGGTTCGCTCTGGCCGCCCGCGCCACCTCGCTCGGCTACCGCGTCTCCGGCAGCCACGCCACGGCACGGGTCCGGGACGGCGGGCGGACGGTCGAACCGACGGTGTGGATCGGCGAGCCGTACTGGGACGGTGACGCGCGGACCGGCCCGCTGAGCTGGCGGGACGGCGAGGGCCGACTGCTGACCCTGCGTGAGGTCGGCCCGGTCGCCTGGTCGGAGGGGATACGCATGGCCGCCGCGCTGTACGCGGGCCGCACGGTCGAGGAGAGCAAGAGCGCATGAGCGAGTGCAAGGACACCGGGATGGGAACGACGATGACCGAGGATCGGGCCGCGCAGCTGCTGCGGGCCGGCGCCGTGCTGGCACCGGGGACGAAGGGCGGCGGCGAGCGCGCCGTCCCGCTGACCGCCCGCACCTACCGCCACCCCGGCCTGGAAGGACGGGTCGTGGTGCGCCTCGTGCCAGCCGAGCTGGGCGCCGCCGAGGACCAGGTGGCCGGCTTCCTCGGCCTGCGGCCGGACGCCGAACCGGTCGAGGTCGGCCTCGGACTGCGCCAGGCCCTGGGCTTCCCCGAGTGGGTGCTCGCCCACCATCCGGAGGACGGCCACCACGCCCTGGGCATCCTGCCGGAGCTGGAGCGCGTCGCGCGGCAGGCCGCCTCGAAGCCGAAGGCCGCCCTGGAGGCCTACCAGGCGATCGCCGAGCGGCTGGCCGCCGCCGTGCCGCACTTCCTGCCGACCTTCTACGAGCAGGCCGGCCGGGTGTTCCTCGGCGTCGAGAACGCCCAGTTCGCCGCACAGATGTTCACCCGGGCCCGCAAGGCCGAGGCCCAGCACGGCCTCGCGCTGGACGAACAGCGGCTCGACGCGGTCTTCCTCGAGTTCGCCCTGGCCGGCGCACTGCCCGTCAAGGTGCTCTCCGGGTACGCCAAGGAGCTGAGCGCACGGGTGCCGGCCGAGGAGGCGTTCGAGCGGTTCCGCCGGCTGTGCGTGCGTCGCACCGCGGGCGGTCTGGAGCCGTCCGCCGTGATGGCCACTGATCTGCGCCGCCTGGCCCGCGCCGCCGGAGCCGACGTGGGGAGCGCCGAGGGCGACTACCTCACCGAGCTTCTCGCCCTGCCCGCCACGCTGCGCGCCGCGGCCGGCTGGTGGCAGCGCCACCGCGCGGCCCTGGTGACGCTGGCCCGGCACGATGCGGCCGTGCGCGGCCGCCTGCTCGAGCTGATGCCGTCCTCCCACGAGGCGGACCTGCCGGCCTTCTGGCTGGAGGTCCTGGAGGAGTCCGGGGCGTTGGCGGGCCTGTGGGACGAGACGCTGCCGCGGCAGGAGCGTCCCGCCGACGGCACCGCCGGCTGGTTCGAGCGTTTCCTCGCCTGGCGCGGCAACCGTTGGGGTGGCCGCGCCCGTATCCCCGCGCTCCACCCGCTCGTCGAGCGGATGGCCGAGCGGCTGCGCGCCGAGCACGAGGCGGCCGGCAGCGCGGTGGCTTTCACCGAGGCCGATGTCGACCTGCTGGACCAACTGCTCGCCCTGGGCGTGCCGGTCGCCGACCCGGGCTCGAACGCCGGGCTGCGGTTGGAGCAGTGGGCGCTGGAGGAGGAGCGGCGCGACCTGGTGGCGTTGGAGGCCGATCCGCGGTTCCGGCCCGCGTTCGGGCGGGGCGTCAACCGGCTCTCCGACGACGCGGCGGGGAAGCACGCCCTGGCGACGCTCGCCCGCTCGCCCGGCGGCCGGCCGATGCTCGCCGAGTGGATGGCCGAGGTGGCCCGCCGGTCCTTCGCCGCGGGCCTGCCCGAGTGCACGGGCGCGTTCCGCACGCTCGGTTGGGTGCCCGGCGAGGTCCTGGTGCTCGCCGAGGAGCAGGTCCGGGCCGCGGCCGCCATCGACGTGGCGCAGGTGATGACGCGCACGCTGCGGGCGGGCCTGCTCGACGAGCTGTCCTGGCCGGCCTGGGAGGCGGCCGCCGGTGAGCTCGTACCCCGCAAGGACGTCGACGAGATCGTCGTCGCGGACGCCTGGCCGGAGCTGATCGCGGCCGGCCCCTCGCAGGTCCGGGTGCTCGGCGCCGACGGCCCGGTGCTCACCCACGACCTGCGGATACCCGCCGGCGACGCGGTCGAGGCCGGCTACCACTACGTGGACGGCTCGCTGCTCGTCCAGTGGCGGTCGCGGGCCAACGCCCAACGCTGCCTCGGCTACTGGCACACCGCGGCCGACCAGGTGTTCACCATGCCGGAGGGCACCGCCCGGCGCGGCACCCGCACGACGTGGCTGGGCTCGATGACCACCCACGGCCTGCCGCTGCCCGGCGGCGGCCGCACCGGTGGCCACGGCATCGTGCACGTGGGGGACACCGCCCTGCCCGCCGAGCGCAGCGTCATCGGCGACGGCCGTGCGTACTGGGTCTGGGCCGACTCGGACGGCAGCTCGCGGTCGTACACCTGGAGGGAGTACGACCCGGCGACCGACACGGTCGGCCGCGCGTCCCTGCCGGCCTTCCTCGCCGACGCGCTGCACGACGCCCCGGCGGGCAGCACGTTCGGGAGCGGCTGGGTGAGGCCGGCGCCGGACGCCGTGCCCTCCCCGGCCGGCGTGCCGGTGGACGGCGTCCTCGGCTGGCGCACGGTCGTGCTGCCCGACGGCTCCAAGCGCGTCGAGGACCTCGGTGGACGCGGCGTCACCCTGCCCGCGCACCAGAACCGGCCGCTGGCGATCGTGCAGTTCCCCGGCGCGGACCGGCCGCACGCGGTCGTCCAGGACGGCGTCTACGGCATCCGGCTGGTCGACCCGGACGGCGTGACCACCACCACCGCCCGCACCGACGGCGTCCCCGGCGCGTTCGCCGAGGGCACGCTGATCCTGCCGCCACTGCGCTACTGGCACCACCTGCGGCCGCGCGACCCGCAGGGCTCCGCGGCGCTGCGGCAGCTGGACGGCGAGACGGCCACCGCCCTGCTCGAGGCCGCCGCCGAAACCGACCCGCGGCGCCCCGAGGAGCTGATCGCCCGGGTCCGCGCGCTGCTGCCACAGGTCACCGCGGACGCCCTGGTGGCCGGCATCGCCGGCGTGGCGCGCTTCGCCCTCGGCCCCCGGGAGCAGCTGACCGCCGTCTCCCGGCGCCTGGAGCTGGAGCTCTCCGGCGGGGCCGCACCCGAGGCGGAGGCGCCCGGCCCCGACGACGTCCAGTTGCGTCCGGCGCTGGCCGGCCTCGGCGTCCTCCCCTGGCACTACGGGCGGCAGAGCCGCTCGGCGGCCGGGCAGCTGCACTTCCTCGCCCGCGCCGCCGACCTCGCCACCGAGGCCGCACCGGCCGGCACGGTGCACCTGGACGCGACCAACCCGCCCCACGAGTGCGTCTCCTGGCGGCTGCTGCCCGCGCTGCCCGAGGCGACCGCGCTGCGGGCGGTGTCGGCCACGACCGTGCCCGAGGCCCGGGCCGCACTGCGGGGCCTGTTCGAGGTGCTGGCCGGGCTGGGGCTCACCAGTACGGCGGGCACCGCCCGCTGGCGCAGCGTCCGGCTGCGGGTGGCGGGCCGTCACCTCACCGCCCGCGACGGCACGGTACGGCGCGGCGACCGCACCATGCTGCTGCCGCTCGGCGGCGGCGCGTTCCTGCTGTTCCTCGACGGGACGGTGGCGGCCAACGGCGACACCGAGTCCCACGCGCTCTTCCACGACCCGGCCGGGCAGTTCACGGTGCCCGCGCTGTACAGCCTGCTGTCCAGCGCACCACTCACCGGCGCCGGGCCGGACGACCGGGCGGCCGCGCTGCTGGCGTACGCGGCCGGGCGCGAGCCGGCGCCGTGGTTCCCCCGGGCCGCCGCGCGCTTCGCCGAACTCACCGGCGTCACCGGCACCATGGCCGCGCTGGTGGTCGCCGGTATGCCGCACGTCGACGGGCGGGAGCGCAACTTCCTGCCGCCGCAGACCCGGGCCCTGCTCGGGCTCAAGGTCGCGGACGCGGCCGTCGCCCGGGACGAGCTGCGCGACCTCGACGCCGAGACCCGTCGCACGCTGCTCGCCGCGCTGCTGCCGGCCGAGGCGGCGCTGCTGTGGACCGAGGGCCCGGACGTGGCCGCGGCCGCGCGGGTGTGGAACGAGCGGGTGGGCCGCCGGACCGCCGTCCCGGAGGCGCTGCTGGCGGAGGCCGTCCGCGCGGTCCGCACCTCCTGGCCGGCCCGCTCGGCGCTGACCGCGGTGCTGGACCCGGCCGCCGCCCCGGAGCTGACCGAGGACCTGGACTGGACGGTCCGCGGCGACCGGGCGGTGCCGGTGGAGTCGCGCACCGGGTTCACCGCCGCCAGCCTGGTCGGCGCGGTGGCGATGGCCGGTTGGCTCGCCCACCGACTGCCCGCGGGCGATCCGCTGCGCGCCTCACTGCCCGTCACGCTGGCCGCCGTCCGCGCCCGGCTCGCCCGTCCCGGGCTGATGCTCGACCTGGGCCGGTACGTCAGCCTGCCGCACTTCCGCAAGGTGGCCGGCGCGCCGAGCGAGGTCGGCGAGGGCTACGAGCGGTACGGCGCGATCGTCATGGCCACCCATGACAGCCGGCCCGCCCCCGCCATCCGCACGGCCCTGCTGGGTCCGGCCGGCGAGGACCCGTACCTGCCCGCGCTGCGGGAGAACGCGGCCGAGCCCTTCCCGGCCGAGGCCGCCCTCGAGGCGGTCAGGTCGCCCGGCTACGAGGCACTGCTCGGCGACCCGGGCGACCCGGTGGCCGGCGAGCGCGGCCCGGACGGCACCTGGTGGCCGCAGGACCCGTCGCGTTCGGTGCCCGACCTGGTCGCGGACGCCTCCGAGCGGCACGGGCTCGGCGCGGACGCCGCCGCGCTCTACCTGATGCTGCTGGCCATGCCCGACCCGACCGACCGCAACACCGCCCGCTGGACCGGCTGGCGGCCGGCCCGGCTCAAGGCCGCCCGGGCCGAGCTCGCGGCGAGCGACCTGGTCGTGCGGGCCACCCGCACCCGGGCCGGGCGGACGCTCTTCCTGCCCGGCGGCTGGACCGAGCAGCGCGGCCCGCACCTGCCGCTGGAGACCTGGAAGCTCCCGCTGCTCGGCGGCGGCAGCACCGCGCTGGGCGTGCTGCTGCCCGCCGAGAGCGCGGCCGGGCTGTACCGCCGGGCCTGGCAGCGCGTGCTCGACGGTGACCTGCCGCGCTTCGAGGAGCTGAAGACGCCCAGGGCCCGCCGCGGCCGGCGCCGCTGACGCCACGACCGGGGCGGGCCGGCGCCGGCCTGCCCCGCCTTCCACCCGGCCGTCCAGCCGGGCCCCCTTCTCGACCGCTCCGGGGCGCGACGTCGCCGTGCCGCACCCGGTTGCCCCCGACCCCTTCTCCGACGGATCCAAGGACCGACACCATGAGCCCCACGACCGATCAGACAGCCCCGCAGGCCCGGCAGATCCCGCCGGCCGAGGAGCGCCACGCGGCGGAACTCGCCTTCCTCGCCGCGTACGACGACGGCCCCCGCCCGCCCGGCTGGGCGCTGACCCCGAGCGCGGTGGTGACCTTCGTGTGCGGCAGCGACGGCGAGGCGCTCACCCTGCCGCCCAAGCGCCGCAAGGCCGGCGCGCTGCCGGCGAAGCTGGTCGTCGCGCCGAAGTTCGTCGGTGAGCGCGCCCTGGTGGAGCGCTGCGTGGTCACCCTGGCCGGTGAACGCGGCCTGTTGCTGGTCGGTGAGCCCGGCACCGCCAAGTCGATGCTCTCCGAGCTGCTGTCGGTGGCGGTGAGCGGCACGAGCGAGCTGACCGTGCAGGGCACCGCCGGCACCACCGAGGACGCCTTCCGCTACGGCTGGAACTACGCGCTGCTGCTCGCCCAGGGCCCCACCCCGCAGGCGCTGGTCGCCTCGCCCGTGATGACCGCGATGCGCAGCGGCAAGGTCGCCCGGATCGAGGAGGTCACCCGCTGCCTGCCGGAGGTGCAGGACGCCCTGGTGTCGATCCTCTCCGACCGGCGGGTGAGCGTGCCGGAGCTCGCCGGCACCCCCGGGGCCACGGTCGCCGCCGTACCCGGCTTCACCGTGATCGCCACCGCCAACCTGCGCGACCGCGGCGTGTCGGAGATGTCCGCGGCCCTCAAGCGGCGCTTCAACTTCGAGACGGTGCACCCGATCGCCGACGCGGACGCCGAGACGCGGCTGGTCCGCACCCAGGCCACCGCTGCCGTGCGGCGCGCGGGGGCCGCCTTCGGCGTGGACGACGCGGTGCTCGACGTCCTGGTCACCGTCTTCCGTGACCTGCGCACCGGCCGCTCGGCCGAGGGCTGGGACGTCGAGCGGCCCGGCACGGTGATGTCCACCGCCGAGGCCGTCCACGTCGCCGCCTCGCTCGGTCTGGCCCGCGCCTACCTGCCCGGCGGCGACGCCCTCGACCTCGTCCCCGGCCACCTGCTCGGCGCGGTCCGCAAGGACGACCCGGCCGACCACGCCCGCCTGTTGGGCTACTGGGACGGACCGGTGCGCCGCCGCGCCGAGGACGGCTCGGCCCTGTGGCGCCGCCTGTGGGACCTGCGGGAGAACCTGCGTTGACCGACCTCCGTACCTCCCCGGACCCGGCCGATCCGCGCCAGGCGGTCGAGTCGCTCGCCACCTGCGCACGGCCGTACCTGATCGGCGTCCGGCACCACAGCCCGGCCCTGGCCGCCGTGCTGCCGGCGCTGCTCGACGAGGCCGCCCCACGGGTGCTCTGCGTGGAACTGCCGGCCGACTTCCAGCGGTGGCTCCCGCACCTCGCCGACCCCGGCACACTGGCCCCGGTCGCCCTCGCCGGGGCGGACGGTGACGGACGGCTCGGCTTCTACCCGTTCGCCGACTTCTCGCCCGAGCTCGCCGCGATCCGCTGGGCCCGCGAGCACGGCGTCGAGGTGGTCTGCTGCGACCTGCCGCTCGCCGACAAGGGCTGGACCGCGCCGGGCCCGGACACCGACGCCGGCGAACGCCCCACCGGCACCGGGTACGCGGACGCCCTCCGGGCTGCCGGCACCGGTCGCGACGGTGACGACCTGTGGGACCGCTCGGTCGAGGTGCGGGCCCCCGGCAGCACCCCGGAGGCGGTACGCCGCGCCGCGCTGGCCGTCGGCTGGGCGCTGCGCCGGGACTCCGCCGGGCGGGCCGGAGTGCCCGCCGAGGATCTCGCCCGCGAGGCGCACATGCGCCGGGTGATCGGCCGGGCAGCGGCCGGCGGGGCCCGCGTCGCCGCGGTCGTCGGCGCCTTCCACACCCCCGCGCTCCGCGCGGAGCCGCCGGCCGAGGTCCCGTCCACCGCGCCGGCGCCGGCCGACGGCGGACCGGTCACCTCCCTCGTCCCGTACACCTTCGATCTCCTCGACGCCCGGTCCGGTTACCCGGCGGGCATCCGCGACCCGCGGTGGCAGCAGGCCGTGCTCACCGCACAGGGCGATCCGCGGCAGCTCCACGAGGCGGCGGCCCGGGCGATCACCGAGGTATGCCGCGAGCTGCGCGCGGCCGGACATCCGGCCGGCACCGGCGAGGCCGCCGAGACCCTGCGACTGGCCTGCGATCTCGCCCGGCTGCGCGGCCTGCCGGCCCCCGGCCGTGGCGAACTCCTGGAGGCGGTCGCGGCCGTCCTCGGGCAGGGCGAGCCGCTCGGCCGCGGCCGGGCTCTCGCCAAGGCCCTCGGGACCGTGCTGGTCGGCGCCGACCGCGGCCGGCTCGCCCCCGGCACCCCGCGCTCCGGCCTCGGCCCGTCGATGGAGTCCGAACTCGTGGCCCTGCGCCTGCCCAGCCCGGACGACCCCGACTCCCGCGAGCTGCGGCTCGACCCGCTGCGCTCCGCGCTGGACGGGCGCCGCGAGGTGCTGCTGCAGCGACTCGCCGTCCTGGGTGTCGGCTACGGCAGGGCACTGGAGGTGTCCGGCACGGGTGACGCCTCCGCGCTGACCACCCGTTGGCGGATGGCCTGGACCCCGTCCGTGGCCGCCCGGCTCGACCTGGCCGGCGTGCGCGGGGTCACCGCCGAGCTCGCCGCCGCCGGCACCCTGCGCCAGACCGCGCGCGGCCAGGCCGCGGACGGCGGGCCGACCTGCGTCCAGCTGCTCGACGGGCTGCGCGCCGCCGCCCGTTGTGACCTGCCGGCCCTGGTGGCCGAGTACCTGGCCGAGGCCGAGAGGCTGCTGCCCGTCTCGGCGACCCTGCCCGAACTCCTCGACGCGCTGGACCTGTTGGAGGCACTGCGGGTCGCCCACCTGCCCGGCACCACCGAGCACAGCCGGGCCCGGGCCACCGAACTGGCCGGCACCCTGCTGGACGCGGCCGTCCGCGGCCTGCCCGGCCTCGCCGGCAGCGAGGACCCGGCGGACGCCGCCGCCCTGGTCGCCCTCGCCACCCGGGCCGGCGAGGACCGGCTCGGGCTGCGCATGGAGGACGCGCTCGCCGCCCTGGCCCGGACGGGCTCACCGCTCCTCCAGGGCGCGGCCCTCGCGTGCCGCGTCCTGCTCGACCTGGACACCGCCGACCAGCTCGGCGCCCGGGCGGCGGGCTGGGTCGACTCGGCAGCCGACCCCGAGGGCCGGCGCCGGCTCGCCCGGCTGCTGGCCGGGCTGCTGACGGCCGCGGGCCCGCTGCTGCAGTACGCGCCCGGTGCCCTCGGCCCGCTGCTCGAGCGGATCGACGTCCTGCCCGACCGCGCGTTCCTGCGGCGGTTGCCCGCGCTGCGGGCCGGCTTCGACGCGCTCAGCCCCACCGGGCGCGGGCGGCTGCTGGACACCGTCACCGAACACCTCGGCGAGCGCCTCGATCTGACGCTCGCGGCACCGGCCGAGTTGATCGCCCTGTGGACGGCGGCGGACAGCGCCGCCGCCGAGGCCCTCGCGGCCCTCGGTCTGCCGGGCACCACCCCGGTCGGGACCGGAGCCCCGGCAGCCGGGGCGGCGGCCGAGCCCACCCAGGCCGCGCCCGCCCCACTCGCCACGGCCGAGCCGGCCTGGCCCGCGGGTACCGCCGCACCGCGGCGACTCCCGACGGCCGACCGCTGGCGACTGCTGCTCGGCCGGGAACCGGAGCGCCTGCCCGCGGGCGCCCGCCGCTACGCGCAGGCCCTGGACGAGCTCTACGGCGCGGGCCGCGGCGAGGGCTCCGCCGACCTCGGCGGCGGGTCCGGCGCCGGTGGCGGTCAGCAGGAGTCCTTCCCCACCGCCCGCGAGTGGTCGAAGGAACTCGAGGCGCTGTTCGGCGCGGACGTCCGTGAGGAAGTGCTCGCCGCCGCCGTGGACTCGGGCCGCACCGACGTGCTCGCCGAGCTCGACCCGACGTCCGTCCGCCCCTCGATGGAACTGCTGACCTCCGTGCTCAACCTGGCCGGCGGCATGCCCGAGCACCAGCTCGAGCGGCTGCGTCCACTGGTGCGCCGCCTGGTCGACGAACTCGCCCGCGAGCTCGCCACCAGGCTGCGCCCCGCCCTGACCGGCCTGGCCAGCGCGCGGCCGACCCGCCGTCCGGGAGGCCGGATCGACCTGCCGCGCACCCTGCGGGCCAACCTGGCCCACACCCGGCGCCTCACGGACGGCCGGACGGTCGTCGTGCCGGAGCAGCCGGTGTTCAGCACCCGCTCGCGACGGGAGGCCGACTGGCGGCTGATCCTGGTGGTCGACGTCTCCGGATCGATGGAGGCCTCGGTCATCTGGTCCGCCCTCACCGCGGCGGTACTGGGCGGCGTGCCGACCCTGTCCACGCACTTCCTGGCCTTCTCGACCCAGATCGCCGACCTCACCGACCGGGTCCGCGACCCGCTGTCGCTGTTGCTGGAGGTCCGGGTCGGCGGCGGCACCCACATCGCCGCCGCGCTCGCCCACGCCCGATCGCTGGTCACCGTGCCCAGCCGGACCCTCGTGGTGGTCGTCAGCGACTTCGAGGAGGGTTACCCCCTGGGCGGCCTGCTCGGCGAGGTCCGGGCGCTGGCCTCCTCCGGGGTGCACCTGCTGGGCTGCGCGGCGCTGGACGACCGTGGCACCCCGCGCTACTCGGTGCCGATCGCCCGTCAGCTCGTCGCCGCCGGCATGCCGGTGGCCGCCCTCAGCCCCCTCGCCCTCGCCCGCTGGGTGGGCGAGCGCCTGCGTGGAGAAACCCGATGACCGCCACCGATGACCTCCAACTGCCCCCCGTCGCACCCGAACTGTTGGCAGCCACGGTCGAGCTGCTGACGTCCCGGCTGCGCAGGAAGCTCGACGCGGCGATCGGGCAGTACGCCGCGCTGCCCGTCGAGCCCGCTCCCGACGGCCCGGGTGTCACCGTCCGGTGCGGCGAGGACGCCCTGGTCACCCTGGTGCCCGGCCCCACCGGCGTGGTCACCGAGGAGGGGCAGGCGCGGTGCGGTTGCCTGCTCGCGCCGCGCTGCCTGCACCGGGCGGCGGTGCTCGGCTGCTGCCCGATCGCCGACCCACCGGCCGCCGACGGCGCCACACCGGGCGAACCGGGCGCACCCGACGACGCGCAGGCCGACGGTGGCCGGCTCGAGGCCGCCCAGGTGACCGCCGCGCCAGCCAGGGAGCAGGCGCCGGAGCCGGACGTCGTCGAGCCGACGTCCGCCCAGACCGCGGCCGCCGCCGAGCTGTGGGCCGCCGCCGCGGCCGCCCTCGCCGCGGGCGTGCCCGGGGCCGGGGCCGTCGCGCAGGCCGAGCTGCTGCGCGCGGCCCACACCGCCCGGCTGGCCGATCTGCACCGCGCGGAGGCCGCCGCCCTGCGCGCGGTCCGCGGGCTGCGCGGCGCCCGCGCCCGCCACAGCAGCCACCGCACCGCGGATCTGGCCGCCGCGCTGCGCGAGCTCCTGCTCGTCACCGCGCTGCTCCGCTCCGGCTCGGTGGACCGGTCGTTGCTCGGCGGCGCACGCCGCGCCTACCAGCCGGGCGGCGCCCTGCGGGTGTACGGGGTGTGCCGTGAGCCGGTGCTGACCGCCACCGGCTACGGGGGAGTGGTGACCCATCTGGTCACCGAGGACGGCCGGTGGATGTCGGTCGCCGACGTCAAGCCGGGCGGTGCGGCTCGTGCCCGCGGCGCCGGCACCGCCCCCGTCTCGGTGGGGGCGGCGGCGCTGGACCACGCGCAGCTCTCCCGGGGCGGTCTGCTGATCTCGGGCGCGACCGTCTCGGCGGACGGCCGGCTGGGCTCCGGCCGTGGCGTGCGCGCCAACCCGGTGGCGGGGCTGGACTGGGGCTCGGGCCCCCTGGCGGCGCTGTTCGCCAGACCGCTGGCCGAGGCCGTGGCCGAGCGCCTCGCCGACGGCCCGCTCGCGGATCCGGAGCGGACCGAGCGAGTTCGTCGGCCCGTCGGCTGCGACCTGGTCGTCCTCGGTGCCGACGCCGACAGCGTGCTCGCCCGCGAGCTCGACCCGGTGACGGGGCGGGCGCGCGGCCCCCTGATCCGGCTGGTCGCCGCCAACCGCCACCCGGACCTGGCGCACACCGCCAACCTCGCGAAGCTCGCGGCCCGTCCGGGCCTGCGGGTGCGGGCACTCGCCCGGGTGGACGCCGACCGGGCCGCCACCCTGCGCCCGCTGGCGCTCGCACCGTTGCCGGGGGCCACGGCCACGCTCAGGCTGCCGCCCGAGTGGCAGGGGCGTGCGGACCTCGGCTACGACCTGCTCCAGGGCACGCACCTGCCCGCCGCCGAGGAGTGTGCCCCGGACCAGCCGGTGATCGCGGCGGCGCCCGACCCACTGGGCGACTCCCCGCTGTGGCGGGTGCGCCGCCAGGTGGAGCTCGCCCTCGCCGGCGGGCGCCGCGCCCTCGCCGAGTCGCAGCGCGGCGGCGGCGCCCGTACGGACGCGACGGCTCTGCGGCGCACCGGTTTCCAGACCGCCGCCGAGCTCACCACCGCCCTCGCGGCCGAGGCTGACCGGCGCCGGCGCGACGTCTTCGGACGGCTCGGTGACGCCGGCGCCGACCGGTACGCCGAGAGCTGGCTCGCGACCGCCGTCCATCTCACGGCGGCCGAGCGGGAACTCGTCCGCGCGACCTGGCGTGCCCACGAGGTCGCGGCCGGCTGAACCGCGGCGGGGGGGGGGGGGCGGCCCCCCCGGGGGCGCCCCCCCCGCCCCCCGGGGGGGGCCCCCCGCCCCCCCCCCCCGGCCCGCGCCCCCCCCCCCCCGGCCCGGCCCCCCCCCCCCCCACACCCCCGGGGCCCCGGGGGGCCACCGCCCCCGCGCGCGCGGGGGGCCCCCGGGGGGGGCGCCCGCCCCCCCGGGGGGGGGGGGGCCCCCCCGCCCGGGGCCCCCACGGCCGGACCGACCGGTGCGCCGGACCGGCAAGCCCACGTTCACGGGCCGGCCCGGCGCTCGCGGGACCGGCGGCGCCTACGCCCTGGCCGGCTCCGCCGGGGAGCGCCGGGCGAAGGCCGGGGCGTGCTCCGGGCGCGGGCCCAACGCGACCAGGCGGGAGGGGAGTTGCCGGAACCCGGGGAGGTACCGGGTGGCCAGGACCATCGAGGTGGGTGGGCCGATCCGGCGGCCGGTGAGGACCGGGGCGAAGAGCCCGTCGTGCAGCATCAGTTGCACGCGCTGCAGGATCACCACGGGCCGCCACCGCCGCCGTTGGACCTTCGCCAGGTCGGCGGTGGTCAGCCGGCCCCGGCGCAGCGGTTCGGCGAGCAGCGTGGCCGCCGCGACCGCGTCCTGGATGGCGAGGTTGATCCCCACTCCGCCGGCCGGGGACATCGCGTGGGCGGCGTCGCCGATGAACAGGAGGCCGTCGGCGTACCAGTGCGGAAGCCGGTTGAGTCGGACGTCGAGCAGGTGGACGTCGTCCATGCTCGGCAGTTGGTCGACCCGGTCCGCGTACTGCGGCATCAGGTCGGCGATCCGCGCCCGGAAGCGTTCGACGCCTTCGGCGCGCAGGCGGGCGTCGGACCCCTTCGTGGTGAAGTAGGCGATCTGGAAGTAGTCGGTCCTGGTGATGCTCAGCGCGAACTCGCCGGCCCGGAACGCGGGGACCAGCCGGGGCTCCTGGGTCTGCTCCGCGAGGTGCCTGGGCAGCCGGAACCACCAGGTGTCGAACGGGACCGGGAACTCCTGGGGCACCAGACCGGCGTCCTGGCGCAGCGCGGAGTGGCGGCCGTCGGCCGCGACGGTGAGGGTGGCGCGGATCTCGCCCTCCTCGCCGTCCCGGGTGTGGTAGCGGACGCCGACGACCTTGCCGCCCTCCCGGATCAGCCCGGTCGCCGCGGTGTTCATCCGCAGGGTGAACGACGGCTCCCGCCGGGCCTCCTGGGCGAGCAGGTTGAGCAGGTCCCACTGCGGGATCATCGCGATGTAGTTGTACGGCGCGGGCAGGGCCGCGAAGTCGGTCAGCCGCACCCGGCCGCCGTCCGCCGTGGGCACCTCCATGTTGCCCAGCCTGCTCTGCGGCAGCGCGGCGAACTTCCGGCCCAGACCCAGCTCGTCCATCAGCCGCACGGTGGACGCGTGGACGGTGTCGCCGCGGAAGTCGCGCAGGAAGTCGCCGTGCTTCTCCAGCACGGTCACCTCGATTCCGGCCCGCGCCAGCAGCAGGCCCAGCATCATGCCGGCCGGTCCACCCCCGGAGATGACGACGCTCATGGCACTCTCCCCTCGTTCCTGTTGGAACTCTCATATACAGAGTCTTTGGAACGGTCTCAGGTGTCAAGCCGTATCATGTAGCACATGCAGGAGCACGAACAGATGCGGGACCTGGTGGCCGCCGCCCTGACGGCGGCGAGGGAACGCGGCCGGGACGTCGCGGACGTCCCGCTGACGGCGATCGCCGCGGCGGCCGGCGTCTCCCGCAGCACGCTGCTGCGCCGGCTGGGCGGCTCCCGGGCCGCGCTGGACGAGGCGGTCCGGCGGGCAGGCGTCGACCCCGGCGGCCGGCGGCCGGTCCGCGAGCGCGCGATCGAGGCGGCGGCGCAGCTCGTCGCCGAGCGGGGCCTCGGCGCGGTGACCCTGGACGCCGTCGCGGAGCGGGCCGCGTGTTCGCTCCCCAGCCTGCACACGGTCTTCGACGGCCGGGACGGCCTGCTCGGCGCCGTCTACGAACTTTACGGCCCGCTGCTCGACCTGGAGACCCTGGCCGCCGACCCGCCGGAGCACCTGGAGGACACCGTGCGGGCTCTCTGCCGAGCCATGATCACGGCGTTCGACCGCGAGCCGCGCGTGCTCCCGGCGATCTTCGCGGACCTCTTCAGCCGGCCGGACGGGCCCGCCGCGCGAGCGATGCGGGCGTACCTCCCGCGCCTGTTCGACAGCCTCGCCCGGCTCCTGATGCCGCACGTGGAGGCGGGCCGGATGCGACGGCTGCCACTCCCGGTCCTGGTCCAGCTCCTGCTGGGCCCGATCGTCACCCACATCCTCCTGCGACCCGTCCTCGACCCCGTGCGGGGCGTCGACCTCCCACCCGTGAACGAGGTCTGCGAACTCTTCGCCGAGGCCTACCTGCGCGCGGTCGCGCGGCCGGAGTGACGGGTCCGCCCGCTGCCACGCCGTGTGGTCGCGTGCTCGGCTCCGCCGAAGGCGGCATCCCGGACCGCTTCACCGCCGCGCCGGCTGTCACGGCACGGGTCTCACAGCACCAGGACGGTCTCGCTGCGGCCCAGCAGGTAGCCCAGGTGCAGCCGGTTCCGGGCGCCCAGGCTGTCCTTGATGTGTGCCACGTGGGCCTCGAGCGTCCGTTCGCTGATGCCCAGGCGGCGGGCGATGACCTTGTCCGGGAGGCCCTCCACCAGCAGCCGTTGGATGGACTCCCGGATGGACGGGACCACCTCGGGGGCGGCCTGGGCGGAGTGGGTCGGCACGAAGGGGAACGGCTCGGCGCGGTCCCAGGAGCGCTCGAAGACGTCGCTGAGGAACCGGACGACGGCCGGCTCGGTGATCATCGCGGCCTCGGTGCGGTCGTCGTTCGCCGGGATGAACGCGGTGGCCCGGTCGATGACGATCAGTCGGTCGAAGAACTCGGCCAGGGTCCGCACCTGGACGTCGTAGCCGGTCACGGTCCGGACGTAGTCCTTGGTGGCCTCGTCGAACCGGGTGGTGTGCTGGTAGAGCGTGCGCATCGAGACGCCGGCGCTGATCTGCCGCCGCACCGACTCCAGCGCGTCGTCCAGGACCGCGCGCGGCCGTGGTCCGTCCGGCTGGGCGGTGAGGATCTCCTGCCGGGCGTTGGTCAGCGCCTCCTGGATGGTCCGGTTGATGGTCGGTAACTCGCGTATGTACGTGACGCAGCCGCAGCTCCGGGAGCCGGTGTCGGGCGCCTCGGGGGCGGGCGTCGTGGCCGCGACCCTGGTCGCCTGTTCCTTGGCCTGACGTGAGAGCTGGGCCAGCGCCTCGCGGACGGCCGCCTCGACGGCCCCGCCGGTAAGCGTGAATACATCCGGGGTTACCCCGCCCGTGGAATTCGGCGGCGAGACCGCCTCGACCACCTCCGATTCGGATCGATCAGCTCCATTTTCCGGTCCGCCGGCCCCATTTCCCATTTCGATCTCTCCCGAGGCGTCTGATTTACCCTGGTCCATATCCATGAGGATCCCTCGGCTTTTTGCCCGGCCCCCCGGTGGCACTCGCCGAGAAGACAACGGAGCAGCCCCCCCGGCCCGGCTCGTTGTCCGAGATCTCGTCGGAGGTCAGGTCGGGAGCCGTGCCGCCCGGCCTGCGCGTCGGGCGTCAGGCAGGGGTGCTGTCAGGCGGCGTTGTGCCCGTCGGCCGGGCGCCCGCGCGGCGTGGTGCACCATGCCGACACGTCCGCGGACGGGCGGCACCCCGCGTGCGATGCCGGGGTGGAGGATCAACGGGGCGTCCCGAGGACTGAGGCAGTCACCACCGTTGCGGGTGGCCACGTTGATGTTCGGCTCGGCGGTCACCGTCGACGCGATTCCAGCGGGGCCGGACGTCGCGGGTCCGACGGTCGCCAGGGTGGCGAGGGGAGTGGCCGTGCTCCGGTCCGCCAGGTGCGCCACGGGGTCTCCTTCCAGGCCGCTGCGAAACGCAACGCCGTGCGCTCGACTCGAAGTGCGCGGCCGGGCCGGCGCCAGCCGCCGGCCGTCCGAGGATCGGCCCGCCGGTGGCTCCGGATACCGTCCGGACGACGGTCCTACTGTGCGGCCACGGAACATGTCAGGTCTATTGACTGTTCTGTATGGGCCGATGCGCCGTGCGTATCGCTCTGTTCGTAGGGGTACTTGAGGCAATATCAGAACTCTAACGGGGGATCAGATCGAAACAATGTACGAATCACCACCATTTCGCGTGCCCTTCGACCTGCGTCTGGTGCGGTGCTTCACCGTCGTGGCCGAATACCGGCACTTCGGCCGCGCCGCCCAGGTGCTGTACACCACCCAGCCGTCCCTGAGTCGGCAGATCCGCCGCCTTGAACAGCAGCTCGGCACCCCTCTGTTCGAGCGCACGCCGCACGGCAACCACCTCACCCAGGCAGGCGAGGTCTTCCTCCCGCTCGCCACCGCGCTGCTGCGCTGTGCCGACCAGGCCGCGGCACGCACCCGCGCCGCCGCACGGCCCGACCGCATCACCATCGGCTACACACCGGGGGTCATCATCACCCCGGCCGTGCGCGAACTGCGCCGCCAACACCCCGTCGCCGAGGTGGCGACCCGTCACCTGAACGTGCACGACCGGCGCCAGGCCCTGCTGGACCACCGCGTGGACGCCGTGGTCACCCGGCTGCCGTTTGCTACCGACGGCCTGGAGGTGACCCCCCTCTACGACGAACTCCGCCTCCTGCTGGTGCCGTTGGACCACCGGCTGGCCGGCAAGGAATCGGTCACCCTGGACGACATCGCCGACGAACCCCTGCCCAAGGTGCGGAGTTGTGACCCGATGGTGAGCGCCTTCTGGCGCATCGACCCCAGACCCGACGGACGCCGGGCCCCGGACGGCCCCCTGGTCGAAGCGCTCGAGGACCTGATCGAACTCGTCGCCGCCGGACAGGCCGTGTTCATCGCCCCCTTCCACCCCGTGCGCCCGGACCTCACCGCGATCCCGCTGGAGGGCGTCGAGCCCAGCCACGTCGTGCTCGCCACCCGCGCCCACGACCCCAACCACCTGGTGGCGGCCTTCCGCACCCACGCCCGTGCCCACCTCACCAGCCAGGACCCGACCGGACCTCCCAGTGGCCTCCAGCGACAGACCGACGGCTG
The DNA here is from genome assembly GCF_044547075.1 of Kitasatospora sp. NPDC052896. Classification (NCBI taxonomy): domain Bacteria; kingdom Bacillati; phylum Actinomycetota; class Actinomycetes; order Kitasatosporales; family Streptomycetaceae; genus Kitasatospora; species Kitasatospora sp. NPDC052896. The sequence goes on from NZ_JBITZU010000006.1 coordinate 139,339, forward strand.
AGCAGGCCACACCGGTGACCCGGGCCTCCGGGCCGGGATCTTCACGACCAGGGCCGGGGACTGGAAACGGAGCGCGCCAAGCACGCCTCCACCCGGGGACGGTGCGTTCCGTGCCCTCGGCGGGAGGCGTGCGGTGGGCGCCGTGCGGCGCGGGGTGCCTGTTCCCCGTCGTGGCCGACGATTCGGAGCGCAGTGGCTTCCTGGCCCACGCGCCGGGTACGGCCGCACCGCCGCGATGGGCCGGCGTCCAGTTGGCGGGGCCGAAGGACGCGTTGTGACTCGTCAACGATCCCGCACGGCTCAACGCGACCATGCGGGACAGGGGTTGCTCGGCCTTCCGCACGGCGGGGTTGCTCCGCGCATGCGGCGAGGCCGTCTGCCGTACGCTGCGCGAAGCGGGTCGGGTACCGCCGTGCGGGCGATGGTGCCGGGCCGGCGCCGAGGGGTTCGGGCCGGCCCCGGGTCGGTGCGTGGGTCAGCGCAGGGTGCCGTCGTGGATCTCGGTGACGAAACCTCCGGGGAAGCGGACCATGGCGCTGTGTCCTCCCTGGCCGGCGTACGGGCCCCAGAGGACCGGGGCGCCGTTGGCCCGGGCCTTGGCCACGGTGTCGGTCAGGTCCGGTACGGCGATGCCGCTGACCTCGTGCCCGAAGGGGTGTCGAGGTAGCCGTCGGCGGTGGAGATGACGACCGTGTTGCCGTATCGCGAGGTGATGGTGCCCGGCGCGCCGATCTGGGCGCCGTCGGGGCAGGCAGGAGTACGCCGCCTTCGAGGTGGTGAGGATCGCCGTGGCGGCCCCGAGTGCTGCGGTGGCGACGCAGGTGATCAACGCGCCAGGTGCCTCGGGGAGCTGCTCGTGGCAGTACGGCCACCACCGTCACCCCGAAGCGCCGGCGTCAGGAGGAGACGGTAAGAAGGCGGTAAGGCAGCTGGGAGCCGATTCCGAGGAGGCTCCCAGTCTGCGGATCTACGCTGGTGATCGGCACCAGACGCTGGTGACACCGCTCGGCACAGCCACTCGGAGGCCTCTGTGATCACGCTCGTTCTGATCGGGCTCGTGGGAGGTCTGATCACGGGGATCTCGCCCTGCATCCTGCCGGTCCTGCCGGTGATCTTCTTGGCCGGCGGGGCGCAGGGCGCCCGGGATGGTACGGGCGTGGGCGGCCGGCGGCCGTACCTGGTGGTGGCTGGGCTGACCCTGAGCTTCTCGGTGTTCACTCTGGTGGGGACGCTCGTGCTCAGCGCGCTGCCGGTGCCGCAGGATCTGTTCCGGTGGGCCGGCCTGGTGGCGCTGGTGCTGCTCGGGCTGGGCATGATGGTGCCGCGTCTGGAGTCCTTGCTGGAGCGGCCGTTCTCGCGGATCCCGCAGCGACGGGTCGGTGTCGACCGGGGTGGGTTCGTGCTCGGGCTCGCGCTCGGCGCGGTGTACGTGCCGTGTGCCGGGCCGGTGCTCGCGGCCATCACCGTGGCCGGCGCCACCGGGCGGGTCGGTCTGCGGACGCTGGTCCTGACACTGGCCTTCGCGGTCGGCACCGCCGTGCCGTTGTTGCTGTTCGCGCTGGCCGGACGTGGACTGGCCGAGCGGCTGCGGGTGTTCCGCAGCCGCCAGCGCAGGATCCGGGTCGTCGCGGGGGCGGTGGTGATCGCGCTCGCCGTCGCGCTCACCTTCAACGTCACCGACGCGCTCCAACGCGACGTCCCGGATTACACGGCGGCCCTGGACCGGGCGGTGGACCACTCGGGCAGTGTCAGCAAGGTCTTGGCGGCGCCCGCGCAGAGTTCCGCCCTGGCCGCGTGCGGCCAGAACGCGGGATCGGGGATCCTGCAGAACTGCGGTGCCGCGCCGCCGATCGCGGGTATCAGCCAGTGGCTGAACACGCCGCAGGGCGCCCCGCTCACCATCGCCGGGCTGAAGGGAAAAGTCGTCCTGGTCGACTTCTGGGCCTATTCCTGCATCAACTGTCAGCGTGCCATCGCCCACGTCACGGCCTGGGACGCCGCCTATCGGGCGGACGGCCTCCAGGTGATCGGGGTGCACACTCCCGAGTACGCCTTCGAGCACGTCGCGGCGAACGTGGCGGCTGGCGCCAAGCGCCTCGGCATCGGGTATCCGGTGGCTCTCGACGACAACTACACGACGTGGAACAACTACGCCAACGAGTCCTGGCCGGCCGAGTACCTGATCGACTCGACGGGCACGGTGCGCTACGTCTCCATCGGCGAGGGCGACTACGCCGGCACCGAGTCCCTGATCCGCCAACTCCTCACCGCCGCACACCCCGGTGTCACCCTGCCCGTCCCCACCCAGGTCGCCGACCGCACGCCCACCGACACCGCGCAGACCCCGGAGACCTATCTCGGATCCGCCCGCGCCACCACCTACGCCGGCGAAGCCGCACTCACCCCGGGAACGGCGACCTTCCACTACCCCGCGACCGTCCCCGACGACCAGTTCGCGCTCACCGGCACCTGGTCGGTGAGCGCCGAGTCCCTGACCGCGAAGGCGAACGCGGGGATCACCCTGAACTACCAAGCCGACGACATCTACCTCGACGTCGGCGGCACCGGCACCATCACCGCGACGGTCGACGGGAAGACCACGACCTACCCCGTCTCCGGCGCGCCGAACATCTACACCCTGCTCAACCGCTCGACTCCCGAACGGGGTTCACTTCAGGTGACGCTCTCGCCGGGGCTGAGTGCCTACTCCTTCACCTTCGGCTGACCCGGCCACCGGGGTACCCTGACCGGTGCTCTTCGACGCCCTCGGCACGGCCGGGCAGACCCTCGAGGTGACGTCACCAGCCCGGGCCGGGCTGGGTCAGCCGGGGAGGACGGTGAGATCGCGGGATGTCCGGTTGAGCCGCTCGCCGCCATCGGAAGTGCACACCACGATGTCCTCGATCCTGGCGCCGTAGCGTCCGGCCAGGTAGATGCCCGGTTCGACCGAGAACGCCATCCCCGGTTCGAGCGGCCTGGCCGAACCCGCCACGATGTACGGCTCCTCGTGGGTCTCCAGGCCGATGCCGTGGCCGGTGCGGTGGAGGAACTGCGGGCCGTAGCCGGCGGTCGTGATGACGTCCCGGCCGATGGCGTCCAGTTCCTCGGCGGTGATGCCCGGCCGGACGGCGTCGGTCTGGGCGCGCTGGGCCCGCAGCAGTACCTCGTACAGGCGGCGATACTCGGCCGGGGGCTCACCGAGAACGTAGCAGCGGGTGGAGTCGGAGCAGTAGCCGGCCGCGGTGGTCCCGCCGATGTCGACGACGACCGGGTCCCCGGCGCGGACCACCCGGTCCGACAGCTCGTGGTGCGGGCTGGCGCTGTTCGGCCCGGAGCCGACGATCACGAAGTCGACCTGGACGTGTCCCTCGGCGAGAATCGCCTCCGCGATGTCCCGTCCGATCTCGCGCTCGGTGCGCCCCACCCGCAACCATTCGGCCATCCGGGCGTGTACCCGGTCGATCGCCCCGCCCGCCTGCCGCAGGGCCCGCACCTCCTGCGGCGACTTCCGCATCCGCAGCTCGCTCAGTACGGGCCCGGCGAGGACCTGGCGGCTGCCGGGCAGGGCGGCCTGGAACGCCATCGCCTTCTCGGCCCACATCCGGTTGTCGACGCCGACCGTCGCGACCGCGGGCAGCCGGGTGGCGGCGAGCGCGTACGGGTCCTGGGTCTCCTGCCAGCTGACGATCTCCAGGTCGAGGCCGGCGGCCGGCGACGTCTGCGCGGCCGGCTCCTCCAGGGCCGGCACCAGCAGGAAGGGCCGGCCCTCGACGGGGAGCACCAGGCAGGTGAGCCGTTCCAGTGGCGCGGCACGATAGCCCGTCAGGTAGTGCAGGTCCGCGCCCGGCGAGACCAGCAGGGCGTCGATCCCGGCGCGGGCGGCCAGCTCGCGGGCCCGCCGCAGCCGGTCCGAGGAGGCGGTGAACGGTGGCGAGGTGTCCGGGTCGGGCATGCGGGCTCTCCTTCGGGCCTGGCGGGCCGAGCCGCGGCGGTCCGCTCGTCCCGGGGTTGGTCGTCCGTTGCGCGCAACTCTACATACCAAACGTTTGTTATGCACTTGGTCGTGCCCGTCAAGGGTCGTCAGGGGGTAAGTGAGTTGACGCCCGTTCTGCCTTCGGCGGGAGCAAGCGGCCTGGTCACGGGCGGTCGTGGAGCGGGCGGCTCCGGCAGCCTCTGGTGGGTGATCCGGACCTCCTCGGCGGCCTTGTCGAACCCGTCCAGCGGCGCGGTCGGCTCCGCGATCCTCTCCCGGGCCGTCTCGGCCTGCGCGGCGGTCTCCTGCTCCCGCTCCTCCGGCCGCGCCAGCGCCCCCAGGGTGGCGCCCGCCGGGCCGGGCTCCCGCCGCACGGGCGGAACCTGACGGTCCCCCAACTTCGCTGGACCGCCGTATGGACGTGCGCCGGTCCAGCCGCCATACTCCGCTACTGACCAGTAGCCCAGGAGGCGGCAGTGACCGAACACGCCCGCGAGGCGTTGGAGCACCTTCGTGACCCCGGCCAGTTCCAGTGGTACGTGGTGCCACTGCTGCTCGTGGTGATCTACGTCTACGCGTCGGAGATCCAACGGCGGGACTGGAACGTCCTCTTCGCCGGGCTCGCGTTCTGGGGCATGGACTGGTTCAACGAGACGTGGAACGCCCTGGTGTTCCACGTCACCGGCCGCGCGCCCGTCTGGGGGGTCACCGGGCCGACGGCCTACCAGATCCTGATCGGGCTCAACATCGAGATCTGCTTCATGTTCGCCATCATGGGAGTCGCGGCCGCGAAGATGCTTCCGCGCGATCCCTCCGTGCGCGTCATCGGGATACCCAACCGTTGGCTGCTCGCCGGGGTCAACGCCGCGCTCTGCGTCGGGGTGGAACTGCTCCTGCACCGCGCGGGCGCCCTGACCTGGGACTGGTCCTGGTGGCAGGCGTCCTGCCCCTACCTCATCTGGCTCATCGGGTACCTCCCCTTCTTCCTCGTCTGCTTCTGGGTCCACGACATGAAGCGCGTGCGCACCAAGGCGCTCACGGTCGGCGTCATCCTCGGCGTGGACGCGGCGGCGCTGGCGCTGTTCGGAGCACTCGGGTACCTCTGACGGGAGCGGCCGGCCACCTCGAGCCGCGGCGTCCGCGAGGTGGCCGGCCGGGTGGCGGCGGGGGAGGGGCTGGCGGGCTGGGCTCAGCCCCGTGCCGTCGGCGCCGCTCGGCCGGGCTCCGGCCGTCCGGAGGGGGCTATCCGGTGGTCCGACCCGTGCCGGGCTTCACGAGGAGGCTCAGCGCCGCCGTGAGCCCGCGGCCCGGGTGGACCCGGCGGTGGGACCGGGCCGGCTTGAGCGGCGCCGCGGAGGCGGCCGAGTGAACGGCCGTGAGCTGGCGGGCCGTCAGCCGCTGGTGGCCGCGGAGGTCGCGGACCTTGGCGACGACCAGCCCCAGCAGGAGGCCCAGGGCGCATCCCACAGCGATCATGATCCAGGCCCGGAGCAGTCCCGCGTCGGCCCGGCCGTCGAAGTACAGCAGCGAGCGGACGCCCTCGTTGATCTGCCGCATGGGCTCGAACACGGCCAGCCACCGGTAGGCGGCGGGAACGGCCTGGAGCGGGAAGCTACCACCGGAGGACGGCACGGCCAGTGCGACGAAGAAGAGCATGCCGACCAGCGTGCCGAGGCCGCCGAGCAGCGAGAGCACCGCCTGGGCGCTGACGCCGATGGCGATCGTGGCGCACACCGAGTAGATCCACAACTGTGCGAAGTGACTGGTGTCCATGTGCAGGATCACGGCGCAGGAGCCCAGCACGACGGTCGCGGTCACCGGTGCGAGGGCCACCGACATGGCCATCTTGGCGAGCAGGGTCTGGGTGCGGGTGATCGGCAGGGGCAGCCGGAGGGCCCAGCGCCGCCCGCGCTCGGAGGACTGGTAGCCCAGTGCGAAGTCCACGGTGCTGCTCATGAACCCGGCCGTCAGATAGGCGGTCAGCGTCAGCAGCAGGCTGACGTAGAAGGAACTCAGACCGAAGCCCGAGTGGTTGCCGAGCGGACGGTGCTCGACGGTGTGCAGGGTGACCGGGTCGGCCAGCAGGATCGCCTCGGCGGTCGGCACGCGGTGGACGGTGGGGCCGGCGGGCCCGGCGTGCTGGGCCAGCGTGGCTGCGACCTGCTGCGACACCGTCTGGGCCACCTGGTCCCCGATGCCCTGGGCGATGGAGGTGGCCATGCTCCCGGAGCGTGGATTGGTCAGCAGCTCCAGGGCGGGCTGCCGCGGGGCGGCGTCGCCGTCGGCGGTCCGGGTCAGCGCGACGGTGTCCGCGCTGAAGCCGGCGGGGATGACCACGGCGCCGTAGAGCGCGTCCTTGTCCATCTCGCGCTGTGCCTGGTCCATGCTCATGACCCGCCACTGCACGCGCTGGCCCGGATCGGGCATGCTCGCGATGCCCTGGGCTATCCGCGGGCCGAGGTCCAGCTCACCCGCGTCCAGCGGTCCGGCGCCGGTCCGGACGCTCTGGTCCTGGTTGACCACGGCCATCGGGAAGTGGTGCAGGTTGCCCGTGGGGTTGAGGATCCCGCCCATGTAGGCGAGCGTCAGCACCGTGGTCACGATGATCATGATGAGCGTGGGGAAGCCCCACAGGCCGGGTCGGCGCAGCAGGCGTCCGGCGGTGGCGTGCGGGATGCCGGGAACGGTGTGCGGGACGTCGGGATCGTCGAGTGCCATGGAAGCCTGGCGCCTTTCGCTTCGCGCGTACCGGTGTCGGGACGCGATGGACCCCCACGTCGATGGTGGCGGGACGGTCCGCGCGGCCGGGCGGGATTCGCTACACAGACGTGTAGTCGTTCGGACGCCAGACTCTTGCCTTCCGGTCGGATCTGTGCTCCGGGTGCGAGGGACCCGGACGGCCACCCGCGCCGGCCGGACGTCTCCCGCCCGGTCTGCGACGTCCCCCACGGGCCCCGGGGCCCGGTCGCGCACGGCCGGGGAACGCGTTCGGTGGCCCGTCCCGGGCCGCCGGGCGCGGGTCAGGTCGGTCGGCCGGAGTTGCCGAGCAGGAGCAGGAGGGCGTCGGCGATGTCGTCGCCGGGGGCGCCGGTGGCCAGGCGGCGCAGTTGCAGGCCCGTGATCAGGGCTACGGCGGCGGGGGCGACGCGGTCGGTGTCGGCGATGCCGAGGGAGCGCAGGATCGAGGCGGCGAGCTGGTCGTAGGCGGCGAAGCAGGCGGCCGCGGCGCCGCGCAGTTCGGGATCGCGGCCGGCCTGGATGTAGAGCTCGAAGGAGGCGATGTGCTCGCTGTCGAAGGCGGTGGCGGCAGCCGCCTGGCTGACCACCTGGCCGGCCAGCGCGGGGCTGATCGAGTCGGCCTGGTACTGGGTGGCGAGCTGGGCGAAGCGGCAGGTCTCGTTCTCGACGAACAGCGCGAGGCTCTCGCGCAGCAGATCGCGCTGGGTGGCGAAGTGGTAGGTGATGGAGCCCAGGGAGACACCGGCTTCCTCGGCGATGCGACGGTTGGTCACCGCGGACACGCCGCTGTCCCCGATGATGCGCAGTGCGGCGCGCAGGATGCGGTCCCGGGCGGGAGGGTTGTTCGGCACGGGCTCATTCTTCCATCGCCACCGGGCGGGGCCGTCCGTCGCTCGTCGTGGGCGGACCCCTGGCTCCGGTCAGGGTTGCCGCAGGTGGGGCCAGAGGTCCTGCCAGCCCTGCCGGGCCCCGCGCCCCGAGGTCCGCACGGTTGCCGTGCGGACCTCGGGGTGCGGGGGTGCGGGGACGAGGGCGAAGGCGCGGCCGAAGGAGAGTGCGATCCGTGGTTACCTTCCGGTACTGTTCGTTCGAACGAACAGTACCGGAAGGTAACCGACATGAGAGTCCCCGGATCAACCGTCCTGCTCACCGGTGCCACCGGCGGCATCGGCCACACCCTCGCCCATGCGCTGGCCGGCCGCGGCGCCCGGGTGATCGCCACCGGCCGCCGCCCGGAGGCACTCGAACCGCTCGCGGCTCTTCCCGGTGCCCGCGCCATCGCCGCCGACCTCGCGGATCCCGCCGACCTGGCGCGCCTGGTCGAGGAGGCCGGCCCCGTCGACATCCTCGTCGCGAACGCCGCCCTGCCCTCCAGCGGTGAACTCCTCGACTACACCGAGGAACAGATCGACCGCGCGCTGGACGTCAACCTCCGCGCCCCCGTCCTGCTCGCCCGACTGCTCACGCCGGCGATGGTCGCGGCCGGCCGGGGACACCTGGCGATGATCGGGTCCATCTCCGGACGGACGGCCTCGCCCGGGGCCTCCCTCTACAACGCCACCAAGTTCGGCCTGCGCGGCTTCAGCCTGTCCCTGCGTCAGGACCTGCACGGCACCGGCGTCGGCGTCTCCCTGATCCAGCCGGGCTTCGTCCGCGAGGCGGGCATGTTCGCCGCCACCGGTGCCACCGTCACCGGCGCCCGCACCGTGTCCCCACGGCGGGTCGCCGACCAGGTCCTGGCCGCCATCGAGCGCAACCGCGCCGAAGTCAACGTCGCTCCCCTCGAACTGCGCCTCGCCAGCGCGCTCGGCTCGCTCTTCCCCTCCCTGGCCGCCGCGACCCAACGCTCCGCGAGCGCCCGGAAGACCATGCGGCACGTCATCGCCGCCCAGCGCGACCGCCGGTGACGAAGACCGGCCGACGACGGTTCGTGCCGTCGAAGGCCGACCGCGCGGGTCGAGAGGCCGCGGCCGGTCGCTCTCGATGACCGTGCCACTACCGGTGCCCAGGTGGTGACGAGTACGTGTCGAGCGGGGTCGGCGCACCGGGGACCGGGTCGTGGATCTCGGCGATGTAGCCGCCGGGGAAGCGCACGAGGGCGCTGGTGCGGTCGGCGGACGTGTGCGGGCCCCACAGTACCGTCGCACCGGCGGCCCTGGCCTTGGTGAGCGTCGCTCCGAGACTGGCCACCCGGTAGCCGGTGAGCTCCCGTCCGAAGGGGTACGGCAGGTGTCCGTCGGTCACCGTGACGACCGTGTCGCCGAAGGGCGAGGTGATCCTGATCCGACGGTACGTCTGGTTCGGGAGGCCGATCTCGCCGGCGTCGGCATGCCGGTTGTCGGACGTGATCGTGCCGCCGCTGAACTTCAGGTAGCTCGCCAGGAAGTGGTCGACCGCGTCGGGGGAGACGTAGAGCCGGTTCTCCGGCACGGTCGTCAGTGCGGGGTAGGACGGCGGTTCGGTGTGCCAGTAGAGCTGCGCGTTGATGCCGCCCGGGAACTGGATGACCGCGTCGCGGCCGATCGGGTCGGGGAACGGCGCGACGAGCACGGCCGCGCCGCTCGCCTTGGCCGCTTTGACGCCCTGGTCGAAGTTGCTCATGAGCCAGCCGGTGCGCTCCGTGCCGAAGGGGTAGGGGATCGGCGTCTGGAAGTCGAAGACCGACAGGGTGCCGACCGGCGACAGGATGAGTTCCGACGCGGTCGTGCTGGGCGTGGGCGTGACGTCGGTCACCGCGGGCGTCGTGTGGGTTCCGCCGAAAGTCGCCAGCCAGCTCCTGGTGAACTCGTCCAGGGTGCCCGGCTCGACGTAGACGTGCGTCGAGTCGTACTGCGGGCCGACGGCGATTCGTTGGCCGGGACTCCGGGCGGCGGCCCGCTCCGCGTGTTCCGGCGGGGAGACCGGAAGGCTCACCAGGGTTGCCGCCAGGGCGGCGGGGAGCAGGCACCTGACAGTGGGGGTTCTCATCGGAGGTTCCCTTCAGGGAGCCGGGACATCGTGGCCGGCTGGGGCGCTCGGTGGCGCCTCGGGCCGGCGCGGCGCTTCGGGGACGGTTCTCACGGTCGGTGCGGCCGGGTGGGGTGCGCGCGGCGCGGGTCGACGGTCCAGCCGCCGGTGGCCGGTCGAACACTAAGCGAGGCTAGTCGGACACACCGGGTGGCGCATCTCGGAAGCCGGGCTCGCGCCGCCCGCTCGGCCCTCACGTCACGGCACGCGAGGACATGACGGGTCGTCAGTTCGGGGCCCTCCGTGCGCCTGTGCTCTCCAGCCGTCCTCCCCAGCGGTGTTGGCGTCTGGTCGGACGCCCCGGTCCTCTCGGCCGGTGACCGGTTGGCAGGCGCGAGGTGCAGCCGCCGGCCCCCGGCCCGCGACTTGACCCGAGTTGCCGGCCGCCCGGACGGGGATAGGCTCGGCGGTACAACTGTCGGCCCGCATGTCGTCGTACTGGTTCCACCGGCCTGGTTCCACCGGCGCTCGCCCGTCGCTTCCGGACGGTGGCGGAGCACTCGTGGACACCCCAGCGGAGTCCGGCTCCGGGCGGGCGTCTCGTGCCACCCGCCCGGATCGTTCGCCGGAGCCGTGCGCGGCCGTTGGCTGAGGCCGCCCCGGAGTCAACGTCCGGCCGACGGCCCCGAGGGGTGCGTCGCCCCGGCTCACGAAAGGTGACCGGGGCCCCGACGGCCGGAGTGATCAGAGTGACTGGAGCGGTTCAGCTCCGGCTTCGCCACCCACGGAGTGTCCACATGGTCAACACGATGCCTGTAGGCGGTATTGCTCGGGACGGTGAGGCCCGGGAGCCGGCTGACCTGGTCGTTCGCAACGGCCGTGTGCACACGGGAGACCCGGCCCGGCCGACCGCCTCGGTGGTGGCCGTCCGCGACGGGCGGATCACCCTGGTCGGTGACGACCAGGACCTCCCCTCTCACGTGGGACCCGGAACCCGCGTCGTCGACGCCCTCAACCGGCGCGTCGTCCCCGGCCTGAACGACTCGCACCTGCACGTGATCCGTGGCGGTCTGAACTACCTGCTGGAGCTCCGGTGGGACGGCGTCCCCTCGCTGCGGACCGCCCTGTGGATGCTGCGCGAACAGGCCAAGCGCACCCCGGAGGGCCAGTGGGTCCGTGTGGTGGGGGGTTGGACGGGCGAGCAGTTCGCCGAGCGGCGGCTGCCGACCGTCTCCGAGCTCAACGCCGCGGCTCCGGACACCCCGGTGTTCGTGCTGCACCTGTACCAGTCGGCCATCCTCAACCGGGCCGCCGTACGGGCGGTCGGCTTCAGCAGGGACAGCGTGGCCCCACCCGGTGGTGAGATCGTCCGGGGCCACTCCGGTGAGCCCACCGGCGTCCTGCTGGCCGCGCCCGCCGCCGGTCTGCTCTACTCGACGCTCGCCAAGGGACCGTCGCTCGCGGAGGAGCAACAACTCGGCTCCACCAGGCACTTCCTGCACGAGCTCAACCGCTTCGGCCTGACCAGCGCGATCGACGCCGGCGGCGGCTTCCAGAACTTCCCGGAGAACTACGCGGCGGTGCTGAAGCTGGCGGAACGGGGCGAGCTCACCCTCCGGATCGCCTACCACCTCTTCCCCCAGGCCGCCGGCCAGGAGCTGGACGACCTCAGGCGCTGGACGGCGACGACCAGGCCGGGCGACGGTGACGAGTGGCTGCGGCTCAACGGCGCCGGGGAGAACCTGGCCTGGTCGCCCGCCGACTACGAGAACTTCACCGAACCGCGCCCGCTGCGGCCGAACCAGGCCGACGGTGAACTCGAAGCCGCCGTTCGCCTGTTGCTGGACAGCGGGTGGGGGTTCCGGCTGCATGCCACGTACGACGAGACGATCCGCGCCAACCTCGACGTCTTCGAACGCATCGCCGCGGACGGCGGCTTCCCCCGGGGCGTGCCCTGGTTCTTCGACCACGCGGAGACGGTCTCCCCGGCCGGTCTCGACCGGATCGCCGCGCTGGGCGGAGCCCTGTCCGTCCAGAACCGGATGATGTTCCAGGGCAGCGCGTTCAGTGAACGCTACGGGCCCTCGGCGGCGGCCGACGCGCCGCCGATCCGGCGGATGCTGGAGCGCGGACTGCTGGTCGCGGCGGGCACCGACGCCACCCGGGTCTCCAGCTACAACCCGTGGCTGTCGCTGGAGTGGCTGGTGCGCGGCCGTACCGTCGGCGGGCGGCTGCTCGCAGCCGAGGAGAACCGGGTGGACCGGGCGACCGCGCTGCGCATGTACACCGCCGCCGGAGCCCGGCTCAGCGGGGAGGGCGAGCTCAAGGGCGTTCTCAGGGAGGGCTGCTACGGAGATCTGGCCGTGTTGTCCGAGGACTTCTTCACGGTGCCCGAGGAGGACATCTCCCACATCGAGTCGCTGCTGACCGTCGTCGGCGGGCGGATCGTCTACGCCGCCGGGGAGTTCGAGGGACTCGCCGTGCCCCTGCACACGATCGAGCCGTCCTGGAGCCCGGTGGCCTTCTACGGCGGTTTCCACCGGACTCCGCCGCCCGGTGGGTCCGACGGAGTGCGCCAGGGCCGAGCGGTGGCCGAGGCCGCCGCCGAGTCCGAGGAGCACCGCCAGTGGCGGATCACCCGCGGCTTCGCCCCGGACAACGCTCCCGCCCACGAGATCTTCGACGCGTGCTTCGTGCTGTGAGACCTCTGACCGCGAAGCGGTACCGGCACAACCCGACCGAGTGGAAGGCAGACCCATGGAGATCGCGAACGTCCAGGCGGTACCCGGCAGTGCGCTCCTCACGCCCGAGGACAGCGTGGTCGTGCTGGTGGACCACCAGCCGCAGATGTTCTTCGGCACCACCAACACCGACCGGGCCGGCATCATCAACGCCACCCTCGGACTGGCCAGATCGGCCCAGGTCTTCGATGTGCCGGTGGTGCTGACCACGGTGGCGTCCACCACCTTCTCGGGACCTCTCCTGCCCGCGCTGGCGGAACTCTTCCCCGGGACGCGGCCGATCGACCGCACCACGATGAACTGCTGGGAGGACCCCCGCGTCGTGGACGCCGTCAAGGCCACCGGCCGCCGCAGGATCGTACTGGCGGGCCTGTGGACCGAGGTGTGCGTCTCCACGGCGGCCCTCTCCGCGGTGGAGCAGGGCTACCAGGTGTACGTCCCCACCGACGCCTGCGGCGGGGTGTCCGCCGAGGCGCACCAGAACGCCGTCACCCGGATGGTGGGGCACGGCGTCGTCCCGACGACCTGGCTGACCGTCCTGCTCGAATGGCAGCGCGACTGGGCCCGGACCCAGACCTACGACGCCACGACCGAGGTCGTCAAGCGGCACGCGGGCGCCTACGGGCTCGGCGTGATCTACGCGCACGCCATGTTCGGCGGCAGCGGCGGCTGACCTGCCGCACCCGGTGGCTGCCGGCCGCGGCCGACAAGGGGAGTAGCCATGAACAGAACCGAGGACGGCGACGCGCTTCCCGGCTCCCGGCCACCCGTGCCGCCGCCACGGCCGGCCGGGTCGTCCTGGGGGCCGTTGCGCCGCGGCGTGTTCCGGACCCTGTGGCTGGCCCAGTTCGTGTCCAACATCGGCGGCTGGATGCAGACCGTCGGCGCCCAGTGGCTGATCACGGAGCGGTCCGGCTCGGCCGGACTGGTCGCCCTCGTCCCCACCGCGGCCAGTCTGCCGATCCTGCTGCTGGGCATACCGGCGGGGGCGCTGGCCGACATCCTCGACCGGCGTCGGCTGCTCCTGCTCGCTCAGGGCCTGATGTTCGCGGCGGCGGGGCTGCTGGCCCTGCTCACCGCGACCGGGCGCGTCAACGCCTACGGAGTGCTGCTGCTGACCTTCGTCCTCGGCTGCGGAACGGCACTGATGAACCCCGCCTGGCAGGCCATCCAGCCGGAGTTGGTGCCGCGGGAGGAGATCCCGGCCGCGGCGACCCTCGGCGGCGTGAACATGAACCTCGCCAGGGCGGTCGGGCCGGCCCTGGGCGGCCTGGTGGTGGCCCTGGCGGGGACGGCCGCGGTGTTCGCGATCAACGCCGCCTCCTTCCTGGTCACCGCGGCGGCGCTGGTCCGCTGGCGTCCCCGGACCGAGACCGATGCCCTGGGAAGCGAGCGGATGCTCCCCGCGCTGCGAGCCGGCCACCGGTACGTGTGCGGCTCACCGCGCATCCGCCGGATCCTGGCCCGGGCGCTGCTGTTCGTCCCCGCCGGGGCCGCGCTCTGGGCCCTGCTACCCGTCGTGGCCGAACGGCGGCTGGGGTTGGGCGCCGGCGGGTACGGACTGTTGCTCGGCGCGGTCGGCGTCGGGGCCGTCCTGGGTGCCGTCCTGCTGCCGCGGGCCCGTGGCCGCTGGTCCAGCAACACCTCACTGGCCGGCAGCGGCGCCATCTTCGCGGTGGGTCTCGCGCTGCTCGCCGTGGTACGCGTCCCCTGGATCGCGGGACTGGCGCTGGTGGCGACCGGGGTCGCCTGGGTCGGCGTGCTGTCCATGCTCAACGCCCAGATGCAGGTCACCGCGCCCGTCTGGGTCCGGGCCCGGGCGCTGGCCGTCTACCTGACGGTCTTCCAGGGCGGCATGGCGATCGGCTCGGCCCTGTGGGGGGTGGTGGCCGACTGGACCGGCACGGCCGGGGCGCTGCTGGTGGCGGCAGCCGTGCTGGCCGTCGGCACCGCGGTCGGATGGCGCTTCGCAGTCCCCGACACCCCGCTCGACCGGACGCCCTCCCTGCACTGGCCCGCACCGGTCGTCCTGCTCGACCCCGCGGGGTCCGACGGGCCGGTCCTGGTCACCGTCGAGTACCACGTACCGGCTGACCGCGCCGAGGAGTTCATCACGGCGATGGGCCCGGTGGGGCGGTCCCGCAGACGCACCGGAGCAGTGGACTGGGGCCTCTACCAGGACGGGGCCCATCCCGACGTCTACCTGGAGGCCTTCCTGGTGGCTTCGTGGGACGAGCACCTGCGCCAGCACGGCGGCCGGCTGACCGGCTTCGACCGTGATGCCGAGCAGCGGGCTCGCGCCCTGCTGGACCCCGAGCACCCCTTCCAGGTCTCCCACTTCTTCCCGGCTCGCGGGCAGCCGCTGCCGAGGAGGGCCGACGGAGGCTGACCGGCCCGAGCGCTGTCGTCGACGTGCACGGGCCCGCTGACGCGTCGTCGGGCGTGACCGGCGCGCGGGCACCGCCGACGGCGGTGCCCCATCGCGAGGCGGGCTGGTTCCGACGTCGTCCCGGCCCGTCCGGGGCCACTCCAACGGAGTACCCCGAAGTGATCGATCGGCCGCCAAGCGTAAAGAGTGGGCGCTGGGGGAATCCGCCTCCTTCGGACGGAGCAGGACCATGACCTCTGACCCGCACCTCCGTTCGGGCCGCAAGGCCCTGTATGGCCTGGTGGCCACGCTTGCCACACTCAGCGCGAGCGTCACACCCGCCACCCTCGCCTCAGCCTCCGCCGCCGTGGACCGTCCCACCCTGGCCGGCGCCGACAGTGCCACGGTGAAGAACACGCCCTGCGGCAAGCCTCCGGTGACCCTGGAGGAGCAGGACCAGGCCTTCCTGAACCAGCTGGCCGCCGCCGACGGCCCGCCCCTCTACACCCAGCCCTACGCCGCGGCCCGCTTGGTGCTCGACAAGCTCCAGGCCGGCCCGATCGCCAAGCCCGCCGCCGACATCAGCGAACGAACCGTTCCCGGCGGCCCCACGGGGCCGGTCTCCATCCGCACCGTCCGGCCCGCCGGGGTGAAGGGTCCGCTGCCCGGCATCATCTACCTCCACGGCGGTGGCTGGATCCTCGGAGACGCCCGGACGCACGACCGCCTCGTCCGCCAGATCGCCGACGGGGCACGTGCCGAGGTCGTCTTCGTCAACTACACCCCCTCACCCGAGGCGCACTTCCCGGTGCCGATCGAGCAGGCCTACACCGTCGCCAAGTGGGTCGCCGCCAACGGCCGCGCGATCGACGTCGACCCGTCCCGGCTGGCCATCGCCGGCGACTCCGTCGGCGGCGACATGGCCGCCGCCGTCACCATGCTGGCCAAGCAGCGCGGCGGCCCGCACTTCCGCCAGCAGGTCCTGATGTACCCGGTCACCGACGCCCGCTTCGACACGGCGTCCTACAACCGGTTCGCCGAGGACTGCTGGCTCACCCGGCCCGCCATGAAGTGGTTCTGGGACGCCTACGCGCCCGACGTCAGCGTCCGCAGGCAGCCACTCGCCTCACCCCTGCGCGCCAGCGTCGCCCAACTGCGTGGCCTGCCCAAGGCCTTGGTGATCACCGACTCCGACGTCCTGGACGACGAGGCCACCGCCTACGCGGCCAAGCTGCACGCCGCAGGCGTCCCGGTCACCACCTCGCACTACGCGGGTGTCACCCACGACTTCATGATGCTCAACGCGCTCGCGGGCACCCAGGCCGACGGGAAGGCGGTCGCGGAAACCACCAACGCGCTCCATCAGGCCCTCTACGGGCCCGAGTAGCGGAGCAAGCCGGGGTCGGGCCGGTAGCGGCACCAGAAGGCCCCGAAGCCGGTCCCGGTGGGCAGGGTTCCCGCCGCGGAAAGGAAGTCGACCGAGACGACCTTCCGTGTGCGGGAGCCCTGCCGACCTTTGAGGGTGGCCGGGCATCGGTGGTCGGCCAAGGTATCGGCCGGTTCTGTCCGGGACAGCGGTCAGACGCCGTGCCTGACAAGGGCGTTGTGCTGTCCGGCGTCCACCCACCCCCCCTGGTCGCGGCGGGCCGTCGGCCGGCGAGGGCGCCGGGATCCGCTTCCCGCCGTCCCAACCCGGGCTGGTGGCGGGCGCGTTCGGCGAGGCCTCCACGGCCCGCAGGTCGCACCGCACGACGCCGACAACAGATGACCGGGTGCCCCCGTGACGCCGACGCCTCTGAGTGGCGGCCGTGGGAGCAGCGTGTGAAGGTGGGCAGTGCATCCGGCCACACCCCCGGGGACGACCCGCCGAGGCTCCCCGTGATGCCGCCACGGCGGCATCCCCGCCCGTGGCGGCCGCACTCTTCGCGACGGCCCATGCTCATCCCCCCTGCGGAGGAACCCATGCGGGACAAGATCGCCATCGAGGAACACTTCGCCACGGACGATCCCGACACCGTCTGCCAGTCCGAGGAGTACTTCGCCACGAACAAGTGGCCCGAGGCCCGGCGGCAACTGCTGGACCTCAACGACATACGGCTCAAGAAGATGGATGCCAGCGGCATCGAGCGCAGCATCATCTCGCTGAACGCCCCGGTCATCCAGAGCTTCTACGACCGTGATCAGGCAGTGGACTGGGCCCGCCGCACCAACGACCTGCTGGCCGAGCAGATCTCCAAGCACCCCGACCGGTTCTCCGGCTTCGCCGCGGTCCCCATGCAGGACCCGGACGCCGCCTGCGCCGAACTGGAGCGCTGCGTCAACGACCTCGGCTTCCTCGGCCCGCTGATCAACGGCTTCTCCCAGGTCGGGGACAAGGACTCGGTCCACTACCTGGACGAGAAGCAGTACTGGCCGTTCTGGGAGACCGCCCAGCGGCTGGACGTGCCGGTCTACCTCCACCCCCGCGACCCGGCCGAGGGGCAGCGGCAGATCTACGAGGGCCACCCCTGGCTCCTCGGCGCCTGCTGGGCCTTCTCCCACGAGACCGGCACCCACGCACTGCGCCTGATGGGCAGCGGCCTGTTCGACGCCTACCCGCGAGTCCAGGTCATCCTCGGCCACCTCGGGGAACTGTTGCCGTACAACATCTGGCGCACCGACCACTGGCTCCAGAAGCTGCCGCGCGGCCTCTCGGTGCGGCACACGTTCGCGCACTACCTGCACGAGAACTTCTACGTCACCACCAGCGGCAACTTCCGCACCCCCACACTGGCCGACGCCATCGTGGAGATGGGCGTGGACCGGATCATCTTCGCCACGGACTACCCCATGGAAGACATGGAGGAAGCCGGCCGCTGGTTCGACCAGGTCGAGTTCGGCGAAGCCAACCTGCGGAAGATCCGCCGCGACAACGCCGTCCGGCTGTTCAAACTCGACACCACGTAACGGGACAGCGGGGCCGATGGGCGGGCTCGATCCCGCCCGGACGGCTCCGATGGTGGTGCGATGGCCAAGGGGGTGACCGGGGAGGACGAGGCCCACGCCCACGACAGCTACTGCCCATGCCCGAACTGGCCCCGACAGGTGCCTTCGAACCCACAAGGAGCGGCCGCGTGTCCGGCAAGATCGCGCTCGAGGAACACTTCAACTTCCCGGAGCTCACCAACGAACTCCCGCAGTACGTCAATCCCGAGATGATGAAGGACATCGCCCGGCGTCTGGTCGACCTGGGGGCTGAGCGGCTGGCGGAGATGGACGCCGCCGGCATCGACTACTCGCTGCTGTCGCTGACCGCGCCCGGCATCCAGGGGGAGACCGACCCGCAGCGTGCCGTCACCCGTGCCCGGCAGGCCAACGACAAGCTGGCCGACTTCGTGGCCGCCAACCCCGACCGCTACGGCGGATTCGCCGCCCTGCCCATGCAGGACCCGGCCGCGGCCGCGACCGAGCTGGAGCGCTGCGTGAACGAACTCGGGTTCCACGGTGCGATGCTCAACGGCTTCACCAACATCAACGACGCCAACACCGGCTGGTACTACGACCACGAGCGCTACCTGCCGTTCTGGGAGCGCGTCGAGGCACTCGGCGTGCCGGCCTACCTGCACCCGCGCGACCCGCTGCCGGGCAACCAGGGCGCCTACGAGGGTCACCCGGAACTGTTCGGGGCCGTCTGGACCTTCACCGTCGAAACCGCCACCCACACGCTGCGCCTGATGACCAGTGGCCTGTTCGACCGCTTCCCCAAGCTCACGGTCATCCTCGGCCACCTGGGCGAGACCCTGCCGTTCAACATCTGGCGCATCGACCACCGCGCGGCCAGGATGGGAGACCTGATCAAGTACGAGAAGCCGCTGACCCACTACCTGCTCAACAACTTCTACGTCACGACCAGCGGCAACTTCCACACCCAGACGCTCAACGCGACCATGGCCGAGATGGGCTCCGACCGCGTGCTGTACTCCAGCGACTACCCCTACGAATCCATGCGCGAGGCCTCCGACTGGTTCGACACCGCCGCCATCAGCGACAACGACCGAATCAAGATCGGTCACACCAACGCCAGGCGCCTGTTCACCAAGCTGCCGGAGCGCGTCGGCAAGCGGGCCTGACCACGCTCGCAACGTGACATGCGTTCCCCGCTGTCAGGCCTGGCGGGCGTGGGACGCGAGGCGATCGGCGAGCGCGATGACGAGGTCGCGCAGTTCGTCGGGGCGCTCGATGACGAACGGCCGGTCGAGCGAGGCGAGTACCGGGGGCAACCAGTCGAGCCGCTCCGCCCGTAGTTCGACGCGCAGCCAGCGCTCGGCCGCCTGGTCCCGGCCTGCCGTGGGCTCGTGCTCCTCCAGGCTCGCGACGCTGGCGGGGAGGCGGGCGCGGATCTGCTCGACTGTCCCGTGGATCCGCAAGGTCACCTCGTGCTGGTACTGGGCCGTGGCGAATCCCGACAACACGCGCTGTGCCGGATCGGGACCCGCGGGCGCTTCGAATGAGCCGGGCAGGGTCCTCGCGTCCGCGATGCGATCGAGCCGGAAGGTCCGGTCCTCGCCGATCTCGGCGTCCCTGCCCGTGACGTACCACCGGCCCGCATGGGTGACGATCCCGTACGCGTGCAGCGTGCGTTCGCTGCGC
This sequence comes from Kitasatospora sp. NPDC052896, assembly GCF_044547075.1. Lineage (NCBI taxonomy): Bacteria > Bacillati > Actinomycetota > Actinomycetes > Kitasatosporales > Streptomycetaceae > Kitasatospora > Kitasatospora sp. NPDC052896. The sequence goes on from NZ_JBITZU010000006.1 coordinate 158,735, forward strand.
CGTCCGTCGCGGTCGGTGTAGCGGATCGAGACCGGTCGGCGGTGGCGCACCGCGTCGGCAACGGTGAGCAGGATCCCGGCGTCCGGGGGGTCGAACTCGCCGGGCTGGTCCGTGAAGGCGAGATCCTCCAGGAGCGTGTCGAGCCGATGCGCGATGCGCTTGGGCAGCACCCGCCGGATCTTCGCCGATGCCGTCTCGCTCGCCGAGCGCTCCGCCGTCGTCAACCCTGCTCGGCGGCCGGCGACCAGGCCGAGCAGCACGGCCAGCGCCTCGTCGTCGCTGAGCATGAGCGGAGGCAGGCGGTACCCGGGGGCGAGCCGGTACCCGCCGTAGCGGCCGCGCACCGACTCCACCGGCACGTCGAGGTCGATCAGCTGGTCCACATACCGCCGCACGGTGCGCCCTTCGACGCCGAGCCGGTCGGCGAGTTCGGCCACGGTCCGGGTGCCGCCCGACTGCAGCAGCTCCAGGAGTGTCAGCACGCGGCCAGTGGGTCGAGGCATGCACCCAACCTAACGCAAATAGAGGACCGATTCTGTCCACTATTTCTCCTAGCCTGCGGAGTGCACGCCTTCAGCAGAGCCAAGGAGATCCCATGGAATTCGTCTCGATCCGCATCATCACCAGCGACGTGGCGCGTCTCGTCGCGTTCTACGAGCGAGCCACGGGGGCTCGGGCGACGTGGGCCAACGAGGACTTCGCCGAACTCAGGACCGCGGGCGCAACCCTCGCGATCGGCAGCACCCGCACCGTCCCGCTGTTCGCCCCGGGCTCCGCCCGCCCGGCGGACAACCACAGCGTGATCACCGAGTTCCTCGTCGACGACGTGGACCGCGTTCACCAGGACCTGACCGGCTTCGTCACCGACTTCGTCAGCGAACCCACCACGATGCCCTGGGGCAACCGGTCGCTGCTGTTCCGTGACCCCGACGGCAACCTCGTCAACTTCTTCACTCCCGTCACTCCAGCGGCCATCGCGAAGTTCGCACGTTGACACCACGCACAGTCGTTCACGCGGGAGTCCGGAGATCCCAGGGCTCCCGCGTGAACGCGGCCGCGGCGGACCAGGGAGATCGTGGCCCGGACCGTGGACAAGGAGCGGGCCCGGCACGGCGATTCGGACGGATTCCACTGTTCGTCGGTGAGTTGCCCACCGGTCGCAGCCACCAGTGTCAACGGGCATGCCTCCGCACGGGCCGGGCGGTCTCGTACTACTCGGGGTCGATCGCGTCCGCCACGGCGACCTCGGAAGCCGCTGTCGGTGTGCGGAGAATCCGGCGGACGGCGTCGCGGAGCCAGCGGTGGGCTCCGTCGGCCGTGTGTCGGGGGTGCCAGGCCATGCCGATGGTCAGGGGTGGCAGTGGCAGGGGGATCTCGAGGAGGTGCAGTCCGAGGGCGCCGGCGTCGTCGGTGAGGGGCGAGGGTGCGGCGCCGGGGGGTGCGGCGGGTACCAGGCAGACGACGTCGCTGCGGGCGGCAAGGGTCATCGCGGCCAGGTGACTGGGGAGGACGATGCCGACCCGCCGGTGGAGATTCCGCTCGGCCAGGGCGGTGTCGAGGGGGCCGGTGAACCGGCCGCGGCGACTGACCGCGACGTGTTGGGCGGCGGCGAGCCGGGCCGGGGTCAGCGGCCCTTCGGTGAGCGGATGACCGGGCCGGACGGCCGCCACCATGCGGAGGCTGACCAGTTCCTCGACCCGGGTTTCGGGGTCCACGTGGTCGATGGATCCGATCTCCAGGTCGATCCGGCCGTCGCGCAGGGCGGGGCCGGCCTCCAGTTCTTCGGCCCGGATCCGGAACGAGACCCCCGGCGCCTCCCGCTGGGCCAGCTGCAGCAGTCCCGAGGCCAGTGCCGCGCCGACCAGGTCGGCGGCTTGGAGGGTGAAGGTGCTGCGGAGGCCGGCGGGGTCGACGCTCGCGCCGGGGCTGAGCAGCGCTCCGAGGCCGCGCACCACCGCTGCCGCCTCCTCGCGCAGGGCCTGGGCGCGTGGGGTGGGAACCATGGCCTGTCCGGCCCGGACCAGGAGGGGGTCCTGGAGGATGCGGCGCAGACGGGCGAGGGTGCGGCTCATGGCGGCGGGCGAGGTGTGCAGACGTGCGGCGGCGCGGGTCACGCTGTGCTCGGCCAGCAGGGCATCCAGCGCGATGGCCAGATTGGCGTCGATGACCGGATTCGGGTCGTTCACCAGCATTATTCCATTTCGGGCAATGATTCCGTGCTGAAGTTCCCATTGTGGCAGCACGGAGGTCCTCAGCAGGATGAGGGGCGTACCGAACAGCGCGACCTACGAGGTTTTCATGATCGTCATTACTGCCCCCACCGGGAACATCGGCCGTCACCTGCTCTCCCGGCTCCTGGAGTCCGCCCCCGCCGCGGGCGAGGAACTGCGCGTGATCGTGCGCGACCCCGCCCGGCTTCCGGACCCGGCGCGCGGACGCGTCGAGGTGGTCACCGGCTCGCACGGGGACGCCGAGGTCGTCGACCGGGCCTTCGAGGGCGCGGACGCCGTCTTCTGGCTCGTCCCCCCGGTCCCCGCCCCGACCCCGCAGGACGCCTACAGCGGCTTCAGCGAACCCGCCGTGAGGGCGCTCGTCGCCCACGGGGTCGGCCATGTCGTCGGCGTCTCCGCGCTCGGCCGCGGCACCCCGCTCGCCGACCGGGCCGGCCTCGTCACCGCCTCCCTCGCCCTGGACGACCTCATCGCCGACAGCGGTGTCGCCTACCGGGCCCTGGCCAACCCGTCCTTCTTCGAGAACCTCCTGGAGGAGTCCGACTCGATCCGCGAGAAGGGCGTCTTCACCGACTCCGTCGACGCCGACCGCAGGGCCCCCCTCGTCGCCGCCGCCGACATCGCGGCCGTCGCCGCCGGCCTGCTGCTGGACCGCTCGTGGACCGGCGCCGACAGCGTCCCGGTCCTCGGGCCGCAGGACCTGTCCCCCAACGACCTGGCCCGCATCATGACCGAGCAGCTCGGCCGCCCCGTCCGCTACGAACGCCAGCCGCTCGACGAGCTGCGGACCACCCTCGTCGGCTACGGCCTCACCGAGGCGTTCGTCCAGGGCATCGTCGAGATGAAGCGGGCCAAGGACCAGGGCCTGGATGCCGGTGTCGCCCGCACTCCGGACACCGCTTCCCCCACCGGCTTCGGGCAGTGGTGCGCCCGGACCCTCAAGCCCGCCGTCCTCTCCTGAGGTTCACCGCCCGGCGCCGGAACACACAGAGCCCGGCGACCACCCGCCACTTTGGAGGCACCCTGATGTCCGCTGAGAGGTCCGAACCGCCGGTCACGGCGTTCATGCTCGTCAAGACCACGCCCGAGTGGCTCGCCCTGACCGTCCAGGAACGCGTGGACGCCTTCACCACCCAGGTGCTGCCCGTGATCGAGGCCAGGACCACCGGGGTTCGGTCACGCTTCTACGACACGGAGTTCTACTCCGCGCGCGTCACCGACGTCTGGGTGTGGGAAGCCGAAGACCACCACGCCTACCAGCTCCTCATCGACGCACTGCGCGAAACCCCTTTCTGGGACCGCTACTTCGAGGTCATCGACCTCCTCGTCGGTACCGAGAACGGCTACGCCCGAACCTACGGCCTCGAACCCGTCGCCACCATCACCACCTGACACACCGACCGCCGCACCCTCCGCAGCCATGAGGCGACACCCCGGCCGCCGAGTTGCACGGATCCACGCCGCCCACACCGGGCGGCGTGGATCACCACGTCGGGAGTTACCTTTCCCCCTCCACCAGGTTCTTGAGCTGCTCGAGGTCGCCCCGGACCGTGTTCTCGATCCGGTGGATCTGGGCCATTCCTCGAGGGCCGCCGAAGGCGTCGTGGATGGCCTCCGGCTCGTACTCCATCCGGATCTGCACCTGGCTGTGGTCCTGGTCCAGCGATCGCACCGTGAGGTCGCCCTTCAGTGCCGGGCTGCCCTCCGTCCGCCAGGCGATGACCTGGTCGTCGTCGCGATCGGAGAGGACCGCCTCGAACTCTTGCTGCGCGCTCTTGGTCTGGACGTCGAGATGGGCACGGTTGCTGCCGTGCGCATGGGCACTCTGCACGCCGTTCATGAACGCGGGATAGGACTCGACGTCGTGCAGTCGGTCCCAGACCTTCCGCGCGGGCGCGTCGATGTCGATCTGCTCTTCGAGCCTGCTCATCACGAACCTCGCCTCCTGGCCCGGTGGGCCTGTCGGTTCCCTCCAGCGTGCGCAGCAGGTCGGCCAGCCGGCAACGGGACCCCGGCCATGGCGCTGGAGTTGCCCGCCGATCTTGCGGGCCGTGGTCGCAGATTGGCGCAAACGTGCTGGTCAGAGCCGGTAGTGCCCCAATGCTCCATTCGGTCGAACAGATGCTCGAATAATGAGGGTGTGAGCACCACTCCGGTGGGCGGCCGCTCGGCGGCTTCAGCTGGGCATCAGGGCGGGGGCGAGGAGGCGCAGGTCCCGCAGTTGCTGCTGCAGGGTGTCGGCGATGGGCTGCACGGCGACATGGTCGGCACCGGCCTGGTAGTGCTCCCGGACGCGCTCGGCCAGCGTCTCCGGGGTGCCCCAGGGCACGACCGCGTCGATGAGTCTGTCGCTGCCTCCGTCGTCGAAGTCGGCGTCCGTGAAGCCCAGTTCGCGCAGGCTGTTGAGGTAGTTGGGCAGGCGCAGGTAGACGGCCGAGTAGCCGCGGGCGGTGGCGCGCGCTCGTTCGGGGTCGGTGTCGAGCACCACGGCCTGCTCGGGGGCGAGCAGCGGGTCGGGGCCGAGCGTTGCGCGGGCCCGGCGGGTGTGTTCGGGTGTGACGAAGTACGGGTGAACGCCCTGGGCCCGGGTGGCGGCGAGCTTCAGCATCTTCGGGCGCAGCGCGGCGAGCACGCGGGGCACCGGCTCGAAGATCGATGCGTCGAAGGGCGTGGCGTCCATCGCGTCCAGGTAGGCCCGCATGTCGGACAGCGGTGTGCTGGAGTCGTGTCCGCGGCCGCGGACGAGAGGCCGGTGGCTGACGCCGAGGCCGAGCACGAAACGGCCCTGCCATGCCTCGTGCAGGGTTCTGGCGCCGTTGGCCGCGGCCGTCGCGTCGCGTCCGTAGATGGTGGCGATCCCGGTGGCGACCATCAGGCGCCGGCTTGCGGACAGCACCAGGGCCGCATGGGTCAACGCCTCCTTCCCGGTGGGGGGCTCGTCGATCCACAGCGTCCCGTAGCCGAGGTCCTCGATGGCGGCGACGGCACGCCGCTCCTCGTCCGCCGTCACCGCGGACAACGACGCGAGCCATACCCCGGTGCGGCCCAGGCGGCGTTTGAACGCGGGCAGGTCCGTGAGCAAGGTGGTGACGCGTTCGGTCATGGTGCACTCCGCACAGTTCCTGGGCCTGGGCACAGCGGCCTGGCACTTCCTCGATTCACAGCGAGATCAGCCTGATCCTGCTGATATGTGACGCAGCGTCAGGACTACCGCTCGCGGCAACCACCGGGGGCGTCCGGTGTGTGCGTAGACGTGGTCGGTTTCGGCAGGCCGACACCCTGGGACCGGCAGCACTCGAACTTCGCTGACACTGCTCGGACTTCTCCGTCACGGGACACTCACCGCCGGCGAGTACGCCCGGGGGAACGCGGGCAACGGAGAGCCCCCGCCGCGGCAGGGGCTCACCGCGCCTCGGCACCGTCAGAACGGCTCCGAACCCATGCCCAGGATCTGAATCCGCGTCGACCCGGCCTCGTGCGACGCGCCCGGATCCACCGTGAAGTCGCCCTCCTGGCCCGTGGGGAACAGCAGCATGCCAGTGCGGCGGGCAAGGAGCTCGGTCAGGTCCTTGGGATCCGCGACCGTGAGTGTGCCGCGCCACTCGGACGGTGCGCCCTCGGCGTGCTCGGCATGGAGTTCGGCGTCGGCGGGAAACTCCACGTCTCCGGAGACAACCGTGACGCGGCTGTTGTAGGTCCTCATGGCGGCAGGTTACGGCGGAGTGCGTGGCCTGGCGCGGGGTGTGGGCCGTCCGGGTCAGGGGCCGGGCGGGCAGCGGCTGGCGCCGCGCCCACCGCTGGCCCGGACCCGCGTCGGCGGGTGCCGGTACCTCCAACGACGTCCTGCTCACCCGGCGGCGATCGAGGGCGTGGCGTGGATCGCCCGGGCCTGCTACCGGGCGCGGAAGTGGCCGCTGACGGAGTACCAGTCGTCCCGATGGGCCGGCCGGCACGTTCGCACCGGAGCGCATCCGCGCAGTGCTCAACTTCGAAGAAAACCCGGGGTTTTCCCTCTAGCTCTGGCAGGTCCATGGCGACGATAATCGCCGCGCCGCGACTCAGGTGGCGCGGAGATGGAGGGGACTCATGAGGCGTGTGAAACCGAGGACCGGGGTGGGTGTCAGCGTTCTGGCAGTCACCGCGCTGGCTTTCGGATCGATGCCGGCCGCGGTCGCGTCGACGGGAGCGACCGCGTCGCCCGCCGGACCGAGCCGGCCGGTGATAGTGGTGCTCACGGATCAGCACCAGAACCTGCCGGACACACGCGCCAAGGGGGCCGTCCGCGAATCGGCGGTGGCCGCGTCACAGGCCCCTGTGATCAAGGCGTTACACGCGGCCGGTGCCAAGGACGTCCACTCGATGGACGTGCTGAACGCCGTGGCCGCCACGGTCTCGACGCGGGAGGAGGCCGCGTTGCGGTCCGACTCGAGCGTCGCCGAGGTCGTGCCCGACGCCGCTGTCAAGGTGATCGACCAGCCCGCGCCGCCCGCGCCGCCGGCCGCGGCCGACGGCGCCCCGGGCGGGTCCCAGCCGCCGGTCAGCCCGCCACCCGGAGCCTGCGCGCCGGCGGGCGGTGTGCAACTCGACCCCGAGGCGGTCGAGGCGGTGCACGCGGCCTCCGACAATCCGCGCGAGCAGACCGCGCGTTCGCTCGGCGCGACTGGCAAGGGCGTGATCGTCGGTGACATCGCCGGCAGCATCGATGTGAACACGCCGGAGCTGATCCGAGCCGACGGCTCTCACGTCATCGCCGACTACAAGGACTTCACGGGCGAGGGCGGCTCGGTGGAGTCCGAGGACCTGGAGTCGTTCCTCGACGACGGCATGATCGCCGCGCAGGGCCGGCAGGTGTACGACCTCGCCGACTACACCACACACCCCTTGGCGCAGCCCTGCCTGATCCGGCTCCAGGGCGTCGCGCCGCAGGTGACGCTGGACGCCTACAAGGTGTACGCCACCAACGACTACACCACCACCTCCGCCTTCCTCGAAGCGATCGACTACGCGGTCGGCGTCGATCACGTGAACGTGTTGAACGAGGAGGCCGGCTCGTTCCCGATGCCGGACACCAGCGCGGACCTGATCAAGCAGGCCAACGCCAACGCCATGGCGGCCGGGGTGACCATCACGGTGCCCTCCTACGACGCCGGCCCCGAGAACACCATCTGGTCGCCCGCCTCCCAGCCCGGCGTGATCTCCGTCGGCGCGTCCACCACCTTCCGCTCCTACGCCCAGGCCGACTCGGCCGGCTACGACAACATCGGCGCGCGCGGCTGGGTCAGCGACAACATCAGCTCCCTGTCGTCCGGTGGCGCGAGCGAGCAGGGGCGGAGCATCAACGTGGTGGCGCCGGGCGACCTGGACTGGGCGATCTGTACGGCGAACACGTCGATCGCGCCCGACTGCCTGAACGGCCGCGGCCAGCCGACCGGCGTGTACCAGTCCGGCGGCACCAGCGAGGCAGGACCGCTGGTGGCGGGCGTGGCCGCGCTGGTGATCCAGGCGTACCGGGAGGCGCACGGTGGCGCCGGTCCGACCCCACAACTGGTGGACCAGATCATCACCGGCACCGCCGACGACCTCGGCGTCGTCGGCTCGGAGCAGGGCAGCGGCCTGGTCGACGCCTACCGGGCCGTCGAGGCCGCGCGTTCCGTCCGCACCGGCGACGGTGCCCCGCAGCCGGTCGGCGACACACTGTTGACCAGCACCGACCAGCTCGACGCGACGGGCGATCCCGGCACCACCGCGCCGTTCTCGCTGCAGCTGACCAACACCGGCCGCGACGCGCAGACCGTGTCACTCGCGGGTCGCACGCTCGGCGCGAACCGACTGGTCGCCAGCAGGACCGCGACGCTGAGCGACGGCGGCCCCAGCTACCAGGACGCGTCCGGACTGACCCACAACGTGGCCCGGTTCACCTTCACCGTGCCTCCCGGCGCGGACCGGCTCGACGCGAACATCGCGTATCCGGGGACCAGCAGCCAGCAACCCGCCGACCTGACCCTGCTCGATCCGCGTGGACGGCTCAACGGCTACAGCCTGCCGCAGGGCGACGGCAATCACGGGCACATCGACCTGCGTGCCCCGGCACCGGGCAGCTGGACGGCGGTGATCACCGACTTCCTCGGCAACCCCGCCTCCGGCCCGACGGGTTACACCGGGCCGGTGAGCTTCGCCGCCACCGTCGCGTCGTTCCACCCCTTCGGCACGGTGACGCCGTCGCGGGTCACCCTCGCACCCGGCGCCTCGACCACGGTGCGCGTCACCGCGCCGCTCTCCGCACAGGCCGGCGACGAGAGCGCGTCGTTGGCGATCGACTCGCCGCAGGCGGGCCCGAGTTCCGTCCCGATGACACTGCGTTCGGTCATTCCGGTACGCGACGGCGTCGGCCGGTTCACCGCCGGCGTGATCGGCGGGAACGGCCGCGCAGGGGTACCGGCGCAGACCCTCTTCTACCAGGTGAACGTGCCCGCGGGGCAGCCGGCGCTCGATGTGCGGCTGGCGCTGGGCAGCGGTGCCACCGATCCGTTCACGGCGTACCTGGTCTCACCCGACGGCCAGAACCCGGCGCGCGCCGGCAATCAGGTACTGGTGGGGCAGCCGGGCGCGAACCAGACCGTCGTCAGCACCTCGGCCGCGCGGTTGCACGTGCTCGCGCCGGCCGCGGGCTCGTGGACGCTGATCGTCAGCTTCAGCAATCCGGTGACGGGGAGCGCGTTGTCGACGCTGCTTGACGGTACGGTCGACTTCGCGCCGGTCGTGGCGAGCACGACCGGCGTGCCGACCGGGGGAGTGTTGGCCGCCGGCACGTCACACCTGGTCAGCGTCACCGTGCACAACGACTCGACCGCCGTCGAGTCGTACTTCCTCGACGCCCGGCTCGACCAGCAGACAACCGTGCCGCTCAGCTCGTTCACTCCGTCGAGCAACCTGACGTTGCCGTTGGCCGCGAGCGCGCCCGAACCGCAGTGGATCGTGCCGACCGGCACCTCGCAGCTCGTGGCGACGGCCACCTCGACGGCGCCCGTCATGTTCGACTTCTCGCCCGCGAACGGCGAGCCCGATCTCGCCTCGACGGCCGACGGCGACAATGCCTATGGCAGTTACGCGATGCCGGATCTCACGCAGGGCGACTGGGACATCGTGCCGCAGCCCGCCGGGCCGTCCGGGGCCGGCGCGGTGCCGTCGTCGGTGGCGAACCTGGGGCTCACCGCGATCACCCGGGCCTTCGATCCGTCGGCCAGTTCACCATCGGGTGACCTGTGGGAGCTCGGCCTGCACCCCAACGCATCGTTCAGCCCGGTCGTCGTCCAGCCGGGGCAGAGCACCACGTTGTACCTGAACATCACGCCGAGCGGTCCCGCCGGAAGCACGGTGTCCGGCGACATCTACCTCGACGACGCCAGCTCGCTCAGCCAGAACGGCTACACGCCCACGGGAGACCAGCTCGTCGCGCTTCCCTATCACTACACGGTCGGCTGAGAGGCGAGCGGGACGCGGGTGGGCGAGCGGACTCCGCTCGCCCACCCGCGTGGCTGTCCGCCGACGGATCGATCGTCTGCGGATCCCGCGCAAGGCTCCGGAGCCGTCGCCTGCCCGAGCGCGGTGGTCCATTCGACGCGCCGTGGTCGTCCGGCGCGGTGTGGCGGCTTCTCGGCACTCCGCTGAAGGCGATCATGGCCCTATGGCGGAATCGGTGCGGGACCGGGTCTGGGAGTATCTCGCGGCGACCGGGACGTCGGTGGTGTTCGGCAATCCGGGGTCGACGGAGTTGCCGTTCTTCGCGGACTGGCCGGAGCGGGTGCGGTGGGTGATGGCGTTGCAGGAGGCGTCGGCGGTCGCCATGGCGGACGGCTACGCGCAGGCCACGGGCCGACCGTCGTTGGTCACCCTGCACTCGGCGGCGGGGCTGGGCAACGGGCTGTGCAGCGTGTACACGGCGTTCCGCAACCGCAGCCCGGTGGTGGTGCTCGCCGGGCAGCAGGTGCGCTCGATGCACCCGACGGACCCGTACCTGTACGCGGAGCAGTCCACACTGTTCCCGCGCCCGTACGTGAAGTGGGCCATCGAGCCGGCCCGCGCCCAGGACGTGCCGCTCGCGTTCGCCCGGGCCTTTCACACCGCCGCCCAGCGGCCGGCCGGTCCCGTCTTCCTCTCCGTGCCCATGGACGACTGGGACACCCCCGCCGCGGCGGTTCCCCTGCGCACCGTCAGTGACCGGTTCACGGCCGGGGACGGCGAGCTGGCCCATGCGGCGAAGAGGCTGTCGGCGGCCCGGTCCCCGGTGCTGGTGATGGGGCCGGAGGTGGAACGCGAGGGGGCCACCGCGCTCGCCGTCGAGCTGGCCGAGCGCACCGGTGCCACCGTGTGGGCGAGCCCGCACATCAACCGGACGAGCTTCCCCGAAGAGCACCCCTGCTTCCGCGGACAGCTCCAGCCCACCCGGAAACTCATCCGCGAAGCCCTGGCGGGCGCGGACCTGGTGGTGGTGCTCGGCGCTCCGGTGTTCCTCTACCACGTGCCCAGCGACGGCCCGTGCGTGCCGGAGGGGACGGAGCTGTTCCAGCTCAGCGAGGACCCCGACACCCTCGCCCGGGCCGACACGGGCACCGGCATCCGCACCAGCCTGCGTGACGGGATCGCCGGACTCCTTGGCCACCTGCCCGAACACCTCGACGGCTCGCTCCTCGACCCGGCGCCCCGACCCGCCCCCGAACTGACCGCACCCATGCAAGGGGAGTACGTCCTGCGTCTGCTCGGGGACGTTCTGCCGCCGGACACCGTGATCGTCGAAGAGGCACCGACCTTCCGGGAAGTGCGGTGGCGGCACCTGCCCGTACGGCGGGGCGGCGGCTACTACAACGCGGCCAGCGGTGGTCTGGGCTGGGGTCTGCCCGCCGCCGTCGGCATCGCCCTGGCCGACCCCTCCCGCCCCGTGGTCTGCCTCCTCGGCGACGGCTCGGCCCAGTACTCGATCCAGGCCCTCTGGACAGCCGCCCGGCTGGGCCTGCGGCTGATCGTCATCGTGCTCGACAACGGCGAGTACGCCGCGATGAAAGACCTCTCCCTCACCTTCGGCGCCCACCACCCACCCTCCTACGACCTCCCCGGCATCGACGTCACCCACCACGCCCGGGGATACGGCTGCACCGGCCTGCGCGCCGACGGGCCCGACAGCGTGGTCGACGCCGTCCGCACCGCTCTCGCCACGCGGACCACCACCGTCATCGACATCCCCATCGACCCGCGCACCGCAGCCCTGTACACCTGACGCACCGCGCCGCACAGCCACATCCACGGTCGGGGGAACGCCGCGGACGGTCCGGCCGGCGCAGGCGCGGGTGAGCGGAACGGGTGACACTGGTACTGGTGGAGCCAGGGCGCGCACGGCCGGTGGGCCGGTCGGTCCGCCTCCGAGGGCTGGGCCGGGAGGCGGGCGACCGAAGGGTCGCCGGGCGCCGCTGGATCGTCGGCGACAGCGGGAGGACGCGGATTCCCGACATTCGCGAGGGTGAGAGAGATGCTGCGCTTGCTGAGCAGGCTGCCCGCAGCGGGACTGGGTGTCGCGCTGGGAGTTCCCTCGCAGGCCCGCCGGGTCCTCCCGACGGCCGGTAGCGTCGTGCGGCTGGCGGTCGGTGCCGCGCACGTGGGTGTCCGCACCACCGCGCGAGGCGCCACGGCGGCGGTGCGGGTCGGCCGGGTCGGGCTGAACACGATGTCGCCCGCACAGGGCTACTGGCGTGCCGGATCGCGGGTGCAGCTCCCGCTGCGTCCGAGTCCGGGGACGACCGTGCGTAGCGTCGAGGCGGCGGCCAGGCGCGTGGCGTCCGGTCTGACGCAGCGCCCGGATGTGCTGGCCGCCTACTGGGACGGCGGATTGGCCCGGCTGGTGGTGCGGATGACCCAGGACGCGGTCACCGACCGGGTGGTGGAGCGGGCGACCGAGCTGGCGGCCGGTCAGAAGCTGGAGCGACCGGACGAGGATGTGCTGGAGCCCGCGCACCCGGGCCACACGGGCGGCATCCGGTCCGGGGCGCTGGCCCTGGCGTGTGACGCGGTGGGCGTCACCACCGCGGTTGCCGCGCGGGCCGTCCAGCTGAGGAGCACACCGCACCTGGTGACCGCGGGGGTCACGCTGTTGCGCGAGGACCCGCGGATTCGCATGGCGCTGCGGCGCCGTCTCGGCCGGTCGGCCACCGATCTCGTGCTGGCCGCCGTCAACGCGGCCGCCCACGGCGTCGGGCAGTCCCCCACCGCGCTGGTCCTGGACGCCGCGCTGCGGGTCGGCCAACTGGCCGAGGCCGTCGCCCGGGCCGCCGCCTTCGACGCCGCGCACGACACGGTTTGCGCGCCGGAGCGGCTGAGCCTGACCGGCCGGCAGGTCGCCCGCCCGGCGATCCGCCGCTACCCGGCCGAGGAGTTCCGGGGCCAGGCGGTCACCGGCGCGCTGCTCGGCGCCGTCGGCACGCTGCTCTTCTCCCGGGACGTGCACGAGGCGGCGGAAGCGCTGATGGCCGGCAACCCCAAGGCCGCCCGCTACGGACCGGCGGCCTTCGCCGCGGCCCTGGGCACCGAGCTGGCCCGCGAGGGTGTCCTGGTCCGCAACCTCGACCGGTTGCGGCAGTTGGAGCTCGTCGACACGGTGCTGCTCCACCCCGCGGCGTTGCGCAGCACCCGGCGTACGGTCCTGGACGTCAACTCCAACCGGCCCGACTGGGACCACGACCGGTTGTGGCAGGCCGCGACCGCGGCCCTGGAGTCCGGCGAGGGGCTCGGCCTGAGCCCGGTGCCGGACCAGCGCGGCTCGGAGACCGGGTTGATGGTCGCCTCCGAGCGGGGCAGGGACATCGGCACCGTCCTGGTCGGCTGGGAGCTGGATCCGCTGGCCGAGGCGGCGTTGGACGCGGCCCGGCGGGCCGGTCTCCACGTCGTGGTGCAGGACGACGGCACGCTCGGTGACTTCGGGCCGCTCGCGGACGAACTCGTGGGCGCGGAACGGTCCTTGGCCGATGTGGTTCGAGAACTCCGGCGGCGCGGCCGGACCGTCCTGACGGTGGCCCATGTTCCGTGCGGTCATGCCGCGACGGAGCAGCAGCTCAGCGCGGAGAGCCGAGAGGTGCTGGCCGGCCTGCTGTGCAGCGACATCGCCGTCTCGCTCACCGACGACAGCAGCGCGGTGGTGTGGGGCGCGGACGTGCTGCTGCTGCACGGGCTGGCCGGGGCGTGGCGGCTGCTGGCGGCGATTCCCACCGCCCGTGAGGTCGGTGAGCACGCGAAGGTCTTCGCCGAGGCGGGTGCGGCACTCGCCGGGTTGTTGGTGGTGACCCGCGGGGCGCGCTCCGAACACCTCACCTTCCCGCTCGGGTTCCGGCTCAGCCCGGTCAACGCCGCCGCTGCCGCCTCCCTCGTCTCGGGCTGGCGGGCGGCACTTCGGGTCGGTGCCGATCGCGCGCCGCACCCGCCCGCCCGGGTTCCCTGGCACGCGCTGGAACCGCAGGAGGCCCTGGCTCGATTGCGGGCCGAGGCCAGGGCCGCGGAGCCGAGCGTACTCGCGAGTGTCCGGGAGGCGGTCGGGAAGGTGGTGCGGCATCCGGTCTTCGCGCCCGAGCGCCTCGCCGTGCGCCTGCTCAACGCCGTGCGCGTCGAACTCCGTGACCCGCTGACGCCGTTGCTCCTCGTCGGCGCAACCGCCTCCGCGCTGCTCGGCTCGAGCGTGGACGCGCTGATGGTGCTCGGTGCCATGGGTGTGAACGCCCTCGTCGGCGGGGTCCAGCGTCTGCGGGCCGAGTACGCGCTCTCCGGGCTGAGGCTGAGCCAGCGTCAAAAAGCCCGCAAGGTAGCCGACTTCGAGGAGGGTGGGACCAGGACGGTGGAGGCAGGGCGGCTGGCCCCGGGCGAGGTGATCGAGCTCTACACCGGCGACGTGGTACCCGCCGACGCCCGGCTGCTGCTCTCCGACGACCTGGAGGTGGACGAGTCCTCGCTGACCGGCGAATCGCTGCCCACCACCAAGCAGGTGGACGCCACCCCCCAGGCCCCCGTGACCGACCGCCACTGCATGGTCTTCGAGGGCACCACAGTGGTGGCCGGCCACGGCCAGGCCGTCGTGGTGGGCACCGGCGACGACACCGAGGCGGGACGGGCGGCGCATCTGGCCTCCCACGCGCGCCCGGCGCCCGGCGTCCAGGCCAGACTGCACGAACTCACCGGCCGGATGCTTCCGTTCACCCTGCTCGGCGGCGCCACCGTGACCGGTCTGTCGCTGCTGCGCGGCCGACCGGTGCGGGAGGCGGTCCGCGGTGGTCTCGCGGTCGCGGTGGCCGCCGTTCCGGAGGGCCTGCCACTGGTGGCGACCGTCGCGCAGCTGTCCGCGACCCGGCGGCTCGGCCGGATCGGCGTTCTGGTGCGCACGCCGCGCGCCCTGGAGGCGCTCGGCCGGATGGACACCGTCTGCTTCGACAAGACCGGCACACTGACCGAGAACCGCCTGCACGTGGTGCGCGTGACGGCCGCGGACGGCACGGAGTACCCGGCCGACGCCGCCGATGCGGCCCCGCTGCTCCAGGCCGCCGCGCTGAGCTGCCGCACTCCCGAGCAGGAGGCGGGCATCCATGCGCACTCCACCGACGAGGCGATCATCGCCTCGACGCCGCCCGGATCGCCCTGGACTCCCGTCGAGGTGCAGCCCTTCGAAGCCAGCCGCGGCTACGCCGCCGCCGTCGGGGCCGACCCGGACGGGAGCCGCGAGCTCGTGGTGAAGGGCGCGCCCGAGGTCGTGCTGACCGGCTGCAGGGGCGCCACCGGCGACGACCTCGCGCAGTCCCTGGCCGCGGACGGCCTGCGGGTGCTGGCGGTGGCCGGCCGCCGCCTGTCCGACACCGAGGAGGCCGCCGACGTACTCGGCCGACCGCCGATGGACCTGGACCTGTTCGGCTACGTCGCGCTGGCCGACACCCCGCGCCCCAGCTCCGCTCCGCTGGTGGCCCATCTCCGGGACGCCGGTGTGCGGCCCGTCATGCTCACCGGCGACCACCCGCGGACGGCCCGCGCGGTGGCCGTCCAACTCGGCTGGCCGGCCGACACGGCGGTGGTCACCGGCGATGAGCTGGCCGCCCAGGACCGCGGCGGCCGGGCCCGCCTCCTGCGCGACTGCGGGGTGGTGGCCAGGGTAGCCCCGGAGCAGAAGCTGCACGTGGTGGAGGCTCTGAAGGCGGCCGGTCGGGTGGTGGCCATGGTCGGGGACGGCGCCAATGACGCCGCCGCCATCCGCGCCGCCGATGTCGGCGTCGGCATCGCCGTGCGCGGCTCGGCGGCGGCCCGGAACGCGGCCGACCTGGTGATCACCAGCGAAGACCTGTCGATGCTGGTCGACGCCGTGGCCGAGGGCCGGGCCCTGTGGCGCAGCGTGGCGGACGCGATCAGCGTCCTGATCGGCGGCAACGCGGGCGAGATCGGCTTCTCCGTCCTCGGGACCCTGCTGGCCGGGGCCTCGCCGCTGTCCACCCGGCAGATTCTGCTGGTCAACCTGCTCACCGACATGTTTCCGGCGATGGCCGTCGCGGTCACCCCCAGGGAGGAGACCACCGAGGAGGGCCCGAACAGCGAGTCGGCCCTGGCCGACAGCGTCCCCGTGGGGGTCGCGGTCCTCGGCGATCCCCTGACGCGGCAGATCCGCCACCGCGGCGTCGTCACCGCGCTCGGTGGGAGCACGGCCTGGCTGATCGGCAAGCTCACCCCGGGCTCCGCACGGCGGACCAGCACGATGGCCCTGTGCGGAGTGGTGGGTGCCCAGCTCACCCAGACGGTGACCGGGCGACGGCACAGCCCGCTCGTGCTGGTGACGGTCCTGGGCTCCGCGGCCGTCCTGGTCGGGTTGATCGAGACCCCGCTGGTCAGCCAGTTCTTCGGCTGCACACCCCTCGGGCCGGTGGCCTGGGCCGGGGTCGCCACCGCGATGACCGTGGCCGCGCTGGGCCCGCGAGTGCTGCCCGCGCTCGAACGACTGGCCCAGCACCTCGCGGGGACGACGCGCCCGGTCACCTCCACCGGCTGAGCACCCGGCACAACAGCGGAGTTGGAGCCGGGCTCCACGTTCAGGCGAACCGCCGATGGAGCCACCGGGCCGACGGAGGGAAGTCGGCCGCCATCGACGCCGCGCTGCGTCCACCTCCCCCCTCCCCGTCCCGTCCTTCCGCTGTCGGTTCGTGTCGTCGGGAACGCTATGTGATCGAAATCCAGTCGAACACATTATCGAATAGGCGCTACGCTGGAAGGACGGAGGGGAACCGGACATGGCGGAGGGGGCGCGGTAGTGAGGAGACGACCTGCGTGTTTACCCACCTGCATGTCGCTTCCGGCTACTCGGTGCGCTACGGGGCCGCTCTGCCGGAGCAGTTGGCCGCGCGAGCCGCGGAGTTGGGCCTGGACGCGCTGGCGCTCACCGACCGTGACACCGTTGCCGGTGCGGTGCGGTTCGCGAAGGCCTGCGCGAAGGCGGGCATCCGGCCGGTGTTCGGCGCGGACCTGGCCGTGCCCCGCCTCCAGCTGCCGCCGGGCGCGGCAGCGGGAGCCCGGCCGCGGACGCCGGTGCGCGGCGGGGCGTTCGTGGACGAGGCCGCCCCGCGGATCACCCTGCTGGCCCGTGACCGGACCGGCTGGGCGAACCTGTGCGCGCTGATCACCGCCGGCTGGGCTGCTCGGGCCGCTGCCGGCGGCGGCCAGCCGATCGTTCCCTGGCCGGCCCTCCACCAGCACGCCGAAGGCCTGACCGCGCTGCTCGGCCCCGCCTCGGAACCCGTCCGCGCCCTCGCCCAGGGCCGCCCGGACAGGGCCACCGACCTGCTCAGCCCCTGGCGCGACATCTACGGGTCCCACCTGCGCCTGGAGGCCGTCCACCACCGCCGTACCGGCACCGGCCCGGGTTCGCTCCGTCTGGCCGCCCGCACGGTCGGGCTGGCCGCCGACCTGGATCTGCTCGCGGTGCTCACCAACGCCGTGCGCTACACCCACCCCGGGCAGGCACCGGTCGCGGACGTCCTGGACTCGGCCCGTCTGCTGGTGCCGATCCGGCCCGGACACGTCGACAACGGTGAGCGCTCGCTGAAGGACGCGCCCGAGATGGCCGAGCTCGCGGAGGAGATCGCCCGGGCGGCCGGCCGGGAGAGCGGGGGAGCGGCGCACCTGCTGGCCGCCACCGCGCGCACCGCGGGCGAGTGCCGTCTGGATCCGGAGGCCGACCTGGGCCTGGGGCGGGTGCACTTCCCGGAGGAGGACCAGCTCGGCGCCGCCCCCGGCACCAGCGCCCGGGTGTTGCGCGAGCGGTGCGAGGCGGCGATGGCCCGCCACGGCTACGACCGCAGCCCGACGATGCGGGCCCGGCTGGAGGAGGAGCTGCGGGTCATCCAGACCCTGGGCTGGCCCACCTACTTCCTGACCGTCGCCCAGGTCGTCGACGACGTCCGCGAGATGGGGGTCCGGGTGCAGGCCCGTGGCTCCGGCGCCGGCTCCCTCGTGGTGCACCTGCTCGGGATCAGCTTCGCCAACCCCCTGGACCACGGGCTGATCATGGAGCGGTTCCTCAACCTGCGCCGCCGCTCGCTGCCGGACATCGACATCGACGTGGAGTCCGCCCGGCGCCTGGACGTCTACCGCCGGATCCTCGACCGGTTCGGCACCGAGCGCGTGTGCACGCTGTCCATGCCGGAGACCTACCGGGTGCGTTGGGCGATCCGCGACGCCGGACTCGCGCTCGGCCTGCCCCCGGACGAGGTCGGCAACCTGGCCAAGGCCTTCCCGCACATCACCGCCCGCTCGGTGAGGACCGCGCTGGCCGAACTGCCGGAGCTGCGACAGGTGGCCGCGGCGGCCCACCGGTACGGGCCGCTGTGGGACCTGGTGGAGGGCCTGGACGCGCTCCCGCGCGGCACCGCCATGCACCCGTGCGGCGTGATCCTCTCCGACGCCACCCTCCTGCGGCGCACCCCGGTGGTGCCGACCGCCGGCGAGGGCTTCCCCGCGACCCAGTTCGACAAGGAGGACGTCGAAGACCTCGGCCTGCTCAAGCTCGACGTGCTCGGCGTTCGCATGCAGTCCTCGATGGCCTACGCGGTCGGGGAGATCGAGCGCACCACCGGCCACCGCATCGACCTCGACGATCGCGAGCAGGTCCCGCTCACCGACCCGCGGGCGTACGAACTGCTGCGCGAAGGCGAGTCGATCGGCGTCTTCCAGCTGGAGTCACCCGGCCAGAAGGACCTGCTCGGCCGGCTGCAGCCGACCTGCTTCGAGGACCTCATCGCCGAGATCTCCCTGTTCCGCCCCGGGCCGGTACAGGCCGACATGATCAAACCGTTCCTGCTGGGTCGGCACGGCGAGAAGCCGGTCCGCTACCCGCACCCGGACGTGGAGGGCTGGCTGCGCCCCACCTACGGCGTGGTCATCTTCAACGAGCAGGTGATCGGCCTGTTCGCGACGATGACCCGCTCCGACCTCGCGATGGGGGAGGAGGCCCGCCGCGCCCTCGCCAAGCCGGAGCGGCTCCCGGCGCTGGAGGCCTGGTACCGCCGGCGCGCGGCCGCGTCCGGCTACTCACCCGCGGTGGTCGACGAGGTCTGGCGGATGCTCAAGGACATGGGCGCCTACGGCTTCGCGAAGAGCCACGCAGTCGCCTTCGCCCTGCCCACCCTGCAGTCCGCCTGGCTGAAGGCCCACCACCCGGCCGCCTTCTACGCCGGCCTCCTGGAGCACGACCCCGGCATGTACCCCAAGCGGCTCGTCCTCGCCGACGCCCGCCGCCGCGGCGTGCCGATCCTCGGCCTCGACGTCCAGCACTCCGCCGACCACTACCGCACCGAACCCCTCCCCGACGGCCGCTTCGGACTGCGGATCTCCCTGGCCGACGTCCACGGCATCACCACCGAACAGGCCCGACGCATCGCCACCCGCCGCCCCTACGCCGACCTCGCCGACTTCTGGACCCGCGCCCACCCCTCCCACCCCATCGCCGAACGCCTCGCCCGCATCGGCGCCCTCGACCCCATCGCCGACGGCGCCAACCGGCGCGAACTGCTCCTGCGGATCGACGAACTCCACCGCCGGCACCGCGCCCACGCCGGCTCCACGCAACCGCCCCTGATGCCTCCCACCGCACTGCCCGGCGGCACCGGGCTTCCCGAGATGACCGAACGGGAGACGACGCAGGCCGAGCTGGAGGTGATCGGCATGGACGCCAGCCGCCACCTCATGGAGCCCTACCACCCGCTGCTCGCCGAACTCGGCGTCACCCCCTCCCACCTGCTGCAGAAGCAGCGCGCCGGGGACACCGTGCTGGTCGCCGGCGCCAAGGTGGCGATCCAGACCCCGCCGATGAAGAGCGGCCGACGCACGATCTTCGTCTCCCTGGACGACGGCAGCCGCGGCGGCCAGATCGACCTCGCCTACTTCGACACCAGCCACGAACAGGCCGCCTACCCGCTCTTCCACCACTTCCTGCTGCTCGCCCGCGGCACCGTCTCCCGACGCGGCAAGTCCGTCACCCTCGTCGGCTCCCACGCCTGGAACCTCGTCGACGTCGCCGACGCGCACCGCACCGGCGGCACCGCGGCCGTCCGCCGCCTGCTCGCCGCCGGCCCGGCCCCGGTCCGTCGCTCCGAGGAACCAGCCGGCGCACCCACCGGCTCGGGGGCCGGCCGGCTCTGGCACGCGAGCCCGGGGAGCGCCGGGTGACCGCGATCCTGTACCTGCGTTTCGCGAGGCCCAGCTTCGAGACCTACCGCGAGCTGTTCACCGTGCTCGAAGACGTCTCGCCCGTGGTCCAGGCCCTTCCGCCCGACTCGGCGCTCATGGACGTCACGGGAGCCCAGCGCTACTTCCGCCGCACCCCGGCCGAACTCGCCGACCTGCTGCAGACCCGCCTGCTGGCCCGCTACGGCCTGCACACCGCGATCGGCGGGGGCGACACCCGTCTGCTCGCCACCCTCACCGCCCAGACCTGCCGACCCGGCGAGACACTGATCCTCGGCGACGATCCCGACACCGACACCGCCTTCCTCCGCGGCCGGCCCGTCCAGGCGCTGCCCGGCGTCGGCCCCGTCCTCGCCCGCACCCTGGCCCGTTACGGCATCACCACCATCGGCGACCTCGGCGACCTCCCGCCGGCCACCCTCCAGCGGATCGCCGGCGCCTCGACCGGCCGCCTCCTGCACGACCGTGCCCACGGCACCGACCCCCGCCGCATCACCCCCACCGGGCCGCCCGCCAGCATCGCCGCCGGCCACCGCTTCGACCACGACGTCCTCGATCCCGACGACGTGCGCCGCACCCTGCTCGCCCTCGCCACCGACCTCGGTACCCGGCTGCGCGCCTCCCACCAGGTCGCGCGCCAGGTCGAGCTGCAGGTCAGCTACGCCGACCGCTCCCACACCAGTCGCGCGCGGACCTTGGCCGAGCCGACCGGCCACACCCCTGTCCTGCGGGACGCCCTCTACGGCATCCACACCGCCCTGGGCCTGCAACGCGCGCGCGTCCGCGCGGTGACCGCCCGGGTCGTCCAGCTCACCCCCGCCGCCCGCGGCTACGTGCAGCTCACCCTCGACCGGGGCATCGAGGACCGCCGCCGCTTGGAGCCGGTCCTCGACAAGGCCATCGCCCGCTACGGCACCGGAACGCTCGGCCCGGCAGCCCTCACCGGCCCGGCCCGGCCACGCCCGTTCCGCCGATGAGAGGACAGCGCACCCACCGGCGAACCCGGACTGCCTGTTACCGACGGCTCCCGGGTGTCACCGGTCCGCCGCCTGGGCTGCGCGCGCCGCCGACCGCCGGGAGAGTGGGGGAGTGGATCCTCTTCGGCGCCACCGTCGCCGAGACCCGAGTGCGGGGTCCGACCGGGGCGGCAGCGGGGCGCCGAACGTATCAGCCGTCCCCACGGACCTGTCCGAACACTCGGCGCGCGCAGTGCGGTCGGCTGATCCAGGGGGACTATGGAAGCCGGAGCACTCACTCGACGAGGGGCAGCTACAGACAGGTGGACAGGCCACGGATCCGGGGCGAGCGGGGTAGCCAGCGTGGTCCGACAGGTGGAAGGAGTGCCTGCGGTGGGCGCAGCCGGAGGGCGTCCGGCTGACGCCGGTCGGCCGGAAGGAAGACCAGCGCAGCCGAGCGGGTTGATGGACCTCCTGGGTGTGGCCGCGGTCCTGCTGGATGCCGGTGGGCGGATCGTCCTGTGGAGCCCGCAGGCCGAGGATCTGTACGGCTACACCGCCGAGGAGGCGCTCGGCCAGTACGCGGCGCCACTGCTCGTCCACGAACAGGACTGGGACTTGGTGCTCAAGGCGTTCGCCGAGGTCATCGAGACCGGCCGGAGCTGGAGCGGCGCGTTCCCCATCCGGCACAAGGACGGCACCACGCGGCAGGTGGAGCTGCGCAACATGCGGTTGCTGGACGACCACGGCGACGTCTACGCCCTCGGGCTGGCCACCGACTCCCCGACGCTGCGCGAGGTCGAGCGGGACCTCGCGTTGTCCACCCGGCTGATCTCCCAGTCCCCCATCGGGCTGGCGATCCTCGACACCGAGCTGCGATACGTGTCCGTCAACCCGGCCCTGGAGCGGATGCACGGCGTCCCCGCGAGGGAGCACCTCGGCCGGCACTACCGAGAGGTCATGACCGCCGCGAAGTTCGAGGAGCCCGAGGCGGCCATGTGGAGGGTCCTCCGGTCCGGTGTCCCGATGGTCGACCAGTACACCGTCGTCGGCCGCAGCCCCACCGATCCGGGCAACGAACACGCCTGGTCGCTCTCGTTCTACCGGCTGGAAGATCCCCAGGGACGTGTCCTCGGGGTGGCCGACCTGGTGGTGGACGTCACCGACCGGCACCAGGCGGCCATGGAGGCCGCCCGGGCCAGGCGGCGCCTGGCCGTGATCGCCGACGGCACCGCCCGTATCGGCACTACCCTGGAAGTGGACCAGACCGCCCGGGAACTGGCCGAGGTCACCGTCCCCGAACTCGCCGACGTGGTCGCGGTCGACGTCCTCGACTCCGTCCTGGACGAGCATCCCCCGGCCCCCTCGGAGGGCCCCGCGCTCTTCCGCGCCCTCGCGGTCAAGGCCGCCTACCCCACCGAAGCCCTCCAGGCGGCCGATCCACCCGGCCGGATCCTGGCCTACGACGCCGACCACCTGGCCGCCCAGTGCGTGCGCACCGGCCGCCCGATCCTGGTCTCCCACGTGGACGCCACCGACCTGGTCCGCATCGCCCGCGACGAGCACACCGCGCGTGTGCTGGCCCGCGCCGGCGTGCACTCCTACGTGTTGGTCCCGCTCACCGCCCGCGGCCGCATCCTCGGCTTCCTCGGTCTCACCCGTGCCCGCAACCCGGTGCCCTTCGACGAGGACGATCTCGCCCTCGCCACCGAGCTGGCCGCCCGCGCCGCCGTGTGCATCGACAACGCCCGCTCCCACCAGAGCGTGCGCAACGCCGTCGAGACCCTGCAGCGCAGCCTGCTCCCGGACCACCCACCGCGCCTTCCCGGTCTGGAGGTCGCCTCCCGGTACCGGCCCGCACAGGCCAGCTACGAGGTCGGTGGCGACTGGTACGACGTCCTCCCGCTCGACGGTGACAGGACCGCGCTCGTCGTGGGCGACGTGATGGGCAGCGGCATCGACGCCGCCGCCACCATGGGCCGCCTGCGCGCCGCCACCAGTGCCTTCGCCGACCTCGACCTCGACCCCTCCCAGGTGCTCCAGCACCTCGACAAGATCACTTCAGGACTGGAGCACTACATCGCCACCTGCGTCTACGCCGTCTACGACCCACACCGCGCCGAGTGCCGCATCGCCACCGCCGGCCACCTGCCCCCCGTCCTCGTGCGCCGAGGCAGGCACCCCGAACTCCTCGACCTGCCCACCGGCACCCCGCTCGGAGTCGGCCAGGTCCCCTTCGAGACCACCACCTTCAGCCTGGACCCCGGCGACCAGCTGGTCCTCTACACCGACGGCCTGGTCGAAACCCGCCACCACGCCATCGACGAACGACTGGAAACCCTCCTCCACCTGCTCGACACACCCGACCCCTCCCTGGAACAGACCTGCGACCGGCTCCTCCACGAACTCCGCCGCCCCGCCGACCCCGACGACGTCGCCCTCCTCATCGCCCGCGCCCAGCCCCTCACAGTCGCCCCCGAGCACCCCCAGCCGTGACCTCCGCCGCCCGGGGCCCGCGAACCCGTTCCCCCTGGGCCTGACGCGAACTGGCCGTGCACCCGAGAGATCCTTGAACCAGTGGGTACCCGAAGGCGAGGTGGAACCATGGGCGAGCCGTCGAGCAGCCCCGGAGGTGACTCCTTCCCCGTGGTGGCCGTGGCGACCGCGGACGGGCTGGTGGCTGGCTGGGGCGCCGGGGCGGAGCAGTTGCTCGGGTACTCCGCCGCCGAGGTCGTCGGCCGGCCCGCGGCGGAGTTGCTCTCCTCGCCGCTCCCGCCGGCCGCCGGGGAGCGGTTCGGCCGACGGGAGGGCTGGGCCGGACGGGTGGTGCTCCGCCACCGGGACGGCAGTGCGGTGAAGTGCTCGTTGCGGGCTCAGCCGCTGGCCTGGGGTGACGGGCCGGCCCACTGGCTTTTGCAGGTCCGAGCGGAGCGGGAGCCCGCGGACCGTGGGACGGACCCGCTGATCCACCGGTCGTTCGACAAGTCACCGTTCGCCCTGGCGATCTTCGACACCGAGGGTCGGTTCCTGCGGGTCAACGAGGCCATGGCCAGGCAGATGGCCGCCTCCGAGCAGGAACTGCGCGGGCTGCGGATCACCGATCACATGGCCGATCCGGCCTTCCAGGAGCCCGAGCGGTGCGTTGACAGGGTGCTGGCGACCGGCGAGCCCGAGTACCTCGTGAACTACGTCAAGGTTCCGGGAGAACCGCGGGCGCACGCCTGGATCGTCCACCTCACCCCGCTGACCGACTCGCTCGGGTCGGTGACCGGCGTGCAACTGGCCGCGCTCGACTTCTCCGAGCAGTACACGGCCCGCGAGCACCTCGCGCTGCTCAACGAGGCCAGCAAGCGGATCGGCAGCACCCTGGACGTGCTCCGCACCGCCCAGGAGCTGGCCGACGTGGCCGTGCCCACCGTCGCGAACTTCGTCTCGGTCGATCTGCTCGACGCCACACTGCGCGGTGAGGAGCCCCCGCCGATCCCGCTCGACCGCCCGCTGGAACTGCGCCGTGCGGCCATCCGATCCGACGCGGAGGAGATCGTCGCGGTCGGTGAGACGAGCCGCTACGCGCAGTTCTCGCCGGTCGCCCGCTGCCTGGCCACCGGTCGCGGCATCGTCGACCGGGTCAGCGGACTGGAGGTCGTGCGCTGGCTGGCCCACGACTCGAAGCGCGCCGCCTGGGTGAACCAGCACCAGCCGCACTCACTGATGGCGGTGCCGCTGCACGCCCGCGGCACCAATCTCGGCGTCGTCCTCTTCACCCGACTCGCCCCCTTCGCGGCACCGTACGGGCCGGACGACCTGCGGGCCGCCGAGGAACTGGCGGCCCGCGCCGCGGTCTGCATCGACAACGCCCGTCGCTACACCCGCGAACGCACCACGGCCCTGGCCCTCCAGCACAGCCTGCTGCCGCACCGGATCCTCGAACAGGCCGCCCTCGACGTCGCCGGTCGCTACCTGCCCGCCGACACGAAGGTCGGCATCGGCGGCGACTGGTTCGACGTGATCCCGCTCTCCGGTGCCCGCGTCGCCCTCGTCGTCGGCGACGTGGTCGGCCACGGCATCCACGCCTCCGCCGCCATGGGACGCCTGCGCACCGCCGTCCGCACCCTCGCCGACGTCGACCTGGCCCCGGACGAACTGCTCGCGCACCTGGACGACCTGGTCGCCCGGCTCAGCACCGAACCCGAACCGGAAGCCGAGGCACCCTTCGGAGAACTCGGAGCCACCTGCCTGTACGCGGTCTACGACCCCATCTCCCGCACCTGCTCGCTCGCCAGCGCCGGCCACCCCCCTCCCGCCCTGGCCACCCCCGACGGCGAGGTGGAAGTCCTGGACCTGCCCACCGGCCCGCCCCTCGGCCTGGGCAGCGTGCCCTTCGAGTCCATGGAACGCGAACTCCCCGAGGGAAGCCTCCTGGCGCTGTACACCAACGGCCTGGTCGATGCCCGCCACCGCGACGTCGACGCGGCCCGGCACGCTCTGCGCACGGCCCTCGCGGACTCAGCCCCCTCACTGGAAACCACCTGCGACAACATCCTGAAGGCGCTGCTCGATGATCAACTCGCCGACGACGTCGCGCTGCTCATCGCCCGGACCCGCGCCCTGGGCAGCAGTCATGTGGCGGCCTGGGACATCCGCCCCGATCCGGCCGTCGTCGCCAAGGCCCGCGCCCAGGCGGCGGCCCAACTCCGTGCCTGGGGCCTGGAGGAGCTGGTCTTCGTCACCGAACTCGTGGTCAGCGAACTGGTGACCAACGCGATCCGCTACGCGGCCCAGCCCATCCAGCTGCGGCTGATCAAGGAACGGGCCCTGATCTGCGAGGTCTCCGACGCCAGCAGCACCGCGCCGCACCTGCGCCGCGCCCGCATCTTCGACGAGGGCGGACGCGGCCTGATGCTGGTCGCCCAGCTCACCGAACGCTGGGGGTCGCGCCATACCGGCACCGGCAAGACCATCTGGGCCGAACAACCCCTCCCCACGTAGGCGCCCTCGGACCCACGCGGTCCTTCGGACACCCTCGGTGGTGGCGGCTCGCCCGGTGATGGCGTGCGGTGTCACGCCCCGTCCGCGCCGGACGTCCCGGGCGGGACGGTGTCCCCGTCCAGGCACGGTGCGGTGTTCGCCGGTTTCAGGGTGAGGACGTGGTCGGCCATGCGGGCGAAGGCCTCGTCGTGGGTGATCAGCACGGTGGTGCGTCCCGCCATGAGGTGGCGCAGCGGGATGATCACGTGTTCGGCGGCCTGGGGATCGAGGCCGGCGGTGGGTTCGTCGAGGACCAGGACGGGTGTGCCGCGCAGGAAGGCGCGGGCGATGGCGATGCGCTGGCTCTGTCCGCCGGAGAGTTGGAAGCCGTCGGTGCCGATCCTGGTGTGGTAGCCGTGCGGCAGTGCCATGACGAAGTCGTGGGCGCCGGCGTTGCGGGCGGCGCGCTCGATCTCGGCCTGGGAGGCCTCCGGCCTGCCGTAGGCGATGTTGTCGCGGATCGTGGCGTGGAAGAGGGGCGCCTGCTGGGGCAGCAGGGTGACGGCCTGGCGCACTGAGGTGAGGGTCAGCTCCCTGAGGTCGTGGCCGTCGAGGCGTACGGTGCCGATGTCCGGGTCGAGGAAGCGGACCAGGAGCTTGGCGAGGGTGGACTTCCCCGAGCCGCTCGGTCCCATGACGGCCAGGACCTCGCCGGGGCGGATGTCGAAGGTGACGTCGGTCAGTACCGGTCGGTCGGGACTGCCCGGATAGCTGGCGCGGACGCCGTCGAAGGACACCCGTCCGTGGACAGTGCCGGCGTCGTGCGCGGTGGGGCTCTCATGGACCGGGCTGCGCATGTCCAGGAGTTCCAGAACGCGTTCGGCCGAGGCGCCGGCAGCGCCGGCGACCGGGGCGAGCCCGGAGAGCTGCTGGGCCGGCTCGAACAGCTGTGCCATGAAGGCGGCGAAGGCGAGCAGGCCGCCCAGGCTCAGCATTCCGCGGTCCAGTTCGACCGCGCCGACGCCCACGACGGTCAGTCCGGCGATCATCTGGAGGAGGTTGAGCCACGGGGGGTAGAGGCCGGCCACGCGCGCGGCGGCGAGTTCGGAGTCGAGCAGGGCCTCGCCCTCCCGGCGCACGCGCTCGACCTCGCGGACCTCCTGGCCGCAGGTGCGGGTGATGACGGAGTTGCGCAGGGTCTCCTCCAGCAGGGCCGTGACACCGCCGGCCCGCCGTTGGACCTGCCGTTCCCGCCGCAGGATCCGGCGCCCGAAGAAGCGCGTGGAGAACCAGAACAGGGGAGCCACGACCAGGGCCGCGAGGGTCAGTGGCCAGCTCAGGTACACCGCCGCCGCGGAGAACAGCACCAGACTGAGCAGCGCCGCGCCCCCCTCGATCAGGCCGGAGGCGACCAGCTGCTCGATGGTGGAGATGTCCGAGGTGAGCCGGGCCACCAGGTCCCCGCGCCAGCGGCTCTCCAGGGTGTCCGGGGGCAGGGTGTGCAAGTGGGCGACGGTGGCCGTGCGCAGCCGCAGGATGTACCGTTCGGCGATCCTGGTGGCGGTGTAGCCGCCGGTGAAGGTGAACAGTGCGGCCACGGCGGTGACGCCGACCATGGCCGTGGCGAGCGGCCAGAAGGCGGCGAGGTGTCGCGGGACGAGGACGTCGTCGATCAGGTCCTTGAACAGCCAGACCGACGCCACCTCACCGAACGCGCCCGCGACGAGCAGGCCCGCACTGACCGGCAGCCATCGCGCGTCCGGGCGTACCCACGGCCAGAAGCGTCGGAACGCCTCACGCAACGGGACGGTGGGTGACGCGGTGACCGGTCCCTCGGCGCTGAGCCCGTCCATCGAAGGATCCGAAGGCGGCGCTTCCTCCACGGATATCCCCCGATCAAGGCGAAGGGGCCGGCGGCGTACCGCCGGTCCCCGGAGATTTGGGAGCCATTCAGGCTAGACAGGTACAGCTGGTACTGCTACTACCACCAGCCCCAACCGCCGCCGCGCCCGAATCCTCGGCCGTAGCCACGGCCGAACCCACGACCGAAGCCGTAGCCTCCTCCGTAGCCTCCATAGCCGCCTCCGTAGCCGCCGCCACGGCCGCCGTAGCCGCCGCCACCGCCACGGCCACCACGGCCGAAGCCTCCACGATAAGCGCTCATCATGGTGTCCTTTCTCGCATCGCCATGCCGCCGGATCCGCCTACCGATCCACCGGATCGGCGAGGCTCGAACCAGCAACACGAATATGCCGTTCGTGTGGAAGCGGACCATCCTTTTGCCCCGTGCACTTGGTGCACCAGAGGCGGACCACTCCCACACCTCCACTATCCGCGATTCTCGGGGAACGCGCACCCGAGGACGAGAACGGCGCGCTGGGTGGAGCGCCGGCGCCGTGGTGGTGCCCCGCGGCAGGGCGTGGAAGGGCAGGCCCTCCACGGAGCATCCGCCCGCCGGGTGAAGGCGGGTGGAACTCGTCCCGGAAGCGTGACGGTCCGGCGAACGCATCCCGTCGCACGCCACCGCGCGGCAGACCCACGGCCGTCGTACTGGTCGTGGGTACTCCTCGGCCGAGGCGCATAGCCAGGCGAAGTCCGCTTCCACGTACGGCAGTTGCCGGTACGAGTGGTCGAGTTCGGCCGTCGTTCGAGGCGATTGCCCGAAGGGTCCGGCTAGGTCGGCCCGCCGGCGAGGTCGCCCGGCCGCAGCCGGTACACCTGCAGGCTCAGCCCGTAGTACTTGTTGGTCTCGCCGACCCACTGCATGCCCAACCGCCGGGCCATCGCGATGGCCCGGGTGTTGCCGGGCCGGGCGACCGCGAAGAGCTCGTCGGTGTCCTGGGTGAAGGCCCAGGCGGCCAGTGCGTGGGCGGCCTCGGTGCCGTAGCCCTGGCCCCACGCGTCCGGGGCCAGCTGCCAGCTCATCTCCAGGTCGTCCTCGTACGGGGGCAGCAGCCGGATGCCGAGGCCGCCCACGACCGTGCCGTCCGCCTTGCGCTGGACGGCCCAACGGCCGCGCGGGGGTGGCAGGTTCGGTTGTGCCTCGGCCCAGGCCTGCAGCACCGAGCGCATCGCGGCCAGGTCCCCGACCTGCTCCATCACCGGGGTGAGCCAGCGGGCGACGTCACGGGTGCCGTAGATCGTCAGCGCGTCCTCGGCGTCCTCGGCGGTCCAGCCCCGGATGATGAGTCGATCGGTGGTCAGTGGGGTGTTCATGGCCCGGCACCCTCCTCGGGTCCTTGTGCTGGCCATGATGCCGCCGCCCATGGTCTTCCCGCACCCGCGTGGCCGCGACCGTCGGAGTCGCACAGGACCGGCTCTTGCGCGCGCCCGGCCCCGTCCGGTGCTGGACGGCACCCTGGACTCCTTGCGGCCCATACAATAGCATGCCGCACATGTGATATTTCACATGTCTTAAGGCACCGCCCCTCTCAGCGCAAGGCCCTGTTCTGCACGGAAGGCACCCCCCACTTCAGCGCGAAGGAGCAGCATGCCCCACCGAATGGCGCGCCGCCGCCGCACGGCCGTGTCCGCCGCGTTGGCGCTCGCCCTGAGCGGCGCGGCAGCACACGTCGCGGCCGCATCGGCACACCCTGGGCCCGCCGTCCTGGCCGGCAGCCAGCCGTCCTGGGCGACGGCACGGGCCGACCAGGGTGCCGTCCCGGCGAGCAGCGGGATCTCCGTCGAGGTCCTGCTGAGCGGCCAGGACCCGAGCGGCCTGGCCGCCTACGCTCAGGCGGTCTCGTCCCCGAACGGGCCGGAGTACCACCACTACCTGACACCGGCTCAGCAGAGCGCCCGCTTCGGCCCGTCCGCCGCGCAGTCCGCCGCAGTGCGCGCCTGGCTCACCGGTTCCGGGCTGAAGATCACCTCGTCCACGGAACAGTACGTCGCCGCCACCGGTACGGCCGCGCAGATGACGGCGGCGTTCGGCACTCCGCTGCACGACTACGGCGTCGACGGCCACACCTACTACGCGCCGCAGCACCCGGCGATCGTCCCGGACTCCGTGGCCGACGCGGTGCTCGGCGTCGAAGGACTCGACGACGCGCCACACGTCAACAAGCCGGCCTCGACCCCGGCCGTCGCCCCGAGCGCCGGCGCCAAGCTCGTCACGGGCCCGAACGGCGCACCGTACATCGGCGTGACGCCGTGCACGGCCTACTACGACCAGAGCGCGCCGAAGGACCTGCCCAAGGCCTACGGTGCCCACCAGCCCAGCCCCATGTGCGGCTACCTGCCCAACCAGCTGCGCGGCGCGTACCAGGTCCCGCAGAGCGGCCTGAGCGGCGCGGGCGCCACGGTCGCCATCGTGGACGCCTACGGCTCGCCGACCATCGGGTCCGATGTGGACACGTTCGACAGGTACAACGACTTTCCGCAGTTCAAGCCGGGACAGTTCACCGACCTGAGCACCCCGGCCCACTTCTACGACCAGTCCGCCTGCGGTGATTGGACGCCCGAGGAGTCGCTCGACGTCGAGGAGGTGCACACCATGGCGCCCGAGGCGAAGATCGACTACGTGGGCGCGAACTCCTGCAACGACGTCGACTTCATCGCCGCCGAGTCCGACATCGTCGACAACCACCTCGCCGACATCGTCTCCGACTCGTACACCGAGGACCTCTACGACACCAACGGCAACACCTCCCCGGCACTCATCAACGCCTACGTCCAGGTGTTCGAGGAGGGCGCGGCCGAGGGCATCGGCTTCTACTTCGCCTCCGGCGACTGCGCCGACGACGCCCCGGCGATCGTGGGCAGCGGCGTCAACTGCGACACCTACTCCTCCGAACCGCAGACCACCTTCCAACCCTCGATCCCGTGGGTGACGGCGGTCGGTGCGACGGCCATCGCGATCGGCAAGGGCCGGAACTACGAGTTCGAGACCGGCATGGGCGACTCCGAAGCGACGCTGCAGAACGGTACCGCCTGGTCGAGCCTGCCCGGCACGTTCAGCTTCGGCAGTGGCGGCGGCACCAGTGACTACTTCGCCCAGCCGTGGTACCAGAAGGGCGTCGTGCCGGACTCGCTCGCCGACACGTTGCTGACCGGACAGCCGGCGAGCCAGCCGATGCGCGAGGTGCCGGACGTGGCCATGGAGGGCGACCTGCTGTTGACGACGATGGTCGGCTTCACGCAGAAACTGCCCGACGGCACCACCGGCTTCGCCGAGCAGGGCTACGGCGGCACCAGCATCGCCTGCCCGCTGTTCGCCGGGGAACAGACCGACGCCGAACAGGCACTGGGCTTCCCGATCGGCTTCGCGAACCCGGAGATCTACGCCAAGTACCAGTCGTTGGGCAAGCGGGCCTTCCACACGGTCACCGACGATGCGGGCGGCCGGACGAAGGCCGTGGCCTACGACGACGGCGTCAAGAACGGCGTGCGGCAGGGCCGGCTCTTCACCCTCGGAACGGACTACACGCTCAAGGCCACGCCCGGCTACAACGACGTCTCCGGTGTCGGCTCGCCGACCCTGGGATACCTGGAGTCGTTCAAGCACCAGGGCTGACGGGTCGCCAGGGGTGGACTGCGGAGGGCGAGGGTCCGAAGCGGGTGACGTGGATGCGGCGGGAGTCGGGCTCCCGCCGCATCGGCGGCAGTGAGGTCAACCGACCGAATGAGGCTGGTCAACCCGACGGACACGGCAGCTGTAGATCGTGACGTTGATGGTGTTCCTGCTGGTCATGGTGCCGTGTCCGCGTAGGCGTGCCATCGCTGGTGGGCTTGGCGGGCTCGGTGCTGGTGGCGTCTGCGCCAGGTGGACCAGTGCAGGACATGTGCGGTGTCGCGTCGGGGTGCGGGCAGGATCAGCAGTCTGAGTAGGTGCAGAAGTTCGTGGCAGGTGACGGGGATGAGGTCGGGCCTTTGCCCGTCCGGGGCGTCACGTTCGAGGGCGGCGGTGACGGCGAGGTAGGCGTAGGCGACCAGTGCGGCTGCTGCAGCGGTGCCAGGAGGTCCAGGTGGTGACTCGGCCCTTGTCCAGGCCGGTCGTGGTCTTGGCGGTCTGGAAGTCCTCCTCGATCTTCCATCTGCAGCACACCACCCACACGAGTTTCGCCAGTGGGACCGGGGCCGGTGACCAGCAGCGGAAGAACGACACGGTGCTGGTGTAGCGGTGGCGGCGGGCCAGCAGGACCGAGACACCGGCGTTGTCTTCTACGTCGGGAGTGTCGTCGGCGACCACCTCCAGCATGGCCCAGTCGTAGTCCCGGGCACCCACGGACTCCGACCCCGGCCGACCAGCGCAGACCCGCTAAGGTCACGATCTACAGTTGCCGTGCTTGAGGAGACGCGCGTTCTCCGCGCGCAGCCGAGCCAGCTCCGCCTCCGCACTCTCGGCCTGCGACCCGCCGCCCGGGGTGCCTGCCCCCTCGGCCTCACGCACCCACGCGCGCAACGTCTCGTGGTTGACGTTCAAGTCGTCAGCGACCGCCTTGAACGACGGGCCCTCCCCCTGGTGAGTAGACACCTTATGATCGGCCCCGAGGAGGGGCGGAGTGAAGGATCCACCTATGGTGATGAAGGTCTATTCGTCCGAGTTCAAGGCCGACGCGGTCGCGCTGTATCACTCGGATCCCGACCTCACGATCGTGCAAGCCGCCCGCGATCTTGGCGTGAATCCGGAGACGCTGCGGAACTGGATCCGCGCTGACCACCGGACCGGTGGCGCGACCAGCACGACCGCGAAAGATCATCGGGTGGACGACGCGCAGACCCAGGACGAGCTCCGGGCCGAGATGGCGACCCTGCGAGCGGACCTGAAGGCGGTGCGCAAGGACAACGCGACGTTGGCTACCGAGCGCGACATCCTGCGGAAGGCGACGAAGTCTTTCGCCTCCGAGATGACCTGGTGACGAGCCGCTATCTCTACCTCGCCACCGTCATCGACTGCTTCTCCCGCCGTGTCGCGGGCTGGTCGATCGCCGACCACATGCGCACCTCGCCGGTCGGCGACGCGCTGAAAATGGCGGCCGACACCCGCGGCAGCCTCGCTGGCGCGGTCTTCCACAGCGACCACGGGTCCAAGCAATACGGATCCTGTGAATTCGCCGAACTGTGCGCCGAATTGGGAGTGGCCCAGTCCATGGGCGCCGTCGGGACCAGCGCGGACAACGCCGCCTGCGAGTCCTTCCATGCAGCCCTGAAGCGCGGGACGCTCCAAGGAGCGCGCCGCTTCGACGGCGCTGTCGCCTGCCGACGCCAGGTCTTCCGGTGGCTGACCCGCATAGGCCCGCTGTGCGCGTTGCCGGTCCGAGGATCAGACTGGAGTCAGCAGAGCAGACCTTCTGGCAGGAGGAGGCCGTGCCCGCCTGCGACGAGACTACGCGGATGCTGCTGGGCCGCAAGAGTCAGGTAGGCAGAGCGATCCGCAGCGGGCCGGCTCAGGCTTGTCACGGCAGCCGTAGGTCATGGTAATCAGCTGCTTGGTACGGTCCGCGCGGACTCCCCCGGCCGTGATCCAGTACGGCGGCCTTGGCCTCCTCCAAGTAGATCCACAGCGGATGCCATCGGCCTGGGCGCGCCAGGTGTACACGTAGTCGGTGTCGGACGGATCGCACTCCTGGAATGCGGCATGCGACTGAGAAACATGGGAACGTGAGAGGACGCTGACGATGTCATCTCAGAGTGCCGTCGAGCAGCTGCGGGCCGTCCGTCCAGACTTGGTGGAGCCCTTCCACGCCGCACTCGACGTGGCTCGATCCGCTGTGCTGGCTCGCTTGTGGGGAGCGTTCGCCCGGGAACCGTTGCCGGGGATCGAGGGGCGTCATTATCTCGGGGACACGTTGGTGGTGATGGTCACGGACGGTGGCCAGGTGGCTGGGCCTGCGAGCGCTGCCGCGCGATTCGCCCAGGTCCCCCCGGGGTTTGTGCTGGCGGGGCCGGATGGGCCCGTGGGCCATCCCTCCCAGTTGCTGGCGACGCTGGGGCTGAGCACTCCGGGGGCGCGACGGCTGACCGCGGAACTGGAGAACAGCGTCGTGAACCTGGCCTTGGCACGCACCGCTGGGGACAGCAGCGGGTCCGTCACTGACTCGGTGGGCGCGGAGCAAGCCGTCCGCGACGGTCATCCACAACATCCCTGCTGCCGTACTCGCATGGGTATGTCGGTAGCGGAGGTGTTGGCATACGCCCCCGAGTATCATCCGACCGTTGACCTTGCTTTGCTGGCCGTGCCGGTTTCCCAGTGGCTGGGCAGCGGAGTGTGGCCAGAGGAGTTGCGCGAAGGCGAAACGGTCCTGGTCCCGGTGCATCCCTGGCAGCGTGATCATGTTGTGGGCGGCTATCCCGAACTTGTGGTCACGGGGCATACGATTGCCGCCCGGCCGTTGCTGTCGCTACGAACCCTGGCTCCCAAGCACACCCTGCGAGGCTGTCACATCAAGACAGCCTTGGACGTGCAGATCACCAGCCGCCGACGCAACTTGTCACCAGCCGAGGTCGTCGACGGGCCGGTACTGTCCGAGTTTCTGACTGGGATCATCGACAAGGTGGGCTACAGTAACCGGTTGCGTGTGCTGAGTGAGGTGGGCGGCGGCGCGGTGCGCATCGACGGCCGGCCATGCGCGAGCCTGGCGGCCATGGTGCGCCGCTCGACCGAGCAGGACCTTGCGGCGGGGGAGACCGTGGTGCCGCTCACCGCGGTCTATGCCACGGACGCGGCTTGGGTGACTGAAGACCCGGTGCATTGGCTCACGGAGCTAACTGAGTTGGTGCTGCCACCTGCGCTGACTTTGATGTCCCAGGGCATTGCGTTGGAAGCACATGGCCAGAACACTTTGGTCGTGTTGCACGGGGGGAGGCCGGTCCGGGTCCTGTACCGTGATGTTGACGGGGTGCGGCTGAATCCGGCCCGTCTGTCAGCCAATGGCATCGCGTTGCCAACATTGACAGGTGACCGGGTCGGCAAAGACGTGCCAGCCCTGCGGGCGAAGCTTTTCGGATCACTGCTCAGCGGGACATTCAGCGAACTGGTCACCGTGCTAGCACGAACGCGAGGCGTCGAGCCCGGCACATTGTGGGCGGCGGTCGCGAAGGTGGCTCGCCGCGCTTTCGCCGCGTTGCCTGCCAACAGCGATGCCGAAGCGTTCTTCGGTGCCGTCTGGCCGCTCAAAGCCACCACCGCGATGCGGCTGGCAGACGACCCACGCCCCGCACGGTGGGTCGATATCCCCAACCCCGTGTACGCGCAGCAGCGGCCGGCAAGAACCTGTTCGCCGAGGATCACCGTCAAGCGGACGGCGTCCATGCCTGACGGTCGGAGCGACGAGAGTGGTGTGACGTGAGCGGGCCGCACCTCGCCGCCTCGACCACGATGGATCCCGCCAGAGCGGCGGATCTCGTCACTGCGCACACCCTGCTCAACTGCCTGGTGCGCGAAGTGAGTGCCCCCGAGCTTCAAACCTCTGTATCCGACGACCATTTGACGGTGCGCCTGCCCAGGTGTGACGTCCTGTTGCGTGTGGCCGTGCGCCGGGTATCCATGATCGGCGCCCACCGCTTCCTCGGACCGGTTCAGCGACATGACGGCGTGCAGTGGACGCAGATCGGCTGGCGCGAACTGGCTGGCTACATCCGTGACGAGCTCGAACTGCTCACCGGTGTAGTCAACGAGGAGTTCCTGGACCAGGTAGCCAGTAGCCGAGAAGCGATCCACATCGCTGCAACCCAGCGCCTCCGGCTGAAGCCGTCAAGGGATCCGTACCTGGACTCCGAGCAGTCACTGATCTTCGGGCATCGATTCCACCCCACTCCCAAGGCCCGCATCGGAGATGCCCGTCAGTGGCTGGCCTTCGGGCCGGAGACCGGAAGGCGGTTTCCGTTGCGCTATCTCGCGGTACGCCCGGAACTGGTAGCCGGGGAAGGGGATCACCGGCTGCTGGACCACCTACATCCCTCGCCAGGCACGGATGCCTGCGTCCTGCCCGTGCATCCGTGGCAGTACCAGATGCTGCGAGAACACCGGTCGGTGCGTCGGGCGTTAGACCGAGGCGAACTGGTGGATCTGGGAACCCACGGCCCATGGTTCACGCCAACGGCCTCGGTGCGAACGCTGTACACGCCGACCCTGGACGTGTTCTTGAAGTTCAGCCTCAATATCCGGATCACCAACTGTGTGCGCAAAAACGCCCGTTACGAACTATCTGGCGCAGTCGCGCTGAACCAGATCCTCCAGCCCGTCTTCTCGGAACTGGCCCTCCGCTACCCCGGCTGTGAGCTGTTGGGCGAACACGGCTACCGAACCCTTAACCTGCAGGGTGATCCAGACGTCGTGGAAGGTTTCGGAGTGATTGTGAGAGAAGGCCTACGCCCCCACCTCCTGCCCGGCGTGACGCCCTTACTCGCAGCCGCAGTCGCCGACGAACACCACTCCAGTACCGCCCAGGTCGCCAGTCTGTTGGCCCGTGGCAACGGTGACCTCTCAATCTGGTGGGACGCCTACCTTGGCCTGCTGATGCCACCTGTCCTGGCCGCCTACTTCCACCACGGCGTCGTTTTGGAACCCCACTTGCAAAACGTAGTCGTGGGAGTGAGCGCAGACGGCACACCGACCCAGATGATCTTCCGTGATTTAGAAGGAGTCAAGCTACTGCCCGAACACCACCAACGCGCCCTGGCCAAAATGCCCGCAGACGTCCGGGAGCCACTCACCTACGACACTGCACGAGGCTGGAACCGTGTCGCCTACTGTCTACTGGTCAACCATGTGGCTGAGGTGCTCGCGGCCCTGGCCGACGTGCACCCTGGACTGGAGCCGGTCTTGTGGGAACAAGTCCGCGATCACCTCGACGCATTCTCCCGGCACGAGGGCAACCCACCGCAGCTCCGCGCTCTGCTCGCAGGGGCCCCTTTGCCCGCCAAAGCCAACCTACTGCTGCGCTGGGCACGCCAAGCCGACCGTCACGCCACCTACGTCGCCCTGCCCCACCCCCTCGGACTCACGCGCGCCGGACAGGGAACCCTGTGAGAAGCCGGCCGCGGCCGCGTAACCGGGGCACCGTCCCGGCCCCGGCCAGTGCGGATGCGGACAACCCCACTGCAACCTCGTGTGGGCCGTATGCCACGCACGTACTGAGAAACAGCGCCTTTCGCCGCTACCTCACCGGACAACTGGTGTCCAACGTAGGTACATGGATGCAGCGGACCGCCCAGGGCTGGTTGGTCCTCCGCCTCACCCATAACAACGGCGTTGCTCTCGGCATCGTGACCGCCCTGCAGTTTCTGCCACAGACTCTACTCGGACTCTATGGCGGAATCCTTGCCGACCGCTATCCCAAACACCGACTGCTGCTAATCACACAAAGCCTCCTGGGCTTGCAGGCACTGCTATTGGGAATCCTGACCGCAACCGGATCGATACACCTATGGCACGTCTACGCCCTCGCATTCGCCCTCGGTACGGTCACTGCCCTGGACAGCCCAGCCCGCCACGCCCTTATCGGTTTACTGGTTGGCCGTGACCGTATCTTGCCCGCAGTCTCCCTCAACTCTGCTCAGTTCAACACCGCACGTATCCTGGGCCCCGCCCTCGCAGGCGTAGCCATCGTCGCAATCGACACCGGCCCCGTCTTCCTGATCAACGCCGCCACCTACCTCGTGGTCGTGGCCGGACTGGCCGCCCTGCGACGCCACGAGACCCGCCCCCAGCCGGAAACGACACCCCTCAGAGCAGCTTTGCATCATATCCGGATCAATCCGAGCCTGCTCTTGCCGGTCATCATCGCCGGCGTAGTCGGTACCATCGGCCTCAACTTCCAAGTCACCATTCCACTTATGGCAGAGAAAGTGTTTCGCGCCGATGCCGCCACTTTCGGGGCATTGGTCAGTGCATTTGGGTTCGGCGGACTTCTTGGCGCACTGCAAAAGGCTCGCGGCCGCACCGTTCCCACCACCCAGGATCTGCTGCGCTGCACCATAGTGTTCGGACTCCTTGAAACAGCCGTCGGACTCATGCCCACCATAGGCGCCTTCGCGGTGGTGCTTGTTCTCGTCGGCTTCTCTGCAGCTATCATGACCACCACTGCCAACGTCCTTATCCAATACCATGCCTCTCCCACGATGCGAGGCCGTGTCCTATCGCTGTACCTTCTCGCCCTGCTGGGTGGCACTCCCTTGGGTTCCCTCACAGCTGGCTGGACCGCGCAAACCCTAGGCGCCCGCTCCAGCCTTGTCCTCGGCGGCCTCATCATCACACTGTTCGCAGTCGCCCTCGCCGTATTCACCACGACACGCATCCGGGCGAAAGCCAGGACTGATTAGAACTGCCCAAGAGCGGTGGAACGCCACCCTCCGGCCTCCTCGCGCCAACCCTGTGGCGTGAGCCAGTGAAACAAGAAAATCCGACGTCCGCGGCTTCCATGTCGTGAAAAGGCGCTGGGTAGTCGAACGAAGTCTGGGATGGATCACGATGCATCGCCGGCTCGTCGCGACTACGAGACTCTCCCAGTCTTCGAAGTCGTGATCCACATCGCCTCGATCGAGAATCTCGCCAAGCGCATAACAGACGAAGCCACACCGGCCTGGCGAGGAACTTGCCAGGGCATAAAGGGCAATCCGTTCACATCAAACGCCCTCTGGGAGCTCTTCATGCTGGGTCACCGACAGGTGGATCCAGCTGATCATTCGAGGGTACGAAAGCTTTCCGGTCTCGTGGCGCGCCGCCAGCAGTAGAGTGCCAGTACCAAGACGCTCAGGAGCCCTGCCAGGACCAGAAATTCGATTCCCTGAACGTTCCAGTTGAACGTCTTATCTGGCGAGGCGGTCACAATCAGTACCTTGCGGATGCTGGCGATCAGGCCGACGATGAGAAAGGGTTCCGCGTCGAGTGTGCGGTTCCTGATGGTGAGGCGGACGGTGTGCAGCAGCTCCGCCACGATGAA
Organism: Kitasatospora sp. NPDC052896; assembly: GCF_044547075.1. NCBI lineage: Bacteria > Bacillati > Actinomycetota > Actinomycetes > Kitasatosporales > Streptomycetaceae > Kitasatospora > Kitasatospora sp. NPDC052896. Next base: position 197,516 of record NZ_JBITZU010000006.1, read on the forward strand.
CAGCACCAGGCTGCTGTCCAGCGCGGACAGTGTCGCTGCGTCGTAGGAACCCACACTCCTGAGTTCGTGGACGAGGTCGGTGAAGACTCCCACGGTCAGCAGTACCGCGAGCAGAATCAGTAGAGTTGCGACGATCAGATAGACACCGTCTTCGGCCGTCTCTAGGAACCCTTGGAGACGGCTCTCAAACCTTCTGGGGTCAACTCGCACATACCGGATGATAGGACCTTGAGCCACGGAGCGACCACAGCGATCCGCCGGTTGGGGGAGTCCATTGACAGGCTTTGTCACTGATCCCCTTCCCCCGTGGCCTGTAGATCCCGGTTTGGGGGGCTGGCTCAGGTTGTGTGACCGGCCACGCTGCGTGACAGAAGCCGGCCCGTACCTGCTGCTCGGCCACGGCTCGGGTGAGCATCGCGGCGGCCAGGGCGGGCTTGGTGGTGAAGGCCACCTCGTCGGGGACGCCGGCCAGTTCACGGCGCTCGTCGTCCTCTGCCCAGCCCCGGGGCAGATGCAGGGCCCGGTCGACGACCGTGTGCCCGAGGCCGCTGGCGAAGGAGAGGTGGACGGCCACCTGGCATAGGCCGACGCCGCCCAGGGAGCCGGAGTACTGTGGACCTGCCCCGACCGCGTCGGTGGAGGACTTCGCGTCCCCGGTCTCGTCCGCGATCAGCACCCCCTCGCCGTCGTCCAGAGCCTGGACCGCCCAGGCGGCGGCTTGGTCCAGGACCTGCTGGTCGTCCCAGGACGCTCGGGACAGCAGGTGCTGGAACCGGTGCGGCCCGCTGTGCCCGACCGCCTCCGCCAGGGTCCAGCAGTTCACGTCCTCCAACTCCATCAGCAGACCCTCGGTCAGCTCGCGGAACGTCGCGCGGGTCTCCCGCCGCGGGAAGCAGCCGGCCACCCGCCCCATCAGATCCCCGAGCCGATCCCGGCACCGCTCAGGCGCTGTGGTGGCCGAGGCCGCCGTGTCATGATCGCGCGTCACAACCCGTCATGATCACGGCAGCCACCGACGCCCCACGGACTCCGACCCCGGCCGACCAGCGCAGACCCGCTAAGGTCACGATCTACAGCTGCCGTGACGGAATGTCGGTTTGACCAGCCTCATCGCATTGCGGAACGTGTTCTGGTTCCCTGCGGCTTCGCAGGGAACCAGATCTGTTTGCGCTGGTCAGAGTGAGTTCAGCGGGTGGGCTGGAGCAGCCGCCCCGGGGGTGTCGGGCCGAAGTCTTGTGAATCGAACGCACCTGGCCCTGGGTCACCGTGTTCGTTCTCGCACGGCAGCGGCTCACCGCCCCCCACCGTCACCTGACCGCCGACCATCACCTCGACGGGCAGGAAGGAGAGCAGTCCCGGGTCCGTGGAACCCCGGCGTCACCGCAACGTCATGCGACGGCCCGCCCCGAAGGCATCGGGGACATCACGGGCGAACCGCCGAGACAATCACCGGGCACCGGTGGTTGACGAATCGAGGCCAGGAGCAGAACTCTTTTTCTAGAAAGAGCTTCCACAACTACCTTCTGACTGGCCATACTTGGCGAGCGATTTGGTGAACCCGGCCCGTTTCCAACACAGCTGAGTGGAGAAGCAGATCACGTGAAGGCAACCAGCCTCATCCGCCGCGCCACGGCCGTCGCCGCGTCGGCTGCGGCGATGACGCTCACCACCGTCCTGGCGCCCGCCGCCGCGCACGCGGCCGGCGCGGAGCACTACTACATCGAGATCGGCGGGACCGGTGCTGCACTGCCCGCACCCTGGTGCACCTCCTCCTACGACGCTGTGAACAGTCAGCTCCCGGCTGGCAGCTACGTTCCGGTGTGCTATCCGGCCACCGCCGGCCCGTTCATCGGCACCAACGGCTCGCTCATCGGCACCGACGGCCTGCACCTCGACAGCATCGCCGCACCGAGCTTCGACTCCAGCGTGCAGCAGGGCTACCAGAACGCGTTGAGGGTGGCGGAGGACACCTACCACGCCCACCCGAACGCGCGCCTGACGATCACCGGCTACTCGCAGGGCGGGCAGGTCGCGGACGAGGTGCTCCAGACGATCGCGAACGGCACCGACATCCCCAGCTCGCAGGTCGACGGCATGCTCTACGCCGACCCGATGCAGCCTGACACGGGCATCTGGGCCAAGATCCCAAAGGGTTTGAGTGCCCTCGGGTTCACCTCCCCCGGTGCCGGCCCCGTCAACTTCGGCAGCATCCCGGTCGAGCGGTTCTGCATCCACACCGACGGCGTGTGCGACGCTACCTCGCCAGTGGGCATCGTTGGCTACTTCCAACTACACCCGACCTACCCGGCCAACGTCATCCCCCAGAGCCTTACCCAGGACGGCAGCAACGGGATCATCTGGAAGTGAGTCAGACCTCCCTTCGTCGGCCCCGCGACGATGTCAGCGCTTCGGCGCGCTGATCCGGTACAGCACGTTCCGCCGCGGCGAGCCGTCTGGTCACCGGCGCGGCCAACCGCACCGGCGGCGAGGCGGATCCCGTGTTCCGGCCCGGGGTCTGGCTACGCAAGCAGGACAAGGCCTGCGCCGACGGCGAGCTGACCGGCCAGCAGAGCGAACTTCTCGACGCCCTGCCGACCGTCACCTCGGACCTGGTCACGTACGGCGGTTGACCCGCCGCCTGGAGACCCGCAGCGCAGCTCTGGACCGGCGCAGCCTTTGTCAGCAAACCTGCACCGCCGCCCTCGTGTGGCCGTGCGAGGTCAACTACATTGCCATAGGTCAGCCGTGTGCCGAACCCCGTGTGCCCACCGCTGTCGAAGTCGGGTGTCCTTCGTGACCTTCTGCCCGCCCGGCAGACTGCGCGTCAAGGCCCGCAGCCGCAAGAACCCGACCAGCACGTACGGCCCGAACGCCGGCAAGCACCCGGCCATCGCACAGACCTGTTGCGTTCCGCATCGATGTCGTGATGTTCGAAACCGGGTTCGCTCCACGTTCCGTCGCTGAACGCAACAGCGTTGCCCCCAACGAACACATGTGAGCTTGCTCGGTCGGGAGGACCGACCTGCGCGGACGGTGTCTCATTTGGGCTGCCCGGTCGCCTGTCCGGTGCACGGGCACCGGGTGCCATCTGCCGGCTCAGCCGCTGTCGCCGGTGCGGCGACGGTTCCTCAGCCGTGAGCCGAAGCGGAAGGCTGCGGCGCCCGCGACGAGAACGCCCGTAACCAGCAGGGCGATGGCCGTCGTGCCCAGGCCACCGGGCGTAGGGCGGATCGGGGGTCTGGTCGGACCCGGCACGGGGTCGGTGGAGGTCGGACCAGTCGGGGGTCCGGACACGGTCGAGCTGGTCGAGCTGGTCGAGCTGCTCGGGCTGGCCGTTGTGGGCCTGGGGGGCGTCGGCGTCAAGGACCCTGCGGTGCTCTGCGTCGGGGCGGGCGATGGCACCGGTCCCGGGCCGGGCGTCGAGGTGTGGGGGCCGGGCGTCGGGCCGGGTGGGAGGGGCGTCGGAGGGGGCGGGGCGGGCGTCTGGAGGGGCTGCGTGATGGCGAACGACGCTGCGACGTTGTTCTGCCCGCCGTCCAGCGTGCACGACACATCGATGCTGCCCACGAAGGTCGGGTTGCCGCTCGCATCCTCGGTGATGAGGTGCAGGGAGATGCCGCCGACGGTGATCTTCCCGTTGCCCGGCTGGCTGAAGGTGAGTGATGGCGCGGTGCCGGATGCCGCGATGTCGAACGGACCGGATGGCGGGAGGGCGGTCTTGGCGATGGTGGCCGGCACGCTGACGGGGATGTCGCCCTGCGGCGCGGTCACGGTGATGCTGGCTTGGCCCGTGCCCTCGATGATCCTCACCCCGAAGAAGCCGAGCCCCTGCGCGAGGCCGTTGGGCGCCGTCGTCACGGCTGAGATGCCGAATTTCGGGCTGGGCTCACCGACGGTGACCGAGCTCGGGACGTCCGCGTTCATGCTCACCGAGAGGTGCTGGGCGCCGATGTACGGAAACACACATGTGTACGACAGTGTGGGGGAAACCGTTTGCGCAGCCGCGGTTCCGGTTCCGAGGACTCCCACGATTCCGCCCGCGGCCCCGACAGCCGTCGCGACCCCAAGGGTGATCCGCGCCCTTGCCCTTCCCGTGCTGCGCCTGGAAATCATGATCCACCTTCCATCGGCTCTTCAGTCGTGATTCGCAGTGGCAGACGACTGGTGGGTATCCCCGGGCGCGAGACGGTCCCCTGGTCGCGGGCCAGGTGCGGCACCGGCCGTGTCTGGCGAACCCGGTCGGCGAGGTTCGTTACGTTCCTGGAAGGCGCGGCTCAGGTGGCCCTCGACCCGAGCGTGGCGGAACTGGTACATCGCGCCGGCCTGGCGCAGCACTCCTCGTTCGTGGGCGTCGTCCAGGAAGGCGACCAGTGCCCACGGCAGCCGCCCGGTCAGCGGCAGCCAGATGCGGCACAGGGCCGCCCACTGGCCCCATGCGGTCAGGACGAGCCCGTACCCGAGCCCGCCGGCGAACGCGCCCTCGAGCCCGAATACGAGCCCGAACTCGATTCCGCGCACCGGCCCGTGCGTGAGCCCGTCGATGAACCCGGGCACGGGGCCGAACACGAGCGCCCACACGAGTAGACGGCCGACCACGTTCCTGCGGTTCGTGTCCAGCACGTCGGTGGGCCGGACGGCGGATTCGGGCGCGATGGGAGCTTCCAGCAGGGCGATGAGCCCGAGCACGAGCCCGGCCCCGAGACCGACACCGGGAACGAACGTGAGCACGCCCGAGACCCCGCCCCCGAGGCCGTCGTCGAGGCCGAGCGCGGCGACCACGACCCGGTCGATGAGTACCAGTCCGAGCGCCGCCGTGAGCCCGGCCCCCAGACCGATCACGAACCCGCGCAGGACCCTGCCCCGGGCCTTGCCGGTCCCGCCGCGGATCCGCAGGCGTACCGGCGACGGTTTGAGGTCCTCTCGTCTGGATGCGAACCAGTGCGCGAGCCCGCAGACCGTTCCGGCCGCCAGGCCGTGCAGGAGCCCGACCACGAGTCCTCGCACGAGCGCGAACCCGAGCCCGTGCGAGGTCGCGACCAGGTCCACGGGCAGGTTCCCGATCGCGGTCGTGACCCCGAAGGCAAGTGCCCCGAGGAACCCGATGAGGAGCGTGCGCGACGGCAGGCTCATGGTGGTGCCCAGTTCCCACCAGGCGAGGTCGTGTTTGTCCCGCTGGACGAGGTGCCGGGCGAGGTAGCCGAGCCAGTGCTCGGCCCGTTCGGGGTCCCAGTGCCGGCGCCGGCGGCGGCCGGTGCCTGAGCCGGTCAGTGGTTGGCGGTAGGCGGCGGGGACGAATGCGGCCAGGAGATGGCTCTGCACGTCTTCGGGGGTCGGGAACCGGGTGGTGTCCAGTAGATCCTGCGGGTCGGGTCCGGGGGTGTCGCTGTGGACCCCGGGGGCGTCGCTGTAGACGGTGCGGGCCAGGGTGACCATCAGCGGAGTGGTCAGCGCCAGGGCGACGTTCTTCGCGCCCGGGCTGCGCGGCCGTTCGCCCAGCTGGGCCAGGACCGGTTCCCACACGGTGCTGTGCAGGCCTCCGCCTGCGGCCGGTTGGCTGGTGCGGCGCAGGTAGTCGGCGAAGTCGCGCGGGGCGAGGCCGTCCAGTTGAATGCCGGCGGCGGCGCTGAGCACGGTCCGTGCCTTGCCGTACTCCTTGGGGCGGCTGGTGAGCAGCAGCGGCATGCTCGTGTCGTTGAGTACTTGGAGCGCCTCATCCCGTAGATGGCGTGCGATCTCGTCGAACCCGTCGAGTACCGGCAGGATCCGGTCCGCGTCGACCAGGGCGCGGGCCAGGCTCCTGCCGTCCGCGGTTGGAGCTGCCAGGTCGGGGTAGTCGCGCACCAGTTGGTTGCACATCCACTCGCGCAGCGAGGTGGTGGTCGGGTCCCACGAACCGAAGCTGAAGATCACTGGTACGTGGTCGCCGCGGTCGGGGTTCGGGGGATGCAGCAAGCCGAGGACGAAGCGAAGGGCCAGGACCGTCTTGCCCGCCCCTGCCTCACCGAGCACCACCAGCCGACCGGACGGGACGGACTTGTACACATCCACGATCTTCTCCAACTGGTCGGCCAGTTGGAGGGGCGGTGGATCCATCCCGGGCGGGGCCTTGCGGATTTCGGCCCAGTGGTCGAAGCGACCTGCGGCGGCGTTGTGGAAGCGCACGGCAAGCGAGGAAGAGGAAAGGTGCAGACGTCGCCGCTCCCACTCGGCGTTCCACTGCTGATACACCTTTACGGCAAGTCCTTCGGCCGCTTCCCGCAGCCATGGCGCGCTGTCCGACGGCGGCTCCGGCACGGGCTCGTTCAAGGCTTCGGTGGGGCCACCGGCCAGGTACTGGGTGATCCGCCGCCCACCGTGCCGCAGTGCCTCGGCCAGCCTTCCGTCATCGGTGGCAGGCTCCGCTGCCCGCCGCAGGTCGGCATCGCTGAATTCGTCCGGAACAGTGATGCACCGGCCGGCCAGCAGTTCACGGGCCTGGGCATGGGGGTCAGGGGCCGCGGGAGCGGGGCGGGCGGTCAGCTGGTGGTGGTGGTCGGTCCGCAGGGTCCCGAGTACGAGTACCGGCCTGGGGCCCTCGGCGAGAAGGCGGCGCAGTTCTTCGCCGGCCTGCTCGCCCGGTTCTGCGAGGAGGTAGCGGTCGGACTCGTTCAGCCAGATCACGGTGTGCGGCGCCACCTGGTCCCGCGCGAGCGTGTCGCGGAGTTGCTCGGCGGAGCGGGGGTGCCACAGCCGCCACTCCGGCTCCGATCGCAGGGAGCGCAGCGACATCAGGAGAGCGCGCGTCTTGCCGCAGCCGGAACCGCCGACCAGCACGCGCATGACACTGCTGGCCTGCGCCTCCTGTACGGCGCCTTCCAGTACCTCGTCGTGGTTCCGGCGGATGTAGGGCGGCAGCACGCCGGTGTTGTCGCTGGCTGTGGCGGTGCTTTGCCGCACTCCGAGGTGCTCGACCGCATACGCGTCCGTGACTTCACCAAGCGGCACGCTCACCACCTTCCCGTGCCTGTCGCCAGTCGGAGGCGCGGGGTAGATGTTGATCTGCGCGGTACCGGCAGCGATGCCGCCGTGGTCGGCGGTGATGCTGGTGCTTCGACCAGGATCGGAACGGCTCTGCGGGGTGCCGGGTGCGCTCAGCCCTGTTGCGGACCCGGCGGCGTAGGGTTTCCCGCCTCCGGCTGCGCCGGGCCACCGAGGGTGACGTTGCCCGCAATGGTCCACGCGGCAGCAGAGCCGTGATCGGCGCGGATGTTCACGTTCCCGCCCACGGCCTGACCGCCGTCTCCCGCCGACACCCCACCGGCGGTGGGGGTCTGGGCCTGCAGGTGCCTCACCGCCCGCTCCAGGGCTTCGGCGAAACCGGGGTCCTGCTCTGCTGCGTCTTCCAGCGCGAGCTGCACACGCCGCCGGGTGCGGTCACTGGGCTGCTCCTGGCCCGCTTCGGCTTCCTCGGTCAGTTTGTGCAGTGCCGGATCCTGCCCCAGCTTGCGACTGACCAGGTCGTGGAGCTTGTCTATCCCCGCATCCAGCCCCCGGTCGACCTCCGCGTCCGCCCGGCCGGCCACCCGCTTGGACTTGCGCACCGCCCACGCGAACAGATACCCCACCGCGATCTCTAGCCCTGTCACCGCACCCCCCAGGATCAGCACTGCCTGTGACTGTACCCTCACTGCGGCAGAGCGACCCAATCCGCAGCTCGCAGGCTCCGGGCCGCCCGCCGAGCCGTCTGACCGCGGATCAGCCCTGACCGTACGGCCGGGGTCCGCGCCGCGGCGCGGCCACCTCAGCAAGGCCCTGATCGACCAGGGCTCCAGGACCACGGTCGTCTCCCACAGCGCCTCGCTGGGCATCGACGTGGAGATCGTCGAGCGGAACGCGGCCGACACGGGCTTCGTGCCCCAGCCGAAGCGGTGGGTGGTGGAGCAGACCCTGGACATCGTGAACCTGCAGCGGTGCCTGATACGCGACGTACGTCGAGGCGTGTGGTCTGCTCGGGGTCGGTGATCGGTTGGGGGAGTGGCCGTGGTGGCGGCCTTCTCGCGTCCGCGCCGTCCACCCGTTTCCGCGTGGCCGATCGTCGCCGCGATGTCCTCGGCCTGTCCTCGACCCTGGCCGGCCCACGAAAAACTTGGAGCCGCTGCATGTTTGCAGTCGATCTGAATGCCGTGGGTGATGCCTGACGGGCCCGCGGCACAGGGGCCCGGCTGTGATCCGGGGCCGGCGAAGGGAACACGGGGGATAATGAAGCGGCACGCGCCCGCTGTCGTTGCCGCTCCCCGCCCGGGCCGGCCGCGACCGGAGTTCATGGAGGCGCCATGCCGACCCCAACGATCCGCCTGCTCCTCGCCGACGTCGACGGCACCCTGGTCACGGGTGACAAGGTCCTGACCGACCGCGCCGTCCAGGCGGTCCACAAGCTCCACGGCGCTGGCATCCTCTTCGCGGTGACCAGCGGGAGGCCGCCACGCGGCATGTCCATGCTCGTCGATCCGCTCGCCCTGACCACCGAACTCGCCGCCTTCAACGGTGGTCTCATCGTCGAGCCGGACATGACCGTCGTCGAGCAGCGGGTCCTTCCCGCCGAGGTGGTGCCCCCGGCCGTCGCGCTGATGGAGTCGTTCGGCCTGAGCGTCTGGATCTACCGGGGCGCTGACTGGTACGTCCGCGACGTGACGGGGCCGCACGTGGACCGCGAGAGCTGGACCGTGCGGTTCACGCCCACGCTCGTTCCCGGCTTCGACGGGCTCGAGCAGGACGTCGCCAAGATCGTCGGGGTCAGCGGCGACCACCAGGTCGTCGAGGCGGCCGCGGTCGCGGCTCGCGCGCGGTTCGGCGATCGTGTCTCGGCCGCCCGCTCCCAGCCCTACTACCTCGATGTGACCCATCCGCAGGCCAACAAGGGCGGTGTCGTCAAGTACTGGTCCGCCAAGCTCCGGATCTCCTCCGACCAGATCGCCACCATCGGCGACATGCCCAACGACGTGCTGATGTTCGCGCACTCGGGACTGTCCATCGCGATGGGCAACGCCAGTCCCGAGGTTCAGCGCGCGGCGCGGCGGGTCACGACGAGCAACGAGGAGGAGGGTTTCGCGAACGCGGTCGAGCAGTTCATCCTTTGATCCGCGTCACCGCGAGTCCGAGTTCCGATCGGTGGGCGCGCGACGTCGCGCTGTCCCGAGGATGCCGGCCGGTTCTCCGGGGCCCAACTTCTGCTTATGCAACGGGACGTGCCGAACTCGCGACGGAGTGTGACCAATGCCGTGCTCCCCGGTCAACTCGCCAGCGCGCCACCCGATTCATAAGCCCTGCTTGGCAAGGGGGTCATGATTCATTGTTGGACATGACAGCACGGTCGGCCCGATGTTGGCGGTATGACGTCTCCCACTGCGTCCGGCGCAGTCGTCGCCAGGGTCACGGCGCGGATCGACGACCTCGTCGTCGGGATCCGTGAGGTCATCCAGCGCGGCCTGCCACCGGAGTTGACGGCCCATCTGGTCGGTGAGTCACTCGCCCCCGTCCTCGGCACCGCGGATCTGCTCACCGCCGAGCAGCGCGAGGGCGACCCCGACAGCTACCGGCAGCACGTGCTGCACGCCGAGCCGGACGGCAGCTTCTCGATCGTCGCGCTGGTCTGGCTGCCGGGCCAGCGGACCCAGATCCACGACCACGTCTCCTGGTGCGTCACCGGTGTCCACGAGGGGCAGGAGCGCGAACGCCGCTACCGGCTGATGACCGACGGACGGACGTCCCGGTTGATCCCGACCGAAGAGGTGGTGAACCCCACCGGCGCGGTCGCCGCCTTCGCGCCGCCCGGCGACATCCACCGGGTGCGCAACTCCTGTTCGACCAAGGCGATCTCGATCCACGTCTACGGCGCGGACATCGCCCGGCTGGGCACCAGCATCCGCCGAATCTACCGCGCGCCCGAGGGCGAGCAGTGAACCCCCTTCCGGCCGCGGGCAGCCGCTTGGACAAGGACGCACTCCCTGTGAACCACAGCCGCACCTCTCACGACATCGCAGTGGTGGGCGCGGGAGCCGCCGGCACCCTGACGGTGCTGCGCCTACTCCGCAACATGGCCACCGGCCGGCCGGGGCCGACCCGGATCTGGCTCATCGACCCCGAACCCGCGGGCCGGGGACTGGCGTTCGGCACCGACGCTCCGCACCACCTGCTGAACGTCCCGGCCGGCGGGATGAGCGCCCACCGGGACGACCCCGGCCACTTCGTGCGCTGGCTCGGCGACCGCGGCGGCGAGCACGACTTCGTGCCCCGGAGCCTCTTCGGTCGCTACCTCGCCGAGAGCCTTCAAGCGGCGAGCGACCGCGGTGACACCCCCGACCTGGTCCGGGTGCCCGACCGCGTCGTCGGCATCACCCACCGGCCGAAGTCGGGCCCCGCGCCGCTGAGCCTGCGGCTCCGCGGCGGCCGGACACTCGACGTCGACGCCGCGGTGCTGGCCCTGGGCAACTTCGCGCCCGGTCTGGCCTGGGCACCGCCGGCGCTGCGCGCCTCGGGGATGCTCCTGGCCGACCCCTGGGCACCCGGCGCCCTGACCACGGTCCCCGAGGACCGCGACGTCCTGCTCGTCGGCACCGGCCTGACCATGGTCGACATGGCGCTCAGCCTGCAGCGTCCCGGACGAATCGTGCACGCGCTGTCGCGGCACGGCCTGGTCCCCCAACCGCACGCCACCACCCCGCTCGTCGTCCCGGCCGCCCCGGAGCTCGACGCCCGCTCGGGACTGGTCGGGCTGCGCCGGGCGGTGCTGCGCCAGATCGCCCACTGCCGCCGCGTCCACGGGGACTGGCGGGTGGGGGTCGACAGCCTCCGCCCTGTCACCAGCGCCCTGTGGCAACAGCTTCCACCCGCCGACCAGGCTCGGCTGCTGGCCCAGGACCTCCGGCTCTGGGAGACCCACCGCCACCGGATCCCGCCAGTCAGCACCAGGGCCCTGCGCACCGCCGTGGACGCGGGTCTGGTCAGCATCGGCCGGGGCACCGTGGCCGACGCCGAGACTGCCACCGGCACCCCCGGTGATGTCGTCGAGGTCCGGTTGGACAACGGCCGCCGGCTGCGGGTGGGGGCGGTGCTGAACTGCACCGGCTCCGAAGCCGACCTCACCCGGATCGACGACCCCCTGGTCACCGGCCTGCTCGACGCCGGCCTCGGCACGCCCGCCCCCGTCGGCGGCGGCTTCGACACCACCGCCCACGGCCAGCTGCGCCCCGCGGGCGACCGGGCGCCGGCACCGCTGTGGACGCTGGGGTCGCTCCGGCGCGGCAAGCTGCTGGAGACCACCGCCATCCCGGAGATCCGTTGCCAGGCCGACGACCTCGCCCTGCTGCTCCTGGACCGCAGCGCGGTGGGAACGCGGGCCGAGCCGGCACCGGCCCGCTGAGCCGGCGTGACTCGAAGGTGTCAGGACTCCGGATCGGCGCACGTCACGAGCACCACCCCGACGTGGCACGGAAGTTGGAGATGGCCGGCTACCTCCACCAGCCGGCCGGCGGCCCTGGTCGCGTGACGCGGGTGACGGGAACCGCCGCGGCGATCGGCCCCTGAGGGCCGGTGATCGCCGCGGCGGCGGGTCTCCGGCAGTCGCCGGTCTCCTGTTCTCCTACCGTCACATCCTCATGGTGCGGAGCGTGGCGTCCGCCGCCTTGGCGTAGTTGGCCGCCCCCGCGACGGTCGGGTGGAAGGACTGCTGGGAGGGGATCTTTCCGTTCTCTCCCGGCGAGTCCGACGTGACCAGGTCGTTGATCGTCTGCGGGCTCCCGCAGACGGCCTGGCCGGCGAAGGCCGACGACGGATCGGAGAAGGTGACGTTGATCCCGTCCGCACTCGCCGTCGCCGCGGCGGCCTTCATCGAGGCGTCGAGCGTCGTCCCCGTCTGGTCCATCCAGGCGGCGTCGGGGACGATGTACCGACTCGCCAGGATCTCGGCGACCGTGGCGACCGACCCGAGGACACCACCCACGCCCGGGATGCCGTAGGCGCCGATCACGGCTGTGGTGATCTTGGGGAGGATGCAGGTCCCCAGGGCGGAGAAGAGTGGCGGGTAGCCCATCAGGAGGATCTTGGCGTTCGGCGCCCGCACATGGATCTCGCTCAGCACCTCGGTGATCGACTGCCGCACCTTTCCGTTGATCAGAGCGGGCTCCGCCGTCGCCAGCGAGGAGGTGTCCCCGTCCATCGTCGTGTCGGAGCAGTCGTCGTAGACCAGGCTCTTGATGCACTGCTCGAGGACGCCGACGAAGCGCGAGTCGTTGCCCCCGACCGAGAGCGTGACCAGCGTGGTGTTGTCGTCCAGGTAGCCCTGGTCCATCTGCGGCAGTTCGCCGTTCTCGTCCTGTCCGGCGAGTCCGAAGGCGTTCTTGGGAGAGTAGACGGAGAGCAGGTTCTGGGTACGGGCTCCCGAGCAGGCGATGAACTGGTAGTCCATGTCCGTGTTGTTCGGGTCGTCCGCGCGGGCGCCGATGGTCTGGCTGGAGTCGGCCAACGTGGACTGGCGGGACCAGGAGTACGGCGAGCGGTGGCAGAGGTCGGCCGAGGTCTTGCCGCCGTCGACGTCGGTGTTGAGATAGTAGGTGCCGGTCCCCTCACCCGAGGAGTACGAGTCGCCCATCGCGACCACGAAGTCCTTGGGCTTCGCGGGCAGTGGCTTGAACGCCATGGCGTCCCAGGCGATGTCGTCGTCGGCGGTGCCGTTCTCGGCGGTGTTGGTGAGCACCGCACCCTGGAAGTCCGAGCCCGGGACGAAGTCGAACACCCCGAGGTCGACCCAGCGGTTCATGTTCCAGTGCTGGTCGACCACGCGGGACTCCACCGTGCCGTTGCCCAGGTGGACGGTGTAGGTCGCCTGGCCGGTGGTGGCACCGGTGTCGGGCACGTGCACCATCACTCTGGTCCAGGCGTTGATGCTCCTGTTGAGCTTGTAGGCGCCGCTCACCTGCATCCAGGCGCCGTTGTGGTCATCGTTGCGCGTGTGCGCGAACCAGAAGTGCGCGCCGAAGCCGCCGCCGATCTGGTGCAGGTCCTCCTTGGCCTCGTAGTGGTTGGACGAGTCGGCCAGGAAGGTGAAGCCGAGCGTGCCGGCGTCGGTCCACCACTTCGTGCAGGGCCCCGCCATCGGTGGTACGGCGCCGCTCACCGAGTCGATGACCAGGGAGCCGCTGGGCAGACCCGAGCTGGCGCAGTCCGGTGGGTCGATGCTGCCGTTGCCCGGTTCGACCCGCAGGGTCTTGTACGTGAGGTACTCGTTGCCGCAGTCGGTGCTGCAGTCCTTCCAGGTGGCCGCCTTGGTGTACCACAGGCTCTGGAAGCAGCTCAGCACGGTGCACTTCGGCGGGTTGGTCGAGTCGCACCCGTTGGTGCTGTTGCAGAACGCCGACAGCGGGGGCTTCACGGTCTCCCGGTCCGCCGAGTTGATCCACCACGCGGCCGAGTAGCCCGCCGTGTTGCCGTTGTTGGGCTTGCCGGTGTCGTCGAACGAGAGCCCGGTGTTGATCGGCCAGGCGGCCCAGCCGAGCACCTTCTCCTCGTACGGCCACTTCTGCGGGCTGGCGGCGTCCGCGTAGTGGTTGTTGTCGAGGAACGGCAGCCGGTTCTGGTCGTAGATCGGGTTGGCCGGGTTGTTGCCCCAGCCCAGCCCCCAAGGACCGGTGGCGCTGTAGGAGTTGAAGCCCTCGTTGTAGTCCCAGGCCGCGGCGAACCAGTTCTCGATCTTGGACGGGTCGTCGTTGTTGATCGTGATCGGTGCCGGCAGCGAGGGCGAGTGCAGCTCGTTCCACTTGTCGGCCAGCGTCTGCGCCGCGACCGCGATGTTGGAGGCGTAGTCCAGTGCGACGGCCTTCTGCTGGGCGGCCGGCCACACCTTGTCGCCGGTGCGCAGCCAGTTGCCGGAGTGCATGCCGTCGGTCTGCTGGCCGATGCCGTAACCGCAGTCGACCGTGTTCCAGTCGATCTGCCACACCAGATCGGGGTAGTTCGGGTCGTACGGCAGGCTGCCGTAGAAGTTGCCGACCAGCGGGTTACCGGTCTCGCCGGGTTCCGCGTGCGAGGAGGCCTGCCAGAGGTTGGACTCCTGCGCCATGATGCCGAGCAGGACCTGGGCGGGGATTCGGCCACCGCCGGTCAGCGCGGGCAGTGGGAACATGCCCTGGGGGTTGACCGTGCCCAGGCCGTCGGCGCTGCGCCAGCCGCCCTGGTTCAGCCAGTTGCTGGTCAGGTCGCCCCGGATGGCCATGTCGGCCGCCCACTCGACCTGGTTGGGCGTGGGCTGCAGTGCCTGCTCCGCCGGGTCGTTGCGCGGAATCGCGCAGCCCCGATCGTCGTCGATGGTCGAGGTCGGCGAGCCGCTGGGAACCGCCGCCGTTGCCGCGCTTCGCGGTGCCGTCGCGGCCCGTGGCGCTGCCGCCGCGGACGACGCCGGGGCGGTGGCGGAGGGCGCGGCCAGTGCTGGTGACGGTGTGTCGGTGCCACCCGCCTTGGCCGGGCTCGGGGCCACGCTGAAGTCCACCGACTGCTTGGTGGCCGGTACCTCGGTGTGGATCTTCACCTGGGCCGGCTGCTGGCCACGCGGCTCGGGGGCGAGCGGGTTCTGGGTGTGGGCCAGCACGTCGGTGGAGACGGCCGTGTCCACGGCGAGCGCGCCGTGCGTCGAGACGGTGGCGTCCGGGGCGACCGGGAGCTGCGTCATCCCCGTGGGCAGCTTGGTCTTCAGTTGCGGCTTGCCGGTGAGGAACACCCGGCCGTCGCTGCCCGCGTGGAGCTGGACGGTGCCCAGCGCGCCGGAGGCGACGGTGGTCTGCTTGCCGGCGGTCAACGAGTGCACCCGGGTGGTGCCGTCCGCCGCGTCCAGGTAGTCGAGGCCACCGGCGGAGTCCGGGTGCAGGTCGAACGCGGAGCCGGTGGTGGCGGCCACGCTGCTGGCGTGGCCCGCGGCGTCGAACTTGGTGAGCGTGCCGGCCTGGGCGGCCACGATGCTGCCGCCGACCGGCACCGGTGAGGTGAACTGCCCTGCCGCGGTGACCTGTTGAGTGACCTTGCCCGTCGTGGTGTCGACGGTCAGCAGCCGGGTCTGGGCGTCGTGGTCGTCGCTCTGGCTCAGCACCGCGCTCTCGCCGGTGCCACAGCCCGGGTCGTAGTAGGCCAGCGAGACCTGCTCGGGTAGCTTGGTGACCTGGCCACTGGTCAGGTCCACGATCGCGGCGAAGCCGCCGCGCCGCATCAGCTGCTGGTCGTTGGTGAACTCCCGCGGGGCGTAGACCACCACGGCGCGCTGACCGGAACCGGTCACGCAGGAGTTGCCGATCCACTGGTCGGTGTCGAAGCCCGGCTCTTCGAGCGTGGCCACCGTTCGCCAGGCGTAGGCCTGGCTGCTGTCGGCGGCCAGTACGTGCAGGCCCTGCCCGTCGCCGGAGACCGTGACCGCGCGGTCCGCGGAGGTCTGCCAGCCCTTGGCCAGTGTCTTGTCCGGCGCGGCCACCCGGTCGGTGGCGGCGGGCACCGCGCCGGCGGGCGCGCCGGCGGCCGCGGTGATGGACGGCGAATCGGCCCGCGCCACCGTGCCGGGCAGCACGGAGGCGAGCAGGCCGGCCAGCGCGAGCACCGGATACGTCCGGCGGCGCAGGCGTGAGGAGCGGCGGGGCGGTGGCCCCGCCCTCACTATGTGTTGCACTGATACCTCTGAGGGCTATTTGGGTCCCATGAACGGGACAATTCGACGCCGCGGCGGTCGGCCGCCGGGCGAGGAAACAATAGCGGTACTCAGTCGAACTTTTCCCGCACTTGACACCGAGTTTCAACGTCGCCAAACTCAAGCCGTCATCCGCCGGGTGACACGGCTTCAGAGACGGGGAACAACAGAATGAAGACTCGCATCCTCAAGATGCTCGCGCCGCTGGTGATCGCGATCGGTTCGGTCATCGGCGTCCCGGCGGCGGCCCACGCGGCCACCCTCTGCGGTGGCTACACGAACATCGGCGAAGCGGAGCAGTTCAAGGACAGCAAGGGCGTCCCGATGGCCACCCTGTACCTGTACAGCAAGGGCGGCCCGGGCAGTCAGTACTCGTCCGACACTCCCACCTGCGGCATCCTCTTCGCCGAGGGCAGCTACTCGCAGGAGTCCAAGTACATGGGCATCACCCTCTGCTCCAACTACATCGGCGTTCCGTGCACCACTGACCACGGGAATTACAGGGAATACGCCGGCCCGGTCTACCAGGCTCGCGGCGGATGCGGTCAGGCGACCTTCGTCATGAAGAATCCGCAGGGGACGACCATCGTCTCCGGCACCCGCGGATTCAACTGCGACTGAGCAGAC
The DNA here is from genome assembly GCF_044547075.1 of Kitasatospora sp. NPDC052896. Taxonomy (NCBI): domain Bacteria; kingdom Bacillati; phylum Actinomycetota; class Actinomycetes; order Kitasatosporales; family Streptomycetaceae; genus Kitasatospora; species Kitasatospora sp. NPDC052896. The sequence continues at coordinate 213,840 of NZ_JBITZU010000006.1, forward strand.
CGCACTGACCGCGGAAATACCAGAACGGCTGCCCTCCGGAATGTCCCGGCGGGCAGCCATTCTTCTTTTCCGGAGTATCGGTGGAGTAGCGCCGGGTCGAATTCCGGTAGCGGGACGGTAGCGCGGTGGGCGCTGCTTCGTATCGCGCCGCTCCTGTGTGACACGCCGTGAGCCCTCCTGGGCTCCGCCGAGGTCCCGAAGCCGTGGCCGGGGTGCGCCTTCCGTTACATGCGCCCTCCGTTACATGGGCGGACCGTTGGCGGAGCGGCAGTGGCCGGCGGTCAGTGCCCGGCGGTCAGTGCCCGGCAGGCCCTGGCCTCGCTGCAAGGCCAACCCGGCTCGGGTGGCGAGGAGTTCGAGTGGACGGTACGGCACGCCCGGTCCATCGCCCAGATCGCTGCCTTCCTCGCCTGCGACTTCGACGACCCCGAGGCAATGGCCGTTGCGGAGGTCCGCCGCGACCAGCTGATGGCCGAATCGAGGCGGGGTCATATTCGATGCGCATACGTTCAGTATCCATATGGGCACCTTTTGTAGCGCTCGCGATGTGGCACACCGGAGGGCCATGCCGGCCGGATGGCGGCCCGGCGCACCTCCCGGGACACCGGGGGCGGTGACCGCGTGACGGGTCACCGGACCTCGACTCGCTGCCCGCCGCCAGCAGGTCATTCCCCCTCCCGGAGATCAACGCCCTGAGCCCTTTGCGCACCGCCTCACCGCCCGCCGGGCACGTGGGCACCGGGCGTCCAGCCGCTGACCACTGCCCGCCCCTCGCCTGGGCGCGCTCGACGACGGCGTCCGGACCGTCGCCCCGAAAACCGGTTGGCCACAGCGGAGCGGTCCGCCGAGAATCGCCGGATGGACAACTCCCGGACCACGGCGGAGCGACGGTTCGCCGCCAGCCGTACCAGCCAGCGCCTGCTCTCCGGCGAGCGGATGGCCACCATGCGTGAGCGACTGGCCCAACTCGCCGACCTGGAAGGCTTGGACGTCCAGCCCGACGTCTACGGCACGGACGGCCCGGTGCGCGGGCTGGAGGAACGGGTCGCCGGCCTGCTCGGCGCCGAGGAGGCGGTCTTCTTCCCGACCGGCACGATGGCCCAGCAGGTCGCGCTGCGCTACGGCGCCGAGCTGACCGGCCGCCGTGCGGTGGCCCTGCATCCGCTCAGCCACCTGGAGGTCCACGAGCGGCAGGCCTACAACCAGCTGACCGGCCTGCGCGGCCTGTGGCCCACCACCGAGCACCGCATCCCCACACCCGCCGAACTTGCCTCCCTGGGCGAGCCGTTCGGCACACTGACGGTCGAACTCCCGTTGCGGGACGCCGGTTACCTGCTGCCGACCTGGGACGAGCTGGCCGAGCTGGCCGCTGCCGCGCGGGCGACCGGCGCGCGGGTGCACGTCGACGGTGCCCGGCTGTGGAGCACGACAGAACACTTCGGCAAGCCACTCGACGTCATCGCGGGTCTGGCCGACAGCACGTACGTGTCCTTCTACAAGGACCTGCACGGGCTCAGTGGTGCCGCGCTGGTCGGTGACGCCGGGCTGGCCGGGTACGCCCGTGCCTGGCGCCACCGCCACGGCGGTACCCTCTACCAGCAGTGGCCCGCCGCCGTTGCCGCGCTGTACGGTCTGGACACCGTCCTGCCCCGGCTGCCCGACTACGTGCGGCAGGCCAGGTCGCTCGCCCCCGCTCTCGGCGCGCTGCCCGGCGCCCGGATCAATCCCGCGCGGCCGCAGACCAACGAGTTCCAGCTCTGGCTCCCGCACTCCGCACAGGCCCTGAACGCCGCCCACCTCGCGCTGGCCGAGCAGGAGGGCACCTGGTTCGTCTCGCGATGGCGGGACGCCGCACCCGGGCTGGCGATGGCCGAGGTCACCATCGGCGCCCCCGCGCTGGAGTGGACCCCGGCCGACGTCACCGAGGCGGGCACGCGGTTCCTGGAGCTGGTGACGCGGCAGGACACCACCCGCCCCTGAACCGGGCCGCCGCCCGCGCGGCCGCCGATTCCGGTCCTGCGCGATGTCGAGCACCGCCCACCCCGAGGGGACGGCTGAACGATGCGGCGGACGGAACCGGCCGGGTCGCCTGGAACTCGCCGGCCGGCACCCCGGGAGCGGAGGCGCGCGAAGGTGCGGAGAGCAACGCGTTGCCACTGCGGGCTCCAGCGGTGCGGGCCTCTGTGGAGCCACTGACGGCGAAGTGAGGGCGGGTCACCTCTGCGGCAGCCGGGCCACCTCGGACACCGGTCCGAGGTGGCCGAGCTTGTCGGGGTTGGAAACGGAGCGGATCGCCCGGATCAGGCCGTCAGCGATGTCGAGTTCGAGCACGCTGGCCACGCGCCCTTCCGCGTCGTACATCACTGCGCCCGGCCGGCCGTTGACCCAGGCCGGCCGGGGGGAGACACCGAGCATCCGGATCCGGCGGAACCCGCCGACCAGCAGCTGTGCGACGCGCCGCGGGTCGGCCAGCGACTTCCCGATCGCCCGGGCCTTGCCGCCGCCGTCCCCGTGGAACACCACGTCGGGTGCGAGCATGCCGAGCAGCGCGCCCAGGTCGCCGCCCGCGCTGGCCTCGAAGAACCTACGGGCGAGCTGCTCGCCCTCCGCCCGCCGCGCCGGTGCGCCGTCGACCGGCCGCCCTCCGGGGGCGATGCGCTTCCTGGCGCGGGCGAAGATCTGCCGGCAGTTCGCCTCGGACTTGCCGGTGATCCCTGCCACGTCCGGGTAGCCGTACCCGAAGGCCTCGCGCAGCATGAACACGGCCCGTTCCACCGGGGAGAGGGCCTCCAGCAGCACGAGGAAGGCCATCGACAGCGAGTCGGTCAGCTCGGCGTGCTCGGCCGGTCCCGGCCGGTCTCCGGAGACGACGACCGGCTCGGGCAGCCAGTCGCCCACGTACGTCTCCCGCCGTACCCGCGCCGAACGCAGGTGGTTGATGCCCAGCCGCGTCACCGTCGTGGTCAGGTACGCCTTCAGGTCGGCGATCGCGGTCCCCGCCTGGTGCGCCCGGGTCAGGCCGAGGAAGGCGTCCTGGACGATGTCCTCGGCATCGCCCACGGATCCGGTCATCCCGTAAGCGATGGAGAACAGCAGCGGCCGGTAGCCGGCCGCGTCCGCCACACCTGCTGGTTCCGGCATGGAACCCCTCCCTCCAGCCCGTTTACCGAGACTTCCGGCCGAGCTCCGTCCTCGTCAACTCCGAAGATCCGTACGGCGTTCAGCAGGGTAGCGGAGGCGGGCCCGCCCGTGCCGCCGCGGTCAGCAGGTTGTCGGCACCCGACGGGGAGACGCACGTCACATCCACTCCTGTCACAGCCTGCCGGGGTGCCCTGTCTTAGAGGGCACCAGCGGACAACGACAAGGAGCACACGATGGAAGCCCGACTGAACGTCCTCACCAACCGGGTCACGGCCAGGTTCGGCAAGCACCTCGTCGCGGCGGACAAGGTGCTCGCGGAGTCGACCCTGCCGGTCGCGACGCGGGAACTGGTGAAGCTGCGCGCCAGTCAGATCAACGGCTGCGGCTTCTGCGTCGACATGCACACCAAGGACGCCGCGCACGCCGGGGAGACCTCGACGCGCCTCAACCTGGTCGCCGCCTGGCGGGAGGCCACGGTGTTCACCGACGCCGAGCGCGCCGCCCTGGAGCTGGCGGAGCAGGGCACCCGCCTCGCCGACGCGGCCGGCGGGGTGACGGACGAGGCCTGGGCGAACGCCGCCAGGTACTACGACGAGGACCAGCTCGCGGCCCTGGTGTGCACCATCGCCCTCATCAACGCCTTCAACCGCGGGAACGTCATGGTCCGCCAGCCCGCCGGCGACTACCAGCCCGGCCAGCACGGATGACCGCAGTCCTGCCGCTCCCGCCCCTTCGCCCACGAGTCGGGTACCCCAGGACCTCGCACCGCGGTGCGAGGTCCTGGGAGCCGGCCCGATCGGCACGCCGCCCGCACCACCGAAGTGCGCCGCACTTCCGGTGGTGCGGCCGGAGCGCCCGTGATCACCCCTTCAGGTTTCGCCGGGCCACTGTGACACTTGGTGATCAAGAAGACGGCGACCCGAAAGGCCTCGACATGTTCGGCACCCTCAACCTCCCCGAGTACGCGCTGGGTGCGCTGCTGATCGTCCTGCTGCCAGGACCGAACTCGCTGTACGTGCTCTCGGTGGCGGCCCGCAGGGGGGTGCGGGTCGGCTACCGGGCGGCCTTCGGGGTGTTCCTCGGCGACACGACGCTGATCACCGTCACCGCGCTCGGCGCGGCCTCGCTGCTGGCACGCTCGCCCGCGGCCTTCGACGTGATCAAGTATTTCGGCGCCGGCTACCTCACCTACCTGGGCATCGGCATGCTGCGCTCGGCGATACGCGCGCTGCGCAGCCGCCGCACCGGACTACCGGCCGAGGCCCGGCCCGAGGCCGGCGTCGAACGTCCCTTCCACAAGGCCCTGATCGTCAGCCTGCTCAACCCGAAGGCGATCCTGTTCTTCCTGGCGTTCTTCACCCAGTTCGTCGATCCGCACGCCGCCCACCCGGCCGAGGCGTTCGCCCTGCTCGGGGCGATCGTGCAGATCTTCTCCCTGGCCTACCTGAGCGCGCTCATCCTCGGTGGCGACCGCCTGGCCGCGGTGTTCCGCCGGCGCAAGCGGCTGGCGGCGTCGATGACCGCCGGCGTCGGGTCGCTGTTCCTCGGATTCGCCGCCAAGCTCGCCACCGCGTCACTCGGCTGAGGTACGGGCGCCGGCTGCGGTCCCGGTGGGCGCCGCCCCGGGGCCGCCGGGGCCCTTCGAGCCTCCTCGCCCGTTCGGCGCGGGTGGGGAGGTGGCCCGGAGTCAGGGCAGCAGGATGACCTTGCCGCGGGCACGGCGGGCCTCGATGTCGGCGTGGGCCCGCGCGGCGTCGGCCAGCGGGTAGGTCCCGGCGATCGGGATCTCGAGCCTGCCGGCGGCGATCAGCTCGGCCAGCTGCGGGAGGGCCTGCCAGAACCGGTCGGTCGGATCGTCGCCGGTGAAACGCACTCCGTGCTGCGCGGCGGCCGTGTCGGCGATGGTGATCACCCGGGCCGCGTCGCCGACCAGGGTGACGGAGTCCGCCAGCACCCCCGCGCCGGAGCAGTCGAGGACGTAGTCCACTCCCTGCGGGGCGGCCGTCCTGACCCGTTCCACCCAGCCCTCGCCGTAGCGGACCGCGGTGGCGCCGAGTTCGGAGACGCGCTCGATCTCCTGCGCCCCGACGGTGCCGACCACGGTGATGCCCCGGGCGGCGGCCAGCTGGACGGCGATGGTGCCGACGCTGCCGCCCGCGCCGTGGATCAGCAGGGTGTCGCCCGCCTTGGCACCCAGATGGTGCAGGCCGCGGTAGGCGGTCTCGCCCACGGTCACCAGGCCGGCCGCGGTCTCGAAGGAGACCTCCCGCGGCTTGGCGACCGGCTGCTCCAGCAGCGCGTACTCGCTGTAGCCGCCGACGGAGGCCACCCCGAAGACCTCGTCGCCGACCAGGGCGGTGGCGTCCGCGCCGACCTCGTCGACGACGCCGGCCACGTCCCAGCCCGGCAGCACCGGGAACTCCACCGGTCTGACGTCGGCCATCGTCCCGGAACGGATCTTCAGGTCGATCAGGTTGACGCCGACGGCCCGGACCCTGATCCGGACCTGGCCGGACCCCGGCTCGGGGGTGTCGACCTCGGTCAGGGTGAGCACGTCCGGGCCGCCGTAGCGGGAGAAGGTGATCGCTTCGGACATCGAGAACTCCAGGAGGGGGTGGGAGGTGCAGGACGCGGCTGCGGACTGACCCGCGACACCAGAGTGGCGTCAAAGTGGCGGGATGCCCCGGCGGCAGGCCGTAGGTCCGGGTGCGGGGTCGTGCGGACGTCGTGGTGGACGGGGAAGCGCGGGGGAGTCGGTCCTGCTGCGGTGCCGGTGACTCTGGCCCGCCGCCCGCGGGGCGCCGAGCCGGGGGCGACGCGCGGGCCTCGCGGTCGGCGACATGCTGCCTCCGGCGCAATGGCGCCTTGCCGCGCAGCGGTCGCTCAGCATGTCCTGGTAGGTAGCCGAGCCTGGGTGAAGGTGCGAGGAGTCCCGATGGCCGGAGTGCGCGTGGTGATCGTCGGCGGTGGCATCGGCGGTCTGGCCGCGGCGGTGGCCCTCCGGGCCAAGGGCATCCAGGCGGATGTGTACGAACAGGCCCAACGGTTCAGCGAGGTCGGGGCGGGCTTCATGCTCGCGCCCAACAGTCTGCGGGTGCTCGAGCGGCTCGGGCTCCACGACGAGATCACCCGGTTCGGGGCGCACTTCACCGGGTTCACCGTCTGCCGTGCTGACGGCACCGAGGTCTCCTCGGTGCCACTCGGCGGAGCCGACGGGTACACCATGTTCGGCATGTACCGCGCGGACATGGTGAACCTGCTTGTCTCAGGTCTTCCGGGTGACGCGTTGCACATCGATCACCGGTGTGTGGCGTTCGCGCAGGACGACGACCGTGCCGTGGTGACCTTCGAGAACGGGGAGACTGCCGAGGGCGATGTCGTGATCGGCGCCGACGGCATCCATTCGGTGCTGCAGCAGTACGTCGTGGAGCCCCGCGACCCGGTGTTCTCCGGTCTCGCGGCCTACCGTGGCGTGATGCCCGCGGAGCGAGTGCCCGACTGGCCCGACGGCGCCGTGCGGTTCTGGAGCGACAGCACCAGGAACCTGCTGGTCTACCCCGTACGCAGGGGTGAGCTGCTGAACTTCGTGGCATTCGGCGTGGCCGACGAGCAGATGCGTGAGTCCTGGTCGGCACCGGGTGACCCGCGGCAGCTGACCGCCGGCTACGGAGACGGCTGGGATCCGCTGGCGGGCGAGGTCGTCTCGCAGGTCGACGCGACCTTCCGGTGGGGCATCTACGACCGGGAATCCCTGCGGCAGTGGACGCGAGGGCGGTTGGCGCTGCTCGGCGACGCGGCCCACCCGATGCTGCCGTACATGGGCCAGGGCGCCAACCAGGCCATTGAGGACGGGATGGGACTGGCCACGCTGCTGGAGGGGGTGAGGACCGTCGACGTGCCCCACGTCCTGGTGCGCTACCAGACGCTGCGGCGCGATCGTGCGGCCCGGTTCCAGCAGGGCTCCCGGTTCAACGTCGAACTCATGGCCGCGGGCAAGGCCCCGATCCTCGGCATGCCCTGGATGTACGACTACGACGTCGAGGCCGAGGCCCGCACCCTGCGCTGAGGGCGGAGCCTGACCCGATCGGCCCTCGGGCCGGCCCGAGGAACGGCACACCGCTGGGAAGCGACGACACGAGGACGGGGTCCGGGGTCAGTCGCGGGCGCGGAGGCTGGCTTCCTCGAGGTCGAGTTCGCGCTGGATCCGGCGCCGGGTGGCATTGCTGATCTTGTTCGCCTCGTAGAGGTGCTGGAGTTCGGTCGCCTCGATGGTGATGAGTGTCCGGCGTATCTCGCGGTAGGCGTCGGCGGGTCGGGCGTCCGGGTCGTTGTGGTGGGCGTCCTCGGTCTGGTGGATGCGGGCTTCCAGGTGGCGGCGGGCCTGTGTCAGGGCGGCTTCGGCGGCGGCGCCCAGATCGGAGAGTTGATCCAGGTCACCGAGCTGTTTGAGCTCTTCGAGAGCGGTGTGGGCGATGTGCCTGCGGGTCTGGGATTCCTCGCGGGCGGTGTGTTCCGGCTCGAGGGCGATGCCCGAGCGGCGGACGACGGGGGCGAGGGTGAAGCCCTGGAAGATCACGGTGAGCGCGATGGTCCCGGTGGTCAGCATGAGGATGAGCGCTCGATGGGGCAGTGGTGCCCCCGTGTTGGTGACCAGGGGGATGGAGAGCGCGGCGGCCAGCGGCATGACGCCTCGGGTGCCCGCCCAGGACAGGACGGCGGGTACCCGCCAGGAGAGGCGACTGTCGCCCTCCCTGTGCCGGCGGTGGATGAGGGCGGACAGCGGGAAGATCCACAGCAGCCGGATCGCCAGCACGGTGAAGGCGATCAGTGGCACCCACAGCGGCCAGCCCCGCTCGTCGTGTGCGAGGTGGCGGATGGCGGAGGGGAGTTCGAGGCCGATGAGGGCGAAGACGACGCTCTCCAGTACGAAGGTCACGGTGTCGTAGACGGCGTGGATCTGGAGGCGGATGGGGGCGTTGCTGAGCCTGTGGCCGGTGCTGCCGAGGACGACCCCGGCGACGATGACGGCGGTCACGCCGGAGGTGTGTGACTGTTCCGCGATGACGTACGAGGCGTAGGGGGTGATCAGGGCGATGACGGTCTCCAGCACGGGGTCCTCGGTCCGTCTGCGGATGAGCGTCACCACCCCGGCGACCGCCGCGCCGATGAGGGCTCCTCCGCCGGCGAGGATCAGGAACTGCTCGACGGTCCCCGACACGGTGATGGCGCTGCCGGAGACCGCGGTGGCCACGGCGACCTTGTACAGGACCAGGGACGTGGCGTCGTTGAACAGGCTCTCCGCCTGCACCATGGCCTGCACGCGCGGTGGCAGGGACAGGCGCCGGCCGAGCGCGGTGACGGCCACGGGGTCGGTACTGGCCAGGACGGAGCCGAGGATGAACGCGGTCGCGGCGGTGAGGGGAGTGATCGCTCGCGCGACGTATCCGACGGTGATGGCCGACGCGAGGACCAGGCCGAAGACCAGGCCGGTCACGGGCCGCCACACGCTGCGCACGTCGCGGACGGAGATCTCCCCGGCCGAGGCGTAGAGCAGCGGCGGCAGCACCAGCACGCTGATGACGTGCGGCGGCAGGCGGACCTCGGGGACCCAGGGCATCAGCCCGACGAGGAGGCCGGCGATGACGAGGAGCGAGGGGGCGGGCAGGCTCCAGCGGCGGGCACCGGTCGCCACGGCCGTGGCCAGGACCACGAGCAGCAGGATGACGGTCAGGCCGGTCATGGAGCATCCCGGTGGGTTACGGCTTGTTGTTCCCCCGTGGCCAGGTGCTTTACCAACGTAGCCGACCTGGCGAGGTGCCGCAGCCGGCGGGTGCGACCTGCTCGCGACCGCACCACCACCGCGCCGGCCCGACCGCTACCCCTCCCGCAGCACGCCCGCGAGGGCCGCCGTCACCACGCGCTGGACGTCGTCGGGCGTCGGTGGGGTGCTGGTGCGGTCGGCGAAGAGGAGGTGGCCGGCGCCGATCAGGGCGGGGGCGAGGGTCGCCGGGTCGGCAGTGGGGGCGATCCGGCCGAGCTCGCGTTCGGCGGTCAGGTCGCCGGAGACCATGGCGGTGGCCTCGGTCAGCAGCGGGACGCCGCGCGGGCGGCTCTGCCGCAGCCGGGCGCTACGACCGCGCCCGCCCCGGCTACCCGCAGGAACTCATCGCGGCGATCATCACCGACCACCCGGGTGCCGAGGTCCTCGACGTCGGCTGCGGCACCGGGATCGCCGCCCGCCAGTTCCAGGCGGCCGGCTGCACGGTGCTCGGCGTCGAGGTCGACGAGCGCATGGCCGGCTGGGCGCGCGAGCACGGCGTGGACGTCGAGGTCTCCGCCTTCGAGTGCTGGAAGTCGGCCGGCCGGACTTTCGACGCGGTGACCGCTGCCCAGGCCTGGCACTGGGCGATCCGGTCGCGGGCGCCGCGAAGGCCGCCGAGGTGCTGCGCCCCAACGGCCGGTTGGCCGCGTTCTGGAACATCGACCAACCGCCGACCGAGTTGGCCGAGGCCTTCGCCACCGTCTACCGACGGGTGATCCCCGACTCGCTGCTCGCCCAGCGCCCGGCGGCGCCAGGGCCGGACGCCTACACGGGCCTGAGCGCCCGGGCCGAGGACGGGATCCGGGCCGCCGGTGCCTTCGGCCCGCCCGAGGTGTGGCGCTTCGAGTGGGAGCACCCGTACACCCGGGACGAGTGGCTGGACCTGCTGCCGACCAGCGGCGCTCTCGCCCAGGTCCGACAGTCCGCCCTGGCGGAGGTGCTGGCCGGCATCGGCGCGGCCGTGGACGCGGCCGGCGGAAGCTTCACCATGCGGTAGTCCACGGTGGCGGTCACCGCCGTCCGCGCCGGAAGTCGCTGACCCAGCACCCCCCCCCGATCCAGAATCCGCCGGGCCGGCGTCAGTGCGGACCACACCCGCCACACCGGTCACGTTCGGCCTCGGTCAACCAGGTCCGGTCGAACTCGAACAATCCACCACGATGGGTCATGCCCACCGGCGGTCAGGCCGCCCAGCTCTTCGACTACCAGCACAACGCGAACAACGGGTTCGGCGTCGAGGTGAGCCGGATCCCCAACGACTGCACCGAGTTCGGCGGCCGCACGTACATCCAGTACACCTCGGTGGCCCAGTGGCCCACCAGGGACAACCCGTTGCCCGCCGGCCACGACGGCTCGCCGATGTCGGGTGTCGACCCTGCTCGGCCGTCCCGTCACGTTCAGCGACGAGCCGCCGCGGTACGGCCTGCTGGAGCGTCAGGTGCCGACCCCGTGCTGCGTCGTGCCCACCCTGGCCCACGGTGCGCTGCCCGCCGGACCCGGCCCTGATGCGCACCGTCGCGCGTGAGCACCGGGCCCCGGTGCTCAGCTGGGCAGGCTGGCCTGCGTCGGCCTCTGCCTCACCGTGCCGGAGCCCGGGGCGGTGAGGTCCGACGACCCGGTCACGGTGGCATCCCGGTAGGGTGCGCAGGCCGCGAGCTGAGTGGCCGTCTGCTCGGGGCCCGGCCCGGGATGGTCGACCTCGAGGACGACGCGGGGCTGCCCGCGCGCCCGTCTCCGCTCGCCGGCGGCGAGCGACACTCGCCGAGGTTCTGGTGCGGGAGGCGTTGAGCCGGATGTTCGTGTGCTGACGGCGGCTCTCCCGACCGGAGGCGCATCGGGAGGTCGGGGACGGCGCACGGCGCTCCGTCCCCGACCCGTCGAAGCCAGGGTGCGCCGGCCTCTGACGGCGACCCATCTCATCGCCCCGGCAGTTCCAGGTGCCCGCTGCCGAAAGGATGAGTAGGCGTCAGTAATCACCTGGACGGGTCAATGCTCCGTCAATGTGCCTATGGTCGTATAAATCTGACAACTCATCAGATACGACAGAACCCACTCTGATGCCCCGTTCGGCTCCCCGGTGCCAGTCCTTCGATATGCCCGATATGACCGCCCTCAGTACGTTCAAGTCACGGGTCGGCGGTCCCAGCCGACAGAGACAGGAGAAGTTCCATGGAGATCACCCGAGCCACCGCCATCACCGCGGCCGTCGGCGCTGCCGCGGCCCTGGCCGTGACCGGCCTCACCTACTCCTCGGCTGCCTCCCAGCCGATGACCCAGGCGGCCCAGGCCGCCCCGGTCGTCCAGCAGGCGGCCACTCCTGCACAGGAGCCGTTCGCACTGGCGCCCTTCGGCAACGACGGGAAGGGCAACGAGGGCAAGGGCAACGAGGGTGGTGGCGGCGAGCACCGCCACCACCGTCGGCACCACGAGGAGGGCCGGGTCCACATCAACGAGCGGTCGTACTCGTCCCGCGCGGGCGACTGCGTCACCGTGGTCAGCGGCCTCGGTGCCAGAAGCCTGAACATCCGCAACGACAGCCACAGGACCATCGAGGTCTTCAACGGGGCGGTCTGTGACAACGGCGCTCCGATCGCCACCGTCGGGCCCCACAGCTCCGCCGACGGCGTGGAGCCGCACTGCGTCGGCGATGTCTTCGTCAAGAACGGAGTGCTGGCCAGCTTCCGGGTGGGCCGTGACCACGAGGGCGGCTACGGGGGCGGCCGCGAGGGTGGCTACGAGGGTGGCCACGAGGGCGACCACGAGGGCGACCACGACCACGGGGACTACGAGGACTGATCAAGCCTGCTCCGGAAGGCCGGAGCAGTGATGGTCCCGACGTCCATGGGCTGCGGTCGAGGGGCCGCAGCCCATGGACGTTCCGACGGATCGAGGACGCGCTCGGTCACCACCTTCCCCGTGACCGGCGAAGCGTGATCCAGCGTCGCGACAGGAGCCGGACGGGCACCGCCGGGTGCCCGTGGCGCTCACCGACGAACCACCCACGACCGGCGGTGGCGGCCAGCTCCGGCCGCCACCGCCGGTCCTGACTTTGTGCGGCACTCCGACAGGGCGACGTCCACAGCGCCTGCCCGGGGGCGGGTTCGTGTCGTGCTGGTCCACGACGGCCGGGGCCGCCAGCGGGTGCGTCAGGTCAGGGGCGGCGCGTCGGGATCCTCCGTCAGCAGTGCCGGGCCGTTGTTGCGGACGCTGTTGACGGCGATCGAGACCGGACGGACGGTGAGGTGGCCGTCGGCGGGGGTGTGGAGGAGCGGGCGGAGCTGGGCGGGGTCGGTGAGGTCGGGGTCGAGCCAGGCGTCGAAGTCCCTGCTGTCGATGGCGAGCGGCATGCGGTCGTGGACGCGTCCGGCGTCGTCGGTGGCCTGGGTGGTGATGATCGTGGTGCTGGTCAGCCAGGCGAGGGGGTCGTCGTCGGGGCGGGTGGGGTCGCGCCAGAACTCGTACAGCCCCGCCATCGCCATCAGGCTGCTGTCGGCCGGCGCGACGAAGTACGGCTGCTTGTACGCCTTCTTCCCCTCAGCGGCCGGGACGGCGACCCACTCGTAGTAGCCGTCGGCCGGCAGGAGGCACCGCCGGGTCGTGAAGGCCTTGCGGAAGGCGGGCTTCTCGTGGACGGTCTCGGCCCGCGCGTTGATCATCCGCGCCCCGACACTGGGGTCCTTCGCCCAGGACGGCACCAGGCCCCAGCGCAGTGGCCGCAGTTGGCGCGCGAGTTCGCCGCTGTCGTGGTCCACCCTTTCCAGGACCGCCCAGATCCGGTCGGTGGGCGCGGCGTTCCAGCTGGGGTCGAGGGTGTCGGCCGGATCCCAGCGGGTCACACCGAAGAGGGTGACGAGGTCCTGGGGCCCGGTGGTGGAGACGAAGCGACCGCACATGTACCCAGCCTGCCACCTGGGGAGCGTGGTTCAGCTGATATCGGCGTGCACGGTGGTGGCCGGTCGGGCCGGGCCGAGCACCCGCGGGGGCCTGGCAACCCCGTCCCGACGCCCCGGGGACGTCCGCACGACAGCTGACGGCCCCTCAACGATCGCGCATAGGTCGGATCGGCCTACTTAATCGGATCGGCCATGTCCAGGGCGGTGACCAGCACCGCGGGCTGGCATCTTGGCTCGGAGCATCGGAGCAGTGGCGGGTCCGACCGCCGGAGCCGGACCGGGAGAGGTGTCGTGACCGGACAACTGAGCGGGGAGGTGGCCCGGGTGAGCCGTCGGAGGTTCCTGTCGTCACTGGCGGTGGTGTCGGCGGCCGTGGTCGGCCTGGAGGGTGGCTCCACCGTCGCGGCGCACGCGGATGTCACGGTGCCCGAGGCGGTACCGGTGCCGCTGGCGTACGACATCGAGGGCGCTTCGTACGACGGGGACCGGGCGGCAGCGGACTTCGACGGATTCGGCTGGTCCTATCCGGCCGAGGAACTGCCCTCGGAGCGGACGTCGGTCGCCGGTGTGCCGTTCGTCTTCCCCTCCTACCGGGCGGGTGGCAAGAACTTCCTCGCCGCCCGGGGGCAGACGATCGCGCTCCCGGCGGGACGGTACGCGCTGCTGTATCTGATCGGCGCGGCCTCGGGCGGCGATGCCGCCGCGATGGCCGAGCTGCGATACGCGGACGGCGGGGGAGTCCAGGTGCCGTTGCGGTTGTCGGACTGGGCCAATGCCCCGCGGTTCCTGGAGGCGGTGGCGGTCGAGACGACGCACCGTCACCAGGCCTCGGGCGACTGCGCGCCACGGGTGCGGCTGTTCCTCCAGGTGATCCCGTGCGATCCCGGTCGGGAGGCGCGGGGGCTGGTGCTGCCCGACGACCGGGCGCTGAAGCTGATCGCCGTCAGTGCCCAGCCGGCGGTGGTCGGCGCGGCGTTGAAGGTGACCGCGGTGGCGTCCACCGAACTGTTCCTGGGGCCGCCCGAGGCACCGCGTCAGGTGGTCCACGTGAGCGTGGCCAACATCGGCACCCGGGCGCTCGGGGCGGGCGAGCCGGCCACGGTCAGCCTGGCCGGCGACGGGATCCGTACGCCGCAGCCGGCCTTGGTCCGTGACCTGCCGCCGGGCGGGCAGGAGACCGTCGAGGTCGGCGTGGTGCACTCCGTGGCGCGGGCGGACGGTGCGGTGCTGCGGGCCGAGGTCAGGGCGGCGACCGGGGACGTCGTCGACACGCAGTCGGTGCGGATCACGGCCGCCGAGCCCGGCTGGACCATGTACATGGTCTCGCACTTCCACTACGACCCGGTGTGGTGGAACACCCAGGGCGCCATCACCGAGTCCTGGGAGAACGCCGGGTTCCAGCGGCCGGGCCTGACGTTGATGCGGGCGCATCTGGACATGGCCCGTCGTGACCCGGACTACAAGTTCGTGCTGGCCGAGCTGGACTACCTGAAGCCGTTCTGGGACAGCTGCCCGGAGGACCGGGCCTACGTGCGTCAGCTACTGGCCGAGCGGCGGCTGGAGTTCGTCGGCGGCCTCTACAACGAGCCCAGCACCAACCTGACCAGCGTGGAGCTGACCATTCGCAGCGCGGTGTACGGGATGGGCTACCAGCGTGACGTCCTGGGCGGATCGCCCCGCACCGCCTGGCAGTTGGACGTCTTCGGGCACGACCCGCAGTTCCCGGGGATCATGGCGGACGCCGGCCACACCTCCAGTTCCTGGGCCCGCGGCCCCTACCACGAGTGGGGTCCCAAGGCCAGCGTCGGCGACAACCGTCGGATGCAGTTCCGCAGTGAGTTCGACTGGATCGCCCCCAGCGGCACGTCCCTGCTGACCAGCTACATGCCCAACCACTACTCGGCGGGCTGGTGGATGGACACCGCCAAGGACCTGGAGACGGCCGAGGCCGCCAGCTACGAGCTGTTCCGCGACCTCAAGTCGGTGGCCGCCAGCAAGAACTGCCTGCTGCCGGTCGGCACCGACTACGCGCCGCCGAACCGCTGGATCACCCGCATCCACCGTTCCTGGGCCGCCAGGTACGTCTGGCCGAAGTTCGTCACCGCGGTGGCCGGCGACTTCTTCGACGCGGTCCGCCGCGACCTGGCCGACTCCGGCACCGCGCTCTCGCCGCAGACCCGGGACATGAACCCCATCTTCACCGGCAAGGACATCACCTACATCGACACCAAGCAGGCCCAGCGGGAGGCCGAGAACACCCTGCTCGCCGCCGAGCGGTTCGCCACCGTCGCCGCCCTGTTGGGCGCCCGGTACCCGGGCGTGGCGCTCGACAAGGCCTGGCGCCAACTCTGCTTCGGCGCCCACCATGACGCGATCACCGGCTCCGAGAGCGACCAGGTCTACCTCGACCTGCTCGGCGGCTGGCGCGAGGCCCTGGAACTCGGCCGCACCGCCCTGACCGGCGCGCAGGCGTTCATCGCCGCCCACGCGGACACCCGCGGCCCCGGCACACCGCTCCTGGTGTTCAACCCGATGGCCTGGCGGCGCACCGACCTCGCCCGGGCCACCGTGGGCTTCCCGGCCCCCGGCCCGGCCGGGCTCGCCCTGTGCGACCCGGCCGGGCACCCGGTGCCGCACCACACCGACCGGCTCACCCGCCATCCGGACGGCACCATCGCCTCCGCCCGACTGTCGTTCATCGCCCACGACGTGCCCGCCACCGGCTACGCCACCTACCACGTCACCGCCGCCCGGCCCGCGCCGCGCGAAGGGCACTGGACGCCACTGGACGGCCGGCAGATCGAGAACGAGTACTACCGCCTCGCCGTGGATCCCGAACACGGCGGCGCGATCAGCTCCTTGTACGACAAGACGGCGGACAAGCAGATGCTGCGCCCCGGCGGGTACGCCAACGAACTGCTGGCCTACGACGAGTACCAGGACGGTCCGGGCGCCCCCGCCGGCGGTCCCTGGGTGACCGTCCCCAAGGGCGGCCCGGTCGCCCGCAGCGCGCGGTACCGCGCGGACGTCGTGGCCGAGCAGTGCCCGATCGGCCGGCGCATCACCGTGCGCGCCGACTTCGACCAGTGCCGCTACACCCAGCGGATCACCCTGTGGGACGGCATCGACCGGATCGACGTCAGCACCCGGATCGACGGCTTCACCGGCACCAACCGCCTGCTGCGGGTCCGCTTCCAGCCGGCCGTCACCGGTGGCATGCCGGTCGCCGAGGTCGGCGACGCGGTGGTGGGACGCGGCTTCGGTTTCCCCAACGTCGACTACGCCCAGGTGCCCTGGACGCTCGACTACCCCGCCTACAACTGGGTGGAGATCGGGACCACCCTCACCGTCACGCTGGCCGGCGCCGCCGGCGCGGCGCCGCGCGCCGCGCGGGCGGTCAGCGTCGCCGAACTCGTCGTGCCGGACGTCACCGCCTACGGCGCCCCGGCGCGGGAGGCGGTCACCGCGCTGGTGGCGACCGGCGTCACGGCCACCACCTCGACCCACGACGGCCCCCGGTACGGCAGTCTGGACGTGGACTCCAACCTCCCCGACGTGCGCATCGCCCTTGGAACACCGCAGGAGAACCACTTCACCGCCGCCGTCCTGGACGCGGCCGGGCCCGGCTACCGGGCCGAACTGACCCGTCAGCTCGCCCGCGCCCGCGGCGCACGGGTCTGGGTCCCGGCCGCCAAGGCCCTGGCCGACACCTGGATCCCCAACGCCGACCTGCGCGATCCGCGCGCCCTACCGGTCCTGATCGTCGCCGGCCGCACCCCCGCCGACACCCGGGCCGCCCTGCACGACCTCGCCGCCGACCTGCGACGCGCGCCCCGCATCGAGGTCGTCCAGCCCGGCGAACTCGACGGCACCACCGGCCAGGTGGAGCCGTACGGCTTCGCCCTGCTCAACCGCGGTCTGCCCGGCTACACCGTCGACCCCTCGGGCGATCTCTACCTGGGCCTGCTGCGCTCCTCCACCGGCTGGCCGTCGGGCACCTGGATCGACCCACCACGCCGCCACCTGCCCGACGGGGCGAACTTCCAGACCAACCACTGGAGCCAGACCTTCCACTACGCCCTGGTCGGCCACCGCGGCGACTGGCGGCGGGCGGGCCTGGCGCGGCGCGGTCACGCTTACAACAACCCGTTCACCACCCGGCAGGAGACGCCGCACCCGGGTACCCTCCCGCCGCGCGCCGACCTGCTGTCGGCCGACGGCGACAGCGTGGTGGTGACCGCGCTCAAACCGCGCGGCAACCCGATCGCGTCGATGGCGGGCACCGAGCAGGACCCCGCGGACGGCATCGTGATCCGCGCCTACGAATCCAACGGCCGTCCCACCAGGGCACGGTTGGCCTTCTTCCGGCCGCTCTCCCGGGCCGCCCTCGCCGACGTCCTCGAAGCCGACACGTCACCGGACACCGGTCCCGCGCGGCGGGCCGTGGCCGTCAGCGGCGGCCAACTCGCCCTCGATCTCGGTGCCTTCGAGATCCGCACCGTCGCCGCGACCCCGGCTCCCGGGCTGCCCCACCCCTCGGGCAGTACCTCGCCGAGCAGCCCGGCCCGTGACCTGGCACCCGCCGCCGAGCCGGCCCAACCGGTCTACGCGCCGTACTGGCAACACAACAAGGGCGCGGCACCGATGGGCTACCAGATGACGACCATCCAGGCCTCGCCCACCGCGGTCACCGGCGCCGGCCCGTACGACATCGAGGTCACCCTCGCCTCCTCCCGGACCCGCCAGGAATCCGCCGGAACGGTCGAGATCGCCGTCCCTCCAGGCTGGAGCGCCACCCCTCCCACCCGGATGTACGCCCTCGCTCCCGGCGCACACCTGCGCTTCGCGGTCCGCCTGCAACCGAGCGGGCCCGGCGGGCGGTACTTCGTCGCCGTTCGCACCACCGACACCCAGGGGCAGGCGCACGAGGACATCGTCACCGTCGACCACATCCCGGTCGGCCGCGCCGCCTCGTCGGCCGAGCACCTGGCGCTGCCGGGTTCGGAACCGGACCGCCCCATCCGGGACACGGCCCGCGAGCAGGCGCTGGCGCTGTCCATCGACAAGATCACCCGCAAGGCCCGCCTCGTCCTCCCCGAACAACCCGTCGACGGCCCCGCGCAGCCCGGCGGGGCAGCGGAACTGACGGTCACCCTGCTGACCACCGCACTCACGCTGCACCCCGGCGAGGGCGGCGAACTCACCGTGTCCCTGCACAACCCGGCCGCCGGCGACGTCCACGGCGAGGCCCAGCTCATCAGCCCCTACGCCCTGTGGCCCTTCAGTACGCCCTGGACCCAGCCGTTCGCCGTGGCCGCGGGGGGCGACCGCACCCTCCGCTACCGCATCACCGCGCCACCCGGCGCGGCCCCGGGGCAGTGGTGGGCCCTGGTGAAGGTGATGTACTTCGGCCGACTCCGCTACACGCCGACCGCCTCGATCACCGTCGCGGACCCCGGCAGCCCGGACCGCGGTCCGTCACCCGCGCGGCCCCGGCCCACCGCCACGGGCGGCGCGCGATGACCGCCCGGCCGATCGTCGCCACCGTCGGCGACCACACCATCACCACCGACGAACTGGACGCGCGGCTCGACGCGCTCCGCAGCGGACCGTTCGGCCCCAGGCTGCCCGAGGACGGCACCCCGGCCGCAACCCGGCTGCGCCGCTGGGTGGCCGGGCTCCTGGCCGCCGAAACCCTCATCCGCCACGAGGCGGGGCAGTTGGTGGTGTCGGGCGCCGACCCGTTCACACAGCACACCCTCGCCGGCGCCGCCCGCGACCTGTTCACCCGCGTCACCAGCGGTGTCACGGTCGAGGAGACCGAGCTGCGGCGTTACTACCACGCCAACCCCGACCGGTGGACCCGCCCGGAGAGCCGCACCCTGCGGCAGGCCGTGCGCCCCACCTCCCGGCAGGCGGCGGCCGTGGCCGCCGGTGCTCTCGGCCCGCCGGAGACCGTCAGCCGCGGCCAGTTCGCCGGCGCCTTCGAGGACGCCGTCTTCGCGGTCGGACCGGGGGAGCGGATCGGCCCGGTGCGTACCGTGTTCGGCTGGCACGTCGCGATCCTCGACCGCGTCGAGCCGGCCCACACCCTCTCCTACCGGGCCGTCCGCGCCACCATCCGGGCCGACCTGCTCACCGCCGCCCGCGGCAGTGCCTTCGACGACTGGCTCGCGCGGCGGCGCGCGGCCCTCGTCCACCTCGCACCCGGCTACGAGCACCCCGGCGACCCCAGCTTGCCGGACCACAGTCACCGCCACTGAACGCCAGCGAGCAGGGGCCGTGCGGCCGGCCGCGGTCTCTCGCCCGGTGTCGTGTCGTGACTGCCCGGCGCGGGCCACCGCGTGCGCGGGTGGCACGGTTGTCGCGTCGGTGGTCGCGGATCAGGGCACGACCAGGAGCGGCGCCGGGGCGTCGCGTGCGAGGGTGGCGCCCACCTGACGGGAGAGCAGCCGGCGCCAGCGGGTCGTGGAGGCGCCGACGACGATCAGGTCGGCCCGGTACTCCCGCGCGGACTCGCGGAGCGCCGCGCTCGGAGCGGCACCACTGATCCGCATGCGCCAGTTGACGTCCAGCCCGGCCAGGGCGGCCTCGGCCCGGCCCACCAGGGTTCGGAGCCGTTGGTCGCGTTGCCGCGCGTGGGTGGGCCACAGCGCCGGGTCCTCGTCCGCGGCCAGGAGCAGGAGTTCGGCTCCGGTCCGGGCGGCGTGGCCGGCCGCGTACGCGAGCGCGCGTTCTCCCCGGGGGCTGCCGTTGAAGCCCACCAGGACGAGCACCCGGTGTTCGGGCGATGGGCGCCGAGCGGCCGAGGTGGCCATGGGTTACCTCCCACGGGGAGCGAGATTCGAGTACTGGTCGGCACCGCCGGGGCCGGGGGGGGGGGGGGGGGGGGGCCCCCCCCCCCCCCCCCCGCCCCCGGCGGGGTCAGGCGGTGTACATCTGGACGACCTTGACGATCACCAGGATCACGGCGATCAGCAGGTAGCCGCGAAGGGTGAGCAGCCCGGCCTTGCGCAGCGGGGAGAACGGCGGCCTGGTCAGGCTCTCCAGCGCGGGGGTGCGCCAGGCCATCTTCTCGGCCTCGATCCGTGCCCTGCGGTCGGCCTTGGTCAGTGCGGGGGCGGTGAGCTCCTCGACGTTGGTCAGGTCGACTCCGGCGAACGCGGCTTCGGCCGACGCCGCGGACCCGCGGGAGCGCAGCACCACCAGTCCTCCGCCGATGAGGCCCAGGACCGCGCCGACGGCGAAGCCGATCTCCAGTTGGGCGGTGGTCAGGTCCGGGAAGAAGGTCGCGGCGGTCAGCGCGAGGGAGAGCAGGACGAGGATCCAGACGATGACGCCGGCGACGATGTTCTGCTTGACGGTGTTGACCCAGGGGCCGAGCACGGGGCGGTCGTTGCAGAGCAGCACCAGGAACACGGTGGCCGAGGGCAGCAGGACGCCGGCGAGCGCCTGGACCCCCTGGGTGATCAACCCCTGCAGGTGGGCGTCGGAGACCAGCATGATCGTGGCGGAGATGGCGATCAGGATGGCGTAGCCGACGTAGAAGACGGGCGCCTCGGAGATCTTCCAGTGCAGCGAGTGCCGCCGCTTGAAGGTGTCGCCGAGGGTGTAGGTGGTGGCGAGGCTGACCGCGTTGGCGCCGACCAGGGCCGCGTCCAGCAGGACGATCGCGAACAGCGCGCCGAGTGCGTGGCTGCCGTGCTGCTTGAGGCCGTCGGCGACCCCACCGGCGTCGCTGAACTGGCCGAACAGGTCGGTGCCCTGGAAGACGAAGGCCGCGGTGGCCATGATCGCGACGGCGCCGATCATCACGACGGCGATGCCGATCCACAGGTCGGCCCGCTCGTACTTGATCCAGCGCGGGGTGATCCGCTTGTCGACCACGTTGGACTGCTGGAAGAACAGCTGCCAGGGGGCGACGGTGGTGCCGACGATCGCGACGATGATGAGCAGGAGGGTGGAGTTGAGGCCGCCGGGGAACTGCGGCACGAAGCCGGCCGCGGTCTCGCCCGCCTTGGGGTGCGCCATCAGCGCCATCGGGAACATGACCACGTTGAGCGCGATGAGCGCGAAGAGGAACCGCTCCCAGCGGCGGAAGGAGCCGCCCGCCACCACCGCGAACAGCAGGACCGCGGCCAGCGGGACCGAGACGTACTTGGGGATGCCGAAGTAGTTCAGCGCGAGGGCGACGCCGATGAACTCGGTGACGATGGTGAGCGAGTTGACCAGGAAGAGGTCGGCCACACTGAACATGCCCCAGAACCGGCCGAACCGTTCGAAGATCAGCCGGGCGTGGCCCACCCCGGAGACCGCGCCGAGCCGGACCACCATCTCCTGGTTGACGTAGAGCACCGGGATCAGCAGGACCAGCGTCCAGACCAGCTTCATGCCGTAGTTCTGACCGGCCTGGGCGTAGGTGGCCACGCCACCCGCGTCGTTGTCACCGACCATCACGATCAGGCCGGGGCCCATGATCACCAGCAGCGTGCGCAGCCGCTCCCACCAGGTTCTGCGCCGACCGGTGTCGTCCTGCCTGATCGTGCCGAGCGCGCCGACGATGTCACCGACGTGCGCGCTGTCCATCACCGCCGAGCCGGCCACGGCGGCCGTTGACGTGTCGCCGGGGCCGGGATCCCGCTCCGGGGCCTGGCGAGTGGAGTTGAAAGCCATGTCACTTCCTCATCTGAGCGTGCCTGCGAGCAGGCTGGGGCCACGCCCGGCGTTCGGGCGCGTCGGACAGCGGCCACGGGGACCGACAGGGGAGAGCGGGCAGCAGGGACCGCACCCACGACGACCGCGAAGCGGAACGGCACGGATGAGGGGACGTCCGGGCAGGCCGGACCGGCCCGAAGAGCAGTCGGGCAGCCTGCCGCTGGACGTCGAACCAGGTTGATCAGTCAGGTAGTTGGACCGATTGGACGGTTACCGCTCAGGCGTGCGGGACATCCTGTGCGAAAGCGGATCGGGCACTGGGACTACTGCCAGGTTCCATCCCGACCACCTCCTCCTGAAACCGCGCACGGTGGTGCGCTCTCCACACGGGTGGCGAAGTCGCCACCCGTCCAGGGCAGCACGAAACCGAGCCCGGCCGGCGCTACCCCTTGGACGGCACCCCTCACGTAAGAGTTTCGGCACTGCACGGCGTATCCCCACCCTCCATGGGCGGGAAGCCACTTGGGGTCACCCCTTAATCCGAGGAGACCTGTCCTGATCCTGGGCGTCTCTCGACGTCGTGGGGTCAGTGGCCTGTATCCGTGCAGACGCCTCACCGAACGAGGTGTCGCGTCGCACAGTATGGCGCACGCTCTTCACACACTGTCAAGCCGGACCTGCACGCCGTCCTCGGGGCGGAGGGACAGCTGTGGCGGGCACTGCTGTTCGCCGGTAATCACCCTTCCCAGCAGCCACTTTCGCATCGTGTTGGAGCTCCGTGCCGCATCGTGCGGCGCGACCACTGGTGTCAAGATTCGGCAAAGACGGCAAGCGTGCGACCGGAGAGGGTCTAGTCTTGTCGAGGTTTTGAAAGGCACCTCGTTCGGTGAGGCGTCTTCACGGACACAGGCCACTGACCCCACGACGTCGAGAGACGCCCAGGTTCAGGACAGATCTTCCCGAATTAAGGGTTGATCCCAAGTGGCTTCCGCTCCTTCGGAGTTGGATCACGCCGTGAAGTGCCAAAGCTCTGACGAGTTGGGGTGAACCGGTCGCAGGGGAACCGGTCCGCTCCTTGCCGTGTCGCTACGGCGCACACCTCTGTGCGCCCCGACCGCGAGGAGGCGAGAGGCATGGATGCGAGTTGCAGTACGCCGGGCCGTCATCGGCCCCTCCCGCGCCTCTCCCCGCTTTCCGCGGGCTCGCGGTAGCCACCTTCCCCCTCCGCACCCCTGACGTGTCCGGATGGCCCGACGCCATCGCGGTCCGCCGCGGTGTGCGCGCAGGGCAGGCGGCTGCCGCCCCCCGACCGGAAACCCCTCACCACCTCACCCGAGGAAGGAAGGGCACACCCAGCCATGAATCTGACGATGCGTCAAGAACCTTGGTCGCAGCACCGGACACGCGCCGCACGCAGGCCGGCGCACACCTGCCCGCGCGTCACCCTGGCCCTGCACGACGGCCTGGAACGGGCCTACCGGCTGGACGACCCCGGCACCTGTCCCCGGTCCGGCACGGAGAACACCCCGGCCTCCGCGTACGACCCCCGGGTACACCTCGCGTACCTCCTCGCCCGTCAGGGCCACCGCGCCAGCTGGCTCGCCCGCTACGCCGACCTGCCGCTGTCCGCCGCGCGCCGCATCACCGAGGCCGCCGCCCGGCCGCACGACTGACGCTCTCGCCACGGCCCCCTGCCGCCACTCGGCACCCGGGCCGGCACGTACGGAAAGGGGAGGACATGGCCCGGCTGAGGGCGGTACCGCGCCCGCGGACCCGCGAGGGTGCGGCTGCGGTCGTCGCCGTCGCGGCGGCAGTGCTGGAGCTGGTTGTGCTGAGCACGGTTCCGGTGCGGGAACGGCCGGTGGTCGGCGGTGCGCTGGTCGGCGCGGCCGCCTCGGTCCTCGGCGTGCTCGGACTGATCCGGCACCGGCTCCGAAGTCCTCGGCAACCGGTGCCGCGAGCCGAGCGGGCAGCGGAACGGGTGACGGACGGGCCCTGGTTCACCGCCCGCACCCTGGAGGGCTTCCCCGTGGAGGCGGTCCGCCCGCTGCTGCACGGCCCGCAGGCCCCCAGCCTCAACGCCCTCTACACCGCGTGGGTCTTCGTGATCCAGGGATACGACACGCGATGGATCGCCCGGCAGCTGTACCTTCCCACCGAGCTGGTCCGACTGCTGGCCGACACCGCCCGCGGACCGGAGCCGGCGGGCCGCCCGCCCCGGTCCGCGGGTGCCGGTCCGCCGTCCAGGCCCGACCTCAGCCCACCTGGCGGGTGTCACGACCCCGATCAGGCCGCTGGTCCGGGAGCTTCTGGCGGTGGGGCAGCGGCGCGGGCGGTGCGGCGTGGCACTCGTTGAGCTGCCCGCCGAGTACCCGACGGCGCGAAGGACGCTCTGGTGGGCCCGGTGCTCAGCCCTTGCCGAAGTGCACCGCGCGGAAGGCGCCCGCCGCCCTGAGGGTTCTGGTGAAGCCTTCGGCCAGCTCGGTGAGGCGCTTGGTGGCGACCGGGCCGAGGTGGTCGTACGGGGCGGCGTCGAGGCGGTCGGTGAGCACCTCGGTCTCGTCGCGCAGGGCCGCGCCCGACTCCGTGAGATCCCCCGCCCCGTCCAGCAGGCCGCGCTCGCGCAACTGCTCCCGGGCGGCGGCCCACTGCTCCGCGGACCATCCGCGGGTCCGCATGAACAGCGCGGACGTCGGTGCCTTGCCGGTGGCGTTGTGCAGGACCAGCGCCTCGATCCCGGACAGGCCGGCGACCGCCAGGGCGGCGAGGTGACCGTCACCCCGGTGCTCGCGCAGCAGCGTCGCGGCGTGCCACAGCGCCAGGTGCGGTTCCTCCGGCACGGGGAGGTCGGCGTTGGCGGCGTACAGCGGCCGCGCCTCTCGGCGGCACGCTTCGGTGGCGCGCAGGGCCAGCCCGGCCGCCTCGGCCATCTCCTTCGACGCGAGGGCCTGCTCCCCGAGCAGCCGCCGCAGTGTGCCGTGCGCGCCGCGCAGCCGGGCCGTGAGCACCGCCTCCGGCGTGCTGATGGCCCACGCCGCGGGGATGTACCGCGCGACACGCGCGTGGTTGAAGTTGTAGAACGTCGCCGTCACGGTGCCCGCGCCGACTGCCCCGAGCGGGGCCGCGCGGCCCGCGAAGTAGGCCATGGCTCCGCGCTCCAGCCCGAGCGCCGCGAGTTCGTCCTCCAGCTCCGGCGCGAAGTACACGCATGAGTGCAGGGGATTGACGACGTTGTGGCAGTGGCGGCCCGCGCTCGCCTCGAGGGAAGTCATGCCGTGGCTCCGATGTCGGTGGTCAGGTGCGGTCGTTCGGTCGGGTTGGCGAGGCGCATCAGGCTTCCTCCGTGGGTTCGTGGTGGGTGCGGCCGGTCAGTCCGGCCACGGTCAGGGTGAGGTGCTGGGCCAGTACTTCGGCCGCGGTGTCGGCGTCGCGGGCCAGCGCCGCCTCCTCCAGCCGGCGGTGCTCGCCAACGCCGTCCCGGTGGGGATTGCCGTGCGCCGACCAGCGGCGAGCCAGCTCGCTCGCGGTCCACATCCGGTCGAAGGTCTCCAGCAGGACGGGGTTGCCGCAGCCCTCCAGCAGAGTGCGGTGGAAGGCCCGGTGGGCTTCGGACCAGGCGGCGCAGTAGTACTCGCCCTCCTCCGGCACGTACGCCGGGGTGCGGGTCAGACGGTGATGGGCGGCCCGGACGCGCGCCTCCCAGTCGAGGTCGCCGCGCTCGACGGACATCCGCAGCACGACCGGTTCGATGGTCCGGCGGGCCTCGGCGATCTCCTGCCAGCGGCGGTCGGAGAAGGCCGGGACGGCGAAGCCACGGTTGGGCAGCCGGTCGGCGAGGCCATCGCCGACCACGCGCACGAGCGCCTCGCGCACGACGGCCAGGCTCACGCCCTGCTCCACGGCGAGGTCCTGCGGTTTGAGGGCGTCACCGGGTGCGAAGTCCCCGCGCATGATCGCCTCCCGCAGGTGTGCGTAGACCTGCTCGGAGAGCATCTGCTTTCCCGACGGGGTCGAGGTGTGGGTCGTCCGGGCCATGTCCCCATCATAGACGATCCGATGAATAATCGATTATTGATGTTAGGGTCGACCTTGCTGGACGAAGGCGGCACCGCGAGCCCTCCGTCCGCCGCATCACCGCCACCCCACAGCACGGCCTTGAAAGGAACGACGTGACGAGCGCCAACGACCCCTTCGCCCGCCTCCCCGAGGCGGTCTCCTTCACCGTTACCAGCACCACCATCAGCGACGGCGCCGCCTGGTCGCCCGAGCAGTTCTCCGGCATCTTCGGCGTCCCCGGCGGCAAGGACCTCTCCCCGCAGCTGTCCTGGAGCGGCGCACCGGAAGGCACCAGGAGCTACGCCGTCACGGTCTACGACCCCGACGCCCCCACCGGGTCCGGGTTCTGGCACTGGGCGGTCGCCGACATCCCCGCCACCGTCACCGAGCTGCCCGAGGGCGCCGGTGACGACACCGGCTCGGGCCTGCCCGAGGGCGCCTACCAGCTGCCCAACGACGCCCGCGTGGCCCGCTTCATCGGCGCCGCTCCGCCGGCCGGGCACGGCCCCCACCGCTACTTCGTCGTGGTGCACGCCCTCGATGTCGAGTCCATCGGTGTCCCGGCGGAAGCCACCCCGGCCCTCCTCGGCTTCACGATGTCCGGCCACACCCTCGGCCGCGCGGTCCTGACCGCCACCGCTGAGACCCCCGCCTGACGAACGGCGACGGGGACGGTCCCCGACCAACGACCATGGTCGGGGACCACCTCGTCGCGACGACCGGCGATGTCACCGCGCCCCGGGCGCGACCTCCCCGCTTCGGCGGAAGGTGTGCACGGGCCTGCCCCCCGCGTGACGGCCGGCCGGTTCCCCCGAGATGGTCGCCGCCCCGATCAGTACCCGCTCAGAAGGGCCCGCACGCGGCGGAGGGTCTCGGGCCCGGCGTCGCTGTGCCAGCGCGAGGGATCCGCGGGGCGTCGGCCCCAGAGAAGCAGGAGGCGGGTGGCCGCGTCGCTCTCCACGGTGGCCGGTCCCTCGGGGGTGGCGAACCCGATGCTGGTGCCGACCGCGTCCGCGGTGACCAGGACGTCGTCGGTGCCCGGGACGCGCAGTCGTCCCTCCACCCGGCCGTCAGGGCCGAGTTCGAGGCCGGAGAAGCCCCGGGCCAGCAGCGGCACACCCACGGTGGTCACGCTGTGCTCCGTGATCCACGACTCGTTCAGTGCCCGCACGGCCGTGCTGTCGTCACCGGTCAGGTCCCAGCGGTGGAGCACCAGCTCTTCGCGCATGTGTTCCGCGAAGAAGGCGGGCGTCACGGTCCGGCCGGTCCAGGTCACCTCGGTCTCCGGCGACAGGTCGCCCGCAGCGGCCGCCGCGGTCTCGACGAGCTGTTCACAGCGGGCGAGGAAGGCCGACCAGAGCTCGGAGTCGGACATGGCCCGGTAGGGGGCCTCGCGGTGGAAGCCCCTCGTCTCGACGGGCGTGCCGGCCATGTGGGCCGCGAGTACCCGGGCCAGTTCTTCGGCGGTGCCCGTCTGGTGGGCGACGATGTCGCGGACGGTCCACGCCTCGCACCAGGTGCCACTGTCGGGCCTTCGCGCCCGCGCGGCACGGGCGAAGGCCTCCAACTCCGGAAGAGCGTCATCGACGCGGGACCTGCTCACGGGCAAGGGATATCCAAGCGGTCAGGAGGCCGAACCTCGGAACACCCGCCTGGCGGGCAGCGGGAACGGCGTGAGAGGTCCCGGGGACGCGGGGTCGGGACCGTCGTCGCGCCGGGAGGGTTCGGGCGCGCCGCGGCCCTGTCCCGGTCCGGTGGATCCTTGACCGCGGTGGGCTCCGGACCGAAGGAGGGCCGTGGCTCAACCGGTGCGTCGCAGTCCGGGGGCACGGGTGGGCACGCGCCCGTTCGGAGGGGTGGGGACGAGGAAGAGGGCCCGGGTCTCGGTGAGCCGGAGCAGACGCTCGGCCTGCGGGCTGGCGGCGCGGACGGTGAACGGCCGGCCGAGGACCTCGCGGGCCTCATGCCGCACCCGGAGGAGGGTGTTGAGCCCGGCGCAGTCGAGGAACGTGACCTGGGTGAGGTCGAGTTCGAGCCCGCCCGGATGAGCGTGCAGGGCGCGCAGCAGGATCACACGCAGTTCCCCCGCACAGTCCTGGTCGATCTCGCCGCGGACGACGACCGCGCCGGCCCCGTCCGTGGTGGTGGGCAGCGGCGGGACCACGGCGGTGGCATGGAGCCCGAGCGGGTGAGTGGTCCCCGGCGTGGGCGGATGCGGCCCGGTGGACGGCGGGGTCCGCATGGCGGCCCGGGCCGGGTCGCTGCGTTGTCTGGGGGAGGGCATGAAGGCTCCCTCGTACGGGTGTACGGCAGGGATGGACCCCTTCGATCGTGACCCCGCGTTCGTCGTACGTCAAGGGATTCGCGAACAGCTTTTCGCGTCTTTGAACGCCCGAAGTGTGCGGCGCATGATGGAGGTATGAGCCGCGACGACAACCGGAGCCGACCGGAGTGGACCTTCCTCACCAACCACGCCCGGGTGCTCCTCATGATCGCCCGGGACCCCAGCATCCGGCTGCGCGACGTCGCCACAGCATGTGAGGTGACCGAGCGGACGGTGCAGGCGATCGTGGCCGATCTGGAGACCGCCGGGTATCTGGTGCGCTCGCGCACGGGACGGCGCAACCACTACGAGATCCCGCCGGGCGGCCGCTTCCGGCACTCCGCCGAGGCCGGTCGGGAGATTTCGGGCCTGTTGGCCCTCTTCGCGACCGGCCCGGAACCGGCGCCGGGGACTCGGGCAGTTACTGGCTGACCCGACCGGCGAGCTGACGGACCTTCGGGGGCGGACGGCCACGTACCCGCGAGTCGCTGACGGCGACGGTGACCCGGGCGAGGGCGTTGGTCGAGGAGGCCCTCACCTCGCTGAGAGGCTGAGCCGGGTCACGGGCCTGCTGACGGACGCTCGGAACGGGACGTTTCCATCTCGGGACATCGGAGAAGCGCAGATCTGCGACACGGCGCAGGCCACCGAACCTTGGATGGCCCGATGTCCACAGGAGTGATCATCGCCATCGTCGTGGTGGTGGTAGTGCTGGTCCTGATCGGGATCGGCCTGGCCGTCATGAACCGTCGTCGCCGTTTGAAGCGGCGCTTCGGCCCCGAGTACGAGCGCACGGTCGCCTGCTCACCGACGGTGAGCCCCGGCGCGGTGGCCCCACCTGACCAGGCCGCGTGATCGGGCCGAGGGCCGGCGCACGAACTTGAACGAGGTGAGACACCATGCGAGACGACTACACCGAGACCCGTGATGACGACTCGGCCGAGGCGGAACCCCTCAGCACCGAGGACATCGCCCACCCCCGGAGGACAACGGCCGAGGACCCCGGAACCACGACGGACACCGACGACACGAGCGTGACCGCCGACGAGCGTCCCCGGTACCCGGGCGAGGCCGCGCCGACCGGTGGTGAGGACCGGGCCGCGGGCGAGGGTGAGGCCCTGGAATCCGCTCGGCCGAGCGGTGAGGAGGAGAACCGGCCGTTGCTGGCGCAGGAGGACGCCGAGAGCTTCCGCACCCGTTGGCAGAAGATCCAGACCGAGTTCGTCGACGACCCCAAGGAGGCCGTCCGCTCGGCCGACGCCCTGGTCGCCGAGGTGATGCGGACGCTCGCCACGTCCTTCGCCGAGCACAAGGACGGCCTGGAAGGCCAGTGGGACCGCGGCGAGGACATCGTCACCGAGGACCTGCGGATCGCCCTCCAGCGCTACCGGTCCTTCTTCAACCGCCTGCTCACCACCTGAGCCGCGGTTCACGCACCCGGACTCCGCCCTCGGACGTTCGCGCGTCCGGTGGCGGTGTTCGCCTGCCCCCGCCCCCGCCCGACCCCCGTGGAACAGGTGCCAGGGCCGGCGTGCTTCCTCCTTCGAGGACGGGCCGCTCGGGCGGATGTCCGCCGCGGGGCGGTGCGCGGGACCGTGGAGCGTTCCAACGGCCGGGGATCGTGCGAGAGCCGGAAGCTGCCGGTGAAACGGTGTGGGGGGAGGATGGGAACACGGCTGAGGAGGGAGGGTCAGGCGGAGCGAGCGACTGGATCCGGCCCGAGGCGGTCACCGCGATCGGGCAGAGGAAGGAGGGCCCGGTGATGGGGTCGCCCGAGGCGTTCCGGCCCGCGTCCGGCCCGCTCGGGGTCGCTTCGTTCGAACCCGGCGGGCTGCTGGACGTGCTGAGCGTGGCCGCGGTGGTGCTGGACGACAGGGGACGGATCGCGTTGTGGAGTCCCCAGGCCGAGGAACTGTTCGGCTGGAGCGCGAAGGAGGCGCTGGGGCAGTACGCGGCGAAGCTGCTGGTCGCCGAGGAGCACGTCGAACCGGTCCTCGAACTGTTCACCGAGGTGATGTCCGGAGGCGGTGCCTGGGCCGGGGTCTTCCCCGTGCGGCACAAGGACGGCTCCACCCGGCTGGTGGAGTTCCGCAACATGCGGTTGCTGGACGACCGCGGCGGCCTGTACGCCCTCGGGCTCGCCAGCGACGAGGCGACGCTGCGCGGCGTCGAGCGGGACCTGGCGCTGTCGGTGCGGCTGGTGGCCCAGTCACCGATCGGGTTGGCGGTGCTGGACACCGACCTGCGGTACGTCCTGGTCAACCCGGCGCTGGAGGGCATCAACGGCCTGTCCGCCGGGAAGCACCTCGGCCGAACCGTCCGCGAGGCGCTGCCGTTCCTGGACGTCGAGGCCATCGAGTCGGCGATGCGCCAGGTCCTGGCCAGTGGCACACCCCTGGTGGACCAGTTCACCATCGGCCGCACACAGGCCGACCCCGGCATCGACCACGCCTGGAGAGCGTCGTACTACCGGCTCGAGGACTCCGGCGGGCGGGTGATCGGACTGGCGACCACCGTCGTGGATGTCACCGAACAGCACCGAGTGGCCTCGGAGGCCGCCGAAGCCCGGAGGCAGCTGGCCATCATCGCCCACGCCTCGGTGTTCGTCGGCACCAGCCTCGACCTCGTCCGAACCGCCGACGAGCTGGCCGACATCGCCATACCCGACCTCGCCGACATCGCTGAGGTGAACGTCCTGGACTCGGTCCTCGACGACCGTCCCGCCGGCACGACGAGCACCGGCGCCGGGCCCGCGATCTTCCGGTCCCTGGCCGTGGCCGGGGCTTGTCCCAGCACCCCCGCCGGTGACGTCGACCCCACCGGCGGGACCGCCGCCTACGCCGTCAACCATCTGATCACCCGCTGTGCGATCACCGGCCTGCCGATCCTGGTGGCCCGGGTCGAGGCCCAGGACCTGTCGCAGATCGCCCGGGACGGCGAGGCCGCCGCCCTCCTGGGCCGCGCTGGCCTGCACTCGTACCTCGCCGTGCCGCTGATCGCCCGTGGCGAGATCCTCGGCGTGCTCGACCTCAAACGCACCCTCAACCCGCGGCCGTTCAACGACGACGACTGTGCCCTGGCGGGCGAGCTGGCCGCCCGCGCCGCCGTGTGCATCGACAACGCCCGCTGGTACCAGATCCAACGCCACGCGGCCCTGACCCTGCAACGCCACCTGCTCCCGCGTACGCCACCGCGATCGATCGGTCTCGAGGTCGCCTACCGCTACCAGCCCGCCGGAATCGTCGGCGAGGCCGGCGGCGACTGGTTCGACGCCGTCAGACTGGCCGGCGACAAGACCGCCCTCGTCGTCGGCGACGTCATGGGCAGTGGCATCAACGCGGCCGCCGCCATGGGGCAACTGAGCACCGCCACCCGGACCCTGGCCGACCTCGATCTCGACCCCGCCACGATCCTGCACCACCTCGACCGCACCGTCCGCGCGCTGGACGAGACCATCGCCACCTGCGTCTACGCCGTCTACGATCCCCACCGCGCGCAGTGCCGCATCGCACTCGCGGGCCACCTGCCCCCGGTCCTGGTCCGCCCCGGCAGCTTCCCCGTGCTGCTGGACCTGCCCACCGGAGCGCCGCTCGGCGTCGGGGGCGTCCCCTTCGAGGCCACCGTCCTCGACCTGGAGGTCGGCGACCAGCTCGTCCTCTACACGGACGGCCTGGTCGAAACCCGTGACCAACCCATCGACGACCGCCTGGACGCCCTCCTCAGCCTGTTGGTCGACACCCACCTGCCCCTTGAAGTGACGTGCGACCGACTCCTGGCGGCCCTGCGTCTTCCCAACGGCCACGACGACATCGCGCTCCTCATCGCCCGGGTCGTCCCCACCGGGCCCGCTGGGGACTGATGCGACGGAGGCCCGAAGGTCAGACCGCGACCCGGTGGCGGGCCGGGTGGCCGCGCCGGCGCGAGCGCAGGACGGCGGCCCGCTCGTCCTCGCTCAGCCCGCCCCAGACGCCGTAGGGTTCGCGGGCCGTGAGCGCGTGGTTCAGGCAGGCCTCGCGGACCGGGCAGCGTGCGCAGACCGCCTTCGCGGCCGTGTCGCGGTCGTCGTGGGCGGGATTGCGCTCGCCGGGCGGGTGGAAGAACAGGCTGCTGTCCGCGCCGCGACAGGCCGCGTCCAACTGCCAGTTCCAGTGCTGCTCGAGGGGTCCGGGCAGCCGTGACACGTCGCTCATGGAAACTCCTTCGGCTTGCGACCACTCGCCTGGCACCTCCCGGGACGGTGCGACCGGGCGGGCGGTCGGACGGTCGGGGTCGGACGGGCGGCGCCAGGTCGTCCGGCAGCCCCCGACGATCGTAGAGGCGTCCTCGCTCCGGGACCGGGTGGCGCCACCGGTCCCGGAGCGGTCGCCCAAGGCCGTCCCGGGAGCCGGCCGCCGCGCGAGGGGGAGCGCGCTGCGGCCGGTTGACGGCCTCGGCCGTCGTCTCACCGCCAACAGGCGTCTCAAACCCGGGAGTCGTGCACTGACTTCGCCCCGACGCCGCCACGGCGCCCGGTCCCTCGGTGGCCCGCGCCGCCGGGCCGGCCCGGCAGATCGACGTGCGCGATGGCCGGTCCCGGCCGAACCTGGTCACATGACCAGCCACGAAGCCCTCGACAGGGCGCGCCCTGTGGAAATCTCGGCCCTGGTGTCCGGCCACCGCGATCGACAGGTGCGCATCGAGCGTCCCGGGACCACGCCGGTCGTCGTTGCCTGCTCCAGCCGGCAGCAGTTCGAGGAGGTCCTCCGGCGGGAGCGCCCTGACCTCGACCCCGACGACGCCCAGCAGCTCCACTGGGTCGACCACCCCGGCGAGTGGCCCGGCGCCTGAGCGGGCGCCGATGTCGGGCAGGCCTTCCCCCGTGGGCGGGGTGGGGTCTGTTGACGGTGGAGGTTCGACCACGCCGGCGTCCGGATTCGACGCGCGTCCGTATTGACGGTCGTCTCATCCGCTGGCAATCCCGCCGGTATCGACAGTCGTGACACCGCGCTCGGATCCGGGGGAGTGCCATGTCGCTCGGCACGGTAGCGGCCCGGTGACCGCTTCGCGGAGGGGCCTGGCAGCGGCATGGGTGCGGATCACCCGTCGCGGGCCGACGATTGGACCATGCGCTTCCGGTACCGCAGACGAGGAGGTGGGCGGGCGTGCGCCGGCGCCTCCGGCCGGCCCGACGCGGACGCCCTCCTGGAAGCAGCGGTCGACGCCCTCTCGGCGGGCAGTACCGACGAGGTGCTGTGGAGCGTGCTGGGAGGCACGGCGTTCGGCGTTGCGATCTTCGACCCGCAGCTGCGCTACCGCTATGTCAACCCCGCCCTCGCCCGGATGACCGGCCAGTCGGCCGCCGACCTCGTCGGCCGGGCCGTGGCCGAGACGCTGCCAGGCGTCGGCAGCCGTGCGGACGTCCTCCGCCAGGTGCTGCGTGACGGGCGGCCCCGTGAAGCGACAAGCAGCCGCGAGGCCGGCTCCGCCCAGGAAGGCCGCTGGTGGCACGGTGCCTACCACCGGTTGGAGGTCGCCGGCCGGGTGCTCGGCGTCGTCGGCGTCGTGCTGGAGGTCACCGAGTCACGGCAGGAGCAGCACGACCTGGAGCAGGCCCACGTACGCCTCGCCCTGCTCGACGATGCCGCCACTCGGATCGGTACCTCCCTGGACGTCGACACCACCTGTGCGGAGCTGGCGGACTTCGTCGTCCCACTGCTGGCGGACCTGGCGACCGTCGAGGTCCTGCCGGTCGGTCTGCCGGAGGGCCACGGACCTCCGCGGGCCAGGGCACTGCGGCTGCGCCGGACCGCGCTGGCCTGCGTGCCGACCCTGCGCAGCTGTGCGCGGGACCTCGGGATGACCGACAGCACCGTGGGGTACCGGGAGGACCCGGCCATCGCACGGTGCCTGGAGACCGGCCATCCGATCGTGCGGAACCTGCTCTCCGCGGAGCCGGACCGCTCGGCACCGGACGCGGGGCGGCTCGCGGCCTGCCGGGCCGCCGGAATCCACTCGACCCTCGTCGTCCCGCTCGCGGCCCGGGGCCACGCCATCGGAACCGTGTCACTGGCCCGAGCCGGCAACAGCCCGGAGTTCAGCGACGAGGACGTGGTGATCATCCAGGACCTGGTCGGCCGCGCCGCGGTCAGCATCGACAACGCCCGCCGCTACACCCACTCGCAGACGATCGCCCTGGAACTCCAGCGGGCTCTGCTCGCCGAGCCGGGAAACCCGCACCCCAACCTCGAACTGGCCTCCCGCTACCTCCCGTCCGGCACCAGCACCATGGTCGGTGGCGACTGGTTCGAGACGGTCCGCCTGGCCTTCGGACGAACCCTGCTGGTCATGGGGGATGTGATGGGCCACGGGGTCGAGGCTGCCGTCGACATGAGCAGCTACCGCTCGATGCTCCGCTACGTGTCCGCGACGGACCTGCCGCCGCACCGGATCCTGCGACAGCTCGACGCCATGGTCTCCGAGAGCGAGTCGGGACGGCCGGCCACCTGCCTGCTGGCGCTGGCGGACCCGGCCCGCAGCCGCTGCACGTACTCCAGCGCCGGGCACCTCCCGCCCGCCCTCTTCACCGCCGACAGCGGCACCGAACTGGTCGAGGTCCCGACCGGTCCGCCCCTCGGTACCGGGGTCGGCGGATACGAGCTGGTCACCGGTGGCTTCCGGCCGGGCCAGGTGCTGCTCCTCTACACCGACGGCCTGGTGGAGAGGCGCGGTGAGGACATCGACGTCTCGCTGGCCCGGCTCGCGGACCTGCGGCTGCCAGTGGCCGGCGACCTCGGCGACCTGCTCGACGAGACCCTGTACGGCCTGGTGCCCCATGGCGCGGAGGACGACATCGCGGTCCTCGCCGCCCGGGTGCGCCCCCGGCCCGCGGACCAGGAGCCGGGCGGGTCCCGAGCGTGATCGTCACCCGCGTCCGTCCTTCCGCGGGGTTGCTCCGCCCGTCCGTCCACCGCGGGCGTCCCCGGCGTTCCGCCCAGTGGGTGGACACGCGCCGCAGCCGGCCCCGATCGTGGATATGGGCCGCCGCAAGCGAGAGTCTGGGTCTTCTCGTTGCTGATCGGACCACTCGCGCGGTCCCCGTTCCTGGCTCCGCCAGTGGAGTGACGCACCGGTTGCGCCGACCCGCGGAAGAATGGATCTCATGGCTCACAAGGCCTTCGCCGGGCTCGTCCTGGTGGTGGCAGCGGCGCTGCTCGCCACCGGCTGTGGCACCACGAACAACGTCAGCAACACCTCTCCCAGCGGTACCGGCGCCGCCGCCAGCGCGGACTTCGGGACCCAGATCTGCGGCCAGGCCGGCGCCACCAAGCCCGGCTACCCGCCGCCGTTCGCGCGGCTGCCCGGCGGGGCGAGTTCCCTGTCCGGGGCCGGGTCGACCTTCGTCGCGCCGATGATGTCGTACTGGACCAAGGTCTACAGCCAGTCCTCGGGTGTGCAGGTCGCCTACCAGTCGATCGGATCGGGCGGTGCGGTGGCCCAGATCCTGGCGGGCACGGTGGACTTCGGTGTCAGCGACACCGGGCTGAGCCCGGCCGACCAGGCCAGGGCCAGGGGCCCGATCCTGCAGATCCCCCTGCTGCTCGGCGCGGTCGTGCCCGCCTACCACCTCTCCGGCCTGCCATCGGGGCTGAAGTTCACCGGCGACCTGCTCGGCCGGATCTACGCCGGGAAGATCAAGAAGTGGGACGACCAGGCGTTGACCGCGTTGAACCCCGGGATGAAGCTGCCGGACGAGCCGATCGCGGTGGTGCACCGCTCCGACGGTTCCGGCACCACGGACATCTGGACGGACTTCCTCACCAAGGAGTCCCCGACCTGGGTGAGCGCGCTCGGTGGTCCGAGCAGGAGCACGGGCAAGACGGTGGCCTGGCCGACCGGCATCGGCGGCAAGGGCAACGAGGGAGTGTCCGGGCAGGTCAACCAGACGGAGGGCGCGCTGGGCTTCCTGGAACTGCAGTACGCGCTGGCCCAGAACAGCACGTACGGGCAGGTGCGGAACAAGGCGGGCAACTTCATCCAGCCCTGCGTCGCCACCGTCGCCAGAGCGGTCAACGGCGTGACGTTCCCGGCGGACCTCAACACGTCGCTGACCGACGGCAGCGACCCCGACGCGTACCCGATCTCGGGCACCACGTACGCGCTGCTCTACCGGAGCCAGACGGACCCGGCCAAGGCCGCCGCCCTGGCGAACTTCCTCGGCTGGGTGCTGTCCGCGGGCCAGGACCTCACCGCCGCCCTGAACTACGCGCCGCTCGGCAAGGACCTCCAGCGGCTGGCCGTCGGGCAGTTGGAGCAGCTGACCGTCCGTGGCCAGCCCCTCATCAGGTAGCCACCGCCCGCCGGGCGCCCGTTCCCGGACCGCCCACCGCCGGATCCGCCCGACCCAGGGGAGAGAGATGACCCCCCTCGCAGACTCCTTCACCTCGGTGCGACGCTCGCGCGCCCGGCACGCCGGCGACACCGCGTTCCGGGCCGCCGTCAGGGCCGCGGCGGCCTTCGTGATCCTCGTGCTGGTCACCACGGCCGTGTTCCTGGTCCGGCAGGCATGGCCGGCGCTGCGCCACTACGGGACCCTCAGCTTCCTCGGCTCCGACCGGTGGGCACCCTCCGAGGCCACCGCCTCCTCGGCGCACCCGAACCCGTACGGCATCCTGCAGTTCGTCTACGGGTCCGTGGTCACCTCGCTGATCGCGATGGCACTGGCGGTTCCGGTCGCGGTCGCGGTCGCGCTGTACCTGACCGAGGTGGCACCGGGCTGGCTGCGCAGGCCGCTGGCCGGCCTGATCGACCTGTTGGCCGCGATTCCCTCGGTGGTCTACGGGTTCTGGGGTGTCTTCGCCCTGATCCCGGCCGTCCGCCCGGCCGGCGTCTGGCTGTCGGACACCCTGGGCAACGCCCCGGTGATCGGGCCCGTCTTCGCCGGCCCCTTCTTCGGGGTCTCCTACCTGGTGGCCGGCATCGTCCTGACGATCATGATCCTGCCGATCATCACCGCGATCTGCCGCGAGGTCTTCGCCACCGTCCCCACCATCGACAAGGAGTCCGCCCTTGCCCTCGGGGCGACGCGGTGGGAGATGGTGCGGATGGCGATCCTTCCCCGCTCCCGCTCCGGCATCACCGGTGCGGCCGTGCTCGGCCTGGGCCGGGCCCTGGGGGAGACCATCGCGGTCACCATGGTGATCGGCAACAGCGTCCTTTCGATCACCGCGAGCCTGCTCGGCCCCGGGGCCACCATGGCCTCGGTGATCGCCAACGAGTTCACCGAGGCCACCGAGCCCTTCCACCTCCAGTCCCTGATGGTGGTCGCCACCTGGCTGCTGGTCATCACCCTGGTCGTCAACGTCCTCGGCAGACTCGTCGTGCGGCGCACGGGAGAGGACCTCGGGTAGATGACCGCCGCTCCGCCCGCCGCTCCGCCCGCGGCTCCCGTTCGCCGCAGCGTTCCGGAGCGCCTGGCCGTCAATGCCGCGATGACCGGGCTGCTGACGCTCGCCGCGGCCGTCGCGGTCGCCGTGCTGCTGTGGATCCTGGTCCACGTGGCCGATCAAGGACTGAGGTACCTCGGGCCGACCTTCCTCACCCAGACCCCGCCGGGCGATCCCTCGCAGGCGGGGGGCGGGTTCGTGAACGGCATCATCGGTTCCGTGATCACCGTGGGCATCGCCACCGCCCTCTCGGTGCCGATCGGCATCGCGGCCGCCGTCCACCTGATCGAGTACGGTGGCCGCCTGGCCAAGGTGGCGGGCTTCCTCACCGACGTGCTCATCGGGCTGCCGTCCATCGTCACCGGCGCGTTCGTCTACTCGCTCTGGGTGGTCAACTTCGGTTTCTCGGGGCTGGCCGGGGCGGCGGCACTGGCCCTGATCATGCTCCCGCTCGTCACCCGGGCCACCGCCGAGGTGCTGCGCCTGGTGCCGGCCGACCTGCGGGAAGCCAGCCTCGCGCTCGGCGTGAGCCAGGCCCGCACCATCGTCTCCATCGTGCTGCCCACCGCGCGCTCCGGGATCACCACCGGCGTCATGCTCGCGATCGCCCGGGCGATGGGCGAGACCGCGCCGCTGCTGCTGACCATCCTGGGCAACGACCTGTTCATCGAGACCAACCCGACCCAGCGGATGTCCACGCTCTCCCTGCAGATCTTCAACAACGCCATCACCGGGTTCCGCACCGCCCAGGCCCGCGCCTGGGCCGGGACGCTCACACTGGTCGTCATCGTCCTGGCGGTCAGCATCGGCGCGCGCCTCCTCGGGCGCCGAGGCATCGCCCGCAGCGCCCGCTGAAGCACGGCCTCCGGAGCCCGAAGACCGGCGGCCCCGACCACCTCCCCGCCAAGGAGCCCGCGATGCCCACCCCGCTCCCGCCCACCCGAACCACCGGTCCGGCCCGGATCGACGTGGTCGGCCTCACCGCCTCCTACCACGGCCGTCCCGCGGTGGCGGACGTCAACCTGAGGATCACACCCCACCAGGTCACCGCCCTCATCGGCCCTTCGGGCAGCGGCAAGTCCACCCTGTTGCGCTGCATGAACGGCATCCACCTGACCGTCCCCGGGGCCGCCGTGACCGGCAAGGTGCTGTTGGACGACACCGACATCTACACCGGCGGGACCAACCCGGTCGAGATCCGCCAACGGGTCGGCATGGTCTTCCAACGCCCCACCCCGTTCCCCACGATGTCGGTCCGCGACAACGTCCTCGCCGGCCTGCACCTGGGCCGGCGACTCGGCCGGGGCGGTCACGACGACCTGGTCGAACAGGCCCTGACCAGGGCGGAGCTCTGGCAGGAGGTCAAGGACCGGCTCGACACGCCGGGCGGGCGGCTGTCGGGTGGTCAGCAGCAACGCCTGTGCATCGCCCGGGCCTTGGCGGTGGAGCCGGAGGTCCTGCTGATGGACGAGCCCTGCTCCGCCCTGGGCCCGAGCTCCACCCTGGCGATCGAAGACCTGATCAAGGACATCAAACAGACCTACACGGTCGTCATCGTCACCCACAACCTGCAGCAGGCCGCACGGGTGGCGGACACCACCGCGTTCCTGACCATGACGGGGGCGGGTGAGCCCGGTCGACTGATCGAGGTCGGCCCGACCGAGCACATCTTCAGCACCCCGCGACAACAAGCCACCGAGGACTACATCACCGGCAAGGCCGGGTGAACCGCCGGTACGGGCGGCGTCACGGGGGCCCGGCCGCGGCGAGCCGTCACGGCAGCCGGGTGGGCAGGCCCAGGATGGCGGGGTCCTGGGCGAGCTCCGCCAACAGGGCGTCCAGCTTCGTCCGGTCCACCGAGGCCATCAGGAACACGTGCACGTAGCTGCGGCGGGTGGACTCGTCGCCCGGGACCATCAGCACGTCCTGGGAGGACAGCGACCACTTGGCCACCAGCTCGGGGCTGGGCTTGCGGAACCGCACCGTGATGGCGCCCGGGGTGCGCGCCGGCCAGAGCTCGACGCCCGTCTCCAGCTCCATGGCCCTCAGGCGCCGCTCCAGGTAGCCGGCCAGTTCCTGGGCGTCGCGGATCCGGTCCACCTGGTCCTGGTAGGAGTGCCGGGACAGGTGGTCCCAGAGGACCAGCGGGGAGAACCCGTTCCGGGAGCCGGCGAAGGTGGTGTCCGGCGCGCCTATGTAGTCCGGCTGGGACGGCGGCGAGATCTGGTACTTGACCTTCGTCATGTAGATGCCGCACGGCCACGGCGCGCCGGGCCACTTGTGGCCGCTCATCGCGATCGAGGAGACCATGTCGAGCTCGCCGAAGTCCCGGGTGGGCAAGGTGAGGCCGAAGTCGTACTCCGGCAGCTCCACCTCAGGGGTCCAGCCGTACGCCACCGGGTCCTGGGAGGCCATCCGCACGAAGGGCGCGTAACCGGCGCCGAGGGCGCCGTCCACGTGGATCCAGAAGCCCCGGCGCAGGTCGACCAGCGGCTCACCGGTCTGCGGGTCCGTGCCGTAGACCACCTCGCGCTGGATCAGGCCGTGCTCCTCGAAGATCGGCAGCAGGCGCTCGCAGACCTTCCGGACGTCGTCGTGGGCGCCCTTGAAGGTGCTGCCGAGGTTGAGGTTGACGAAGATCGGGTGTCCGTTCGCGGCGAAGAACTCGACCAGCACCGCCAGGGCGTCGACGTCGATCTCGCCCGTGCCGTCCCAGGACCGGCCCGAGGGGCCGGGACGGGAGGGCACCTCGGTGGGCCACTCGCGGGTCCCCGTCACGGGGTCGACCAGGGGGCACTCGTCCGCGTACTTCTCCAGGCCGACGGCGTGGAAGGTCTCGACGCCCAGCACCCGGACCGCCTTGGCGAAGGAGTAGTGGGTGTCCTCGGAGTAGAACGCCACCGGGCGGTGGGCGTTGGGGTTGCTCCGGTCGGGCGCGGCCTGGACGTACCGCAGGGCGTCGAACGGGGGTGTCGGGGGCTGGATCAGCGCCTTGCCGCTCAGGTAGTCCCGGGCGTTCCAGAGCGCGTACATGTTGCCCTCGGTCGAGCCCATGGAGAGCATGTAGCCCCAGTACGACTCGGGGTCGGAGCAGTCGTACGGCCGCTTGGCGTTCCACAGCGCCGCGTAGTAGTCGAGCACCGCGCGCTCGACGACCTTGGTGTTCGGCTTGTAGCCGCCGCTCTGGAACGGGTCGCCGAGGTTGTTGATGTTGTTCGGCATGAACCGGGCCAGGTCCAGCGCGCAGCCCTGCATGTCCTGCGTCGCCTGGTAGCCGACCAGGTGCCGGCGCTTCCGCGTCAGGTACTCGTCCACCGTGTCGAGGGCGCGCAGGCGCTCGGCGTCGTCCAGGCCGCTCGCCGGGAGTTCGAAGTCACGACCGTCGAGCTCGGGCCCCGGGTCGACGGCGGGCGCGGCGGCGAAGGTGGCGGTCGGGCTCATGGGCGCGGTACTCCGAGGTCACTGGGCGGCCGGCCCGCAGGGCGGGGAACGGCGGAGGGCGTTCGCCGCTCGCGGGTCAGGATGGAACTTTGCGGCACTCCGACGGAAGACCTTCCGAACAAAATTCGGCACACGCGCCCGTTGTCTTGCGGATCGACGGGATTCACCGAGATCATTGGCGCGTGCCGAATAATCCGCAGGCCCGCCGGGCGCCCATCGACGACGTGGACCGGGCGATCATCCGCGCCCTCGCCGACAACGCCCGGACGCCGAACAACGCCCTCGCCGAGGCGGTGGGCATCGCCCCCTCGACCTGCCTGGCCCGCGTGCGCGCGCTGCAGGAGCGCGGGATCATCCGCGGGTTCCGGGCGGAGGTCGATCCCGCGGCGATCGGACTGCCGCTGCAGGCGATGATCTCGGTCCGGCTCCGGGCGCACACCCGCGAGCAGAACGAGAGCTTCCGGAGCACGGCCCCCGACCTGCCCGGTGTCCTGGCGGTGTTCCACATGGCCGGATCCGACGACTACCTGCTCCACGTCGGTGTCGCCGGCCCCGAGGCGCTGCGCGACTTCGTCGTGGACAACCTCACCACCCACCCGGCGGTGGCACAGACCCGGACCAACCTGATCTTCGAGCAGATAGCCGGCCGCCGGTACCTGGCACCGGGGCGGTGACCACGAAGTCCTCGAGCCCGCCGACCCGCCGACCCGCCGACCCGCCGACCCGCCGACCCGCCGAGGTGACGCGGCGGCCGGGCCGTTCCGGGTCCGGCCGACCGGCCCGCACCGCCCGCACCGTCGGGCGCCCGGCCTCGGGCCGGTGGTCCGTGCGCGATCGATCCGGCGCTCCTCCCGGACCACCGGACCTCAGGCGCGCGACCTGCGCACCGCCAGCCAGGCCACCAGGGCGATCAGCAGGACGAGGACCACGATCAGTCCGCCCAGGCCGGCGCCGTGCGTGCTGGAGTAGTAGACGCCGCGGTGGTGCACCACGGTGACATGGCGCACCACCGTCACATGATGCGTGGTGGTGTGACTGGTGTGGACGGTGTGGCTGCTGCTACTGGTGCTGTGACGACTGCTCATGACCCGTCAGCCTTCCACGGCGCCCGTCGGCCGGCTCGGCCAGGTGTCGACATCCGCCAGCAGGCTGCGCGTGAACGGTGGGACGACATGCGGCCGCCCCCACCGCGCGGGCCGCGGTGGGGGCGTGGCAGGGGCCGGGCCCGCCGGTCAGAGGCTGAGGCAGGGCTCTCCGATGTTGTCGAAGTGGCCGTTGACGCCGTCCCAGCCGATGACGCAGTACTTTCCGGCGTCGGCGTGCAGCCGCCACGAGGAGCCGCCGGCCACGTCGCCGGCGCCGAACGTCCCGTCGCGGCCGTTGAGTTCGTGCCCGTTGGGCTGCAGCAGCTGGAAGTGGCCGGTGAAGGTCCGGTCGTAGGCCCATGCCTTGACGGTCACCTGGCCGGTCGTTCCGTCGATGGCCATGCAGACGTCGTGGTTGCAGCCGCTGTTGTCGCGGGTGCGGTCGGGAACCGCGGTGGCCTGGGCCGGTGCCGCCAGGACGGTACCGGCCAGGGCGAGCGTCACGGCCGCGACGGACAGGATCCTGCTACGCATCGATGGTCCTCCGTTGGGTGAAGCGGGGATGACCCCTGGGCGGAAGGTCCCCGCAACCGTAGCGAGTACCACCGCGGCCACCGTGCCGGGCTCGCTCGCCGCGGCGAGCATCACCCGAAGGTGTGGTGACCGGCCGTCCGCAGGCGGCGGGCGGTCGGTCACCACAGGGCGGACCGTCGGCGGTGGCCGACGGCTCGGCGGTGCCGATGGCGTCCGGCGAAGGGGGCCCGTGGTCAGCGCACCGGGAGGGTGAGCCGGGAGGGGTCGTCGGCCGGGGAGTCGAAGGTCACCCGGCTGCCCAGCGGGGTGTCGCCGGCGTACAGCGGGTCGCTGGTGTCCAGGACCAGTGCCAGGCGGTGCCCGGCTGGCAGGTCGTAGCCGGTGGCGAAGAGCTGGATGTCCAACGGGAAGGCCCGGCCGGGTGGTCGGTCCGACCAGCTCTGCGGGGCGTGCGAGATCAGCTTGCCCACGCCGGCGGCGTCGACGTCGTAGAGGTAGCCGAAGACGGTGCCCGCCGGGGCGCTGGCGGTGACCGTGGTGTGCACGGTCGCGGCGCCGCGGATCCGCGCTCCGGCCGGGTACGGCGCCGACTCCCAGACGGCCCCGGCCGACCGGGACAGCAGCGGGACCACGACGGTCGGCGGCAGTGCGGCGACCTGGTCGAGCAGCCCGGAGAGCTCGACGACGCCGCCGTCGGCGCCCGAGTCGGTACCGCCGACGACCGAGGTGTGCCAGCCCGTGCCGGCCGGGCCGCCGAGGGCGCCGGTGCCCAACGGGTCGGCGGCGCCCAGCCGCAGCTGCTCGGTGCGGGTGCTGACGGCGGACCAGTCCGGGTAGCTCTCCTGGACGTCGTCGGGACGGACCGTCAGCTCCACCGACCGCTGCGGCCGTCCGCCCGCGTCCGGGTGGCCCTTGAGGTACTGGTCGAACCAGGCCAGTGCGCTCGACCAGGTCGCGTCCGGCAGCCCCAGCAGGCTGGGCAGCTCCTGGGTGGCGTGGTCGCCGGGGCGCAGTTCGAGCCGCTTGGGCCCGGTCAGGCGCTGGTAGAAGGCGGTGACCTGGCTGGGGTTGAAGATGCTGTCGCCCCAGGCGTTGGCCAGCAGGACCGCGGTGCCGTTGGCGTTGATCCGGTCCACGTAGCTCGCGGGGGAGCGGGTCCGCGCCCACCGGAGGACGTCGGGCATGTCCTGCCCGGTGAACAGGTCGCCCAGGTTCTGGCGCATCTGGGGGCTCTGCCGGCCGGTGGGCAGGGCGATGCCGGTCAGCAGGGCGGCGGCCTGCAGGTGCCGGGTCTGCCCGCTGTCGAGCGAGTCGGCCAGGTCCCCCCATCCGCTCATCGCGGCCACCGCCTTGACCCGCGGGTCGAACGCGGCCCCCAGCAGGGCCAGGCCGCCACCCAGGGAGAGCCCGGTCAGGCCCACCCGCCGCGGGTCGGCCGGGGTGTGCGCGAGGGTCCAGTCGATCACCGAGGAGAGGTCGGCGACGTCCCGCGGTCCCGCCACGTCGATCTCGCCGCCGGAGCCCCAGAACCCGCGCACGGTGTACG
Organism: Kitasatospora sp. NPDC052896; assembly: GCF_044547075.1. Classification (NCBI taxonomy): domain Bacteria; kingdom Bacillati; phylum Actinomycetota; class Actinomycetes; order Kitasatosporales; family Streptomycetaceae; genus Kitasatospora; species Kitasatospora sp. NPDC052896. The sequence goes on from NZ_JBITZU010000006.1 coordinate 257,757, forward strand.
TGACGGCCACGTAGCCCGCGGCGGCCAGTTGCCGGCCCTGGGCCACGTACTCCAGGTCGTTCTGCCCCCAACTGGCCGGCTGTACGACGGCGGGGAAGCGGCCCTGGGCGTCGGCCCCGGGGGTGCCGGGGGCCGGGGTGAAGACATCGGCCTTCAGTACCACGCCGTCCGACATCGGGACGTCGACGGTCCGGAACGCCACGGCGGTCGCGGTCGCGGTCGCGGGGACGGCCACGGCCGGGGTCGCGCCGCCGACGGCCAGTACGACTCCCAGAAGAACCAGTGCGGTTGTCCGCCATCCTCGGCGGCGGTGGGGAGGCTTCACGGCAGCTCCAGCGGGTCGGATCGCGGTGCCGGGGGCGGCTGGTCGTGCGATGTGGTGACTGGGAGCGTAGGGGTGCACCACCGCCACGTGCGAGATGATGATCAGTCAACTTACTGGCTGGTAATAACCGCTGGCCGGGTCACGTGCGCCCGAGTACGCCCGAGCATGCCGCGCTCGCCGGCGGACGCATGGCGCGGGCCGCCAGTTCGTCGGTCCGCCGGTCGGTCCGGGGGCGCGCGTCGTCGGCTCTCCTGCCCTCCGGGGGGATGTCGGGATCCGGTCGCAGGTGTTCGGTTGTGGTCGAGTCGGTCGCGCGGGACGGGATGCGGCTCAGTGCGGTAGGCGTAGTCCCGTGATGAGGAGTTCGACCAGTCGACGTGCGTCGTAGCGGGGATCGCTGCCCGCGCCGATGCAGAGGTTGCCGACGCCGCGCATGAGCCCGTAGGCGTCCAGGTCGGATCGAGTCTCGCCGGAGTCGGCTGCGGCGTCGAGCAGTTGGGCGCACACGGGCACGAGCCGGTCGAGGAAGTAGGTGTGCAGCGTCTCGAAGTCGGCGTTGTCGGACTGCAGCGCGGCGGCGAGTCCGTGCTTGGTGACCAGGAAGTCGACGAAGAGGTTGATCCATCGCCCCAGCGCGGCGTGCGGAGTCGCGCTGGTCGCCAGCAGTGCCGGACCGGCCTCGGCGCAGGTCTCGACCTGGTGCCGGTAGACGGCGATGATCAGGTCCGAGCGTGTCGGAAAGTGGCGGTAGATCGTGCCCGTCCCGACGCCGGCCTCGGCCGCGATGTCGCGCACCGGCGCTTCGACGCCCGACCTGACGAAGATCGCGGCAGCCGCGTCGAGCAGGGCCTCCTCGTTGCGCCGGGCGTCCGCCCGCTTGGGTCGGGGCGCACGCCTGGCGCCCCCGTCGCCGTCGTTCACCGCGCCGTCCTCTCCGTCGCCGGGCTGGTCCGGGGACCAGTGTTCCGCACTGTTACCGGAACAAGGTTCCGCTTGATTATGATGCCAGAGCGGAGGGCCGGCAACCAAACCACGCACGGCCACCATGCTTCGCCCGCGATGGAGGAGGCGCGGTCGAGCGGTGCCGGCCTGGAGCCCCGATGGCCTCGCGACGGCTGTCGGGTGCGATCCGCCGGGGCCCGGCTGTCACGACAGACCGGCCCGCGTCACCGGACCGAAGGCGCCTCGGTGGTCGGAGGGACTGTGCCGTCCAGCACGACACCGCCGTCCTCGTAGTCCTGTTCCTCGTGTCGCGGTCCTCGGTGTCGCCGTCCGTGAAGTCCGGCTCGGTCGAGGTCGGGGGTGGCTGGTCGGCCTCGCCGCGAAGGGCCGGCTGACGCGCGCACGCCGTCTCGTGCGCGGTCACGAGCGGCCGGCTCCCGGTCCTCCGACGGCCCCACCGTCGAAGTCACCCGGCGCCATCGACGGGACGACCCGACGGCCTCGTACTGCCATGCTCCTGTCGGTTCCGTCCCGACCAGCGGAAACCTTCGCCTCACCTCCGACAAGACGACGCTTTCTCATGAGAGTTGCTTCCCGTTCAACCTCAAGGGGTTGCGAGAGAGTGACCCACCGTGAAGACTGTGGCGGGTTCGTCGTTGTGAGTACCGGACCGTCAAGGTCCGCACTGGCCGTGGCGGCTGCTGTGCCGGGTTCGCGCAGCGGTTGCGTGGGAGAGATCGTGAGGGGGATGCTATGCCAGGCCGGACCAGCGCGGAGGCTGGGTCGGAGGACCGCCGGCGGGCGTGTTGAGGTGCTCCACCTGGCTGCGGTAACCGGCTGACGTCAGGTGTCCGTTGGCCCCTCGCGGCGCGGCGTCACACAGAACAGTCCCGTGTCGTCCGGACGGTGTGTCCCGAGTGCGGCCCGGCTCCGTCCGCCGGGGAGCGCTGACGTCGCGTTCGGAGCCGTCGTGGCCCCGATTCGTCATGTCCTGCCGAAGCCTCGTTCGGTGGGAACCCCTGCCTGATCCAGCCATGCCCGCGAGCCGTGACCCAAGGAGGACAGGTGCCTGACCATCAATTAGGTTACTCCTCAGTTCTTTTGGAGGAAATGACCGGGCGCTGGCGGGACTTGCGCGAGGCAGGACCAGTGCGGTGCGACAGCCAGGGCCAGTGGCAGGTCCTCGACCACGAGACCGTCGCCACCGTGCTCGCCGATCCGGCCACCTACTCGTCGGACCTCTCGTCCCTCACTCCGACCCAGGAGGACTTCGAGACCTTCCGGCGGGGCAACTTCGTCGGGATGGACCCACCGGAACACCGCAGACTCCGCGCGCTGGTGAGCCAGGCGTTCACCCCGCGGGTCGTGCAGGAGCTGGCACCGCGCATCGAGGCCGTGTGCGCGCGACTGCTGGACGCCGTCGCGGACCACGAGCGGTTCGACCTGGTCGACGCTCTCGCCTATCCGCTCCCCATCATCGTCATCGCCGACCTGCTCGGCATCCCGTCCGACGAGCACCGGCTCTTCCAGGAGTGGGCGAGCGTCCTGTTCAGCGGTGACCAGCTCGGCGAGGTGGCCGACTCGGCCGACCTGGAACGGGCACTGGAAGCCATCGCCCCCACCGTCCGCGAGATGAACGGGTACGTGCTGCAACACATCCGCAACCGCCGCGCCCGTCCGGGGGACGACCTCACCAGCAAACTGATCACCGCGGAGGTGGACGGCGTCCGCCTGGAGGACGAGCAGATGGTCGGGTTCGTCGCCCTGTTGCTGGTCGCCGGACACGTCACCACGACCGCGCTGTTGGGCAACGCCGTCGTGACCTTCGACCGGCATCCCGGCACGGACGCCGCGCTGCGCGCCGAGCCCGGCCGGCTTCCGCAGGCCATCGAGGAGGTGCTGCGCTGGCTGCCCCCCTTCCCCGAGTTGGGACGCCGCGTCACCCGACCCGTGGTGCTCGGCGGTCACGAACTGCCGGCCGACACCATGCTGGTGGCCCATCTCGGTGCCGCCAACCGCGATCCGGCCCGGTTCGACGCGCCCGACGTCTTCGACGTGACACGCCACCCCAATCCCCATCTGTCCTTCGGCCACGGCATCCACTTCTGCTTCGGTGCGCCGCTGGCCCGCTTGGAGGCGCGGATCGCTCTGCGCATGCTGCAGGAACGATTCCGCGCTCTCGCGATCCCGTCCTACGAGGACGTCACGTACCAGAACCCGGCCGTCATCATCGGCGTGCGTCGCCTGCCGGTCGAGGTCGTCAGAACGTAGGACGGGCGTGCACGCGCCCGGTCGGCCCCGCGCTCACCCGCGGCCGCCGGCCACACCCGCACATGAGAACCAGTCAACGGGAGTCCCCTTCTCATGACGTACACCATCACCCCGGTCCGCGAGCGCGCGCCGTTCCTCTTACGGAGAGAGCTGCAGCACCGGCTCGACACCCTCGCGCGCAGCCATCGGGTGCCCGGCGCCCAACTGGTCGTGGACACCGGTGCGGAGGTGGTCGCCCTGCACACCGGTGTGGCCGACGCCGCCACCGGTGTCCCCTTCACCCCGGAAACCGCCGTCCCCCTGGGTTCGCTCACCAAGCCCTACACGGCCGCCCTCGTGATGCTCCTCGCCGACGACGGTGACCTCGACCCGGACGACCCCGCCGCCGACTACCTCCCCGAGCTGCGGCAGGTGCCGGACGTAACGATTCGCCAGCTCCTGAGCCACACCGGCGGCCTGCCCACCGGCCCCGACTCCGACACCGCCGCCCGGTCCACCGTGGCCCGCTACCTGTCGTCCGTGTGCACCGCCCGGGACGCGCTGTTCCCGCCCGGAAGCGACTTCTCCTACTCCAATGCCGGCTACGTCGCCGCCGGCCGCCTGGTGGAGACGGTGACCGGCATGCCGTGGCACGAAGCCGTGCGCGCCCTGCTCCTCGAACCCCTGGGCACCGCACCCGCCTTCGTCGGCACGAAGGCCTCCGGCCGTCCGGTCGCCGCCGGTCACGCGCTCAACACCGCGACGGGCCGGGTGCGCCCGGTCCAGCAGAACCTGGCCCCGCTGGAGGCACCGGCCGGAGCGCTGCTGGCCAGCGCGGCGGACCTCGGCGCGCTCGGCAGCGCCCTGGCCGGCCGGACCGCGGTCCTGCCCTCCGCCGTCGCCGTCGAGATGCGCCGCCCGCAGTCCGCCGCCCGTCCGGGTGCCCTCGCGGACGGTTGGGGGCTGGGCCTGGCCCTCTACCGGCAGGACGACCAGCTCTGGTACGGCCACGACGGCAACGCCCAGGGGACCTCCTGCCACCTGCGGGCCGAACCGGACAGCGGCGTGGTGGTCGCCTTCACGGGCAACGCCGGCGCCGCCACCGCGCTCTGGCGTGACCTCGCCGACGACCTGGCCCGCATCGCCGGCGTTCGGGTGCCGGCCGCGATCGCGCCCGTGGATCTGGCCGACGCCGTCGGCCTGCCCGAGTGTGCGGGCACCTACGTCAACGGCGGCACCCGGTACCGCGTCGCGCTCGAGCCCGACGGCTCGCCGACCCTGTCCGTCGACGGTGACCTGCCGATACCCCTGCGCTGTTACCCCGATCTCTCGTGCGATCTGGTCGACCCGGGCACCGGGCGCCCCGAGCCCGGCGGACGCTTCCACCGCGACCCCGCCACCGGCGCGATCGACCGCGTGCAGATATCCGGTCGCACGGCACACCGCACCGGCCTCGCCTGAGCCGGTAGCGGTCCGTCAGCCCCCTGGCACCGGCGTGCCCGTGGCCGCCCCCACCCCACCACTCCCGCGGGTCCGAGGGCCGCCCGCTCGCCCGCCCTCCCCGACGCTCGCGCCGCATCCTCCCCATCCGGAAGGACTTCTCACTCCATGGCCGACTTGCCCGACCAGCCCGTACCCGTGCCCACCTCGCCGCAGGCCGGTGGCACCGCCGGGACGCCGGAGAGCGGCGCGGCCCGGTGGCCGGCGTGCCCCACGCTCGGTGAGCTGTTCGCCGCCTGGGTGACCCGCACGCCGCACGCGCCCGCGGTGACCGACGGTCGGCGCACCTGGACCTACCGGGAACTGGCGGCTCGGGCCGACCGCCTGGCCGGCCACCTGGTACGACGCGGTGCCGGGCCGGACCGGACGGTGGCCCTGGTCCTGCCGCGCTCGATGGAACTGATCGCGGCGGAGCTGGCCGTCACGAGGGCGGGCGCCGCCTTCCTGCCGGTGGACCCCGCCTATCCCGCCGAGCGGCGGGCGCTGATGCTCGCCGACGCGGCACCCGCCGTGACCCTCGACGACCCGGCGCACGTCCGCGATGTGCTGGACGCGGTCACGGTCGACACCGCAGTCGCGGTCGACACCGCGGTCGAGGCCGACACCGCGGTCGAGGCCGACGCACCGGTCGCGGCGGTCGGCACCGACCACGCGGCGTACGTGATCTACACGTCGGGCTCCACCGGGACGCCGAAGGGCGTGGTGGTCACCCACCGCGGCATCGGCGGGTTCACCGCGGCGGCCGTCGAGCGGTACGCGGTGCGGCCCGGCGACCGCGTGCTGCAGTTCTCCTCGCCCAGCTTCGACGCCTCCGTCCTGGAGCTCCTCATCTCCGTCCTGTCCGGCGCCACTCTCGTGGTGCCCCCGGACGGGCCCTGGCTCGGCGACGACCTCGCCGCCGTCCTGGACGAACACCGCGTCACGCACGCCCTCATCCCGCCGGCGGCCCTGGCCACCCTCCCCGCCCCGGCCACCGGCACCGCCCGCCACCTGCGCACGCTCATCGTCGGCGCCGAGGCCTGCCCGGCCGCTCTCGTCGACCGCTGGGCGCCGGGCCGACGCATGATCAACTCCTACGGCCCCACCGAGGCCACCATCGTCGCCACCTGGACCGGGCCGCTGTCCGCCGGCGCCGGCACACCGACGATCGGCGGCGCGCTGCCCCACACCCGGGTGTACGTGCTCGACGCGGCGATGACTCCCCAGCCGCCCGGCGTCGACGGCGAGTTGTACATCGGCGGGGACGGGGTGGCCCGCGGCTACCTGGGCCGCCCGGGCCTGACCGCCGCGCGCTTCGTCGCCGATCCCTTCGGACCTCCGGGTGCCCGGCTCTACCGCACCGGCGACCGGGTGCGCTGGACCCCCGACGGGGTGCTGGAGTTCCTCGGCCGGCTCGACCGGCAGGTGAAGATCCGTGGCTTCCGCATCGAGCCGGGGGAGATCGAGGCGGCCCTGCGACAGCACACCGAGGTCGGCGAGGCCGTCGTCGTGGTCCGCGAGGACGAGCCGGGTCGGGAGCGTCTGGTCGGCTACGTCACCCCCGCCGACCCGGAGCGGGCCCCGGACCCGGCGGCGCTGCGCACGGCCCTGGCCGCCGCCCTGCCCGCCCACCTGGTGCCGTCCGCCGTCGTCGTCCTGGGGGCACTCCCGCTCACCGCGCAGCACAAGATCGACCGGCGGGCGCTGCCCGCGCCCGCCCGCCCGTCCGCGGCCGGCCACCTGGCACCGCGCACCCCACAGGAGCGCACCCTGGCCGCCATCTGGGCGGATGTCCTGGACACCGACGCCGTCGGGGTGACGGACGACTTCTTCGACCTGGGCGGTGACTCGGTCCTCGCCGCCCGGACCCTGGCCCGGGTCAGGGCGGAGCTGGGCGTCCACCTCACCCTCCGGGACGTCTTCACCGAGCGCTCCATCGCCGGCCTGGCCCCGCTGCTGGGCGAACGGCACGCCACCGCGCCGCCGGAGCCGATCCCGTCCGCCCCGCGCGAGGTGCCGCTGCCGCTGTCCAGGGCCCAGCGACGGCTGTGGTTCCTCGACGACCTGACCGCCGGCGGAACGGAGTACAACACCGGCGTGGCCCTGCGGCTGCGCGGCGCGGCGGATCCCGAGGCCCTGGGCCGGGCCCTGGACCGCCTGGTGGCCCGCCACGACTCCCTGCGCACCACGTTCACCACGGTCGACGGGCAGGGCGTGCAGCGGATCGCCGCGGAAGGCTCCCTGCCGTTGCGGTCGGTCGACCTCGGCGACCTGCCCGCGCGGCGGCGTGCCGAGGAGGCCGAACGGCTGCTGACCGACGAACTGGGCCGCCCCTACGACCTGACGGACGGTCCGCTCGCACGGGCGCTGCTCGTCCGCCTCGCCGCCGACGAGCACCTGCTGCTGCTGGGGCAGCACCACATCATCACCGACGGCTGGTCGGTGGGCGTCCTCACCCGCGAGCTGGTGGCGCTCTACCGCGCGGAGGTCTCCGGCGAGCCGGACGGCCTGCCCGTCCCGGCCCTCCAGTACCCCGACTTCGCGGTGTGGGAGCGGCGGCGGGCCGCCGAGCACGGGGCCGGCGAGGCCGAGGACCTGGCGTACTGGAAGCGGTGCCTGTCGGGGCTGCAGCCCCTGCAACTGCCCACGGACCGGCCCCGGCCCGCGACGCGCACCACGTCCGGTGCGGCGCACCGGCACCACCTCCCGGCCGATCTGGTGGGCCGGCTGCGGCACCTCGCCGCAGGGCGCGGTACGACGCTGTTCACCCTGCTCGCCGGGGCGTCCGCGCTGCTCTTCTCGCGCTACTCCGGCCAGCGGGACGTGGCGTTCGGCACCGTCACCAACGGGCGCGACCGCCGGGAGCTGGAGGAGGTGACGGGCTTCTTCGCCAACACCGTGGTGCTGCGCGGTGACGTGGACGAGGCGGCCACCGTCGACCGGTTCGTCGAGAGCATGCGCACGACCGTGCTGGACGCCTTCGTCCATGCCGGGGTGCCGTTCGACCGGGTGGTCGAGGAACTGGCCCCGCCCCGGGACCCCAGCCGCACCCCGCTGGTGCAGGTGCTGGTCGTCCAGCAGACGGCCGCCGCCGTCCCGCCACCCGCCGGCGGCCTCCGGTTCGAGGAGCACCCGCTGCCCCGGCCGGCGGCCCGCTTCGACCTGGTCCTGGAGTTCGCACCGGAGGTGTCGGGCGGCTGCGCGCTGACGGTCGAATACAACACGGACCTGTTCGACGCGCGGACCGTGGCCCGGATGTCCCGTCACCTCCGTCGCCTGCTGGAGGGCATGGCGGACGGCCCGCAGCGGACGCTGGCCGAACTGCCCATGCTCTCGGACGAGGAACAGCGCACGCTGCTCGACTCCTGGAACCCGCCCGCGCTCGACGGGCGGGACCTCCCGGACGCCGCGCTGCCCGAGCTGTTCCAGGCGCAGGTCGCCCGCACCCCCGACCGGACCGCCGTCGCCTGCGGCCCGGTACGGCTGGACTACGCGGAGGTGAACCGGCGCGCCAACCACCTCGCCCGGCTGCTCGTCTCCCGGGGCGCGGGCCCGGAGACGCTGGTGGCGTTGTGCCTGCCCCGCTCCGCCGAACTGGCGCCGGCGCTGTGGGCGGTGCTGAAGGCGGGCGCGGGATACGTCCCGGTGGACCCGGGATACCCGGCCGAGCGGATCCGCTTCATGCTGGAGGACGCCGAGCCCGCTCTCGTCGTCGCCACCCGCGAGACCGCGCACGCCCTGCCCGAGGGCTGCGCCGTGCTGCTCCTGGAGGACCACCCCGCGCTCGACACCGACGTCACGGGCGCCGCCGGGGCGGACCTGACCGACGCCGACCGGGTCCGGCCGCTGGAGCCCGACCATCCCGCCTACGTCATCTACACCTCGGGGTCGACCGGTCGGCCCAAGGGCGTGGTGGTCACCCACCGCAGCGTCGTGGCGCTCGCCGCCTGGGCGCGGGAGCGGTTCGGCCCCGGCGGGCTGGCACACGTGATCGCCTCCACCTCGCTCAACTTCGACGTGTCGGTCTTCGAGCTGCTGTGCCCGCTGCTGGCCGGCGGGAGCGTCGAGGTGGTCGACGACCTGCCGGCCCTCGCCGATGAGCCGGACCAGCGGCGGGTCGGGCTGCTCAGCGGGGTGCCCTCGGTGATCTCCCGCCTGGTGACCGGGGGCGCCGCCCCGGTCGACGCGGACACCGTCGTGCTGGCCGGTGAGGCGCTCTCCGCCCAGGTGGTGAGCGACCTCCGGTCCGCCATGCCGGGCAGCGCGATAGCCAACGTCTACGGCCCCACCGAGGCCACCGTGTACTCCACCGCCTGGTTCGCCGGTGACGGGCTGCCGGAGCAGGCACCGCCGATCGGCCGGCCGGTGGCGCGGACCCGGGTGTACGTCCTCGACCGCGCGTTGCGTCCGCAACCCCCGGGTGTGGTGGGTGAGTTGTACCTCGGGGGAGGTGGGCTGGCGCGCGGCTACCTGCGGCGCCCCGGCCTGACCGCCGCCCGGTTCGTCGCCGACCGGTTCGGCGCGCCGGGGGAGCGCATGTACCGCACCGGGGACCTGGTGCGGTGGAGCGCCGACGGCGACCTCGAGTACGTCGGCCGGGTCGACCAGCAGGTCAAGGTCCGGGGCTTCCGGATCGAACTGGGGGAGGTGGAGGAAGCGCTCCGCCGTTGCGAGGGCGTGGCGGAGGCGGCCGCCACCCTCTCCGGGACCGACGGCAACCGGCGCCTGGTCGGCTACGTCGTCCCCGCCCCGGAGGCCCGCCTGGAGCCCGAGGCCGTGCGCCGGGCGCTCGGCCTCACGCTGCCCGACTACCTGGTCCCCTCGGTCGTCGTGCCGCTGTCCGTCCTGCCGCTCAACCCCAACGGCAAGCTCGACCGGTCCCGGCTCCCCGAGCCGGGACCGGCCGTGCGGGCCGTACGCCACGTCGAGCCCCGAACCCCCACCGAGCGCGCCCTCACCGCCATCTGGGCCGACGTCCTGCATCTGGAACGGGTCGGCGCGGACGACAACTTCTTCGAGCTCGGCGGCGACTCCATCCTCAGCATCCAGGTGGTGGCCCGCGCCCGGCAGGCGGGGCTCTCAGTGACCTCCCGGGACATCTACCAGCACCAGACGCTCGCCGCCCTCGCCCGGTGCGCGGACGCCGCCGGAAGGCGGCAGCCGGCCGCTCCCGCGGCGGTCGCCGCCACCGGACCGAGCCCCCTGACGCCCATTCAGCGCTGGTGGTTCGACCGGGCCGCGGAGCGGGCCGGTCACTTCGCCCAGGCACTCTCCGTCCGCCTGCCCGACGAGGTGGACACGGCGGCGCTGGCAGACGCCCTGAACGACGTGGTCGCCCACCACGACGCCCTGCGCTCCGGCTTCCCGGCCGACGACGCTGGTGCCCGCGTCGGTGCCGCGGACGTGCGGTGGCACATCGCCGACCGGGCGCCCCGGGTCGCCCTGGCCCGCCACACCGGCCCGGACACCGACACCCCCCACCTCGGCTCCTTCGACCTGCGCCACGGACCGTTGCTGCGAGCCGTGCTGCACGACCGCGGACCCGGCCGGCCGCCGGTCCTGCACCTGGCCGTGCACCATCTGGTGGTGGACGGGGTCTCCTGGCGGGTGCTGCTGGAGGACCTCGACGCGGCCTACCGCGCCCGCCGCGACGGCCGCGACGGTGCCGCGGCGCTGCCGGCGAAGTCCTCGCCGCTGCGGCAGTGGGCCCGGCGGCTCGGCGCGCACGCGGCCGACGGCGGTTTCGAGGACGAGACGGCGTACTGGGCGCGGGCGGTCCCGGACCCGGTGGACCCGTTCCCGGCCGATCTGGCCGGCGCCAACACCTACGCCTCGGCCCGCTCGGTGACCGTGCGCCTGAGTTCCGCGGACACCGCCGTCCTCCTGCGCACCCTGCCCGACACCTACCGCACCCAGGTCAACGACGTGCTGCTGAGCGCCCTCGGCCGGGTGCTGTGCGCGTCGAGCGGACAGGACCGGGTGGTGGTGGACGTCGAGGGGCACGGTCGCGAGGAGCTCTTCGGCGACCTCGACATCAGTCGCACCGTCGGCTGGTTCACCACCCGGTACCCCGTCGCCCTCGGCGTGCCCGCGCGGGCGGACTGGGACACGGTCCTCAAGCAGGTCAAGGAGCAGCTGCGCGCCGTCCCCCGGCACGGCCTGGGTTTCGACGCCCTGCGCCACCTGGGCCGGCCCGGGACGGCTCCCCGGTTCCCGGCCGCGCAGGTCAGCTTCAACTACCTGGGGCGGATGGCGTTCCCGGAGGGGCCGGACGGGCTGTACCGCGGCACGTTCCGGCCGCTGGAACTGGACGCCGACCCACTGGCCGAACGCCCGCACGCCCTGGAGGTCGTCGGGCAGCTCGACGGCGAGGAACTGGAGTTCACCTGGTTCTACTCCGACCAGCTGCACCGGCGGGCCACCGTCGAGGCACTGGCCGAACGGTTCGCCGAGGAGCTGGCCGGCCTCGCCCGGCACGCGGCACGCCCCGGCGCCGGCGGGCGCACGCCGTCCGACTTCCCGCTGGCCCGGCTCGACCAGGCCGCCGTGGACCGGATCGTGGGAGACGAGCCGGGCGCCGTGGAGGACGTCCTGGCGCTGACGCCGACCCAGGCCGGCATGCTCTTCCACGGACTCGCCCAGGAGGACAGCGGCGTCTACTTCCAGCAGCTGACCCTGGTCCTGGAGGGCGTGTCCGACCCGGACGCGCTGGCCGCGGCCTGGCAGTGGGTGACCGACCGCACCGCGGTGCTGCGCGGCCGCGTGGTCTGGCAGGACGTGCCCGAGCCGCTGCTGGTGGTGCAGCGCCACGCGCTGGTGCCGGTCACCCGGCTGGACTGGCGCGACCTGCCCGAGGACGAGCGCCGTGGTCGGCTGGGCGACCTCCTGGACCGTGACCGCGCGCACGGTGTCGACCTGGCGAGGGCCCCGCTCCAGCGCCTGGTGCTCGCCCGGGTCTCCGACACCGCCGTGCGCGTGGTGTGGTCCTTCCACCACCTGGTCCTGGACGGCTGGAGCCTGTTCCAGGTGCTGTCGGACGTCTTCGCCTCCCACGCGGCCCTGTCCGCGGCCGGCCCGGGCGCGACGGACGTTCCGCGGGACACCGTGCCGGACCGCCGCCCCTACCGCGACTACGTGGAGTGGCTGCGCGGGTGCGACTGGGCGGAGGCCGAACGGCACTGGCGGGACCGCCTCGCGGGCCTGGCCGAGGCCACACCGCTGCCCTTCGACCGCGAGCCGCGCCAGACCCACCGCGCGGAGTCCACCCAGGCCGTGCGGGTCACGGTGCCCGAGGCCACCACCCGGGCACTGGAGGACCTCGCCAGGACCTCCGGCCTCACCCTGAACACCCTCGTCCAGGGCGCGTGGGCGCTGCTGCTGGCCCGTCAGGCGGGCCGGGACGAGGTGGTGTTCGGCACCACGGTGTCGGGACGGCCGCCCGAGCTGCCCGGGGCCGAGGCCATGACCGGCCTGTTCATCACGACCCTGCCCACCCGGGCCGCGGTGCCGGGCGACGGCACCCTGCTCGACTGGCTGCGCCGGCTGCAGCGGGAGCAGGGCGAGGACCGGCGCTTTGACTACGTACCGCTCACCCGCATGCGGACGTTCACCGGTCTGCCCGAGCGGGTGGCCCTGTTCGACAGCATCGTCGTCTTCGAGAACTACCCGGTCGACGGCGACCTCGCCGCCGCCCACGGCCTGCGCCTGAGTGATCTGGACGGCATCGAGACCACCAACTACCCGCTGAGCCTGGTGGCCTACCCGGGACCGGAGCTGGCCCTGCGCCTCTGCTACGACCCGGAGTTGTTCGACACCGCCACGGTGCGACGGATGGCCGGGTACCTCACGGTCCTGCTGGCGGGCATGCCCGACGGCGGCGGGCGCCCGCCCGCGCGACTGCCGTTGCTCGCCGTCGACGCGCGTGCGCGGGTGCTCGGAGAGTGGAACGACACCGCCACCGAGCTCCCCGAGCGCAGTGTCGCGGAGCTCTTCGGCGAACAGGTGCGCCGCACGCCCGACGCCGTCGCCCTGGAGGCCGGCCACCAGCGCGTCACCTACCGGGACCTCGACGCCCGCGCCGAGGCCCTGGCCACCCGGCTGGCCGCGCTCGGCGTCCGGGCGGAGCGCCCGGTCGCCGTGCTGATGAATCGTTCCGTCGCGCTGATCACCGCTCAGTTGGCCCTGGTCCGCACCGGCGGGGTGTACGTGCCGCTGGACGGCAGGGCGCCGCGCGAGCGGCTGCGCCGGATGCTGGCGGAGGCCGGCGCCGATCTGGTGCTCACCGACGCGGACTGGGAGGAGACCGCCCGCGACCTGTGCCCCGGCGAGGGCGTCCTGCGACTCGACGACGCCGGCGCCGAGGACCGGCCGGAGCCGGCCGGTCCGGGGCGGGCCCCCGCGCGTCCGGCCCCGGCGGTCCATCCCGACAACCTCCAGTACCTGATGTTCACCTCCGGCTCCACCGGTACCCCCAAGGGCGTCGCGGTGCGTCAGCGGGACGTCGCCGCGCTCGCCCTGGACCGTGCCTTCACCGGCCACGACCGGGTGCTCGTGCACTCCCCGCATGCCTTCGACGCCGCCACCTACGAGGTGTGGGTGCCGCTGCTGCGCGGTGGCACGGCCGTGCTGGCCCCGCCGACGGACCTGGACGCCGCCCTGGTCCGCCGCGCCATCACCGAGCAGGGCGTGCGCTGCCTGTGGCTGACCGTCGGCCTGTTCCGCCTGCTCGCCCAGGAGGATCCCACCTGCCTGCGTGGCGCGCGGGAGGTGTGGACCGGCGGCGAGGCCGTGCCGGGCGCGGTCGTCCGCCGGGTCCTGGAGGCCTGCCCCGGCCTCACCGTCGTCGACGGCTACGGCCCCACCGAGACCACCACCTTCGCCACCCGGCGGGTCTTCCGCTCCGGCGACCCGCTGCCCGCCGTGCTGCCCATCGGACGCCCGCTGGACAACACGCGCGTGTACGTGCTGGACGACCTGCTCCAGCCCCAACCGCCGGGCATCCCGGGGGCGTTGTACGTCGCCGGGGCCGGGCTGGCCCGGGGTTACGCGGGACGGCCCGGCGAGACCGCCGCCCGCTACGTCGCCGACCCCTTCGGGCCGCCCGGAGGCCGGATGTACCGCACCGGCGACACCGCGCGGTGGAGCGAGGACGGCGAACTGCACTTCGTGGGCCGCGCGGACGACCAGATCAAGATCCGGGGCTTCCGGATCGAACCCGCCGAGATCGAGGCCCGGCTCACCGCCCACCCGGACGTCGCCGAGGCGGTCGTGTCGCTGTACCAGGACGCCGGGCGCAAGCGCCTCGCGGCCCACCTGGTACCGGCCGACGGTGCCGCGCCGCCGTCCGCCGGCGCGCTCCGCGACCACCTGGCGGCGGACCTGCCCGACTACATGCTCCCGGCCGCGTTCGTCACGGTGCCGGACCTGCCCCTGACGGCCAACGGCAAGGTGGACCGGCGGCGGCTGCCCGCCCCCGACTGGTCGGCGGCCGGCGACAGCGCCTACCGGGCCCCGCGCACCGGGACCGAGCGCGTGCTCGCCGCCATCTGGGCGGACCTGCTGGGCGTGGAGCGGGTCGGCGTGGACGACAACTTCTTCATGCTGGGTGGCGACTCGATCCTGAGCATCCAGGTCGTCTCCCGCGCCCGGGCCGCGGGGCTCGCACTGACCCCCCGCGACCTGTTCCGGCGTCCCACGGTCGCCGCGCTGGCCGCCGCCGGCGGCACCGCCGGGTCCGTCGCCGGCACCGGACCGGTGAGCGGCGAGGTCGGCCTGACGCCCATCCAGCACTGGTTCCTCGACCCCCACCCGCCGCACGCCGGGTTCTTCAACCAGTCCGTCGTCCTCGAAGTGCCCGGTGAGGTCGACCCGGACGTCCTGCGCCGTGCCCTGACGGCCCTGTGGGCACACCACGACGCCCTGCGGTCCCGGTTCACCACCGACGACGACGGCACCTGGCAGCAGCACTGCGCCCCCGCGGACGCCGCCGCCCCCGAGCTGTTGGAGGTCTGCGACCTCGGCGCCCTGGACGCGGCGGCGGCCGGGGAGACCGAGGCCCGGGTCACGGCGGCGGCGCACGCCGCGTTCCGGCTGGACACCCTCCCCCTGCTCACGGCCCGGCTGTTCACCACCGGCGGTACCCGGCCCGCCCGGCTCCTGCTGGCCGTCCACCACCTGGTGGTCGACGGTGTCTCCTGGCGCGTGCTGCTGGAGGACCTGGAGAGCGCGTACCGACAGGCCGCGGCCGGCCGGCCGATGCGCCTGCCGGCCCGCACCACCTCCGTCCAGGAGTGGACCCGCCGGCTGCGCGAGCACACCGGGAACGCCGGCTTCGCGGCCCAGCGCGCCCACTGGGAGGCGGTCGCCCGGCACTGCGCGGCACCGCTGCCGGTGGACGGCGACGGCGGCAACACCGCGGCCGACGTGCGCGCCGTGACGGTCCGGTTGGACCGGGAGCGCACCGACGACCTGCTGCGCAGGGTCCCCGGGGTCTACCGCACCCGGATCGACGACGTCCTGCTCACCGCCCTCGGTCGGGTGCTCGCGGAGTGGACCGGACGGCGCACCGTCGCCGTCGGTCTGGAAGGGCACGGTCGCGAGGACCACCTGTTCGAGGACGTCGACCTGTCCCGCACGGTCGGCTGGTTCACCACCCTCTTCCCCGTCGCCCTGGAGGTCCCGGAGGGGGACTGGGGCATCGCGCTGAAGTCCGTGAAGGAGCAGCTCCGGGCGGTGCCGGACCGGGGCCTGGGCTTCGGCGCCCTGCGCCACCTCGCCCGGGAGGAACGGCTCGCCGGCGCGCCGGCCCCCGGCGTCAGCTTCAACTACCTGGGCCGGTTCGACTGGTCGGCCGACGGTGCCGCCCTGGTCCGCGCGGTCCCCGGCGGCCTCGGCGGCGCGGAGGCACCCGGAACGGCGCGTCCGCACCTGCTGGACGTGGTGGCCCGCGTCGAGGACGACCACCTGGAGATCAGCTGGTACTACAGCGGCGGGCGGCACCGCGAGCAGACCGTCACCGGGCTCGCGGAGGGCATGCTGCGCGGGCTGGAGGCCATCGTCGCCCACTGCGGGCGCCCGGAGGCCGGCGGCCGGACGCCCGCGGACTTCCCGCTGGCCCGGCTGGACCAGGCGGCCGTGGACCGGGTCGTCGGGGACGGACGCGCCGTCGCGGACGTCTACCCGCTGACGCCGATGCAGGCGGGCATGCTCTTCCACAGCCTGCTCGATCCGGCCGGGCGCACCTACGTCAACCAGGTGCAGCTGGTGCTGTCCGGGGTCACCGACCCGCACGCCCTGGCCGAGGCGTGGCAGCGCACCGTGGACGCCAACCCGATGCTGCGCACCCGGCTGACCTGGCAGGAGACCGCCGAGCCGCTCCAGGTCGTGCAGGAGCGGGCCACCGTTCCGGTGACCCACCACGACTGGACGGGGCTGGCGGCCGACCGGATCGAGCGCGAGACGGCCCGGCTGCTGGCCGAGGACCGGCGGGCCGGTGTCGACCTGGGCACGGCGCCGCTGATGCGGCTGGCGCTGATCCGGCTGTCACCGGCGCGGGTGCGGATGGTGTGGACGTTCCACCACGTCCTGCTCGACGGGTGGAGTGCGGCCCAGGTCTTCGACGAGGTGTGTGAGCGGTACGCCGCCCTGACCTCCGGACGCCGGCCGCGGCTGCCCGAGCGTGCCCCCTTCGGCGACTACCTGCGCTGGCTGGCCGGTCAGGACGCCGCCGGGGCCGAGCGGTACTGGCGCGACACCCTTGCCGGGTTCCACGCGCCGACCGAACTGCCCCGGGACCGGCGGCCCGCCGAAGCCCACCGCACCTCCTCGTCCGAGTCGGTGCGGGTGACCCTCGACACCGAACTGTCGGCGCGGTTGCGGGAGACGGCCCAGCGCGCGGGGCTGACCGTCAACACCGTGCTGCAGGGTGCCTGGGCGCTGCTGCTGTCCCGCTACGGTGGCGGCGACGACGTGGTGTTCGGCACGATCGTGTCCGGCCGGCCCGCCGAGCTGCCCGGCGTGACCTCGATGGTCGGCCTGTTCATCAACACGCAGCCCACCCGGGTGCGGATCGACGGTCGGCGCCCGCTGCTGGAGTGGCTGGGTGAGCTGCAGGCCGCCCAGTCGGAGGCCCGGCGCCACGACTTCGTCTCGCTGGCGCAGTTGCAGTCGTGGAGCGAGGTGCCCGGCGGGACCAGCCTGTTCGACAGCATCGTGGTCTTCGAGAACTACCCGTTCGACGAGGAGGCGGTGGCCCGGCACGGTCTGGGCATCGAGCAGGAACGCGACCTGGAGCCCACCAACTACCCGCTCAGCGTGGTGGTGGCGCCCGGAGAGGCCCTGTCGGTCAACCTCGACTACGATCCGGCCGCCTTCGACGCCGCGACCGTCGAGGGGCTCGGGGCGAGCCTGAGAACGCTGCTGGCGGGGATGGCGGCCGACCTCGACCGCTCGCCGGCCGACCTGCCGCTGCTGGACCCCGACCGGGCCCGCGAGCTCGTCGAACGGTTCGGCGGAGCGGGGACCGAGCCGCGGCGCCACACCCTGCCCGAGGCGTTCGGGCGGCAGGCCGCGCGCACGCCCGGCGCCCCGGCCGTGCTGTCCGGATCCGAGACCCTGACCTACCGGGAACTCGACGAGCGGGCCAACCGGTTGGCCCGGCTGCTGATCGCCGCCGGTGCCGGACCCGAGCGCTTCGTCGCGCTGGCGCTGCCCCGCACGGCGGACCTGGTGGTGGCGCTTCTGGCGGTCCTCAAGAGTGGCGCCGCGTACCTGCCGGTGGACCCCGGCTATCCGGCCGAGCGCATCGCGTTCCTCTTCGCCGACGTGCGGCCCGACGCCGTGGTCACCAGCACGGAGACTGCCGGCCGCCTGCCGGACGGCCCGTTCGCCCGGATCGTGCTGGACGACCCCGACTACGCCGCACGGCTGGCCACCGCCCCCGCCGCCGCTCTCGGCGACGACGAGCGGCGCGGCGCCCTGCTGCCGGAGCACCCCGCCTACGTCATCCACACCTCGGGCTCGACGGGCCGGCCGAAGGGCGTCGTGGTCTCCCACGCCTCGGTGTCGGCCCTCACCGACTGGGCCGTGGCCGAGTTCACCGGCCGTGGGCTGGCCCACGTGGTGGCCTCCACGTCGCTGAACTTCGACGTGTCGGTGTTCGAGATCCTCTCGCCGCTGCTCGCCGGTGGCTGCGTGGAGGTGGTCCGCGACCTGCTGGCGCTGGCCGAGCGTCCCGGACCGTGGCGTGCCGGTCTGCTCAGCGCGGTGCCCTCGGCCCTGGGCAGGCTGCTGGCGGAGGACGCCGTGCACGTCACCGCGGACACGGTGGTCCTGGCGGGCGAGGGCCTGCCCGCCCGCACCGTGAGCCGGGTGCGCGCGGCGGTGCCCGGCTGCCGGGTCCTGAACATCTACGGCCCGACCGAGGCCACCGTCTACGCCACCGCCTTCGCCTGTGACCCCGCCGACCCCGACCTCGACCCGCCCATCGGCCGGCCGGTCGGCGGCGCCCGGGCCTACGTCCTGGACGACCGGATGCGCCCGGTGCCCGTCGGCGCGCCGGGGGAGCTGTTCCTCGCCGGCACCGGTGTGGCGCGCGGCTACCTGCGCCGTCCCGGCCTGACCGCGTCCCGGTTCCTGCCCGACCCCTTCGGCCCGCCCGGCGCGGGGGCACCCCCGGCCGGAGGCTGGGGGAGGATGTACCGCACCGGCGACCTGGTGCGCTGGACGGCCGACGGCGACCTCGTCTACCTCGGCCGCACGGACGACCAGGTGAAGGTGCGCGGCTTCCGCATCGAACTCGGTGAGGTCGAGGCCGCGTTGGCCCGCCACCCGCAGGTGTCGGCGGCCGCGGCCCGGGTGGTGGAACACGACGGTCACCGGCGCCTGGTGGGCTACGCGGTCTCCCACGACACCGGGTTCCCGGAACCGGCCGAGTGGCGCGCCTTCCTCGCGCGCACGCTCCCCGACCATCTGGTGCCCGCGCTGGTGGTGCGGCTGGAGCGGCTGCCGCTCGGCGCCACCGGCAAGCTCGACCGGCGCGCGCTCCCCGAGCCCGTGTGGGCCGCCCCGGCCGCGGGGGGCGACCGGCCGCCCCGCACCGAAACGGAGCGGACGCTCGCCGCGATCTGGTCCGAGGTGCTCGGGGTGCCCGAAGTGAGCGCGGACGACAACTACTTCGCGCTCGGCGGCGACTCGATCCTGGGCATCCAGATCGTCTCGGCCGCCCGCCGGGCCGGTCTCGCCCTGACCCCCCGGCACCTGTTCGCGCACCAGACCCTGGCCGAACTCGCCCTCGCCGCCGAGGAGCAGCCGACCGTGGCGGTCGCCGCGGAGCAGGGCGCGGTGGTGGGCGACCTCCCGCTCACCCCCGTGCAACACTGGCTGTTCGACACCCTCACCGGTGACGCCGCCCGCCTCACCCAGGCGGTCTCCTTCCAGCTCGCGGCGGACACCGACGAGACGCTGCTGCACGCCGCCCTGGCCGCGGTCCTGGAACAACACGACGCGCTGCGCCTGCGGTTCGAACAGGTCGGCGGCGGGCGGTGGCGCCAGTACGGCACCGCGCCCGGCGGCGCACCGGACCTGCGCGTCCACGACCTGTCCGGCGGCGGGCCGGCGGAGCACGCGGCGGCGCTGCGCGAGCTGGCCGACGAGCTGGCCGACGGCTTCGACCTGGCCGCCGGGCCGCTGCTGCGGGCCGCGCTGTGCCGCTTCGGCGACGGGCGGCACCCGGTCCTGCTGGTGGCCGCGCACCACCTGGTCGTGGACGCGGTGTCCTGGCGCCTGCTCCTGGAGGACCTGGACACCGCCTACCGCGCCCTGCGCGCGGGCGGGCGGCCCGAGCTCGGACCCAAGAGCACCTCGTTCCGCGCCTGGGCGCAGCGCCTCGCCGAGCACGCCGCGGCCGGCGGCTTCGACGACGAACTCGCCCACTGGCAGGGCCTCGACGGCGGCACCGCCCCGGCCGCCCTGCCGACCGACCGCACCGGCGCCAACACGGCCTCCGTCGAGGAGACGCTGACCGTCGGTCTGGACGCCGAGGAGACGCGCCGGCTGTTGCAGGACGTGCCGGAGGTCTACCGCACCCGGGTCAACGACGTCCTGTTGTGCGCCCTGGGACGGGTCCTGGCGCGCTGGACCGGGCAGGACCGGGTGGCGGTGGCCCTGGAGGGCCACGGCCGCGAGGAGCTGTTCGACGGGGTCGATCTCGCCCGGACCGTCGGTTGGTTCACCACGATGTACCCCGTGGTCCTGGACGTGCCCCGCGACGCGGACACCGGTGGCGCGCTGAAGGCGGTCAAGGAGAACCTCCGGGCCGTGCCACGCGGCGGGCTGGGCTACGGTGCCCTGCGGTTCCTGCGACCCGCGGCCGGCTCCGAGCTGCCGGAACTGCCGCAGATCGGCTTCAACTACCTGGGCCGGCAGGACTGGAGCGGCACCCCGGGCGGCCTGCTGCACGCGCCGTACGGCCCGCTCACCGGTGGCATGGACCGCTCGGCGGACCGGCCGCACCTCCTCGACGTCCTCGGGCAGGTCGGCGACGGGCGGCTCGAGTTCACCTGGTCGTACTCCCGCGAGGTGCACCGGCGTGAGACCGTCGCCCGTCTGGCGGCCGAGATGACGGAGGAACTACGGGCGATCGTCCGGCACTGCGCCGAGCCCGGCGCGGGGGGCCGCACCCCCTCCGACTTCCCGCTGGCCCCGCTGGACCAGGCGGCCGTCGACCGGCTGGCCGGCACCGGACGGGGTGTGACGGAGATCTATCCGCTCACGCCCACCCAGACCGGCATGGTCGTGCACGGCCTGGACGAGGCCGAACACGGCCTGTACATCGAGCAGATCACCTTCGTGCTGGACGGAGCCCGCGATCCCCGGCTGCTGGCCGCCGCCTGGCAGCACGTGGTCGACCGCACTCCCGTCCTGCGCACCGCCGTGGCCCTGCACGACGTGCCGGTGCCCCTGCAGGTGGTGCACCGCGACGTGACCCTGCCGGTCACCGAGCACGACTGGAGCGCCCTGACGGAGGAACGGCGCGACGCGGAGCTGGAGCGGCTCCTCACCGAGCAGCGGACCCGCCCCCTGGCCCTGGACCGGGCCCCGCTGCTGCGGCTCGCCCTGGTCCGGCTCGGACCGGACGCGGTGCGCGTGGTGTGGACCTTCCACCACGTCCTGCTGGACGGCTGGAGCGTCTTCCACGTCCTGTCGGACGTCCAGGCCGCCCACGCCGCGCTCACCCGTGGCGAGCAGCCGAGCCTGCCCGAGCGCCGGCCCTTCGCGGACTACGCCGCCTGGCTCGCCGCCCGGGACACCGGCCCGGCGACGGAACACTGGCGGGGCGTCCTGGCAGGCCTCACCGCGCCCACCGCGCTGCCCTACGACCGCAGGCCCGCCCAGGACTCCACGGCCCGGTCCGGGGTCTGGCTGTCGCAGCGGCTCGGCGAGGCCGAGACGAACCGGCTGCAGGAGTTCGCCCGTCGGCACCGCCTCACCCTCAACACCCTGGTGCAGTGTGCCTGGGCGCTCCTGCTGTCGCGCTGGAGCGGTGAGCCGGGGGTGTGCTTCGGCACCACCGTCTCCGGTCGGCCGGCCGACCTGACCGGCGCCGACACCATCACCGGCCTGTTCATCACCACCCTGCCCGCCCGCGTCACCGTCGACGGCGGCGCGCACTGCGGTGCCTGGCTGCGCGCGGTGCAGGAGGAACGGGCCGAGGACCGCCGCTTCGACCACCTGCCGCTGACCGAGATGCACGGCCTGAGCGAACTTCCCCCCGGGACACCGATGTTCGACAGCCTGGTGGTCTTCGAGAACTACCCGGTCGGTGACGCGACCGCCGGCTCGCACGGACTGCGGATCCGGGATCTGGACGCCAGGGAGGCCACCAACTACCCGCTCACCGTGGTCATTTCACCCGGTGACCGGCTCAGTGTGGAACTCGGCTACGACCCGCGGTACTTCGATCGGGCCACCGCCGTCTCCCTCGCCGACCAACTGCTGCACACCCTGGCCGCCCTGGCCGCCTCGGACGGCACCGTCCGGCTGGACGACATCGACGTGCTGCCGCCCGGGGAACGGGCGCGGCTGCTGCGCGGACCGGCTCGGCCGCCGCTGGGTCCGGTGCCCCCGGCCACCCTGCCCGCCCTCGTCGAGGTCGCCGTGGATCGTCGGCCGACCGCGCCGGCACTGAGCGCCCCGGGTCTGGAGCTGTCCTTCGCCGAGGCCGAGGCGCGCGCCAACCGCCTGGCGCACCGGCTCATCGCCCGCGGCGCGGGTCCGGGCGACGTCGTCGCCCTCCTCCTGCCGCGCTCGGCGGACATGGTGCTGACCCAGCTGGCGGTGGCGAAGGCGGGCGCCGCGTTCCTGCCGGTGGACCCCAACTATCCGGACGAGCGGATCGAGTTGATGCTGCGCGACGCGGCCCCCGTGCTCACCCTCGACGCCAAGGAGGCTGCCGACCTGCTGGCCGCGCCGTCGGACGGCACCGCTGACCACCGGCCCACCGACGCCGACCGGATCCGTCCGCTCGACCTGGACGACCCGGCCTACGTCATCTACACCTCCGGGTCCACCGGCACCCCGAAGGGCGTCGTCGTCACCCACCGGGGGCTCGCGGCGTTCGCCGCGGCCGAGGCCGAGCACTACCAGGTGGCCGCGGGCGACCGGGTGCTGGCCTTCGCGTCCCCCAGCTTCGACGCCTCCGTGCTCGAACTGTGCATGTCCCTGCCGCACGGCGCGCGGCTGGTGGTGCCCGCTCCCGGCCCGCTGCTCGGCGCCCGGCTGGCCGAGGTGCTGCGGGAGGAGCGCGTCACCCACACCCTGCTGCCGCCGGCCGCCCTCGCCACCCTGCCGTCCGATGCCCCCGGCACGATGCCCGACCTGAAGACGCTGGTGGTCGGCGCCGACGCGTGCGGGGCCGAACTCGTCGCCCGCTGGGCCCCGCACCACCGCATGGTCAACTCCTACGGGCCCACCGAGGCCACCGTGGTCGCCACCTGGTCCGCGCCGCTGGAACCGGACGGCGCCGCGCCGCCCATCGGCCGCCCGCTGCCCGCCACCGGCGCCCACGTCCTCGACGCGCGGCTGCGGCCGGTCCCCGACGGCGTACCGGGCGAGCTGTGGCTGAGCGGAGCGGCGCTGGCCCGCGGCTACCTGGGCCGGCCGGGCCTGACCGCCGCCCGCTTCACCGCCGACCCGTTCGGGCCGCCCGGTACCCGCATGTACCGCACCGGCGACCTCGTGCGCCGCGACTCCCGGGGTGAGCTGCACTACCTGGGCCGCACCGACCACCAGCTCAAGCTGCGCGGCCACCGGATCGAGGCGGGCGAGGTCGAGGCTGCCCTGGTGCGTCACCCGGCCGTGCTGGACGCCGTGGTGAGCGTGCGGGAGGACGAGCCGGGGCTGCCGCGCCTGGTCGCCCACCTGCTCGCGGCCCCCGGCACCGAGCCGCCGGCCGGCGCCGAGCTGCGCGCGCTGGTCGCCCGCTCCCTGCCCGCCCACATGGTCCCCTCGGCGTTCGCGGTCCTCGACCGCTTCCCGCTCACCGAGAACGGCAAGACCGACCGGGCGGCCCTGCCCGTGCCCGCACCGGCCGAGGAGGAGCGGACCGGACACGTGGCGCCCCGCACGCCGACCGAGGAGGCGGTGGCGGCCATCTGGGAGGAGGCCCTGCAGACGGCCGTGGGCGTGGTGGACGACTACTTCCTGCTGGGCGGCGACTCCATGCGCGCCCTGCTCATCGCCTCCCGCGCCAACGATGCCTTCGGCCTCGCGCTCACCCCCCGCGACGTCCTGGTCTCCCGCACCGTGGCCGCCCTGGCGGAGCTGGTGGAGGAGCAGGTGCTGAGCGAACTCGAGGACACCGCCTACGGCAACCCCGACGATGACGAACGGTGAGGATCCGACGACCATGACGCCTTCGAAGCGAGACCGCGCCGCGGCCCTGCCCGAGGACCTGCGGGAGGCGCTGCGCCGCCGGCTGGCCGGACGGTCCGGCGGCGAGGGGGCCGCCGCCGACCGGAGCATCCCGCGCGCCGAACAGGGCCGCCCACTGCCCCTCTCGTTCGCCCAGCAGCGCCTGTGGTTCCTGGACCGGCTGCGGCCCGGCGACCCCCGCTACAACAGCGCGGTCGCGCTGCGGTTCACCGGGCCGCTGGAGTGCGGGGCGCTCGCCCGGGCGCTGGCCGCCGTCGTGGCACGCCATCAGGCGCTGCGGACCACCTTCGACGAGACCGACGGCCGGCTGGTGCAGACCGTGCGACCGGCGGAGCCGGTGGCGCTTCCGATCCGGGACCTGAGCGCGCCGGAGACCCTCGACGCGACGTTGTCGAAGGAGTACTCCCGCCCCTTCGACCTGCGGCAGGGCCCCCTGCTGCGCGCCCTGCTGGTGCGCGAGTCGGACAACTCGCACGTCCTTCTGCTGACCGCGCACCACATCGTCACCGACGGCTGGTCGATGGGCGTGCTCCTGGACGAGCTCTGCACCGCCTACGACGCCCTGGCCCGGGGTGCCGCACCGGAGCTTCCCCCGGTGGCGACGCAGTACCCGGACTTCGCGGTGTGGCAGCGCGAGCAGCTCTCCGGTGCCCGACTGGAGAAGCATCTCGCCTACTGGAAAAGCAAGTTGGCCGGCTCCATGACGCCGGAGCCGCCGCTGGACCGGCCCCGGCGCGGCGAGGAGGCCGGTCCGGGCGCGGTGCACACCTTCACCGTCCCCGGACACCTGACGGCCCGGTTGCGCGAGCTCGTGACGGAGCAGCACACCACGCTGTACACCGCCCTCGTCGCCGCCACCCAGGCGCTGCTGGCCCGCTGGTCCGGCCAGGACGACGTCGCCGTCGGCTCGCTGACGCCCGGACGGTCCCGCACCGATCTCGAACGCGCCGTCGGCTGCTTCGTCAACACGGTGGTGCTGCGCACCCCGGTGGAGCCGTCCGGGTCCTTCCGTGACCTGCTGGCGACCGCCACCGGCACCGTGAACGATTCCTTCGCGTACGGTGACACGCCCTTCGAGCGGCTCGTGGAGGCGGTGGGCGCGCCCCGCGAGGCGGGCCGCAACCCGCTGTTCGACGTGATGGTGCTGCTGCACCCCGCGCCGCCCGCCGCCACCGCCCCGCACGGGCTGGACGTCGCCCCCGTCACCGTGCCACGGCAGGCCGCCACCTTCGACCTGAGCGTCGAGTTCGTGCCGGACGGGGAGGGACTGACCGGCCTGCTGGAGTACCGCAGCGACCTGTTCGACGAGTCCACCGCGCGGCGGATGGCCGAGCAGCTCCTGCGGCTCCTGGAGGGAGCCGTCGCCGAACCGGACCGGCCCCTGGGCACCCTGCCGCTGCTCTCCGCGCAGGAGTTCGACCGGGTGACGCGGCACTGGAACGCCACCGCGCTCCCCGTCGACGACACCACCTACCCCGAGATCCTCCAGCGCCGGGCGGCCCTGACGCCGGACGCCCTCGCCCTGGTCGCCGGAGACGAGCGGCTGGACCACGCCACGCTCAACGCCCGCGCGAACCGGCTCGCCCACCATCTCATCGCCCTCGGCGCCGGTCCCGAACGGCTGGTCGCGCTGCGGCTGCCGCGCACCGCCGACATGGTCGTGGCGATCCTCGCCGTCTGGAAGTCCGGCGCCGGCTACCTGCCGCTGGACCCGGCCCTGCCGACGGAGCGCGTCCGGTACCTGCTGGACGACGCCCGGCCGGCTCTGGTCCTGGACGAGGCCGCGCTGCGCGCGGTGCCCGACACGGCCCCGGACACCGACCCCCGCGACGCCGACCGCCTCGCCCCGCTGCGCCCGGCGAACACCGCCTACGTCATCTACACCTCCGGCTCCACCGGTCGTCCCAAGGGCGTCGCCGTGCCGCACCGCGCGGTGGCGAACCTGCTGGCCGCCCACCGGGCGGGATTCGTCGCCGACGCGGGCGGCGGCCCGCTGCGGGTGGCGCTGACCGCGTCGTTCTCCTTCGACACCTCCCTGGAGGGCGTGCTGCTGATGGCCGACGGCCACCCGCTGCACCTGGTGGACGAGGCGACCCGGATGGACGCGGCCGCCCTGGTCGAGTACGTCGTCCGGCACCGGATCGACTTCCTCGACGTGACCCCCTCCTACCTCGGGCAGCTGCTGCCCGCCGGGCTGCTCACCGATCCGCGCCACCGCCCACGCGTGTTGATGCTCGGTGGCGAGGCGGTCGGCCCCCGCCTCTGGCGCGAACTCGCCGGCCACCCGGAGGTGGCCGCCTACAACTTCTACGGCCCCACGGAGTGCACGGTCGACGCGTTGGCCTGCCGCATCGTGGAGGGCGACCGCCCGCTGGTGGGCCGTCCGCTGCCGGGCGTCCGGGCCTACGTCCTCGACGACCGGCTCCAACCGGTGCCGCCCGGGGTCGGCGGCGAGCTGTACCTGGCGGGGGAGCAGGTCGCCCGCGGCTACGCCGGCCGTCCGGGGCTGACCGCGGCGCGGTTCGTGGCCGACCCCATCGGGCCGTCCGGCACCCGCATGTACCGCACGGGTGACCTGGCCCGCTGGACCACCGACGGGCGTCTCGACTACCTCGGGCGCGCCGACGACCAGGTCAAGGTGCGCGGTCACCGGATCGAACCGGGCGAGGTCGAGGCGGCTCTGCTGGACCTGCCGGAGGTCGTCGCGGCCGCGGTCGCCGCCGTGCCCGACGCGCAC
This sequence comes from Kitasatospora sp. NPDC052896, assembly GCF_044547075.1. NCBI lineage: Bacteria > Bacillati > Actinomycetota > Actinomycetes > Kitasatosporales > Streptomycetaceae > Kitasatospora > Kitasatospora sp. NPDC052896. The sequence goes on from NZ_JBITZU010000006.1 coordinate 284,420, forward strand.
GGCCACACCCGGCTGGCGGCCTACGTCGTCCTGGCCGCCGGCACCGTCGCGGAAGGCACCGTACGGCCCGTCCCCGACCTGCGGGCGGCCCTGCGGCGGGTGTTGCCGGATCACCTGGTGCCCTCCTCCTTCACCGTGCTGGACGCGCTGCCGCTCACCACCAGCGGCAAGCTGGACCGCCGCGCCCTGCCCGCCCCCGACCCCGAGGGCGACCGGCGGGAGCGGGAGTTCGTCGCCCCCCGCACGCCCGAGGAGGAGACGCTGGCCGCCGTCTGGGCCGAGGTGCTCGGCGTGGCGAGGGTCGGCGTCACGGACAACTTCTTCGAGCTGGGCGGCGATTCGATCCTGAGCATCCAGGCCGTCTCCCGGGCCCGTGCCGCGGGCCTGGAACTCAGCTCGCGTGACGTCTTCCGCCACCAGACCGTCGCCGACCTCGTCGCCGCGGCCCGCCGGACCGCCACCCCGGCCGCGTCGCCGCGAACGCACGACGACGGCCCCGCCCCGCTGACTCCCGTTCAGGAGTGGTTCTTCGCCACGCACGGCCCGCTGCGCCACTTCAGCATGTCCCTGGTGCTCGACCTGCCGCGCGACCTCGACGAGCGGGCACTGGAAGAGGCGGTGGCCGCGGTGGCGGCGCAGCACCCGGCGCTGCGCACCCGGTTCGCGCGCACCGGTGACACCTGGCGGCAGCACCCCGGCGCGGGCCCGGTCACCGGGCTGCTGACCCGCCACCACCCGCCCGTCGCCGTCGCCGGCGCCGACCCCGAGGCCGTCCAGGCCGCCCGGGTCCGGGCCGCCGACGCCGCCCGCGCGGCGCTGGACCCGGCCACCGGCGCCCTGCTGCGCGCGGCCCTGCTCCCTCGGTCGGGCGACGCGCGGCCCCAGCTCTTCGTGACGGCCCATCACCTGGCCGTGGACAGCGTCTCCTGGCGCGTGCTCCTCGCCGACCTGGAACGCGCCTACCGCCAGGCGGCCGAGGGCCGGCCGCCGCGCCTGGAGCCCGAGCACGCCCCGTTCACCGACTGGGCCCGCCGGCTGGCCGAGCGCGTGCGGACCGGGGAGCTCGACGACGACCTGTCGTACTGGAGGGCCGAGGCCCTGGAGCCGGTCACCCCGCTGCCCGTCGACCGCTCCGGCACCCCGCTCGCCGGATCCGTGCGCACCGTGCGCACCCGGGTGGACCGCGCCACCACCGAGGCGCTGCTGCGGCGGGTCCCCGGGGTCTACCGCACCCAGGTCAACGACGTGCTGCTCAGCGCGCTGGGCCGGGCGCTCGCCGACTGGACGGGCGCCGAGCGGGTGACCGTCGCCCTGGAGGGCCACGGCCGGGAGGACCTCGGCGGTCCGGCCGGCTCCGACCTCGACGTCTCCCGGACGGTCGGCTGGTTCACCACGCAGTACCCCGTCACCCTCGCCCCGGCCGGTCCGGCCGGCGCGCCGGACTGGGCCGCCACCCTGAAGGGGATCAAGGAGCGGCTGCGGGCCGTGCCCCGTCGTGGCCTGAGCTACGAGGCGCTGGCCCGGCTCGGCTCGCCCGACCCGTCCGCCGGAGCCCTGCGGGACCTGCCGCTGCCCCAGGTGTCCTTCAACTACCACGGACAGTGGGCGGCCTCCGGGGGAGCGGACTTCGCCCCCAACGGCGAGGTCCTGGGCCGGGACACGGCCCCCGACGAGCGGCTGGACCACCTCCTCGACGTGTCCGCCGTGGTGGCCGACGGCGAGCTGGAGATCACCTGGCACTACAGCGACCAGGTACACGAGGCGGACACCGTCCGCCGCCTGGCGGACGCCATGGTCGGCGCGCTGGCCGCCATCGTCGAGCACTGCGCCCGCCCCGACGCGGGCGGACGCACCCCCTCCGACTTCCCGCTGGCCGGTCTGGACCAGGCCGCAGTGGACCGGCTCGTCGGTGACGGGCGGGACGTGGAGGACCTGCTGCCGCTCACCCCGCTCCAGGAGGGCATGCTCTTCCACCGTCTGGTCGGTGGGCCGGACGACGTGTACGTCGACCAGGCCGCACTGCTCCTGGAGGGGGTGGGCGACCCCCAGGCCCTCGCCCTCGCCTGGCAGCGGGTGGCCGACCGCACGCCCGCGCTGCGCACCTCGGTGGTGTGGGAGGGCGTACCCGCACCGCTCCAGGTCGTGCACCGTGGCGTCCGAATACCGGTGACCCACCTGGACCTGCGCGCGACGGACCCGGGAGAGCGCGCCGACCGGCTGGCCCGGCTGCGCGCCGACGACCTCGCGCGGGGCATGGACATCGGCACGGCACCCCTGACGCGACTCACCCTGGTCCGGCTGCCCGACGCGCGCCTGAACCTGCTCTGGACCTCCCACCACCTGATCCTGGACGGCTGGAGCCTGGCCCAGGTCCTCACCGACGTCTTCGAGGAGTACGCGGCGCTCACCACCGGCGCCGGGACGCGACCGGCCGTGCGCCGGCCCTTCGGCGACTACGTGCGCTGGCTGGCCGACCAGGACGCCGGGGCCGCCGCCGCGCACTGGCGGGGCGTCCTCGACGGCTTCACCACCGCGACCCCGCTGCCCGTCGACCGCGGCCGGCGGGAGGTCCACCGGACCCGGTCGGCGGACGTGCACACGGCCGGGCTCTCCGAGGAGGTGTCCGAGCGGCTGGCCCGCACCGCCCGGCAGGCCGGACTGACGCTCGGCACCATGGTGCAGGGCGCCTGGGCGCTGTTGCTGTCCCGCTACAGCGCCGAGCAGGACGTGCTGTTCGGCACCACCGTCTCCGGACGCCCCGACGACCTGCCCGGCGTCGAGTCGATGATCGGCATGTTCATCAACACCCTGCCGACCCGGGTCCGGGTGGACGGCGGCCGGACCGCCGCCGCCTGGCTCCGGGACCTGCAAGAGGCGCAGGCCGAGGCACGGCGCTTCGCCGCGGTGTCCCTCGCCGAGCTGACCGGTCTCAGCGACCTGCCGTCCGGCAGCGCGCTGTTCGACAGCATGGTCGCCTTCGAGAACTACCCCTTCGACGAGACCCGCACGGCGGGCTCCGGCGTGCGCCTGGCCGACGTGTCCTCCCGCGACGCCACCAACTACCCGCTCGTGCTCCGGGCCTACCAGGGAGAACGCTTCGGCTTCGACCTCGCCTACGACCCGGAGCTGTTCGACGCCGTGACCGTGCGAACCATCGCCGACCGCCTGTGCCTGCTGCTCACCGAGCTGGCCGGGGACCCGTACCGCCCGCTGCGCGCCCTGCCCTGGACGACCGCCGAGGAGCGGCGGCGCGTGCTGGTCGACTGGAACGGCACCGCGCAGGGCCGGCCCGCGCGGACCCTGGTGGACCTCTTCGAGGCACAGGCCGCCCGCACCCCGGACGCCGAGGCCGTCACGTGCGGCGAGGACCGCCTCGACTACGCCACGTTGGACGCGCGGGCCAACCGGCTCGCCCACCGGCTGGTCGAACTCCACGCGGCTCCCGAGCGGTTCGTGGCCCTCGCGCTGCCCCGCTCGGTCGACCTGGTCGTGGCGGTCCTCGCCGTCCTCAAGACGGGCGCGGCCTATCTGCCCGTCGATCCCGGACTGCCCGCCGAACGCGTCGCCCGACTGCTGCGGGACGCCGGGCCGGTGGCCCTGCTGACGGTCTCTGAGGAAGCCCCGGGGGCGCGGGAGGCCGGTGTGCCGGTCCTGCCACTGGACGACCCGGAGGTGCGCGCCGACCTGGCGCGGCGTCCGGTCACCGGGCTCGCCACCGCCCACCGCCCGCTGCCGGAGAGCCCCGCCTACGCCATCTTCACCTCCGGCTCCACCGGCCACCCCAAGGGTGTCGTGGTGCCCCACGCCAACGTGGTGCGCCTGTTCGACCGGACCCGCGACTGGTTCGGCTTCGGCGCGGACGACGTCTGGACCCTGTTCCACTCCTACACCTTCGACTTCTCGGTGTGGGAGCTGTGGGGCCCGCTGCTGTACGGCGGCCGGCTCGTCGTGGTGCCCGAGGACACCGCCCGCTCCCCGGAGGAGTTCCTGCGCCTGCTGGCCGACGAACAGGTCACCGTCCTCAACCAGACCCCGTCCGCGTTCTACCAGCTGGTGCGCGCGGACGCCGAACATCCCGGGATCGGCGACCGACTGGCGCTGCGCACGGTGGTCTTCGGCGGTGAGGCGCTGGACGTGACCCGGCTCGCCGACTGGTACGCCCGCCACCCGGACGACGCACCGCGCCTGGTGAACATGTACGGCATCACCGAGACGACCGTGCACGTCACCCGCGCCCCGCTGGACCGCGCGACGGCGGCGGCCGGCAGCGCCGGGCCGATCGGCACCGGCATCCCCGACCTGCGGCTGTACGTGCTCGACGCGGACCTGGCCCCCGTGCCGCCGGGCGCGGTGGGTGAGCTGTACGTGGCGGGGGAGGGCCTGGCCCGCGGCTACCTGAACCGGCCCGGCCTGACCGCCACCCGCTTCGTCGCCGACCCCTTCGGGGGGCCCGGCACCCGGATGTACCGCACCGGCGACCGGGCGCGGTGGCGGGCCGACGGCACCCTGCAGTACCTGGGCCGCGCCGACCAGCAGGTGAAGATCCGCGGCTACCGGATCGAGCCCGGCGAGATCGAGGCCGCCCTGCAGACCCACCCGGGCGTGGGCCTCGCCACCGTGGGCGTGTACGAGGACGCCTCCGGCACGCGCCGGCTGGTGGCCCACGTCGTCGGCGGCGCCGACCGCGCCGCGGCGCCCCCGGCGGCCGACCTCCGCGCGCACCTGGAACGGCTGCTGCCCGCGTACATGGTGCCCGCCGCCTACGTCCCGGTGGCGGCCATGCCGCTCACCGCCAACGGCAAGCTCGACCGGCGCGCCCTGCCCGCGCCCGGCCCGGACGGCTTCGCCACCGGCCACGACCGCACCGCGCCCCGCACCCGCGCCGAACGGCTGGTCGCCGCGGCGTGGACGGACGTGCTGGACACCGACGAGGTCGGCGCCGACGACGACTTCTTCGCCCTCGGTGGCGACTCCATCCTCGCCGTCCGCGTCACCTCCCGGCTGCGCGCGGCGTTCGGCGCGGACGTCTCGCCCCGGCTGCTGTTCACCCACCCCACGCTGTCGGACCTGGCCGCCGCCCTCGGAGACCCGGCCGGGACCGGGAGCTCGCCGGCCGACGTCATCCCCGCCGCGGACCCGGACGCCGAGCCGCCACTGTCGTACGCCCAGCAGCGGCTGTGGTTCCTCGACCGCTTCGAGCCGGGCAGCACCGAGTACACGACCCTGTCCGCGCTCCGCCTGCGCGGCCCGCTCGACGTGGGCGCCCTGGGCACCGCCCTGGACGCCCTGGTGGCCCGGCACGAGGCGCTGCGGACCACCTACGCCGAGCAGGACGGGCGGGCGCGGCAGGTCGTGCGCCCCCCGGAGCCGGTCGAGCTGCCGTGCGAGGATCTCCTCGGAGCGGCCCCGGCAGCCCTCGACGCGCTGCTGGAACACGTCGCCGCCACTCCGTTCGACCTCGCCACCGGGCCCCTGCTGCGCGCCCGGCTGGTCCGGCTGGCCGATGACGAGCACATGCTGGTCCTGGCCGTGCACCACATCGCCACCGACGGATGGTCCATGGCCGTCCTGGGCCGGGACCTGGGCGAGCTGTACGCGGCGGCGCGAGAGGGGCGCCGCCCCGACCTGCCGGCGCTGCCCGTGCGGTACACCGACTACGCGGCCTGGCAGCGGGCCCGCACCGACCGCGTCGAGGAGGACCTCGGCTACTGGCGCCGGGCTCTGGACGGCATGGTCCCGCTGGAACTGCCCACCGACCGGCCGCGACCCGCGGTGCGCACCCGTGACGGGGCCCTGGTGACCTTCACCCTGCCCGCCGCGCTGACCGGACGGCTGCGCGAGCGGGGCCGGGAGGCCGACGCCACCCTCTACATGACCCTGCTGACGGCCTGCCAGGTCCTGCTCGCCAGGTGGGCCGGCGAGGAGGACATCGCCGTCGGCACCGTCACCTCGGGCCGGGAGCGGAGCGAACTCCACGACGTGGTCGGCATGTTCGTCAACACCCTGGTGCTGCGCGGCCGGGTGCGCCCGGACCTGTCGTTCCGCGAGCTGCTGGCCCGGTCGCGCACCGCCGTCCTGGAGGCGTTCGCCCACCAGGAGGTGCCCTTCGAACGGCTGGTGGACGCCTTCCAGCCGGAGCGCGACACCAGCCGCACACCGCTGTTCCAGGTGATGGTGGCCCTGCACAACCTGGGCGCCGAGACGCCCCGGCTGCCCGGCCTGGACGTGGCACCGGTGACACCACCGGTCCGCAACGCCACCTTCGACCTCTCCTTCGACTTCGTCGAGCGCGACGGCGGCCTGACCGGCTACCTGGAGTACAACACCGGCCTGTTCGACGCGGAGACCGCCGAGGGCCTGGCCACCCGGCTGAGGATCCTGCTGGAGGCCGCGGCCGGGGATCCGGGCGCCGCGGTCGGCACACTTCCGCTGATGACGACCGACGAACGGCGTGAGGTGCTCCGGCAGGGGCGGGGCGAGCGGCTACCCGGGGCGGACACCACCTTTCCCGCCCTGTTCGAGGCGCAGGCCGTCCGCACCCCGCGCGCCACCGCCCTGGTCGCCCGGGACGCCACCCTCGACTTCAGCGCCCTCAACGAGCGGGCCAACCGGCTCGCCCGCCACCTCGTCGGCCTCGGCGCCGGTCCGGAGCGCGTGGTCGCCGTCCGGCTGCCGCGCGGCTCGGACCTGCTGGTGGCGCTGTTCGCGGTGCTCAAGGCGGGCGCCACCCTGCTCTGCGTCGACCTGGACCTGCCCGAGGAGCGGGCCGGCCTCCTGCTCGACGACGCCCGGCCGCAGACGGTGCTGACGGCGGACGTCCTGCGCGAGGTGCCGTGGGACCGGCTGCCCGCGCACGACCTCACCGACGCCGACCGGACGAGCCCCCTGCTGCCGCAGCACACCGCCTACGTCGTCTACACCTCCGGCTCCACGGGCCGGCCCAAGGGCGTCGCGGTGGAACACCGTCACCTGGTCAACCTCTGCCGGGACCACCACGAGGGACTGGTCGCGCCGCACGTCGCGGACGGGCGGCTGCGGGCCGCGCTCAGCGCCTCGTTCTCCTTCGACACCAGCTGGGAAGGTCCCCTGCTGCTCGCGCTCGGCCAGGAGGTCCACCTCATCGACGAGGACGTCCGGCTGGACCCGCAGGCGTTCTGCGCCCAGATCGTCGAACGCCGCCTCGACCTGCTGAACGTCACCCCCTCCTTCCTGCGCGAACTCACCTCCGCGGGCCTGCTCGCGCCGGGCCGCCACCATCCGCGCCTGCTGCTGGTCGGCGGCGAGGCCGTCCCCGCCGCCACCTGGCAGGAGCTGTGCGCGGCCCGAGCGGGCCTCGGCGTCACCGCCTACAACATGTACGGGCCCACCGAGTGCACCGTCGACGCCGTCTACGGCCGGTGCACGGACCGCCCCGACCGCCCGGTCATCGGTCGCCCCGGTCGCAACCTGCGGGCCTACGTGCTCGACGGCGCGTTGCAGCCGGTGCCGCCCGGTGTGCCCGGGGAGCTGTACCTGGCCGGCGCACAGGTGGCGCGCGGCTACCTGAACCGGCCCGGCCTGACCGCCGTCCGCTTCCTGCCCGACCCCTTCGGGCCGCCCGGCACCCGCATGTACCGCACCGGCGACCTGGCCCGTTGGGACGCGCGCGGACTGCTGGAGTTCCTCGGCCGCGTCGACGAGCAGGTCAAGATCCGAGGGTTCCGGATCGAGCCCGGCGAGGTGGAGGCCGCCCTGCTGGACCACCCGGACGTCGCCGACTCCGTGGTCACCGCACGCGAGCACGCCGGCCGCCTCATGCTCGTCGCCTACCTGGTGCCCGCCGGGGACCGGGTACCGCCCGCCGACGAACTGCGGGCCCGGCTGCGGCGGACGCTGCCCGACCACATGGTGCCCGCCGCGTTCGTCCCGCTGGACCGGATCCCGCGGACCACCAGCGGCAAGACCGACCGCCGCGCGCTGCCCGCCCCGCCCGCCCAGCCCGACAGCACCACCCCGTACGTGGCGCCGCGGCCCGGCACCGAGGAGGGGCTCGCCGCGATCTGGGCCGAGGTGCTCGGTGTGGCGCGGGTGGGCGCCCAGGACAACTTCTTCGTGCTCGGCGGCGACTCCATCCTCAGCATCCAGATCGTCTCCCGCGCCCGGGCCGCGGGGCTCGCCCTCACCACCAAGGACGTCTTCCGGTACCAGAACGTCGCCGAACTCGCCCTGCGGGTCGGCGAGGTGGTCGCCCGCCCGGACGCCGGGGGCGACACCCCGCCCGCCGAGGCACCGCTCACCCCGATCCAGCACTGGTACCTCGACGGCCGCCGGCCCGGCGACGCGCTGCGCTTCACCATGACCCAGCGCCTGGAACTGGCCCCCGGGACCGACCCCTCGGCCCTCCGCCGGGCGGTCTCGGCCCTCGTGCACCGCCACCCGGCCCTGCGCACCCGGTTCCGCCACACCGGCACCGGTTGGCGTCAGGAGGTGACGGCCCAGGCGCCGGAAGGCGTCTTCACCCGGCACGACGTGGCCGGCCTCGACGCCGCGGGCCTGGAGGCGGAGGTGCGACGCGCCACGGAAGAGGCCCGGGCCTCGCTCGACCCCACCGACGGCCGGGTGGCACGCGTGCTGTTCTTCGACCGCGGCGGGGAGCGGGAGGGCCAGCTCGTCATCACCGTCCACCACCTGGCCGTGGACGGCGTCTCCTGGCGCATCCTGCTGGCCGACCTCGAGGCGGCGTACCAGGCGGCCAGGGCCGGGGAGACGGTCGAACTGCCCCCGGCGGGCACGTCCTACGGTCACTGGGCCACCCGGCTGGACCGGCACACCCGCTCCGGTGCCCTGGACGCCGACACGGACTACTGGGCGCGCGCCTGCGCGGCTCCGGCCGGCCTGCCCGCCGGCCGGCCCGGCACCAACAGCCACGGCACCGCCGCCACCGTCACCGTGACGCTGGACGCGCAGGCGACCGACGCGCTGCTGCGCCAGGTCCCCGAGGTCTACCGGACCCAGGTCAACGACGTCCTCCTCAGCGCCCTGGGCCGCACCCTGACCCGATGGTGCGGGCGCGACACCGTTCTGGTCGGCGTGGAGGGGCACGGCCGCGAGGACCTCTTCGACGACGTGGACCTGTCCCGGACGGTGGGCTGGTTCACCGCCGAGTTCCCGCTCGCCCTGCGCGTCGCCCCCGACGCCGGCTGGCACGACACCCTGCGCTCGGTCAAGGAGCAACTGCGCGCGGTCCCGCTGCACGGGCTGAGCCACGGCGCGCTGCGCCATCTGATGCCGGGCAGCCCGCTGGCCGGTGCACCGGCCCCGGAAGTCGGCTTCAACTACCACGGGCAGTGGGATGCCGGCGACACCGGCACGGACGGCCTGTACCGCGGCTCGCTGCCCCCGACCGGCGGCGACACCGACCCGGACGAACCCCGCCCCTACCTGCTGGACATCACGGGAGTGGTCCAGCACGGACGCCTCGAACTGGGCTGGACCTACCCGACGGCCGTCTACGACGAGGCCACCGTCCGCCGGCTGGGCGAGGAGATGTGCGCCGCCCTGCGCGACATCGTCGCGCACTGCGCCCGCCCCGGGGCCGGCGGCCGGACCCCGTCCGACTTCCCGCTCGCCGGGCTCGCCCAGGAGCAGCTGGACCGGCTCGTCGGCGACGGCCGCCACGTCGCCGACGTGCTGCCGCTGACCGCGCTGCAGTCCGGGATGCTCTTCCACGGACTGGTCGACACCGAGGGCGCCTACTTCGACCGGATCGCGGTGCGGCTGGCCGGAGTGGCAGACCCGCGCGGGTTCGCCCGGGCCTGGCAGCAGGTCGCCGACCGCACACCGGCGCTGCGTTCCAGCGTGCACTGGCGGGGCCTGCCGCACCCGGTCCAAGTGGTCCGCCAACGTGCCGAGCTGCCCGTCGCCCACCTGGACTGGCGTCATCTGACGCCCGGGCGGCGGGCGGAGGAGACCGAGCGGCTGCTCGCCTCGGACCGCGCCGCGGGCATGGACCTGACCACCGCGCCGCTCACCCGCCTGGCCCTGGCCGCGCTGCCCGGCGACGAGGTCCTGCTGCTGTGGTCCACCCACCACCTCATCCTGGACGGCTGGAGCAGCGGGCAGCTGCTGACCGAGGTGTGCGAGGAGTACGCCGCGCTGACCGGCGGTCCGCGGGCGCCCCGGCCGGTACGGCGGCCGTTCGCGGACTTCCTGAGCTGGCTGGGCGACCAGGACGAGAACGCGGCCGAGGCCCACTGGGCCGACGTCCTGGCCGGCTTCACCGCGCGCACCCCGTTGCCGTACGACCGCACGCCGACCGAGTCGCACCGCGCCCGTTCCGGCGCGACCGTCCAGCACGGGCTGGACGAGGCGGTCTCGCGGCGGCTGCGGGAGACCGCCGCCAGCGCCGGAGTGACCGTCAACACCGTGGTGGAGGGCGCCTGGGCGCTGTTGCTGGCACGCTACGGCGGCGGCGACGACGTGGTGTTCGGCACCACCGTGTCCGGGCGCCCGGCCGAACTGCCCGGCGTCGAGTCGATGATCGGCATGTTCATCAACACGGTGCCGACCCGGGTCCGGATTCCCGCCGGTGGCGTGCTTCCCTGGCTGCGGGACCTGCAGGAGCGGCAGAGCGACGGCCGCCGCTTCGACCACCTGGCGCTCTCCCGCGTCCAAGGGCTGAGCGACGTGCCGGCCGGCGAGGCGCTGTTCGACAGCATGGTGGTGTTCGAGAACTACCCCGTCGACGAGTCGGCCGCGGCCAGGACCGGGGTGCGGGTGGCGGAGGTGCGCGCCGACGACGCCACCACCTTCCCCTGGTGCCTGCGCGCCCACCTGACCGAGCGGCTCGGCTTCGACCTGGCCTACGACCCCGCGCTGTTCGACCGCCGCACGGTCCAGGACGCGGCCGACCGCCTGGTCGTCCTGCTCACCGCCCTCGCCGACGGCCTCGACGGTGACCTCGGCGAGCTGGACCCGCTCACCCGGGCCGACCGGGAACTGCTGGCGTCGTGGCAGGCCACCGCCCGCCGGGCGGCTCCGCGCAGCCCGGTGCGGGTCTTCGCCGAGCAGGCGGGCCGCACCCCCGAAGCGGTCGCGCTGCGGCAGGGCGGGAACGAGCTGACCTACCGCCAACTGGACGACTGGTCGGACCGCCTGGCCTCCCGGCTGCTGACGGACGGCCTGGCGCCCGAGGCCCGGGTGGCGCTGCTGATGGACCGCTCGGCCGAACTCGTCGTCGCCCAGCTGGCCGTGCTCAAGGCGGGCGGCGCCTACGTGCCCGTGGACGCCCGGGCCCCCGAGGAACGCCGCCGGGTCCTGCTCGCCCGGGCGGGCGCCACCACCCGGCTCACCGCCGAACAGGTCGCCGCCGCACGGACCGACGTGGCCGGGGAGGCGGCGCGGCCCGTGCCGCCCGCCGACCCGGACCGGCTGGCCTACGTGATGTTCACTTCCGGATCCACCGGACAGCCCAAGGCGGTGGCGGTACGGCACCGCGACGTGGCGTCGCTGGCCACCGACAGCCGCTTCGCCGGCGGCCTCTGCGACCGGGTCCTCCTGCACTCGCCGGTGGCCTTCGACGCCGCCACCTTCGAGGTGTGGGCACCGCTGCTCAACGGGGGCTGCGTGGTCGTCGCCCCCGAGGGGCCGGTGGACGCGGCGCTGCTGCGGCGGCTGGCCGGGAGCGGCGGGTTGACGGCGCTGTGGCTCACCGCCGGGCTCTTCCGGCTGCTGGCCCAGGACACGCCGGACTGCTTCGCCGGCCTGCGCCGGCTGTGGACCGGCGGTGACGTGGTGCCCGCCGCCGCCGTGCGCCGGGTCCTGGGCGCCTGCCCCGGCCTGAGCGTGGTGGACGGCTACGGACCCACCGAGACCACGACCTTCGCGACCTCCTTCACCCTCGCGGACGCGACGACGGTTCCCGACACCGTTCCCATCGGCCACCCCCTGGACGACAAGCGCGTCCACGTCCTCGACGGCCGCCTGCGGCCCGTCCCGCCGGGCTGTGCGGGCGAGCTGTACGTGGCTGGCGAGGGCGTGGCGCGCGGCTACCTGGGGCGTGCGGGCGAGACCGCGGCACGCTTCCTCGCCGACCCCCTCGGTCCGCCCGGCGCCCGGATGTACCGCACCGGCGACCTGGCCAGGCGGCGCCCGGACGGAACCGTCGAGTTCCTGGGCCGCGCGGACGACCAGGTGAAGATCCGCGGGTTCCGGGTGGAACCCGGCGAGGTGGAGGCCGCGCTCGCGGCACACCCGGAGGTCACCGACGTCGCCGTCCTCACCCGTGAGGAGCGGCCCGGCGGCAGGCGGCTGGTGGCCTACGTGGTCGGCCCGGCCGGGAACGACCCGGAGGAACTGCGGGCCTTCGCCGCCCGCGCCCTGCCCGACTACCTGGTCCCCGCCGCCTTCGTGCCGCTCGCCGCCCTCCCGCTGAGCGGCAACGGCAAGGTCGACCGGGCGGCCCTCCCGGCGCCGGACGCGGAACACGGCGGTGGGCACCGCGAGCGGGTCGCGCCGCGTACCGAGGCCGAACGCCGCACGGCGGAGGTCTTCGGGGAGGTCCTGGGCATGCGACCGCCCGGCGTGGAGGAGAGCTTCTTCGAGCTGGGCGGTGACTCCATCCTCAGTATCCGCCTGGCCGGACGCCTGTCCGAGGCTTTCGGCACCGACCTCACCCCCCGCACGGTGTTCGCCCACCCCACGCCGGCCGGCCTGGCCCGGCTGCTCACCGAGGAACAGGGCCAGCCCGGCGACCCGGCCGGCACCGGGCGCCGCGCCATCGTCCCGGTCGCCCGCGACACGGCCGCGCCGATGTCCTACGCCCAGCAACGCCTGTGGTTCCTGGAGGAGTTCGCGCCCGGCGGCGCCGAGTACGTCACCGCGCTCGCCCTGCGCCTGCGCGGCGCCCTGGACACCGGAGCGCTCGGCGCGGCCCTGCGCGCCCTGGTGGCCCGCCACGAGTCGCTGCGTACCACCTTCGACAGCGTCGACGGCCACGGCGTCCAGAACGTCCATCCGCCGCAGGACGTGCCGCTGCCGCTGCACGACCTGTCCGAACTGCCGGAGGATCCACGGCAGTCGGCACTGCGCCGGCTGCTCGCCGGGGAACGCGCCCGCCCCTTCGACCTGCGCCGGGGACCACTGCTGCGCACCGGCCTGGTACGGCTGGCCGACGACGACCACGTGCTGGCCCTCACCCTGCACCACATCGTCACCGACGGCTGGTCGACCGGTGTCCTGCTCACCGACCTGGCCCACCTCTACCGGGCCGAACTGGACCGCACCGCGCCCCAGTTGCCGTCGCTGCCGGTCCAGTACGCGGACTACGCGCACTGGCAGCGCACGGCCGGCGACACCGACGCCGACGACCAGCTCGCCTACTGGCAGGAGCAGTTGGCGGGAACAGAGCCGCTCCACCTGTCCACCGACCGCCCCCGGCCGGCGGTGCGCACCAGCAGCGGAGCCACCGCCCGACTGGAGCTGCCCGCCCGCACGGCCCGCCGCCTGGCCCGGGTCGGCCGCGAGCGGGGAGCCACCCTGTTCACCACGCTCGTCGCCGCCGCCCAGGCCTACCTCGCCCGGCTCAGCGGCGACGCGGACATCGCCGTCGGCACCGTCACCTCCGGCCGCGACCGGGCCGAGACGCAGAACCTCGTCGGGTTCTTCGTCAACACCCTGGTGCTGCGCTCGCGGGTCGAGACGCGGCGGCCCTTCACCGAGTTCCTCACCGACGTGCGGCAGACGGTGCTGGACGCCTTCGCCCACCAGGACGTCCCGTTCGAACGGGTGGTGGACCAGGTGCAGCCGGTCCGCGACACCAGCCGCACCCCGCTCTTCCAGGTCATGGTCGTCCTGCAGAACACCCCGGTGGCCGATCTCGACCTGCCGGGCCTCGACGTGACGGACGTCGAAACCGAGGTGGAGCAGGCGGCGTTCGACCTCACCCTGGAGTTCGCCGAGACGGACTCGGGGGCACTGCACGGCCTGATCACCTACAACACCGACCTGTTCGACGCGGCCACGGCCGAGCGGATGGCCGGCCAGCTCGGCACCTTGCTGGCCGCCGTCGCGCAGGACCCCGGGCGGCCCGTCGGCGCGCTGCCGCTGACCGGTGACGGCGAGCTGAAAACCCTGCTGGACCAGGCCCGGGGCACGTTCCGACCGGTGCCCGAGGCGACCCTGCCGGACCTGTTCGAGCGGCAGGCGGCCCGCACCCCCGACGCGGTGGCGCTGCTGGACGGCGGGCGGGAGCTGACGTACGCGGAGGTGGACCGGGCGGCCAACCGGCTGGCCCACCGGCTCATCCAGCGGGGCGTGGGGCCGGAGCGGTTGGTCGCCCTCGCCCTGCCCCGGTCGGCGGGGGCGGTGGTGGCGCAGCTCGCCGTCGGCAAGGCCGGCGGTGCCTTCCTTCCGGTGGACCCGGACTACCCGGCGCAGCGGCGGGAGTTCATGGTGCGCGACTCGGGCGCCCGCGTGGTGCTCGACGACCCGGCTGAGGTGTGGGCCGCGGACGGGCCGGAGACGGCGCCCACGGACGCCGACCGCACCACCGCGCTCACCCCCGAGCACCCCGCCTACGTCATCTACACCTCCGGGTCGACCGGGACGCCCAAGGGCGTGGTGGTGACCCACCGTGGACTGGCCGCCTTCGCGGCCGCCGCCGCCGAGCAGTACGCCGTGGGCCCCGGCGACCGGGTGCTGCAGTTCGCCTCGCCCAGCTTCGACGCCTCCGTGCTGGAACTGTGCGTCTCCCTGCTCGGCGGGGCCGCGCTGGTCACGGGGGAGGAGGGTCCGCTGGTCGGTGAGCGGCTGGCCGAGGTGCTCGCCGACCGGTGCGTCAGCCACACCCTGATCCCCCCGGCGGCCCTGGCGACCGTGGAACCGGAGACGGCCGACGCGCTGCCCGCCCTGCGCACCCTGATCGTCGGCGCCGAGGCCTGCCCGGCCGACCTGGTCGACACGTGGGCCGCCGGCCGCCGGATGATCAACTCCTACGGTCCCACCGAGGCCACGGTGGTCGCCACCTGGACCGGCCCGCTGTCGCCGGGCGGGGGCACGCCGCCGATCGGCCGCCCCTGCGGCGCCACCCGCGGCTACGTCCTCGACGCCGCCCTGCGGCCCGTCCCACCCGGCGTGACCGGGGAGCTGTACGTGGCCGGACCGGGCGTCGCCCGCGGCTACCTGGGCCGCCCGGGCCTGACCGCCCAGCGGTTCGTCGCCGACCCGTTCGGCGCGCCGGGGGAACGCATGTACCGCACCGGCGACCTGGTGCGCCGGCACGCCGACGGCGACCTGCGCTTCGCCGGACGCGTGGACGACCAGATCAAGGTGCGCGGCTTCCGGATCGAGCCGGGTGAGATCGAGACCGCGCTGCGCCGCAGCACCCTGGTGCGCGACGCGGTCGTCACCGTGCGCGCCGACGCCTCCGGGGACGGGGCGGTCGCCGGGCCCGGCCGGCTGGTGGCCTACGTCGTCCCCGCGGACGGGTCCGCCGGACCCCTGCCGGAGCGGGTGTCCGCCGGTGAACTGCGCGGGCACCTGGCCGGGCTGCTGCCGCCGCACATGATCCCGTCGGTGTTCGTGCCGCTGGAACGGCTGCCGCTCACCCCGAACGGCAAGACCGACCGGCGGGCCCTGCCCGCACCCGGGCCCGCGCAGGCCGCCGCCGGGCCGCGCCTCGCACCGCGGACCGACACCGAACGCCGCATCGCCCGGATCTGGGCCGACGTCCTGGGCATCCAGGAGATCGGCGCCGACGACAACTTCTTCGTGCTCGGCGGCGACTCGATCCTCAGCATGCAGGTGGTGTCGCGGCTGCGCCGGGACGGCCTGCACCTGGCGACCCGGGACCTGTTCACGCATCAGACCGTGGCCGAGCTGGCCACCGTCGTGCGCGACGCCCCACGGCGCGGCGGCGACGGCCCGGTGACGGGAGAGGTGCCGCTCACCCCCATCCAGGAGTGGTTCCTGACCACCCCGCGCGCCGCCCACCAGCACTTCAACCAGTCGACGCTGCTGGAACTCGACGCCGACCCCGACCCGCGGGCGCTGCGCGCCGCCCTGGACGCCCTGCTGGAACACCACGACGCCCTGCGCATGCGGTTCACCCGGGACGAGGAGGGCTGGCACCAGTTCAACCCGCCGCCGGCCCGCACCGAGGACCTCCTCGTCCCGTACGACCTGACGGGGCGGTCCGCGGCGGAGGCCGACGCTGCCATGGCGAAGGCCGCCGACGAGCTGCACGCCCGCTTCGACCTGGCACGCGGTCCGCTGCTGCGGGCGGCCCTGTTCACCGGCGACCCCGGTCGGCCGGTCCACCTGCTCCTGGTCGCCCACCACCTGGTCGTCGACGCCGTCTCCTGGCGTGTGCTGCGCGACGACCTGGAGAGCGCCTACCAGCAGGCCCTGCGGGGCGGCCCGATCACGCTCGGGGAGCGCGGCACCTCCTTCCGGGAGTGGGCGCTGGGGCTCGCGGCCCACGTCGCGGAAGGTGGCCTGGACCACGAACTGCCCTACTGGGAGGAGGCGGTGACCGCCGGGACGGCCCCGCTCGACCGCCCCGCGGGACACCAGCCGGCCGAGACCGCGGCGGTGACCGTGGAACTGGGCGAAGAAGACACGGCGGCCCTGCTGCGGGCCGCGCCGACGGCCTACCGCACCCGCGTCAACGACGTGCTGCTGGCCGCGCTCGCCCTGGCGCTGGCCCGCTGGACCGGGCACCAGCGGGTCCGCCTGGACCTGGAAGGACACGGCCGCGAGGACGTGCTGGACGGCGTCGACCTCTCCCACACGGTCGGCTGGTTCACCACCGTCTACCCGGTCGCCTTCCAGGTGCCCGCTCCCGACGACTTCGGCCCGGACCGTGACTGGCGTTCCCTGGTGAAGGCGGTACGCCGGCAACTGCGCGCGGTGCCGGGCAACGGGCTGGGCTTCGGCGCCCTGCGCACCTTCGGTTCGCCCGACGTCCGCAAGCGCCTCGCCGCCGGCGCGCACGGCCTGGTGGTCTTCAACTACCTCGGTCAGTGGGACGCCCGGTCGGAGGTCCCCGAGGGTGGCCTGGTCCGGGCCGAGCACGGCTCCTTCGGGCAGGACCACGACCCCCGGGACGGCGGCTCCCACCTGGTGGAGGTGGTGGGCGCGGTGCAGCACGGCCGCCTCGCCTTCACCTGGCACCACCGCCCCGCGGTCCACGACACGGCCACCGTGCGCCGGGTGGCCGAGGAGTTCGGCCAGGCACTGCGCCACATCGCCCGGCACGCCCGAGGAGGGCGATGACGAGATTCCGACCGCGCGGGGCGCCGCTGCCGCTGGCCGCCCCGCGCGGCCCGCGGTCCGCCCGGGCCCCGACCACCGCCCCGTGCGGCGACGACTCACCGACGACAACCCAGCGATGACGAAGGAACGTGACATGGACGAGAACACCGTCTACCAGGTGCTGTGCAACGACGAGGAGCAGTACTCCCTCTGGCCGGTCGACATCGAGGTGCCCGCGGGCTGGCGGACCGTCGGCAAGGAGGGCACCGAGGCGGAGTGCTCCGCCTACGTCGACGAGGTCTGGACCGACATGCGGCCGCGGAGCCTGCGCGAGCGCATGGAGAACGTCGAAGCCTGACCGGTCGGGGGACGGGGCGCCGGCCGACCTCGCCGGCCGGCGCCCCGCCACCCGCGGCACCGCCGCCGCGACTCCCGGCGCCCTGTCCCGCAGCCTCCAGCTCCACAGCACCGCCGCCCCAACCGCCCCGGCCTCACCGTCCGGTGCCGCGTCGGCCAGCCCGCGCGCCGCCGCGGCACGGACCAGCAGGCCCGCCCCACGACACCCCGAGGAGCCCACCATGACCCCTGTTATGCACACCGAACACGTGGAGTTCATCCCCTACCGGGACGAGGACGAGGACGCCTTCGTCGCCCTCCTGCGCAATGCGGACGTGTGCCGCTGGATGGGCCAGGACCTCGTGCCCGAGCCGGAGGTCCGCGTGCTGTTCCGCTCGATCCTGACCGAGGTGTACCCCAGACGTCTCTTCGACGTGTGGGGCCTGTGGCTGGACGGCAGGACGTACGCGGGCCACGCGGAGGTGAAGAGGACGGGAAACGTCGACGGCCATGAACTGGTCACCGCGCTCGCCCCGGAGTTCTGGGGTCGGGGACTCGGCACGGAGGTGATCCGCGGCCTGCTGCGCCATGCCGCCGACGGCCTCGGACTCAAGGAGGTCTACGGGATGGTGGGCGCGGAGAACACCGCGAGCCTGGCGTTGTGCCGGCGTCTGGGCTTCCGGCACCTGCGCGACGTCGTCGCCGACAACGGTTCGGTGACGAAGATGCTGATCGTATCCACGACGGAGTCGACGTGACACAGCCACTCACCGGGGACGCCCTCGACCCGTCCCGGACCAGCCGGCCGCCGAGCCTGTGGCGCAACCGCGCCTTCAACCTGCTCTGGACCGGCCAGTGCCTCTCGGACACCGGCAGTGCCATGGCCGACCTGGCGCTGCCCCTCCTGGTGTTCCAGCTGACCCGGTCGCCGGCACAGGCCGGCTTCGTCGGCACGGTCGGTTTCGCCGTCACGATGATCTCCCGGCTGCCGGCCGGCCTCCTCGTCGACCGCTTCGACCGGCGCCGGCTGATGATCTTCTGTGACGTCTTCCGGCTCGTCGTGTACGCGGTCCTCGCCTGCGCCGTCGAGGCCGGCGCCGCCGGTCTGGCCGTGATCCTGGCGGTGGTCGCCGGGAGCGCTGCCGCGACCGCCGTCTTCAGCACCGCCGAACACGCCGCGGTCCGCAGCCTGGTGGGTCAGGATCAGATCGTCACCGCCGTCGCCCGCAACGAGGCACGGGCGTACGGCACGTCGCTGGTCGGGCCGCCCCTGGGCGGCCTGCTGTTCGGGCTCGGCAAGGCGCTGCCGTTCTTCGGCAACGCCCTCAGCTTCCTGCTGTCGCTGTCGGCCGTCCTGTGCATCCGCCGGCCCCTGCAACAGCCCCGGCCGGCCACGGCCCCCTCCGGAGGCGGCCCCGGAGGGGAGGGCCTGCGGTTCGTCCTGGGCAGTCCGTTCCTCCGGGCCCTGCTCGTGATCGCCGCCCCGCTCAACATGGCCTTCACCGGCATGATCTTCGCGATGACCATCTCGTTGCGACGCTCCGGACTCTCGCCGGTCCTCGTCGGCCTGGTCAGCATGATCATCGCTGTGGGCGGTCTCCTCGGTGCCATCGCCGCTCCGGCCCTGCAACGCCGACTGCGCCTGCCGACGCTGATCACGGTGATCTGCTGGTCCACCGCCGTACTGATGGCGCTCAGCGTGCTGGTGTCCACCAGCATCGTGACCGCGGTACCCCTCGCCGCCGCGCTGTTCCTCGGTCCCACCGCCAACGCCGCCCTCTTCGGCTACCAGGCGGCCGTCACCCCGGACCACCTCCAGGGTCGGGTGGTCAGCCTGCTCCTCCTGGCCGCCACCTCGGCGGCCGCTCTGGCACCCGCCCTCGCCGGGGTGCTGCTGGCCCACGTCCCCGGCCGCACGGCGATGCTGGTCTTCCCGCTCCTGGTCGCGGCCTCCGCGCTGGTGGCCACGTTCGGCAGGGGTATCAGGTCCATGTCCCGCCAGCCGTGAGGCACCGCCCGATGCGGGGACCGGGCCCGGCGCGGCCCCGCCCCGGGGGCGCGGGAGCTGCCGGATCTGGGCCTCGCCGGTGGGCACCCGGTCGTACGTCGTCGTCCTGGGTCGCGTGTCCACCCGCAGTATGGCGGGCGTCAGTCCCCCAGCCCCCGGCGCGGCCGGATCAGGGTGCGGACGAACCTGGCTCGCGTGCTCCCGCTCATCGGGCGACATTGGGATCCATGCAGGAACAGCCGGAGCACCCCCCTGTGCCGCAGCGTCACGAGACGGTCGAGGAACGGGCCGACCGGAACCTGGTCGAGCTGCTCCAGGAGCTTCGGGTCGTGCAGACCGGCGTCCAGATCGTGTTCGCCTTCCTCCTCGGCGTGGCGTTCACGCCGCGCTTCGCGCAGTTGAGCGATGCCCAGCAGGGCGTCTACGTCACCGCCCTGCTGCTGACCGTGGTCTCCTCCACGGTCCTGGCCACCCCGGTGGCCTTGCACCGGGGCCTGTTCCACCGCGGGGCCAAGCGCCGGATCGTGGAGCTGTCGACCCGGCTCGCCCTGGTGGGCCTGGTCTTCCTCGCGCTCGCGCTGAACGGCGTGGTGCTCCTGCTGATCGACGTGGTTCTCGGTCGCGCGGCCGCGATCGCCGTCACCAGCGCCAGCATGTTGATGTTCGCGGGGCTGTGGTTCTTCCTGCCCTGGGCGTTGCGCCGGTCCTGATGAAACTGATTGTCAGTTCAGTGATGGTGGGCATGGTGGACGCGGAACCGGGGCGGCTGGTTCCGCCGGTCTTCAGCGACGCTGAGCGGTCAGCGGTCAGCGACCCGTGGAGGTGCCCCCGTTGTGACCGGGTGTCACGCCGTGACGGCAGGGGCGGGAAGGCCCCTGGCGGCGACCAGGTGCGCGCTGCCGTCGGCCAGGCGGTAGGACAGGCCCGCGACCGCGAGCCGGCCGGCGGCGACGCGCTCGGCGAGGATGCGGGAGCGGTCCAGCAGCAGGTCGACGGTGCTCCTTATGTGCTCGTGGAGGATCTCCTCCGGTTCGTCCCGTCCGGCGGCGCGCGCGGCGAGCACGCTCGGGGTCACCCGTTCGACCACGTCCCGTACGAATCCGCCCGGCGTCCTGCCGCCGTCGGCGGCGGCGCGGGCGGCGGCGATCGCCCCGCACGAGTCGTGGCCCAGGACCACGACCAGCGGGCACTCCAGCACGCTCACCCCGTACTCGATGCTGCCCAGGACCTCGGTGCCCACGACGTGCCCGGCGGTGCGGACCACGAACATGTCGCCCAGCCCCCGGTCGAAGATGATCTCCGCGGCCAGGCGGGAGTCGGAGCACCCGAACAACACCGCGAACGGGCTCTGGCCCGGAGCGGTCTCGGTACGGCGGGCGGCGTCCTGGTTCGGGTGCTGGGGCAGGCCGGCGACGAACCGGAGGTTGCCGGCGAGCAGCATCTCGAAGGCCTCGGCGGGACTCGGCGTCAAGACATCGGTCATGGTGGCAGCCTACGGTCCGCTCCCGCCCGGCGCGCGGGAGGCCATGCCTCCGGCTCCCGCGCGCCGGGCGCCGGGTGGCATGAGCCGGCGCCCGGCGCGGCAGCGGCGCCGTCTCACGGGTCGCGCCGAGGGGGCGCCGCTGTCATGCCGAGTCGTGCCAAGATCCCCCTGAGTGTTCGCGCGCTCCGGGGTCGGTGCAATTCCGAACCGGCGGTGAAAGTCCGCGACCCAGCCGAAGCCATCGGCTGGTTGACCTGGTGGAACTCCAGGACCGACGGTGAAAGTCCGGATGGAAGGCAGTGCGCGGCGATCCACTGTCCGACCGGCGGTGTCCCCTGACGGGCCGTCGGCGGACTGGTGCTCGCTTCTCCCCGGAACGACGTGCGCGCAACGGGGGCGGGCCGTCTGCCGTCATCGTGTCCCCGTCGCGCGCCACGCCGTCCCATGGGGCAGCCCGCGTGCGCTTGCGCGCGGGGTCTGCCCCATGGCCGCGTTCTCTCGCCGACCAGTGAAGCCGGCCGTGGCGGTGTGCTGGAACGCGACGGCCACACCGAGGCCGCCGTCGATCTGTCCCGCCTGGCCGGGCTGTCCGGCGTGACCACCATGTGCGAGCTCGTCCGATCCGACTGGGGCATGGGAAGGCTGGACGATCTGCTGGACCTCGCCGATCGAGAACGACTCGCCCTCGTCTCGGTGGGCGACCTGGCCGCCTACCGGCGGGCCCGCGCGGCCTGACGCCGACCGGGCCGTACACCGGGTCACCTCCACCCGGTGCCCGGCGTACCGCTGCGGCTCAGGCCCGTGGGCCGCCGTCTCGTCCGTTGGGCGCCCGCCGCCGCGGGTCGCCCGGGGAGGGCGACGCCGTGCCGGGAACAGCCGCCGAGCACCTCGCCCTGCTCCGTCACCCGGGACCATCTGACGGTGGCCCCTGGCCGGGTCGTCCGGATGAGTGTTCTGTCCTGGGGCGTGCGCGGAGGTGTGCGCGTTCCCCCTGCCCGCCGAACAGGCTGAGGAACTCGACCGGTTCGGCATCGACGGCGCCGAACCAGTGCGGCACGCGGGTGTCGAACTCGGCCGCCTCCCCGGGGGAGAGCACCAGATCGTGGTCCCCGAGGACGAGCCGCAGCCGTCCGTTGAGGACGTAGAGCCACTCGTAACCCTCGTGGGTCTGTGGATCGGCGTCCTTCCGGGAGCTGCCAGCCGGGATCACCAGCTTGTACGCCTGGATGCCGCCGGCCCGGCGGGTCAGGGGCAGCATGGTCATGCCGTGGCGGGTGACCGGGCGCAGGTGGATGCGCGGATCTCCGGTGGGCGGCGCGCCGACGAGTTCGTCGAGCGTGACGCCGTGGGCTCTGGCCAGGGGGAGCAGCAGTTCGAGGTTGGGTCGGCGAGTGCCGGACTCCAGCCGGGACAGGGTGCTCACCGAGATGCCGGTCGCTGCCGAGAGGTCGGCCAGCGTGGTCTCCCGCTGGCGGCGCAGCGCGCGTAGCCGGGGGCCGACCGCGTCGAGCGTTCGGTCGAGGTCGTCGTCCATGCCCCCAGCTTGCCAGAACGGCAACGGAGATTGCGTAGTGTGCGGCAGGGCGCGCGTGGTCGTCGCGAAGGAGGCCGCCACGGTGGACGGCCGGAGCTGAGGACGACGTCAGTCGATGCGGCGCGCCTGCCGGAAGCGGGCGAGGGCCTGGTCGAGGTCGACGATGGGGTCGGGGTAGTCGAGCCGTGCGCGTTCGGTGGCGGGCAACCGCCAGGGGCGGTGCACGGCGGGGCCGCCGACCGAGGCGAGCTCGGGGACCCACCGCCGCACGTAGGCACCGTCGGGGTCGAAACGGGCGGCCTGCGCGAGTGGATTGAGCACCCGGTTCGGCCGGGTGTCGGTACCGGTGCCCGCCACCCACTGCCAGTTGAGCTGGTTGTTCGCCACATCTCCGTCGACCAGCAGGTCGAGGAAGTGGGCGGCCCCGACGCGCCAGTCGACGTAGAGGGTCTTGGTCAGGAAGCTGGCCGTCAGCAGTCGTGCCCGGTTGTGCATCCAGCCCTCGTGCCGCAACTGGCGCATCCCCGCGTCCACCACGGGGTAGCCGGTCCGGCCGTCCCGCCATGCGGCGATCTCCTCGGCGTCGTGCCGCCACCGGTCGCCGCGCGGCCGGTAGTCCTGGTGGGCCGCGTCGGGTCGTGCGGCGAGTACCTGGTGGTGGAAGTCACGCCAGGCGAGCTGCCGCACGAAGGCGTCCGCTCCGGCGCCGCCGCGGGCCCGCGCCCGCCCCACCAGCTCCACCGCCGACAGACAGCCGAAGTGCAGGTACGGCGACAGGCGCGAGGTCGCGTCGCCCGCCAGGTCGTCGTGCCGGTCGGCGTACTCGTCCAAGGCGGCCGACTCCCAGCGGCGCATTCGTCCGCGGCCCTCGCCCTCGCCCCCGGGGGGCAGTGCCGGCGACACCCACCCACCTGCCAGGTCGGCAGCCTTCGGCGGCGGGTCGGAGCGCACCTCCGGGGTCCTGATCCCGCGGGGCGCCCGGAGGACACCGCGTGGCGTCTCGGAGCACCAGCGGCGGAAGTACGGAGTGAAGACCGCGAAGTGGCCCTTGGACTTCGCCCCGGACGGCAGGACCTGCCCCGGAGCCAGCACCGTCACCACGGCGTCGTGCACCCGCAGTTCGCGGCCGGACGCGGACAGCGCCCTCCGCAGCCGGTCCTCACGACGCGTCGCGTGGCCGCTCACCCCGCCCGCGACGTGCACGGTACCGGCACCTGCCTCGTGCGCCACCCGGCACACCTGCTCCGCCACGTCGCCGTGTCGGACGATCAGGCGTCCGCCGCGCTTCCGCAGCGCCGCGTCGAGGTCCGCGAGGCAGTCGGCGAGGAACGCGGCCCGATTGGGCACCAGGAAACCGGCCCGATCCACGGCCGGGTCCAGGACGAAGAGCGGCACCACCGTGCCGTTCGCGTCCGCCAGCGCCGAGCTCAGCACGGGGTTGTCGTGAACGCGCAGGTCAGCGGTGAACAGCGCGACCGAGGCCTTCACCGTGCCCCCCTTCCGGTGGGCGGCGCGGTGGGGTCGTCGGGCAGGCCGAGGCCCGCGGAGTGAGCGTCGGCGGAGGCCATGAGCTGCCGCGCCCGGTGGGCGATGTTGCGGGCCATGGTGCCGAAGACCAGGGCGTGGAACGGCGCGATGGTCCACCAGTACGCGTGTCCGGCCAGGCCGTGCGGCCGGAACAGCGCGCGCTGCCGGTAGACGCATCGTCCCTCGGCGGCGTCCGTGACGGTCAGTTCCAGCCATGCCCGGCCCGGCAACCGCATCTCGGCCCGGAGCCTCAGCAACCGTCCGGGCTCGATCTCCTCGACCCGCCAGAAGTCCAGCGAGTCGCCGACCCGCAGCCGTCGCGGGTCGCGCCGCCCACGACGCAGCCCCACCCCGCCGACCAGCCGGTCCAGCCATCCCCGCAGCTCCCAGCCGAGCGGGAGGGAGTACCAACCGCTCTCGCCGCCGATGCCCTCGATGACCTGCCACAGCGCGCCCGCCTCGGCGTCGACGGCCACCGAGCGCCGGTCCTGGTAGAGGCTGCCGCCGGACCAGTCGGGGTCGGTGGGCAGCGGGTCGCTGGGGGCGCCGGGCACCGCGGCGGACGACCAACGGGTGGCGACGTCGGCGTCCCGCACGCGTCTGAGTGCCAGGCGGACGGCGTCCTGGAAACCGACCAGGCCGCCCGGCGGGTCCGGGACGTGGTCCCTGATGTCGTGCTCGCAGCAGACCACCTCGTGCCGCAGCGACTCGACCAGCGGACGGGCGATACCCGACGGGACCGGGGTGACCAGGCCCACCCAGTGGCTGGACAGGCGGGGGGTGAGCACCGGCACCGGCACGATCACCCGGCGCGGCAGCCCGGCGACAGCCGCGTAGCGGGTCATCATCTGCCGGTACGTCAGGACGTCGGGGCCGCCGATGTCGAAACTCCGGTTGACCGTCCCCGGCAGCCTGGCCGCGCCGACCAGGTAGCGCAGCACGTCGCGGACGGCGATCGGCTGGATCCTGGTGTTCACCCAGGTCGGCGTGACCATCACCGGCAGCCGTTCGGTCAGGTACCGCAGCATCTCGAAGGACGCCGAACCCGAACCGATGATCACCGCGGCCCGCAACTGGGCCGCCGGCACCGGACCGGCCAACAGGATGCGGCCCACCTCGGCCCGCGAGCGCAGATGAGGCGACAGCTCGCTCTCCCGCACGCCCTGCGGAGTCAGTCCGCCGAGGTAGACGATCCGCCGCACCCCGGCCGTGTGGCCCGCCGCCGCGAAGGCGCGGGCGGCGGTGCGGTCGGTCTCCTCGAAGCCCGGTCCGGTGCCGATGGCGTGCACCAGGTAGTAGGCGACCTCGACGTCCCGGAAGGCATCCGGAAGCGTCTGCGGCTTCGTCACGTCGCCGCGCACCGCCTCGACCCGGGCCGACCACGGCTGGTCGCGCAGCCGCCCCGGATCACGCGCCAGGCACCGTACGCGGTAGCCCGCGGCCAGCAGCTCGGGCACGAGTCGCCCGCCGATGTAGCCGGTGGCCCCGGTGACCAGACAGAGCGCCCCGTCGGACGGGTTCCCTGGTGACATGAGGAGTTCGCCTTTCCCGCGTGCTGGACGGCCCAAGTCATCCGCACCCGCCCGTCGTCGCGACGAATCCGCTCCGCGCGGCGGCGGGTTTTCCCCCGAACGGTGGAACTGGCGGCACGGCACGGGCGCACGGTTGTCACAGGGCGCCGTTCGTCGGGGCCGGCGGCGGCCCGTACGTGTTCAGCTCACGAAGCGGTCCACGGCCGGGACGAACTCCGCCGCGTCCTGGAAGAGGAAGGCGTGCCCGGCGTCGGGGTACAGCGCCAGACCAGCCCGGCGCAGGCTGTGCGTCAGGATCACGTCGTTGGCCGTCGGGTCCAGCGCGTCCAGGGTCCCGTCGGCGACCAGGATGGGGGTGCGGATGCGGCCCACCTGGCGACCCGCGGGCTCTGCGCCCGCCATCCACTGCTGGACGGCGCCGGTCTGCGCGTTCTTCACGACGTCAGAAGCCCGGTAGAAGTTCGGGTACTGGAGAATCCCCCCGGCGTAGGCCCGCGCCGCGGCGGTCTGGTCCCCCGGGAACAGGACGGACAGCTCGACCGCGGGGATCGGGCTGTTCAGGGCAGCGGCAGCGGCGGGTGGAACGGGCAGGGACCTTCCGGTTCCGGCCTGCGTGGCGGTCAGGACGAGCCGGCCGACCTGGCCTGGATGCCGCACGGCCAGAGCCTGGGCGATCATGCCGCCCATGGACCAGCCGAGAACGGCCGGTCGGTGCAGCCGCAGCGAGGAGATCAGCGCGCTGGTCTGGTCGGCCATCGCCGAGACGGTCAGCGGCGCCGGCAGGGCGCTGGTCCGCCCGACTCCCGCGTTGTCGAAGACGATGACCCGGTGGTGGGCGGCGAGGGCGTCCACGAATGACGGGGCCCAGTCGTCCATGGATCCGCCGTACCCCATGACCAACAGGATCGGGCTGCCCTCACCCACCTCGCGGTACCCGACGTCCCCCAGCACGCTGTGCGCGACGAGCGTCGGCGCACTCAGGACGTCCGCCTGCCCAGGGGCGCCGGCTCCGGCCCGCGCCCCGACGGTGGTGCCGCCGGCCGTGACGTTCCCGGGTGTGGCCGCCGAAGCGGATCCCGAGCCGCACACCGCCAAGACGGCCGCGGCGGCCGCGGCCGCGTACCCGGTGAGAGAACTCCGCCGGCGGCGCCGTGTGCTCTGCCTCATGTCTCTTCCCCCTCCATCGAACGCGCATTCATCCTCTGCGACACGGTACGTGCGCGGCCCGCGTCGTGGCGGCGAATTCTCCGGACCCGTGGACGTCCCACGCCCGAGGGCCGAGAGCGGCACGCCCGACCTGGTGGTGATCCCTCGCGCGAGTGCGTCGGCGCGCACGCGCTGGTGAGGATGTCCCGCATCGGCGCGCCGTCGTGCACGGTGAACCACGGGAACTACGGTTGATAACCGGAACGGTGTTCCGTATCGTTGTAGTGGAACGATGTTCCGCTTGCGCCGGCGTATCGCGCCGCGGTGGGCGCCGACCACTACGCACGAGGAGAACCATGAAGTACCGCATGCTGGGCCGAACCGGCATCAAGGTCAGCCCGTACTGCCTGGGCGCGATGATGTTCGGCGCCATCGGCAACCCCGACCACGACGACTCCACGCGCGTCATCCACAAGGCGCTGGACGCGGGCATCAACTTCGTCGACACCGCCGACGCCTACTCGCGCGGCGAGTCCGAAGAGATCGTCGGCAAGGCCCTCAAGGGCCGCCGGGACAACGTCGTGCTCGCCACCAAGGCGCACCTCCCGATGGGCGACGACCCCAACCAACAGGGCAACTCGCGGCGCTGGCTGACGCGCGCACTGGACGACTCGCTGCGCCGGCTGCGGACCGACCACGTCGACCTGTTCCAGATCCACCGCCCCGCCCCGGACACCGACGTGGAGGAGACCCTCTCGGCCCTCACCGACCTGATGCGCGCGGGCAAGGTCCGGGCCATCGGTCACTCCTCCTTCCCCGCCTCGGACATCGTCGAGGCGCAGTGGGTCGCCGAACGGCGTGGCCTGCGGCGCTTCCGCACCGAACAGCCGTCGTACTCGATCCTCAACCGGGGCATCGAACGCGAGGTGCTGCCGGTCTGTCAGCACTACGGGATGGGCACGCTGGTCTGGAGTCCGCTGGGCGGGGGACTGCTCACCGGCCGCTACCGCAAGGGCCGGCAGGCCACCACCCATCGAGCCGGCTTCGGCTTCAGGCACCTGAGCGACGAACGCCGGCTCGATGTCGTCGAACAGCTCGTTCCCCTCGCCGAAGCGGCGGGGATGTCGCTGACGCACCTGGCCATGGCCTTCGCGATCTCCCACCCCGGCGTCACCTCCGCGATCATCGGGCCGCGCACCATGGACCACCTCGACGACCTGCTCGCGGGCGCCGAGACCACCCTGACCGACGAGATCCTCGACCAGATCGACGCCATCGTGCCTCCCGGTACCGACATCGGGACGCTCGACATGGCCTACAACCCACCCGCCATCCAGCGGACCGCGCTGCGTCGCCGCCTGCCCGAGGAGCGCGCCGCGGCCTGACCCGTCCCCGGGAACGGCCTGCGGGGGATCCCGCCCCGCTGACGGTCGAGGCTCCCTGCCCGACGGGCTGCCGCCCTGCGGACGGCAGCCCGTCCCGGATCCGGGGCGGGTCCCGTCGCCCGGGCCGGTCGCGCGGCCGCCGACCCGCGCCAGAACGGGCGAAAGGCCGGGCGGCGTGGGGTCCGTGACGGGGCGTCGAGGCCGGCCGAGCGCGGTTCCGCCTCGATCAACGCGGTCATTCGGGCCCGGGTGAAGCCGCAACTGGCCCGCAGGGTCGGCATCTTGACGAGAACCTGTCATCATGGTTCATTCGTCTGCCATGACACCGCGCACCCTGGCCCGCCGCCTGGCCGCTCTCGCCACCGCCGCCCTGCTCACCGCCGTGCCCGTCGCGCTCGCCCCTGCCGGACAGGCCGCCACCGGGGGACCGGTCGGCCGCAACGCCCCGTACGAGTACCTGGGTTGGGGCAACCCGCCGGACCCGGTGAGCGTGCTGTCGGCGGGCGGGGTACGGCAGCTGACGCTCGCGTTCATGCTCAGCGACGGCACCTGCGCCCCGGCCTGGGACGGCACCCGGCCGCTCACCGGCGGCAGCGACCAGAGCGCGATCAACCGGATCCGGGCGGCCGGCGGCGACGTCGTGGTGTCCTTCGGCGGCTGGGCCGGGAACAAGCTGGGCGAGAAGTGCGGCTCCCCGAGCGCGCTGGCGGCCGCCTACCAGAAGGTGATCACCACCTACCGGCTGCACGCGATGGACATCGACATCGAGAACACCGAGGTCGCCGACGCCGTCGTGCGCCAGCGGGTGATCAGCGCGCTGGAGATCGTCAAGACCGCCGACCCGGCCCTGAAGGTGTACGTCACCTTCGGCACCACCCCGAGCGGTCCGGACGCCACCGGGCTCGACCTGATCGCCAGGGGCGCGGCGGCCCGGCTCCCGGTCGACGGCTGGGTCATCATGCCGTTCGACTTCGGCGGCCACACCGGCTCCATGGGCGCGGCCAGCGCGGCGGCGGCGGACAGCCTCGCGCGCTCCGTCGCCAAGGCGTACGGCTACAGCCTGGCGACGGCCTACCGCCACATCGGCATCTCCTCGATGAACGGCCACACCGACGAGGCCGACGAGGTCGCCTCCACGGCCGACTTCACCACCATGCTCCGCTACGCCCAGGTCCATCACCTGGCCCGCTTCACCTTCTGGGCCGTCAACCGGGACCGCCCCTGCCCGGCCGGCACCTCCGCCGGCGACACCTGCAGCGGGATCGACCAGTCGCCGTACGCGTTCACCAGGCTCATCGCGCGCTACCACGGCTGAGGGACGGGGCGGATCGCCGGCCGTGGCCGGGCAGCGCGCCCGGGCGGCCGAGCCGGCCACCACGTCGGCCCGGCCGCGGCCGCCGGCCTCGCGACCGCTAACCGACCAGGCGGCGGCGCCAGTCGAGGGGAGTGACGGTGATGGCCCGGCCGGGGTCACCGTCCCACTCGGCGCGCAGGCCGACCACCTCGAGGGCGGCCACGACCTCGCGGCCGATCGCGCCGGTGGTCTCCGACGAGCCGTCGAAGCCACCGTAGAGGAGCGCCAGTCCGTGGCCGGCCGCGGCGGAGTCCGTGCACTGGGAGTGGAAGTAGACGAAGCCGCGGGCGTCGGGCCCGCCTTCACCGGCGATCTCCGACTGGCCGCAGTTGCGGCAGCAGGTGAAGTTCTCGCGGGCGGTGACACCGGCCTCCTGCAGGGCGATGAACGCGCGGGTGAGCCGTTCGGGGTCGGTCTCGCCCCGCCACTCGGCCTGCTCCGCCACGCGCTCCAGCCACATCCGGTCGGCCAGCGCCCGCGCCTGCTCGCTCGAGACGGGCCGGCGGTCCTCGCTCACCAGGTACTCCTCAGCGAGCTCGGTCAGTTCGGCGCGGGACGCGTAGCCGCCGACCAGTACCTCGCGGACGTGCCTCTCCAACTCCTCGCGCTCCTCCTCGTCGAGGTCGAGTGGCGGCACCTCACGGGTGGGGCCCATGTCCAGCAGTGACCAGGCCGGACCAGCGTCCCAACCGGCCTCCTGGCGGGCCCAGCCGGAAATCGCCGCGATCACGGCCTCCGGCCCGTCGGCCATCGCCTGGAAGTGCCGGTCAGCGGAGTGGTCGCGGTGTTCCAGCGTGTAGCCACCACCGGCCTCGTGCCAGACCTGGACGAAGACGTCGGGCAGGTCGGGTATCCGCTGGACCACCAGGAACCGGTCACCGTCACCGCCGATTCGCCGGACCAGCCCGGCCAGCTCCTCGGCGGACACACGGACGTGCCGCTCCCAGTTCTCCGTCTTCACCGTGATCTCGAGCATGCGCAGACTCTGACACACCCGTCCGACAGCAGACCTCCCGTGACTCGGTTCGGCCGGCCCGGCCACGATCGGCCTGGTGCAGCACCTCCCCGGGGCCGCTCACGTCGAGCATGGTCACGCCGTCGAACACCAAAGAAGCCACGCGCTGCGTCATGTCTGAATCTGAGTTTCTCCTGGCTAAATTGACATGGCGCCAGGTTGCGTCACCGGGCGACCGTGGAGGCAGTCACCGATCAGCGTAGGAAGGCGCACATCATGAGTGAGACGATCGCGGGCGTGCGGATCCCGGACAGCCCTCTGGTGCGGGAGGCAACCGAACTGGTGCGTGAAGCAGCTTCGCCGTTGGTGTTCGACCACTCCCGGCGGGTGTTCCTCTTCGGGGCGTTGCGCGGCCGGGAGCAGGGACTCGACTTCGATCCCGAGCTGCTGTACGTGGGGGCGATGTTCCACGATCTGGGGCTGACCAAGCGTTTCCGCCGCACGGACCAGCGCTTCGAGATCGACGGTGCCGACGAGGCCCGCCGTTTCCTGCGCGGGCACGGCATCACGGGCGAGCGGGCCGACCGGGTCTGGACGGCCATCGCCCTGCACACCACTCCCGAGATCCCGTTGCACATGGCACCCGAGGTGGCACTGGTCACCCGTGGCGTGGAGCTGGACGTCCTGGGCATCGGCTACCACGCTGTCTCCGACGAGCAGCGCACGGCCGTGGTCGCGGCGCACCCGCGTCCGGACTTCAAGAACCAGATCCTCGCCGCGTTCACTGAGGGCATCAAGGACCGCCCGCAGACCACCTTCGGCAACGTCAAGGCGGACGTCCTGACCCACTACGTCCCCGGTTTCCAGCGTGGCGACTTCGTGGAGGTGATCAGGAACTCCGACTGGCCCGAATGAGAGCGGCGCCCCACCCGCGGCGCGCCGTGCCCTCGCGGCCGTCACGCCTGCGCGTGGGCGAGCCGGCAGGCGGTGACCGGAACGACGTCCTGACCGAACGTCTCTCGGCAGGTCCAACGGCTGGGCGACGACGGTTCGTTCCCGATGTGGATGTGACGTTTCGCCCAGCTCACGACCTGTCGCAGCACTCCGCGACCACCCATACTCGGGACCTGACGAACCAACGGGCGAAGGAGCACGGTGAGCGCAGCGGCGGCGGCAGGAACCTGGAAACTCGGGGACCTGGAGGTGAACCGTGTCGGCTACGGCGCGATGCGGCTGACCGGCAACGGAATGATGGGGAACTCCGACGGCACGCCGATCGACCGCGATGCCGCCGTTCGCCTGCTGCACAGCGCGTTCGAGCAGGGCGTCAACCACATCGACACGGCCGCCTTCTACTTCTCACCGCTGCGGTCCGCGAACGAGCTCGTCAACCGGGCCCTCTCGTCCTGGCGCGACGACGTGGTCGTGGTGACCAAGGTCGGCCCGGGGCGCGATCCCTCCGGCGAGTGGCTCACCATGGCCCGCCCCGAGCAGCTGCGCGGCCAGGTCGAGGAGAACCTGCGCCAGCTCGGCCGGGACCATCTGGACGTGGTGAACCTGCGCCGCAACGGCCCCGGGACGGCCTCGATCGCCGAGCAGTTCGGCGCCCTCGCCGAGTTGCGCGAGGCGGGCCTGGTCCGGCACCTCGGGCTCTCCAACGTCCGGCCGGAGCACGTGGCCGAGGCCCGGGCGATCGCGCCCGTGGTCTGCGTGCAGAACTCCTACGGCCTGGACCTGCGCGGCGCCGACGAGAGCGGGTTGGTGGACCTCTGCCGGGAGCAGGGCATCGCCTTCGTCCCGTTCTTCGCCGTCTCCGGCCTGCGGCGCGAGGCGGCCGCGGCCCGGGAACAGGACGCGCGCGTCCACGCGGTCGCCCGCGCCCACGGCGCGACGCCGGCCCAGGTACGCCTCGCCTGGACGCTCCACCGCGGTCCGCACGTACTGGCCATTCCCGGGACCACGAACCCGGCGCACCTGGCCGAGAACATCGCCGCCGGCGCCCTGCGCCTGACCGGGGAGGAGCTGGCCCTCCTCGGCAAGCCGGACCGGGGCGCGGCCTGAGACCCGGCGAGTGTCCGGGTCCCGGGCGGAGGTGGCAGCCGCCACTGAGCCGATCGGCCGATCCACCGCTCACTGACGCAACGTCAGCGGGAGTTCGCGCGTGATAACAGAAGCGTGATCAACACGCACGGCACGCATGCCGCTCGAACTCCCAGAAGGATCCCCTTCCGATGACAACCTTCGAGTCCCACCCCATACGCCGCCCGCTCGCCAGGCTGGCCGCCGGAACCGCGGTGACGTTGCTGGTGTCAGCCGTGCCCACCGGCGCACAGGCGGCGACCGGTTCCGCACCGCAGCAGGGCTACTGCTCCTCCGCGCATGACCCGCGGCTCGCCGCCCGGCTCTCCTCCGACATCGGGAGCGCGCTGGCCGGCCGGAAGGACACGGTGGCTTTCGCGGTGACGGACGACACCACCGGTGTGTCCTGCGCCTTCCATGCCGATGAGCACTTCGACTCGGCGAGCGTCGTCAAGGTGACCATCATGGGTGCCGTGCTGCGCCGGGCCGAGGACGAGCACCGCTACCTGACCGACTGGGAGGACGGCAACCTCCAACAGATGATCACCGCGTCCGACAACGACGCGGCCACCGCGCTGTGGCAGAGCCTGGGCATGCCCCGTCTCCAGTCCTTCCTCGAGCTGGCGGGGATGAAGGACACCCAGTTGGGCGCCGACGGTTACTGGGGCCTCACCCAGATCACCGCCGCCGACGAGATGAAGGCGCTGGACGTGTTCACCGGCAACTCGAACGTGATCACGCCCGCGGCGAAGGCGTACGGCCTGGGGCTGATGAGCCAGGTGGAGGCCGACCAGCGTTGGGGCACCCCCTTCGGCGCGCCGGCCTCGGTCACCGTGCACGTCAAGAACGGCTGGTTGCCCCGGGCCACCCACGGCTGGCGGGTGCACAGCCTGGGCATCTTCACCGGACCCGGCAAGGACTACCGGATGGCGGTCCTGACCCAGGACAACCCCGATGAATCGGACGGGATCGACACGATCCAGGCGATCGCCGCGGTGGTTCACCGGGATCTCAACGGTGGTGTCGGCGGGGTCGCGCCGCGGGCGCCGCGGGCCGAAGCGCCCGAGACCTCCGACGGGTCCGCGCCGTTCGGGCCCGTCGCCGGCTGACGCCCGCGCGCCGGTCGCGGGATCGGGCGGACGAGGGGTCAGGCGGGGGACTCCGGTAGCCGGATGGCCCCGGCGAGGCGGAGCACCCCGATGGGGAGCGGCGGGCGGAGCCGAACCGGGACGTGCCGGGTTGGATGGCTCGCCGGGCGCCGGAGAGGCCGGGGACGTCGACGTCCCCGGCCTCGAGGGCGTCGGTCAACTCGCCGAGGGCCGTGCCGCAGGTCACGAGGGCCGGGCAGCCCCGGGCTTCCTCGGCGCCGGCTCCAGGCGGCGCCGGCTGGTTCGCGGCGGATCTTCAGCGTGGGAAGCAGGACGGGCCGTCACCGGTGATTCGGTGACGGCCCGTTGCGATCGGGGAGTTCACGCGGTCAGGTTGGTCAGGGCCTGGCGGGCGCGCTGGGTGGTGCGCTCGGCTCGGTTCTTGAGTCGGGCCGCGCGGATGAGGCGGTACTCCTCGGCCGCGCGCAGACGCTCGTCGATCGTCGCCCGCGCCGCTTCGAGTTGGTAGGTCATGGTGCTTCCCCCTAGTGGCGGGTGATCCGTCGGCATCACCGTGATACCAGTCCCGGAGGCCACCCTCAGGTTTCAAATCATACACCAGATCGCGGATGTCACCTTTCATTTTCCGTTCTGTTCAGGAGATCGCCTGCTGATCGAAGGCTCGATGTCAGTCGCGGCCGAGCTCGGCGAGCGCGGCCGGCAGGCGCCCGGTGTCACGGGGACGCGGTCGGGGAGAAGCCGAGCAGGTCCGATCCCTGCGGCGTCCGTACGTACAGGACACGCTTTCCGCTACGGGTCCGCGTCGTGTTCCGTCCGGCCGGTCTCGACGCGGCGTACGCGCGCCGGTTCGTCACCGACTTCCTCGGCAGCGGCGGGGCCGGCCGAGGACCCGTGGCGGTCGATCTCGATGCCGAGGTCCGCCGCAGCGGTTGCGTGCCATTCCCGCTCCCTGCACGCTGACGGCCATACGCATCGCGACGGAAAGCACCCGGTCCATGAGTGACGAACTCCTCGATCTGGCGATCGCCACCACCGGCGGTCAAGAACTCTGGGACACCCTGCGTGGCCTGAAGATCGACATCTCCATCGGAGGCCCGATCTGGGCGACGAAGGGCTGGCCGCCGGAGAAGACGTTCGACCAGCTCCTGACGCTCGACACGGTCGGAGAGCACATCGTGTTCAGCCCGTTCACCCGTCCCGACCAGCAGATGGTCTTCGACGCCGCCACCGACAGCGTCACCATGCGGACCCTCGACGGCGAACCCGTCGAGACCCTCGCCCCCGCACGTGCCGGCTTCAAGGGAATGCTGCGCAACAGCGCCTGGGACGCCCTGCACCTCGGCTACTTCCTGGGCTACGCATGCTGGAACTACTTCACCACACCGTTCCTGTTCACCCGTCCAGACGTGCGGGCCCGCGAGATCGAACCGTGGCATGAGGCCGGGCAGACCTGGCGGCGCCTGCGGGTGCGCTTCCCACCGGAAATCGCCACACACAGCCCCGACCAGGTGTTCTACTTCGACACCCTCGGCGCGCAACGCCGCATGGACTACGTCGCCGAGGTCAACGGCAGCACCCTCGTCGGCCACTACACCAGCCGCTACCGGAGTTTCGACGGGCTGCTCGTGGCGACCCGGCGGAGGGTCTTCCGCCGGAACCCCGACAACAGCGTCAACCTCAACCTCCCCTCCATCACGCTCGACATCCACGGTGTCGAGCTCGTCCATTCCGACCGCGAACAGGCACAGCCATGACTACGGACAATGCCGTCATCGACCACCCAGCCCGGCGGCTGGTCGTGGCGCTTCCCCAGCCCTACGACACGGCGCGCGAGCACTACGAAACCCTCGTCCCCGAGACTGATTTCCACCGCTTCTTCCAGATGGCCTCCTGGCAGGCCACGCTCGAGCTCGCCGAGATCAACGCCCCACACGGATTCATGCGCTACCACCGCGACGACATCACCGCCCTCATGGCCGGCTCGTCGTCCCCCTGGAAAGCCACCCAGTACCTGATGGGCAACCACACCATCGCCGAGCGCATGTTTCGCCACGACCCGTCAGTCATGCTGCACGCACCGCTGCGAACCCTGCTCTACGAGGACCCCGACGGTGACACCAAACTCGCCGTCGACCAGCCCAGCCTGCTGTTCGCCAGCTACGGCAACCCGCGGATCTCCGAGGTCGGCCGCGAACTCGACGCCCTCCTCGCCCAGTTGGTCACCCTCCTCGGCGGCGACGTGCCTCCCCAGCTGTGACTCGACGTGGCCGACCGGCATGGCGCGGCCGGGCGACGGGATCGCACCAGGGCGTGCCCGATCCGCCGCCGGCGCCCGCCGCTCCGCAGCCCACCGTTCGGCGGGACGCTGCCGAAGGCGAGGTGGTCGACGACGGCCGCGTGGCGGCTTGGCGTCTGCCGGCTACGGCGGCGGTCACCAGGGGCGGACGAGGACGAGGCCGATCTTGCCGGGCCGTACCGCGTGCTCGACGGCGTCGGCCAGCTCGGCCAGGCCGTACGTGGCGGCCACGTCGAACTGGTCGGTGAGCGCCAGCGCGATCTGTCGCGCGGTGGCGACGTCGGATCGCCG
The DNA here is from genome assembly GCF_044547075.1 of Kitasatospora sp. NPDC052896. Classification (NCBI taxonomy): domain Bacteria; kingdom Bacillati; phylum Actinomycetota; class Actinomycetes; order Kitasatosporales; family Streptomycetaceae; genus Kitasatospora; species Kitasatospora sp. NPDC052896. The sequence continues at coordinate 320,687 of NZ_JBITZU010000006.1, forward strand.
CTGTTCGGTGGAGGCTTCGGACGGCCACCGGCCGATGTTCCTGCCGCGCACCGTCAGCGACTTGCTCAGCAGTGTCGACGCGTGCACCGAGATCGGCTCCTTGGCGATCAGTCCGTAACTGACCAGTTTCCCGCCCGGTGCCAGCAGGTCCAGGAGGCTCTTCTCGCACGAAGTACTCATTCTGATGTCCGACGCACCTTCGATCCGGCAGCCGCCCCCGCGTGTTGTGCCCTGTCCAGGGCCGCCGCGGCGGCATCGCGGTGCCGGCGCCGCCAGGCCCCCTTCACGCTCGCCGTGCCAGGGGCGGCGAGCAGCCGCGGGGAGGCGGTGATGCCGGGCGGCACCGGGTCCTGCTCGGCCGGAGTGGGGGAGCGGTCACCGGTTGGTCCCTGTGCGCAGGCCGTCCCGGACGGGGTCGGCGGCGTGGATGAGCTGGCGGAGCGCGCCGAAGTAGACCCCGTGGTCGACCACGGCGGGCAGGATGGCGGCGAGGTGGCCGGTCAGCACCGGGAACTCCTCGGGGTCCAGCGTGGCCAGTGCCCGCCGGGTGGCGGCCTGGGCGGCCTTCGGGTCGCGGTGGTCGACGAAGCTCGCGCAGCCCAGGGTCAGCAGGTACAGCCGCCGGTAGCAGCCGATCGCCTCCTCGGGCGTCATACCGGCCGCGAGGGAGCCGGCGAGCTGCGGTTCGACCAGGCGCTTCAGCAACTGCGGGCCGAGCCAGGGTCGGCCACCGCGCAGGGCGACCAGGCCCGGATGGGCCGTCAGCAGCTCGTACAGTGCGGTGAAGCGGGTCTCGGTGGCGCTCGCCCAGTCCGTGTCCGCGGCGACGACCGGGAGCTGGGCGGCGAGCTGGTCGGTGACCAGGTCGAGCAGGCCGGCCAGGTCGGTGCAACGGCGCTGGAGCGAGGCCACGGAGATGTCCAGCGCGGCGGCCAGGGTGCGGAAGCTGAGCGCGCCGGGGCCCTGCTGATCCACGATCAACAGGGCTTGCTCGGCGATGCGTTCGGGAGTCGCGAGGTCCAGGGAAGTGGATTGCCTTGGCATGTGAGTCAGCGTACGGTACGGCGTATCGTCACGGTAGGCTTCCATCTCCTCACGGAGGCGACATGCCCCGCACCACGGCGCTCGACCCGCTGTTCACCGCCGTGAACACCGCGGCCTTCACCGACCGGCACCTGGCCAACCTCGCCGCCGGCACCCTCGCCGCCGTCCGCGTCCCCGACTTCCTCGACCGGCGGACCTGCGCGGGCGCGCTGGCCGCGTTGGGCCGGCTGCCCACCGCCGACTACGCCCCGGCCCGGGTGCCCACCCCGATCGTCCGCTTCGGCCCGGCCCTCAACGACTACCGCGACCAGGACGGCCGGCTGGACGCCGACCGGTACTGGTGCGACGCCGAGGCCGCCCGGGCGGCCTGGCACCGGGCCGGGATGCGCCCCGACCCCGTCGCCGTCTCGCTGGCCCGGCTCGGCTCCGCCTGGGGCGCTGCCGTCACCCCGGCCACCATCGGCGGCCGGGCGGTCTTCGGTGGCACCCTGCGCGAGATCAACGCCGGCGCGCTGGTCCACTACGACGACCTGAACCGCGAGTTCCCCACCGGCCTGTTCGACCAGGAGACCGTCGCCCAGCTCGCGTTCAACGTCTGGGTGGCCGTCCCGGTCACCGGCGGGGCGACCACCGTGTGGCGCCACCGCTGGGAGCCGGCCGACGAGCGTCACCGCCAGGCGTACGGCTACCGGCCCGAGACCGTCGAGCACTGCCAGCGGGTCAGCCTGCGGCCGGAGCACGGCGACGGACTGCTGTTCAACCCGGCCAACTTCCACGCGGTCGAGCCCTGCCCCGGGCAGCGACGGATCGCCTTCGCCTTCTTCCTCGCCCTGACCACCACCGGCCAGCTCATCGCCTGGTCCTGACCCTCTCCCAGCAGGAGCAACGAAGTGCACCAGCTCACGTACGGCGACATCAAGGCCGCCACCGACCGGATCGCCGGACGCATCCGCCCCGTCACCCTCGCCCCGGCCGACCCCGGCGCGATCCGCACCGCGCACCGTGACCCGCTGGACGACCGTCCGGAAGAGCCGTGCGAGGTGTGGCTGGCGCTGGAGTACATGCAGCACACCGGATCCTTCAAGGCCCGGGGCGCGCAGAACTTCATCCAGGCCCACCGCGACGCCGACACCCTCCCGGACGCCGGGGTGACCATCGCGTCGGGCGGCAACGCCGGACTCGCCTGCGCGTGGGCCGCCCAGCGGCAGGGCGTCACCGCCACGGTGTTCCTGCCGACCACCGCCCCGGCGGTGAAGGTCGCCAAGCTCCGCGGCTTCGGCGCCGACGTGCGCCTGGTGGGCGCGGAGTACGCCGAGGCGCTGGCCGCCTGCGAGGACTTCTCCGCCGCGACCGGCGCACTCGCCTCGCACGCCTACGACCACCCGCTGATCGCCGCCGGGGCGGGCACCCTGCTGGAGGAGATCCGCCGGCAGGTCCCCGGGCTGGACACCGTGGTGGTCGCGGTCGGCGGCGGCGGCCTGTTCGCCGGCGTGGCCACCGCGGCCCGGCGGCACGGCATCCGCACCGTCGCCGTCGAGCCGGAGAACTGCCGAGCGCTGAACGCCGCCGTCGAGGCCGGTCGCCCGGTCGACGTCACCGTGGACTCCGTCGCCGCCGACTCCCTCGGCGCCCGCCGCACCTCCGCCATGGCCCTGCACGCCGCCCAGCAGGAGGGCGTCCACTCCGTACTCGTCCCGGACGCCGAGATCGTCCGTGCCCGCCAGGCCCTGTGGGACCACCGCCGGGTGGCCGTGGAGCACGGGGCGGCGGCGGCGCTGGCCGCACTGACGGCTCCGCCGCACCACGTTCCCGACCGGGACCTGCCGACCAGGCCCGCCGCGCCGAGCCGCGGCTACCGGCCGGGCAACGGGGAGAAGGTCGTCGTGGTGCTGTGTGGAGCGAACACCGATCCCGGCGACCTGGTGGAACAGGCGGCCGGGCTCTGACCCGACCGGCAGCGCGAAGAGGGCCTCCGGGCGACGACCGTCCGGCTGCCCCCTCCCGTCGTCTCCGCCAGGATGCCGCCAGGTGGGACAGCGGACCACGTGCCGGGCCCGACCCCGTGATCGCGGACCGCGCCTCGCACGCGATCCGCTCCCACCTGCGGAACACCACCGCGCGGTCATCCTCGTCCGGATCCGCGGATGACCGAGGAGACAGGCCTAGTCGGCCCGCTCCTGCTCGGCCTCCACCTGGGCGTTCCACTCGCGCTTGGTCGCCCGCCAGGCCTCGTCGCTCTGGCCGAACCGCCAGTAGCCCGAGATCGACAGCCGCTCGCGCGGGATGCCGTGCTCCATGCGCAGCCGGCGCCGCAGCTCCTTCACGAAGCCCGCCTCGCCGTGCACGAAGGCGGACACCGTGCCGGTGGGGAAGTCCAGCGCGCCCACCGCCTCGATCAGTGCCTCGCCCACCGGGCGCTCGCCGCGGTGCAGCCAGTTCACCTCGACGCCGGCGGGTGAGACGATCTTCTGCTCCTCCGCGGCGTCCGCGATCTCCACGAAGGCGTGCACCACGGCGTCGGCCGGCATCCGCTCCAGCGCCGCGGCGATCGCGGGCAGGGCGCTCTCGTCGCCCGCCAGCAGGTGCCAGTCGGCGGCCGGGTCCGGGGCATAGCCGCCGCCGGGGCCCAGGAAGTGCACCGTCTCACCGATCCGCGCGCGGGCCGCCCACGGTCCGGCCAGGCCCTCGTCGCCGTGCACGACGAAGTCGACGGTCAGCTCGCGCAGCCCCGGGTCCCAGGCCCGCACCGTGTAGGTCCGGGTGAGTGGCCATTGCTCACGCGGGAACTCCTCGCGGATCCGCGCCAGGTCGAAGGGCTCCGGGTAGCTCACGCCCTCGGGTGCGAAGAGCACCTTGATGTAGTGGTCGGTGAACTCCGTGGCGTCGAAGGTCTCCAGGCCCGTTCCGCCGAGGACCAGACGCACCATGTGCGGCGTGATCCGCTCGGTGCGCACCACCTGTGCTCGGCGGGCCTGCGGTGTCCTGCGGGCCGGTTGGTCTGCCATGGGGTCCCCCTGGGCTACGTCGATCCGATAGTTAGGCTCACCTAAGTTAGCACCCTGGGTCGGGTCGCGGTCAGTGTCCGGCCGCCTCCTGGGCGATCCGGTCGAACTGGGCGCCCATCGCCTCGGCCAGCGCCTGCGCGGCGGAGAGCGGGCGGACCATGACGGTGAACTCGTCGATCTTCCCGTCCTCGTCGAAGTGCAGGAAGTCGCAGCCGTGGATCTGCCGGCCGGACACGGTCGCGGTGAAGACGAAGGCGTGGTCGTGGCCGCCCGGGTCGGCGATCTCGCGAACGTAGCGGAAGTCCTCGAAGACGCGCAGTACTCCGCGCAGGATCGCCGCGGTGATCGCCCTGCCGGGGTAGGGCTTGAAGGCGACGGGGCTGGTGAAGACGACGTTGTCGGCCAGGAGGGCCTCGATGGCCTGCTCGTCGCGGTCCTCGACGGCCTTGCGGAACGGGTGCACGGGGCAACCTCATATTCAACTAGTTGAATAGGTGTATCGAGGAGTATGAGGCTGGTCGGCGCCGGGAGTCCAGGGCTGATCGGTCGCTGCCTCGCCGGGACAGCCGGGTGCTAGGTTGGCGGGATGGCTCTGCGTGACGCGGTGATGGCCGCCCTGTTGGAGGGCGAGGCATCCGGTTACGACCTCGCCAAGGGGTTCGACGCGTCGGTGGCCAACTTCTGGATGGCCACGCCCCAGCAGCTCTACCGGGAGCTGGAACGGATGGAGCGTGACGGGCTGATCCGCGCCCGTGTGGTCGAACAGCAACGGCGCCCCACCAAGCGTCTCTTCTCGCTGACCGAGGCCGGTCTCGCCGCCGTGCGCGACCACACCGTGGCGCCTGCGACAAGGCCGACCACCATCCGCGACGAGCTGCTGGTCAAGGTCCAGTGCGTCGACACCGGGGACGCGGAGGCCGTGCGCGCGGCGATCACCGAACGCGTCGCGTGGGCCACGGCCAAACTGGCCCGGTACGAACGCCTCCAGGCCCGACTCCTGAACGGCCGCAGCGAGGACGACCACCTCGCCGACGCCGAGCGCATCGGCCCCTACCTCACCCTGCTGCGGGGCATGGAGTTCGAGCGGGAGAACATCCGCTGGGGCGAACTCGCGGTGCGGGTCCTCGACCAGCGTGCGTCGACCTCACTGCCGGCGCCTGGACCGACCGGCGCGGTCACGGGGCCTGGCTGACAGTTCCCGCCGGGCAGCCGGAGGCTGAGCCGGCGAGGCCGGCTCGGTCGACCTCGCCGGCCATCGCGGTGCTCCGCCGGCCGCGACGGACCAGGGTGCTGCGCATTCCCAGGAAGCTGAGGGCTATCCGCCCGTTGACCTGGTCGGCACCGACGCCGGGCTGGGCCGGCCTGGGCAGTCGTCCGCAAGCCGTCGCTTGGTGGCTTCGGCGGGCCGGACGGTGGCGTCTTCGCGCAGGGCCGCGCGGGTGAGGGTGGTCGCGGTGCGCACGGCGCTGGCGATGGCGGCGTCGGGGTCGAGCCCGCACAGGTCGGTGAGGGTGAAGAGGGCTTCGGCGCTGATGACGATGGCGAGGTCGTGCTTCAGCCGGGCCAGGGCAGCGGGGTCGGTGGCGCCGAGGGTCTCGGCCAGAGGGGCGAGTGCGTGGTCCACCAGGCCGAGGCGCAGGGCGGGACGGGCGCTGGTGGCCCCGGGGCGGGTGATGGTGGCGGCGATCATGGTGCGGGTCGCGCCCTGGTAGGTCAGCACCAGGCGCAACAGGTGCTCGGTCGCGGCGGCGATGCGTTCGACCGGGTCGCGGGAGTCGGTGACGGCTGCCAGCGCCCGCTCCGGGGTGGGCCACTGCCCGGTCATGGCCTCCTGCAGCAGGCTGGCCAGGTCGGGGAAGTAGCGGTAGGCCGTGGCCTCGGACACCAGGGCGGCCCTGGCGACCTCCGGCATGGTCACCCCGCGGCCGGTGCGCATCAGCTCGGCCGCGGCCCGCAGGATCGCCGTGCGGGTGCGCAGCTTCTGGTCGCCGCGGCTGCTGGTGCTCTGGTGGGTCGTCGCTTCGCTCTGCTCCACGCGGCCACTGTAGCAAGGTAACTCTGATAACGAGAGGGAACTCGCATAAAGAGAGTTGCCATCTATCTTCATTGGCTGTCGTGGCGAGTCGGTCATGAACGATGTCCGCCGCCGGCCCTGGCGCCAGTCCGCGGTGGGGGCATGAGCGAGGTGGCCCTCCTGATGAGAGTTCACTTGCACAAGCGCGCGGAGGCTTCCTATAGTAATAACAGTTGACTCTCACAAAGAGAGTCGGCCGTGATCCACGTGCCCGGTTGAAGCAGCACGGGCCGTGCACACCGCCATCCGCATCGACGAGGGAACCTTCACCATGACCATCTCCACCCCCACCAGTACGACCCGCACCATCGACCTTCCCAACGGTCTGTCCGTCTCCCTCCAGGAGTTCGGCGAGAACACGGACGGCACCGGCGGGCTGATGCTGCACGGCGGCGCCGGGCCGCGCTCGATGGCCGGATTCGCCGCCGCGATGTCCCAGCACGCCTACGTGGTCGTGCCGACCCACCCCGGGTTCGAGGGCACCCCCCGCCCGGAGTCGGTCGACTCGATCGCCGATCTGGCCTCGGCCTACCTGGACCTGATCGACGCGCTCGGCCTGACCAGCGTGGTGGTGGCCGGCAGCTCGGTCGGCGGCTGGATCGCCGCCGAGATGGGACTGCGCGACAACCACGGCCGGATCACCGCGCTGATGCTGCTCGGCTCCACCGGCATCAAGCCCGAACCGCCTCTGGAGATCGTGAACCCGGCGGACCTCGGCCCGGCGAAGACCGGTGAGCTGGCCTTCTTCAAGCCCGAGCTGCGCCCCGACTTCGCGGCGCTCGGCGACGAGCAGAAGGCCGCGATGGCCGCGAACCAGCGCACCCTTGCCGTCTACGCGGGCGACCCCTTCTGCCACGACCCCAAGCTCCGGGGCCGGCTGCACCGGGTCACCGTCCCGGTGCTGGTGCTCGCCGGCGAGCAGGACGGCATCGTGCCACTGGAGTACGGGCGCGCCCTGGCCGACTCCTTCCCCCGCGCCACCTTCCGGGCCATCCCGGAGGCCGGGCACTTCCCGCACATCGAGCAGCCGGGCACGGTCCTCGAGGCCATCGGCGATTTCGTCGACACCGAGGTCAGGTCCGAAGGCTGACCCCACCCGACGTCCACGTCCCGGGTACGCGACGGACCTCCCGGGGCGCGGCCGCACCGAGGAACGTCCCGGTCCCGGGCCCCGGCCGAGCCGACGTCAACAACCCGGGCGGGCGCCCCGGGTGGATCAGCCGGCCGCGACCGGTCCGAGGTAGGTGCCGCCGGAGACGTCGATGGTCTGGCCGGTCACCCAGCGCCCCTGCGGGCCCGCCAGGAAGCCCACCACGTCCGCGATGTCCTCCGGCTCGCCGAGTCGTCCGAGGGCGGTGATCGACTCGAGCTCGGCCACCGCTTCGGGAACCGTGGTGAAGCCGGCGGTCATGTCGGTCCGCACCACTCCGGCGGCGACGGTGTTCACGGTGATCCCGCGCCGGCCCAGCTCGTGGGCGAGCGACGGGCCGAGGGCCGCCAGCGCCGCCTTGGTGACGGTGTAGCCGATCTGGACGGGGGCCGCGATCCGGGTGGCCGCCGAACCCATGTTGACGATCCGTCCGCCGTCCCGCAGCAGTGGCAGCGCCCGCTGAACCACGAAGACCGGCGTGCTCACGTTGACCGCCAGCAGCCGCTCGAACTCCTCCTCGGTGAGCTGGCCGATCGAACCGACCGAGTGGATGCCCGCGTTGTTCACCAGGATGTCCAGGCCTTCCGCGCCGTGGTCCGCCAGCCCGGCGGTCAGCCCCTCGAACAGTCGGTCCACCGCGCCGCTCTCGCCGAACCTGGCCCGCACCCTGAACGCCCGGCCGCCGGCCCCGGTGATCCGGGCCACGGTCTCCGCGGCGGCCGCGTCGTTGCCGCCGTAGTGGACCGCGACCAGCGCTCCTTCGGCGGCCAGCCGCAGGGCGACCGCGCGCCCGATCCCGCGCGAGCCGCCCGTCACCAGCGCGGTCCTGCCGTCCAGTTCCCCCATGATCGCCTTCCCTCGTGAAGCCCCGGTCGAATCCGGAGACGATTCACCCTAGATGACGATATGACGAGCAGTCAGCTCAATCGCACCCCGTCCAGCGGCATCGGGAACGCCGGTCTCCGCCAGCCGGTCCCGTGCCGGTCCGGGACCAGCGCGAACGGACGGGCTCCCTGGGCCGTTCGGCCGCTCGGCCCAGGGATATCGATGACTGGTGCCGGGTGTACGCGCTGTGTGGCCCTGTCCAGCGGCCGTCCGCGTGGGCGGTCTCGAGGTGCTGACTCACCGCGCTTCGGCAGCGCCGACGTCGCCGGGCTCCTGGGAGGTGGTGGCTGCGGTGCGGTAGAACTCGGCCGCGGTGACGGCGGCGGGGAGCCCGAGTTCGCCGGCGACCGCGGTGATCGCGGCGGCGCCGACGCCGATGTCGGCTCGGCCTTCGGTGGTGAAGTACGGTGCGATGAACGTCTCGTAGTGGGCCCGGACTTCGTCTGCGGTGTGTCGGCCGAGGAACGTCTGGACGTACCGCACCGTGGTGTCGGGTTCGTTGTGGATCACCTGCAGTGCGCGGCGGTGGGCTCGTACGACGGCCTGGACCGCGGGGTCGTCCGGGTGGATGTGGGTGGGGTCGACGGCCACCCCCACGGTGGGGATCCGGAGGTGGTCGCCGACCCAGGCCAGCACCTTCCAGCCGTACTCGGCGGCCACCGCCTCCGGTGCCATGGTGCTGCCGACCAGGGCGGCGTCGACCCTGCCGTCGTGCAGCCAGCGCAGGTCCATGCCGTAGTCGCCGGGCGGGCGGACGATGGTGTGGATGTCGCGGTCCGGGTCGAGGCCGGCCCGGCGCAGCACGATCCGGGCGAAGCACCCGGGTGCGGTGTGGGGCGCGTGCACCGCCAGCCGTCGGCCGGCCAGGTCGGCCAGGGAGGTCGGGCCGGGTCGGGCGAGGAACCAGAAGAGCGGTCGGTCGGTGTTGACATTGAGTGCGACCCAGGGGGTGCCGTTGGCCAGGCGGGACAGCAGCGCCCGACCGAGCCCGATGGTGGCGCAGCGGCGCAGCCGCTCCTCGTCCCAGGAGATGCCGTCGTGCAGCGCGACGTGGACGCCCTCGTCGGCGTAGTAACCCTGCTGGTCGGCGATGTAGGCGGCCAGTTCCTCGTGCAGGCCCCGCCCGACGTAGGCGAGATCGATCGTGTACATGAACGTTCTCCCTTGATCGTGTCACCGCCGTGCGCCCGTGCGTGCCGCGAGCCCGGCCGCTGGGGGCCGTGGTGTTCAGGTGACGATGTGCCGGCTGCGGTCCGGCCGTCGGCGGACGGGAACGGCATGGCCCGGTGCGCGCGGGGGAGTGGGGCGTCAGTACATGGACATCCCGCCGTTGACCGCGGCCGTGGTACCGGTCATGAAGGCGTTGTCCTCGCTGGCGAAGAAGGCGACCGCCTGGGCGACGTCGTCCGGGTGTGCCAGGCGGCCCAGGGGGGTGGCGGCCACCTGCCGCCGCTTGTGCTCCTCGTCGAGCACATCCGCCGACATGCGGGTGTCGTCCACCGGGCCGGGCTCGACGACGTTGACCGTGATGCCCAGCGGACCCAGTTCCTGGGCGAGGTACCGGCCGAACTGCGCCAGTGCGGCCTTGGCCGTGCCCAGGGCGATCATGCCCTCCCGGGGCCGGCGGCTGAGACCGGTACCGAGATAGATGATGCGCCCCCAGCCCTGTTCGGTCATGGCGGGCAGGACGGCCTTGGTGACCGCGAACGCCGCACGCATCTCGTCGTCGAGCTTGCCGCCCAGTTCTTCCCACGTCATGTCCTGGAACGGCTTGACCACGTACGGGGTGAGCGCGTTGTGCACGAGCACGTCGATGCCGCCCCAAGCCGCCTGGACCTGCTCGATCATGCTCTCGGCCGCCGTTGCCTCGCGCACGTCGGCCCGCACGGCCATGGCCTGACCGCCTGCGGCCTCGATGCCGGCGACGACCTCCTCGGCTGCCGCGGCGCTGTGCAGGTAGTTGACCACCACGCGCATCCCTCGTGCGGCCAGGAGGCGCGCGGTGGCCGCACCGATTCCGCTGCTGGACCCTGTCACCAGAGCCACCCTGCTGGTTGCCGCGGTCATGGGACCACCCCCTGCTTGTCATCGCGGGCCGTCGGGATGACCGTCCGCAGGTGTTCATCGTCGGTGCGGGGGCGTGCCGGGCGGATCGCCCCGCGGAGCACGTGGAGGCGGCCGGCCGGCTGTTCCTCACGCCGGGCCTCGCGCGGGTGAGCCACGCTGCCCGTCGCCCTCGGAAACTTCAGAAACTGAATTCGTTTCCATGTTTTCCATGCTTGACGCCCACCCCTGCACTGTCAAGGCAGGTCTTCCAGGGGGGTGGGGGCACCTGACCGCAATGCCGTGAGTTCGGCTGGCGCGGAGGAGGAAGGGGCCTGGCGCCTGTGGTCAGGAAGCATGTCGCTGCCAGGGTTACGGTGGTCAGCAGGAGGCCGGGGCACCGGATGTGGGCCTCGTCCGACACCACTGTGATCGGAGGGAACTCGATGGGGGACCAGGAGAACCGAGCGGCGCTGGATCGGCACTGGGCAGCGTCTGCCGCGGGGGACCAGGACGCCGAGCACGAGATCTATCACGACGACGTCGTGGTCGATTATCCCCAGTCGGGTGAGCGCATCCACGGCCGCCACAACCTGCAGGCACTGCGCTCGCACCACCCGGCCAAGCTCGACTTCACCATGCGCCGGATTCTCGGCAACGGGGACCTCTGGGTCACCGAATATGCGATCGCCTACGACGGAAAACCGGTACCCACCGTTAGTGTGATGGAATTCCGTGACGGAAAGGTCGCCCACGAGACCCAGTATTTCGCGGATCCATTCCCGCCACCCGCCTGGCGCGCTCAATGGGTGGAGCTGGTGCCCTGACGGGCTGCCTGACGCTCGGAGCCCGTGACAGGATCTCGACGTCCTCGAGCTCTTCGGCGACGTCCTCGAGCTCTTCGGCGACGACCTCGAGTTCGTCGAGCGTTTCCTCGGACGGACGGACGGACGGACGGACGAACGGACGGACGTCGCGGCGAGGAGCTTGCACGGCTCAGTGGTCCCGGCCCGGGCGGGTGTCCGGCCTCGCCCCGGCCAGCTTCCGGGCATCAACCGATCGGTCGATCCGGCCGGTGCCCTGGGCGGGTTGTCCCGGCCGCGCGGGGCGGCCTGGGCCAGCATGGGCCGCATGCCTCAGATGACCGAGACCCAGTGGCGGGCCTTCCTCACCGCCGGTACCCGCACCGCCAAGCTGGCCACCACCAAGGCCGACGGCAGCCCGCACGTGGCGCCGATCTGGTTCCTGCTGGACGGCGGCGACCTCGTGTTCAACACCGGCCGGGACACCGTGAAGGGCCGCAACCTGGCTCGTGACGGTCGGGTGATGCTCTGTGTGGACGACGAGCGGCCGCCGTTCTCCTTCGTGCTGGTCCGGGGGACGGCGACGCTCGGCGACGACCTGCCCGAGGTGCGCGAGTGGGCCGGACGGATCGGCGCGCGCTACATGGGGGAGGAGCGGCGGGAGGAGTTCGCGGCGCGCAACGGCGTGCCGGGCGAGCTGCTGGTCCGGGTCAGGATCGACCACGTGGTCGCGGTGGCCGACCTGGCCGACTGAGCGCCGGCTTGGTCGTCGCGGCCGTCGGCTCTCGCTGGCGATGCCCACCGCGCGGGTGGAGAATCCGACCAGCCGTCAGAGGGAGGCCCGACATGAACATTCCTGGTCCCGGGACCCGATCGGACGGCGGGCTCGGCGCCATCGCGGCGGCAGGCGGACTGCACGGCTACCAGCTGTGGCTGCATGCCGAGTACGGGCCCGTCGTGCGGTTCCAACTCCCCGGTGCCGAGTCGGCGGTGTCGATCGCCGACCCGGTGCTGTTGGAGGCCACGGCGCACATCGACCGCCGGCCGGAGCGTCTGTTCGCCTTCCTGGAGCCACTGTTCGAGGAAGGCAACCTGCAGGTCCTCCCGGCCGACGAACACGCCCCGTGGCGTCGCCTGTTGCTCTCCGTGCTGGCCGGACGTCCTTCGCACGAACGGCATTTCGCGCGGTTCACCGCACTGGCATCGGAACTCGCGGACCGCTGGGCCGGCTTGCCCGACGGCGGCCCCGTCGCACTGCAGAAGGACCTCACCACGCTGTCCCTCCGGATGATCTGCGACTACGCCCTGGGCGGCGACAGCGCGGACCCGGACAGCGTCGTCGCCGCCTTCGAAGAGGTGCTCACCGAATACCTCGGACGGCTGTACCAGGTGCCGGTCCCGGGCACCCCGGAAGAACGCGCCCAACGGACCGGGCAGGCTCTCGCCCACCTGCGCGCCACGGTGGACCGGGTGATCGCGGTGCACCGTTCGGATGGCCGCACCGACCGCAGCGATCTGATCGGCGCACTGATCGAGGCCGGCGAGCGTCCCGCCCGGATCCGCGACACCGTCCTGGCGGTGATGCTGGCCGCCCACCACACCACCGGGGTCGCCGTCTCCTGGACCCTGCACCTGCTGGGCCGGCACCCCGAGGCCGCCGAACGCGTCGCGGACGAACTCGACCGCGTGCTCGGCGACCGCGCGGTGCCCGAGTACGCCGACCTACGACGGCTGACGTACCTGGAGATGGCCCTCAAGGAGTCGCTGCGCCTCTATCCGCCCGGCCCGTACGGTGCCCGGGAGACGGCCGAACCCCTCGCCCTCGGCGACTACGAGATCCCGGCCGGAGCGGTGGTCTTCTACCCGTTCTGGGCCGTCCACCTGAACCCCGAGCACTGGCCGGAACCGGAGCGGTTCCGTCCCGAGCGGTTCACCCCGCAGGAGAGCGCCAAGCGGCCACGGCTGGCCTGGATCCCGTTCGGACTCGGGCCACGCAGCTGCGAGGGCGCCGCCCTCGCCATGGTCGAGGCCGAACTGCTGCTGGCCGTCCTGCTCAAGCGCTTCCGCTTCCGGCCGGTGCCCGGCCACCAGGTGACCCCGATCGAGCGGTTCGTGCTCTGGGCCGCCGACGACATCCGCATGCTGGTGAGCCCGCGCGCCCCGGGACCGGCAGTGGCCCCACCAGGTCGCCCTGCTCGGCAGCCGAGGCGCTCCCCGTCGTGATCCCCTCCGCTTCGCGGCCCTGTGACCTGCTCCAGCCGTCCGACGGCCGCTCCGTGGTCCTGTGGGCGCGCGGGGCCTTCGGTGCCCTCCCCATGCGACGAGGGCGGCGAGAAGGGCAGGTGCTGCTGGAACCGGTCCGCCCGCGACGTCGGCCTGCCCGACGGCGGCTTCGACTCAGGCCGAGTCGCGGGAGAGAGCCCAGGGGAGGAGGTCGACCACCACGCCGGCACGCCCGCCTGGATGGCGGATCACCGCCGTGCGCGTGCGGGGCGCCTCGCCACCATCAGGCCAGCGGGTAGCCGTACCGTTCCCGCGCGGACGTCAGGTCGGGTTCTCCGAACTGGGCGCGCAGCAGGGCGAAGGTCTCGACCTTGGCCGCGCCGAATCGCGCCACGTACGCGGCGTAGGAGTCGGCGGTGAGGAAGGTCGGTGGCGTGGCCTTGCTGTGGAACTTGTCGGCGTACATCACGAGTTGCTCTTCGGTGGTCTCGGCGAGGTAGTCGGCCTCGGGTATGGCCAGCCCCTGCTCGCGGATGTCGTGCCGGGTGAGGCCGACGCCGGTGTGACAACTGCAGAAGCGGCGCAGGCGTTGCGGATACCCCTCCTCGCGCAGGATCTCGTGGCCGAGCACCCCGTGGCGGATGTAGCTGCGGTGGTCGAGCCGGCCGGCGTGGTCGTAGAGCCGGTAGACCCCGATGTCGTGGAGCAGTGCTCCGACCCGCACCAGTTCGGCGTCGAGTGGGAGGGCGGCACGGGCCAGCAGTTGCTCGGCGATGCCGCAGACGATCTCGCAGTGGGTGAGCACCAGGTCCAGTGCCTCGTGCGTCGGCGCGTGCTTCTCGTGCAGCGCGCGTACCTCTTCGAGGGTCGGAAGGATCATCGTGGCAGCGTAACAACCGCGCCTCGCAAGCCAGAACCTCCCCACCCCAGCCCAGCCGGGCAGGCACCGGCTCCAGGCCGGTGACCCGGCATCGTGCTCACCCCCGCCCGCTGGCCCGGTCACGCCCGCTCCACCCCGTCCTCGGTGAGCCGCGCGAGCTGACCGTGAGTCAGCTTCACCGCCGTGGCCTGCTGGTTCTTCAGTCGGGCGCTCAGATACGTCCCGCGCCCTCGAGCGTCCGCGGGGACCCTCGGATGCCCCTCCCGCTCGACGAACACCGCGAGTACCGCCAGGTGTTGCTGCAAGCGTTCCACCCGGGACGTCCGAGGCCTGGCCGCCGCGGTGGATCGCCCATCAGCCAGGCCAGCGTCATCCGGGCGGGACACGTCATGGAACCAAGGGCCCGGCGTCCAGATGAGCGGCGATGCGCCTGATCGTCCCGGCGTTGTCCTCGAACAGATGAGCCTGCATGCCCACTGCCTTCGCGGCCTCGACGTTGACTGCGACATCGTCGATGAAGAGACAGCTCTCCGGCCGCGCCCCCAGACTGGCGCAAGCGGCCTCGAAGGCACCTGGTGCTGGCTTCTCGATGCCGATCTCATGCGAATAGACGATCTGTTCGACCAGTTCGTCGAAGTGGTACGACGCCGTCTCCCGCTCCCGGGCGCCAACGAAGCTGTTGCTCAGGATGCCCAGCCCGCAGCTTCCCCGCAGCCCCTGCACGTAGGCGATGAGTTCCTCGTTCGGTGTCCCCAGATACTCCGCCCACAGATCAGCCATGAAGGCTTCGACTTGGGGCGCGTCGAGGCCCAAGCGTGCTGCCACCTGCGTATGAACCTGTCCTTCGCCGATACTTCCGACGCTCCCGGCCCGCCACACGTCGCGCATCCGTTCATGCACGGTACCCAGCGGCAGCTCCAGCCGCTCCTCCCACCGTTGCACCCACCCCGTTTTCGGCGCGATCTCCAGCACGCCGCCGATGTCGAGAATGACGCAGGTCGCGGTCACGCGGATCTCCCTCTTCGTCCTGCCTGATCAGCGAGCACAGGCCGCTCGCTCAGGTGATTCACGGAGACACTGTTGTCCTTCCCGCTGGGGCAAGGTCAAGCGATCTCGGAGCCCTGGACAGTTGCCGCTGGAAGCGGTTCAAGCACGGATTTCGTGAAGTGGATCGTGCTGCCGTTCGCCGGTGACACCCTGTCGCCTCGGGGCGCCGTGGCCTCCGGCGTCGGTGCTTCGATCACCACGTGGCCGTCCCGCACCTCCATGTACTCGATCTGCATTCCCACGAGGCAGGGAAGCAGAAAGGAGTTCACCTCACACACAGTCAGTATCCACACTGAGATGATGGAGCGTCACCGGGCCTATGGATGCGGAATCGACTTCACGCAATCCGCGACTGAACCCTGGAAGCAGCCCGCTCGGGACACCCGAGGCTCTGTCGGGCCCCGATCGCGTACCGGCCGAAAGCCGCTCGAACCGCTCAAGCGGATTGTGTCCGGGTCGCGGCTGGTGCGCTCCGCCGCCTGCCGCAGGCGGTTTCGACGGCGGTCTCGATGACACCGGGCATGACCGCGGTGACGCGCACGCCGTGCGGGCCGCGGGCGAGCGCGAGGCCTTTGCCGTAGGCGTTGAGGGTGGCTTCGCCGGCACCGTCCTGGAACGCCTCGACGAGCACAGGGGGTCGGGCTCCGCAACGCCGATCTCCGTGACCGGCGCTGTGCCGTCGACTGCACGACCCACTGGGCGGCCCATCGGCAGCTATCACTCACCGTCACCATGGTTTCCCGTCACTCCGATGGAGAGGCGCGCCGGGTAGCCTTCCGGCGCGTGCTCCTCGTCCCACCTCATCCCGTCTTGTCCTATATGTGCGCGAGTGTGCGCGATTGGGCAAAGTGAATGGGGTGACACACGAGCCGGGCGGCGAGGAGCGGCAGTGCCTGAGCAGGGTCAGCTGGGCGACGAGGCCGGGGCCGGGGCCGGTCAGAACGGAGTGGACTGGTCCGGGGCCTGGACTGAAGGGGCCTCGACGGAGTCCGGACGGTCCGCCGAGGACGGCGTCGGCGCGCGGCTGGGTCGCCCCAGGCCGCCGGCCGGCGGGGAGGCCGTCCCCGTCCTCGGCCAGGCCCCTGCCGGTGACGTTCCGTGGCGGGACCGGATGCGGATCCTGCTGCGCACGCCGATGGTCGAACGCCCGGCGTTCGAATGCGGTCCACGTGAGAACGAGTCCGAACCGGGCAACGTGGCGCGGATCCTGGATCTCACCCTGCGCATCGGCGAGTTGCTGCTCGCCAGCGGAGAGGCCGCCGAAGACGTCGAGGCCGCGATGCTCGGCGTCGCCCGCGCCTACCGGCTGTGCCGATGCGAGCCGGGGGTCACCTTCACGCTGATAGCGATCTCGTACCAGCCTTCGCTGGTGGATCCGCCGATCACCGCTGAGCGGACGGTCCGCCGCCGTTCCTGCGACTACACCCGGCTGGCCGCCGTCTACCGCCTGGCCTCGGACATCGTGGCCGGGCAGGTGGCGGTCGACGACGCCTACCACAGGCTGGCCGAGATGCGCCGCAGCCTGCGCCCCTACCCGGTGTGGCTGCTCGCCTTCGCCTCGGGCCTGCTGGCGGGGGCCGCCACCTTTCTGGTCGGCGCCAGGGCGGATGGCAAGGCCTGGTTCGTCTTCGCCAGCGCCTTCACCGCCGCCGGTGCCGGGGACCGGCTGGCCGCGTTGGTCGGCCGTCGTGGCCTGCCCGAGTTCTACCAGTTCGTGATCGCCGCGATGCCCGCCGCGCTGGTGGGCATACTGCTCTCCTTCAACGAGCTGCACCTGCGCGGTTCGCTGGTGGTAACCGGCGGACTGTTCGCCCTGTTGCCCGGGCGTCCGATGGTCGCCGCGGTGCAGGACGGGCTGACGGGCTTCTACCTCACCGCCGCCGCACGTCTGCTCGAAGTGCTGTACCTGGTGGCGGGCATCGTGATCGGCGTCATGCTGGTGCTCTACGTGGGTGTCAACAGCAGGGCGAACCTGAAGCCGTACGAGAACCTGGGCGGCACCGGGAACCCGCCACTCCAACTGACGGCCGCGATGCTGCTGACCCTCGGCTTCGCGATGCTGCTGCAGACCGACCGGCGAACCGTGCCGCTGGTCGTGCTCAACAGCGCCATCGGGTGGACCACCTACGGAGTGCTGGTCAACGCCCACGTCGAGACGATTCTGGCCACCGGGCTGGCGGCCGGACTGGTCGGCCTCTTCGGCCAGCTGATGGCCCGTCATCGACGGACCTCCGCGCTGCCCCACGTCACCGCCGCGATAGGGCCGTTGATGCCGGGCTCCATGCTCTACTTCGGCATGCTGTCGTTCGCCCAACGCCAGCCCGAAGCCGGTCTGGACTACATCGGTCACGCGGGAGCCATGGCCATGGCTCTTGCCATCGGCGTGAATCTCGGTGGAGAGATGGCCCACCTGTTCATGCGCATGCCCGGCGCGACCGGTCGTCTTGCCTTGCCGCCGACCTTCCCCCGGCACGCGGCCAAGCGGAGAAGGAGTCGCGGCGGGTAGGTGCGGCGGGCGACCGTCCGGGGCCTGCGAGTGATTCAGGGAGGGCCGAGCGGGACGGCGGACCGGGCCTCGCGCAGGCGCCGAGAACCCGTCGCCAGAGCGCCTCCGCGGGACAAGATCCGGCGTCAGATCCGGCGCGGTTCATCGGCACCCGCAGTGGCGCGGCGACGGCTGGCCGCTGTGCCCTGCGGCGGCGTCGGACGCCGCCGGCTGGGAGACCGGGGTAGGTGTCGAGGCCGTGTCCGGCGTCCGGGCAGAGCGGCGCCTGGTGGGTGTAGCGGTCGCCGGCGGCGTCGAGTTCCTGGACGATCTGCTGGGTCCGAAGAGGCGAGGGCCGAGGGCGGCGAGGAGAGATCTGCGGCCCCTCAGGCCGTTTGAAAGGGGCTGACGGGGCAGGCGGACAGGAACTCGTCTCTGCCGCTCGGGAGGTGGCGCAGTGATCGCGTTCGCCCTGCTGATACCCCCTGCCCTGCTCGGTGCGCTCATCCTGCTCGGCCGCTTCGAGGAGCGCCTCTTTGGGGGACACTCGGCCACCCGACCACAACTGCGTGTCGTGCCCGGTGAACGTGCTCCCCAGGAGGTGGGCCCGGCCACGCCGTTTGCAGGCGATCAGGCGGCATGAACCATCGCTGCGAGGCCAGTGTCGTGTCCGCTGCCGTCGTCAGGCACGCTCGCCGGATCCTGGAGGCGGCGTTGCCACCGGGCCGGTCGCATTTGTCAGCAGGTACGCGCCGATGTCCCCGCACGCCGAGGTGCAGGAGACGGCCCGGTCGGCGCAGAGCAAGCGCCGCCGGTCCTTGCATCCTGAGGCGACGCCGGTGCGCGTACTCGCAGGCATCTTCCGGCCGTTCGGGGGCAGGCGACGGCGTGTACCAAGATCGAGGTTCGTATCGGAGGCCGTGATGAACACCCACGACAGGCATCGGAACACCCGTGACAAGGTCAAGGGCTTGATCAAGGAGTACGCCGGCATGGTGACCGGTAGCGAGCGTCTCCGGGCCGAGGGCGCGGCCGATCAGGCCAAGGGCGACCGAAGGCGGGACGGAAGGCACGTCAAGGACTCCTTCAAGCCCTGATGGCCGTGCTCGGCTGTCACACGGTCGACCAACTCGGGCGTGAACACCTCGGCCAGCACTCCCAGGTGGGTCATCGGTAGCAGGGCGTGCAGGAACAGGAAGAAGGCGGGCACGGTGGGCATGGGAATTCGAACGTCGGCACGACCTCCTCCTGCGGTAGAGCGGCTCCGACACTCACGACACCTGCCTGGTCGGGGGCACGGTCCGCCGGACCACCCAACCCAGCGCTCGTTGGAGGGAGTGGGGCGGGGCGGCCGTATGACCGGGCGAGTGGCGGGTAGACGGGCTGCAGCGCGCCCCCGACGGTGGGGCCGCGAGCCAGCCGTTCTTCTACCGGAGGAGTGCTCTCATGGGTGAGGCCAGTGCGATCGTCGGTGTCTACAAGTCGATGCACCACGCAGAGGAGGCGGTTCGCATCCTGCTCGTGCAGGGGGTGCCCGCCGGCGAACTCTCGATCATCGGTACGGACCTGCAGAGCCAGAGCCAGGTCCACGGGTTCGTCACCACCAAGGACGTCGCCAAGTCGGGTGCCACAGCCGGTGCCTGGACCGGGGGCCTGTTCGGCGTGCTCTCCGGCGCCGCGCTGCTCCTGGTACCGGGCGTGGGGCCACTGCTGGTCCTCGGGCCGCTGGCGGCCGGCGCGGTCGGTGCGGCCGAAGGGGCGGTCGCGGGCGGCGGACTGGGTGCGGTGCTGGGTCACTTCATTGCCAAGCGCCATGTGCCCAAGTACGTCCGGCACCTGGAGGCCGGCAGCTACCTGGTGGTCCGCCACGGGCCGCAGGCGGCCGACAGCGTCGCCCGGTTCGCGGAGGACACCCACGCGAGCGAGGTCGAACACCACCCCGACCTCGTCACCGGCGCAGTCGCCGCATCCTGACCCGACCGCGTACTGAAGCCCGCTCACCAGTCGACAGAAGCGGTGCCTGGTGAGCGGGCTTCGCCCGCTGCGTCAGGTGTGGCGCGCCCCTTCGAGGCAGTGCCGAGGACGCGCCGCCGCCGAGCAGGTGGCATGCGAGCCAGGGCTGAACGCCGCCGAGCGGGCGCCGTACGGACCCGTCCGCCCCGGCCCGACGCGTTCCCCTCCGTGCGGCGGCGTGGCCGCACCGAAAAGGGCGAGGGCACGGGATTGTTCCGCGGTGTACGGGGCAGCCGAGAGCGACGAACGAGCAACCCGGGCGGGGCGCGGCCCCGCGCAGTGTGCGCAGGAGGCAGCGTGAGCAAGCAGAGCGGTCGGCTCCCGTCGATGGTGTCCGGGCCGGCACAGACGGTGTCCGGACTGGTCACGCGGTCGTGCCAGGGCGGGACGGCCGGCATCCGCGCCTTCCCCGGCAGACGGGTGATGCGGCGTCGTGGCCGGCGCACCCCGCCGGGGTGCCGACCAACCCGCCCTTGACTGAGACCGAAGCTTCGCACTACCGAGAGTTGGGCCCTGCCGTGGAGTCGTTGACCCGCTTGCCGTTGACCGGGCTGCGCCTGGCGCTGACTGTTCCGCTGCGCGCCGCGCGCGGTGCCTGCTCGGTCGCGGAGGTGGCGCTCGACGCGACCGCCCTGGGCATGAACACGGCGCTGCGGGCCACCGACTCCCTGACCGACACGTCGGTCCGGGTCGGTCGTGTCGCCCGCAACGCGCTGACGCCCGGCGAGGAGTGGCGGGCGGGAGAGCGGGTCCATCTCGCCCTGCGCCCGGCGGCCGGGAGGGGCGCGGAGGCCGCGGCCAAGAAGGCGGCCCGCACGCTGATGGCGCACCCCGACGTGGTGCTCGCCTACTGGGACAGCGGGCTGTCCAGGCTGGTGGTCGAGGCGGCCATGGACGTGGCGATCGACCGCGTCGCGGCCAGGGCCGCTGCGGTGGGGGCCCGGCACGGCCTGGTCGTCGACGGCGATCCGGTCGCGGACGAGCCGACGCATCCGGGTGATCCCACCCCGGTGCGTACCGCTGCGGCGGCGTTCGCCCTGGACACCCTCGGCGTCGCGGTCGCGGTGACCGGCCGGATGACCGGGCACAGGCCCACCCCGGAGTGGTGCACCGCCGCGGTGACGCTCCTGCGGGAGGACCCGCGCGTGCGCGCCATGGCTCACCGTCGGCTCGGCAAGCCGGGCGCCGACCTCCTGCTGGCCGCCGCCACCGCCACCGTCCACGCCGCGGGCCAGTCGCCGACCGCGCTGGCCCTGGACGCGGGACTGCGGGCCGGCCAGCTGACGGAGGCCCTGGCACGGGCCGCCGCCTTCGACACCGCACACGACGCGCTGTGCTCACCGGAGCGGCTGAGCGTGGGCACGGGCACAGCGGTGCGTCGACCCCAGCGCCCTTGTCCTGCCGAGGACTACGCCAGTTCGGCGGCCACCGGCAGTCTGATCGGAGCTGGCGCCACCCTCCTCCTCAAGCGCGATCTCCGGGAAGCCGCGCAGGCCGTCCTGGCCGGCTCCCCGAAGGCCGCCCGCTACGGTCCCGCAGCCTACGTCGCGACGGTGGGCACCGCGCTGGCCCGCCGGGGTGTACTGGTACGGGACGCCGATCGGCTCCGGCATCTCGAGACCGTGGACACACTGCTGCTCCACCCGAGCGCGCTTCGCGGAAATCGCCGCGCCGTCCTCGAAGTCCATCCCAACGTGACCGGATGGGACCACGACCGGCTCTGGCAGGCCGCAACGGCCGCCCTGGACCGGTCTGGTGACACCACGTCGCCGGACGTGGCGTCGGCCGTGGAACTACGCCCCGTGCCGGGGCAGGAATCCGCGGAAACCGGCCTGATGGTCGTGTCCAGGGCCGGCCGGGACGTCGGCACGGCGCTGATCGGCTGGGAGCTCGACCCGCTGGCGGAAGCGGTCCTCGACGCGGCCCGCCAGGCCGGCCTCCACGTCGTGGTGGTCGAGGATCCCGCGTTCGGGGACTTCGCCGCACTGGCGGACGAAGTCATCGACGCGCAGGGCCCGTTGGCCGACTTCGTACGAGACCGTCAGGCAGCGGACCACGTGCTGCTCACGGTTGCCCGGCTGGGCGTCGGCCGCAGCGCCTCGGCGGGCTTGGCCGAAGGCGACCACGAGGTCCTTGACGGTCTGCTGCGCAGCGATCTGGCCGTCGCCGTCACGGACGAGGGCAGCGCGGTGGTGTGGAGCGCCGACGTGCTGGCGCTCGACGGCCTGGCAGGGGTGTGGCGCCTGCTGGCCGCCGTGCCCGGCGCCCAGGCGGTGGGCCGGAAGTCCAAGGTTCTGGCCCAGTCCGGTGCGGCTCTGTCGGGTCTGCTGGTGGCCACCCGGCGCTCGAAGGGCCGGACCAACCCCCTCACGCTCGGATTCCAGCTCGGGCCGGTCAACGCCGCCGCGCTCGCGGCGCTGGTGACGGGGTGGCAGACCGCGGTGAAGGTGGCCACGACCGGAGCACCACAGCCCAGGCCGCGGGTGCCCTGGCACGCCCTGGAACCGGACGAGGCACTGGCCCGGCTCGCCCGCGATCCGCGCCCGGAAGCCACCGCGCTGTCCAGGGTGCGGGAGGGCGCCCACGACGCGCTCCAGACGGCCTCCACGCTGCCCGTCTTGGCCCCCGCACGGTTCTCGGCACGGCTGGTCGGCGCGGTGCGAGCCGAACTGGACGATCCGCTCACCCCCGTCCTGGCCGTCGGTGCGGCCGCCTCCGCGATCGTGGGCTCCGGCGTGGACGCCCTGCTGGTGACGGGGGCGATGGGGATGAACGCCGTCATCGGCGGTGTGCAGCGACTGCGCGCCGAGCGGGCACTCGCCGCGCTCGCCGCCGGCCAGAAGCAGAAGGCCCGCCTGGTTCCCGACACCGACCCGGCCGCGCCGACCACGGTGGACGCGGGATGCCTGGCCCCCGGCGACATGATCGAGCTGGGCACCGGCGACGTCGTACCGGCCGATGCGCGCCTGATCGAGCTGGACAGCTTGGAGGTGGACGAATCGTCCCTGACGGGCGAGTCCCTACCGGTCGGCAAGCAACTCGCCGCCACGCCGCAGGCGGCGGCCCCGGACCGGCTGTGCATGGTGTTCGAGGGCAGCACGATCGTGTCCGGTCACGCCCGGGCCGTGGTCGTGGACACCGGTGAGCAGACCGAGGCCGGGCGCGCCGCCGCCCTGGCCTCCCACGGCGCGCCCGCCTCCGGGGTCCAGGTACGCCTGAAGGAACTGACCCGCAAGGCGCTGCCCTTCACGCTGGCCGGGGGCGCCGCCGTGTCCGCGCTGACGCTTCTGCGTG
This sequence comes from Kitasatospora sp. NPDC052896, assembly GCF_044547075.1. Taxonomy (NCBI): domain Bacteria; kingdom Bacillati; phylum Actinomycetota; class Actinomycetes; order Kitasatosporales; family Streptomycetaceae; genus Kitasatospora; species Kitasatospora sp. NPDC052896. The sequence continues at coordinate 343,633 of NZ_JBITZU010000006.1, forward strand.
GGCACTCGATGCGCCGGGCCGTCAGCGGCGGGGTGTCCGTGGCGGTGGCCGCCGTCCCGGAGGGACTGCCGCTGGTGGCGACGGTCGCCCAGATGGCCGCGGCCCGCCGGCTCACCCGGCGCGGCGTGCTGGTGCGCGCCCCGCGCACCCTGGAGGCCCTCGGTCGGATCGACACCATCTGCTTCGACAAGACCGGCACCCTGACCGAGAACCGACTTCGCCTGGTCCGCCTCGCCACCGCCGACGGCGCCGTCCACGAAGCCGACGCCCCGGCGGCCGCCGAGGCTCTGCGCCACGCCGTCCGGGCGTGCCCGCCGGCCGACGACGAACACGCCGGCCACGTCCACGCCACCGACGAGGCCGTCCTGGCCGCCGGCGACCCCGGAGCGGACTGGACGCCGATCCAGGGCCAGCCGTTCGAAGCCAGCCGCGGCTACGCGGCCACCGTCGGCCACACCGGGGACGGAGAACACCTGCTCGTCGTCAAGGGCTCCCCGGAAGTCGTGCTGCCGCACTGCGCCCACCTGCCCGCGGCCGCCGACGCCACCGGCAAGGACCTGGCAGCCCAGGGCCTGCGGGTCCTGGCCGTCGCCCGGCGCCCGCTGAGCGGCCCGGGCCAGGCAGCGGATGCCCTCGGCCAGCCGCTGGCCGCGCTGGAGCTGGTCGGGTTCGTCGCCCTCGCGGACACCGCGCGCGCCAGCTCCGCCACCCTGGTGGCCGGCCTGCGGGAGGCCGGAGTGAAGCCGATCATGCTCACCGGTGACCACCCGCAGACCGCACGCGCGGTCGCCGTCTCGCTGGGCTGGCCCACGGACACCACGGTCGTCACCGGTGACCGGCTCGCGGCCCTGGACAAGCAGGGACGTACCCGACTCCTGCGCGAGGCAGGCGTGGTGGCCCGCGTCGCACCCGAACAGAAGCTGCAGGTCGTCCAGGCACTGCGGGCCGCGGGAAGGGTCGTGGCCATGGTCGGGGACGGTGCGAACGACGCCGCGGCCATTCGCGCCGCCGACGTGGGCATCGGCATCGCCACCCGCGGCTCCGCCGCCGCCCGCAACGCGGCCGACCTCGTCCTCACCGGCGACGACCTGGCCGTCCTCGTCGAAGCGGCAACCGAGGGCCGGGCGCTGTGGCGCAGCGTGGCGGACGCCATCAGCATCCTGATCGGCGGCAACGCCGGCGAGGTCGGCTTCACCGTGCTCGGCACACTCCTGTCCGGGACCTCGCCGCTGTCCACCCGTCAGCTGTTGCTGGTGAACCTGCTGACCGACATGTTCCCGGCCATGGCCGTGGCCGTCACCCCGAGCCGGACGCGGACGGCTGCCGAGGCCGGGTCGGTCGACGGCTCACCGGTGGGCACGGCGCCACTGGGAGCACCGCTGATCCGCCAGATCCGCCAGCGCGGCGTCATCACGGCACTGGGCGCCACCACCGCATGGCTCATCGGAAGCCTCACACCAGGCACCGCCCGGCGCACCAGCACCATGGCCCTGTGCGGCGTGGTCGGCGCCCAACTGACCCAGACCCTCACCGGCCGGGAACACAGCCCCCTGGTGCTGGCCACCACCGTCGGCTCTGCCGCCGTCCTGGCCGGCATCGTCCAGACGCCGCTCGTCAGCCACTTCTTCGGCTGCACACCCCTGGGCCCGCTCGCCTGGGCCGGCGTCGGCGCAGCCATCACCGTCGCCGTGGTGAGCCCCTGGACACTCGCCCTCGCCGAACGCCTCGCCCCCGGGACCCTGGCGAAACCGACACCCCGGCCACAAGCGATCTGACCCACCGGTGTCCCCGACACAACCCAGCAGCGCCGCGTGGGCAGGGCACGGCTGATACCGAACAGGTCTCGCTCGCGGCCTGGACCGGCTGGGGCGACCGGGCCGCGCAGGGGCCCCGCTCGGGTGGGCGGGGCCCGGGTCCCTTTGCGACCGCCGGTCGGTGCGGAAGGCGTCTCAGCCTTCGATGTTCTCCAGGTCGTCGAGCAGCCTCGGCTGCGTCGGCTCCCAGCCAAGGGCCGTGCGGGTGCGGGCGCCGGATGCGGGCTGGTCGGTCGCGAAGATCGGGCCGAGGGGACCGAAACCCTCCTGCGGCACCGGCTCGACCGGAAGGCCGAGCCGCCGCCCGATGACCGCGGCGATGTCACGTACCGCGTCACCTTCGTCGGCGACGGCGTGCCACGAGCTCCCGGCCGGAGCCTTCTCCAACGCGAGCCGGAAGAGGACGGCGGCGTCGAGCGCGTGGACGGCGGGCCAGCGCTGGGCGCCGTCCCCGGGGTAGCCGGCGACGCCGGTGCGGCGGGCGACGTCGGTGAGCAGCCCGGCGAACCCGCCCCGGCCCTGGTTGTGGACCGTGCGCGGCAGCCGTACCGCCGAACTGCGCACGCCGCGTGAGGCGAGTGCGAGTGCGCGGGTCACCGACCGGCTGCGTCCGCCGACGGGTCCGTCGGTCGGCAGCGGGTCTTCCTCGGTCGATGCGCGTCCCGCCGCGTGGGGCGTGCCGGACACGGTGACGAGTGGCCGATCCGTGCCGACGAGGGTGTCGCCGAGCGTCGCGAGCGCGGTGCCTTCTTCGGCGACCCCTCGTGCGAGTGCGTCGGGCGAGCTGAAGTCGTTGCTGAAGGCGAGGTGGATGACGCCGTCCGCCTGTTCCGCGCCGGTTCGCAGCACCTCGAGGTCGGTGAGACCTCCACGGAGCACGTCGGCGCCGGCGGCTTGGGCGCGTGCCGCGGAGGCGTCGGAACGAGCGAGGGCGGTGACCGAGTGGCCAGCGGTGAGCAGTTCGGCGACGACGGCGGAGCCGATCAGGCCCGTTCCGCCGGTGATGAAGACGCGCATGGCGAGCTCCAAAGAGTGATGCGACTGGTGTCCCATCACTGTACCTGATGCGACACGTGTCGCATCGTCTAGGATGGCCCCATGCCGAGATGGAAGCCCGATGCCCGACAGCGCCTGGTCGTGGCGGCGCTCGGCCTGTTCGCAGAGCAGGGCTATGACGAAACGACGGTCGCCCAGATCTCCGAGCGGGCGGGGCTCACGCGGAGTACCTTCTTCCGCCACTTCGCCGACAAGCGGGAGATCCTCACGTCGGGACAGGAGGCTCTCAGTCGCCTGCTGGCCGAGGGCATCGATGCCGCCCCCGCGGATGCGACACCGCTGACAGCCGTCGCGGCGGGTCTGGAACGCGCGTCGGGCGCGATGACGTCGTTCAACCGCGAGCTCAGCCCGCTGCTGCACGCGGCGATCGAGGCGAACGCGGAGTTGCAGGAGCGCAACGCGTTGAAGAGCATCGGCATGGCCGCGGCGATGGTCGATGCGTTGAAGAGGCGGGATGTGCCGGAATCCACGGCGCAGGTGGCCGCCGAACTCGGCGTCCTCGCGTTCAGGCTCGGATACACCCGGTGGGCGGACCCCAGCCGCGACGAGGACCCGGGCGAGCTGGCGACCCTCACGCGAGCCGCGTTCGACGAACTCCGCGCGGCAGCCGTGGCCCTTCGCTAGCGGCAACCGACGAGCCGACTCGGGCGGCCAACCGGAAAGCCGCTGCTGAGCCGGCCCGGCCCCCAACCGACTGCGCCCGGCAGCGCACCCGTCAAATCGAGTCATGTACGGGGACGTCAGCCGACTGCGCCGAAGACCTGCCGGCCGAGCCCTGGCCAGGGAAGGCGGGAATGTTCGCGACGAGGACGTGGTCGGCCGGTGCGGTGGTGTTTGCCCGCGCCGAACGAGGCAAGGCGTGATCCGGCTGTCCGGGCGTACTGGTGAGCCGGTTCCACCGCCGGCGCGGCGCCCGGGTGTTGGCGAAAGGAGTGGAGATGACGCTGATTAGTCTGATCGCCGTGGCGGTGCTCGCTGTCGTGTCGGGTTTCGCTCTCGCGGTGCCGCGGGTGCGGACCAGGCGACTACGCGGGCGGTTCGGTGCCGAGTACGACCGGGTCGTGCTGCGGCACGCCGGTGATGTCCGGGCGGCCGAAGACGAGCTGACGGAGCTGCTGGACCAGGATCGGCGGCGGGTCCCGGCGGCGATGCCGGCGGCCGATCGGGAGCGGGCGGCCGCTCGGCTCCAGGAGGTGCAGGAACTGTTCGTCGAGGACCCGGTGCGGGCGGTCGCCGAGGCCGATCGTCTGCTCAACTCCATTCTGGATCACATGGGTTGGGCGCGGGAGGAGCGGTTGGCGGCGCTCTCGGCCGGCCATGCCGCGTGCCTCCCCGGGTACCGGGCGGCCCGCGCCGTGATGGTCCGGGTGCAGGGTGCGGCGGTCCCGACGGAGGAGCTGCGCATGGCCCTGGTGGCGGTGGCGGAACTCATCGTGGCGGTGCTGCGCGAGGAACCGGCCGGGCCCGTCGCGAAGGCCGGGCCGCGCTGGCGGGGCGTCCGTCCGGGGCGGCGGCCGGTGCTCGTCGCGCAGTGGAGCGCTCTCCAGCGGGGTTTCGTGGATGACCCGAGGGATGCCGTGCGTCGTGCGGACGATCTGGTGGGGCGGGCCCTGGGGCAGCTGGGGCCGGCCGACTTCGGCGAGCGTCGCGGTGAACTCCGCACGCTCGCCGAGGGACCGGCACCCAGCACCGAGCAACTCCGGCTGGCGATGCGGGACTACCGCTCGATGCTGGACCGTCTGCTCGCCTGCTGACGCTGTCCGCACGCATGCGAGCACCAGGAGCCCGGGGCAGGCCGTTGGGCGGAGCGGCTCAGCCGGGGGTCACCCGGGGGAGAGCCCCCACTACCGGGGGATCCACGCCTTCCACACGTTCGGATGCGCGGTCACCCACTGCTTCGCGGCCGCGGGCGGCGACAGCTTCTGCTCCGCGATCAGCTGCGAGACCTCGTTCTGGTCGTCCTCGCTCCAGTGGAAGTTCTTCAGGAACTGTGCGGCCTTGCCACCGCTCCTGGCGAACGTGGCGTTCAGGTACTTCTGCAGCGGTGTCGTCGGATACGCGCAGTCGATGTCGGCCGGCGCCCCGGCGCCGCACGCGTCGGTGTACGGCGGCAGCTGGACCTCCACCATGGGCACTTCGTCGAAGAGCCACTGCGGGGTGTACCAGTAGGTGAGGAAGGGCTTCCGCTCCTTCGCGAACTGCTTGATCTGGGTGATCTGTGCCGCCTCGGAACCGGCGAACACCGGCTGGTAGTCCAGGTGCAGGTTCTTCACCAGCGCCTTGTCGTTGGTGACGTAGGACGGCGAGCCTTCGAGGAGCTGGCCCTGGTCACCGCTCTCGGCGGTGCGCAGGGCGGCCGCGTACTTGTCGAGGTTGTGCCAGTCCAGGATGTCCGGGTGCTCCTGCGCCAGGTACTGGGGCACCCACCAGCCGATGTGACCGGTGACGCCCTCGTCCCCGGCCGGGACGACGGTCTTCTTGTCCTGGACGTACTCCTTCTCCTGGGCCGGGTGGCCCCAGTCCTCCAAGATGGCATCCACCCGGCCCTGGCTGAGCGCGTCCCAGGCCGGGACCTCGTCGACCTGGACGGTGTCCACCCGGTAGCCCAGTTCGTGCTCCAACAGGTACTGCGCCACGGCCACGTTGGCCTGGGCACCCACCCAGGACTGCACGGAGAGGGTGACGGACTTCGCGCCCGAGGCGTCGGCGTACGGCGAACTCTGCTTGGTCATGTCGGCCGCACCGCAGCCGGTGACGGCGACCAGCCCGGCGGCCGCGACCAGTGCGCCGATCGTCCTGCGACGGGCGCGGCCGGGGGTACGGGGACGGCGGCACATGCGTGTGGGAACCAAGGTTCAGCGCTCCTTGGAGGTCGGAGTCGGGGTCGGCTGCGTGACGCGGTCGAGCATCAGGCCCAGGCAGACGATGGCGGCTCCGCCGATCAGGCCGGTGGCCAGGTCGCCCTGCGCAAGGCCGAAGACCACGTTGTAGCCGAGTGCGCCGCCTCCGATCATGCCGGCGATCACGACGACGGCGAGTACCAGGACCACGCCCTGGTTCACGGCCAGGAGCAGGGCCGGCCTGGCGAGCGGCAGTTGGACCTGCCGTAGCTGCTGCCCGCCGCTGGCGCCCATCGCGCGGGCGGCCTCCATCGCGCCGGGGTCCACCTGCCGCAGACCCTGGGCGGTGATGCGCACGACGGCGGGCGCCGCGTAGGCGACGGCCGCCGCGGTACCGGCGGCCCGGCCCGCGCCGAACAGTGCGACCACCGGGATCAGGTAGACGAACTGCGGCATGGTCTGGAAGACGTCGAGCACCGGGCGCAGCAGCGCTTCGACCCGGTGGCTGCGCGCCGCGACGATGCCGACCCCGACGCCCAGGACGAGGGTCACCGCCACAGCTGCCAGCACCTGGGAGAGGGTGTCGAGCGAGGGGCCCCAGACGCCCAGCACCCCGATCGCGGCCATGGCCAGGACGGCGGTGAGGGCGGTGCGCCAGGTGCCGATCAGCCAGGCGAGCGCGCCGACCATCAGCAGGACCGACCACCACGGCAGCTCCTGCAGTCCGCTGCGCAGCGGATCGAGGATCCAGGTGGTGAAGTCCGCTGCCCAGTCGGCCGTGCCACCGAGCAGCGGGACGCCGGTGTAGAGGTGGGCGGTGAGCCAGTTGACCACACTGTTGACGGGCGTGGCGACGTCGATCGTCCAACTGCCGGGCCAGGAACTCGATCCCACCGACCGGGCGAGGAGCGCGGCGGCCGCGGTCAGCACCGCCGACCCGCCCCACACCTGCCACCCGGGGGGCCGGCCCGGCCGCTGCGGCGAGCCGATCCGTGCTCCGGCGGCCCCGGTCGTCCGGTCCAGGACCACGGCGAGCAGCACGATCGGGATGCCCGCGGCGAGCGCGTTGCCGACATCGACGGTGGACAGCGCCTGGTAGACCCGGTCACCCAGGCCGCCCGCCCCGATCACCGAGGCGATGACGGCCATCGACAGGGCCATCATGATGGTCTGGTTGACACCCAGCAGCAACTGTGGGCGAGCAAGCGGCAGGCGGGCGGTCAGCAGCCGCTGGCGGCCGGTGGTGCCGAGTGAGGTCGCGGCTTCCAGCACACCGCGATCGGCTCCGCGGAGCCCGAGCGCGGTGAGCCGGGCCATGGGCGGGGCGGCGTAGACGACGGTGGCCAGGATGGCGGGCGGTACGCCGATGCCGAAGACCCACACGAACGGCAGCAGGTAGGCGAAGGCCGGCAGGACCTGCATGGTGTCCAGGACCGGCCGCAGGGCGCGGAACGTACGGTCGGACAGTCCGCCCCCGAGTCCGAGCAGCGCGCCGACGGCGACCGAGGCGAGGACCGCGACGACCATCAGCGCAAGGGTCTGCATCGTCGGGACCCACATGCCGAGCAGTCCGCACACCCCGAGCGAGACGAGGGCGGTGGCGGCCACCCGCGGCCCGGCCGCCCGCCAGGCGAGCAGCGTGCCGGCGGCGGTCACGCCGGCCCAGCCGAGTGCGAGGAGCAGCAGGTAGACGGCGCGCACCGCGTCCCCGACGCCGTAGCTGATGTAGCCGAAGAAGTAGAGGAAGAGGGGGTTGGTGTCCCGGTTGTCGATGATCCAGTTGCTGGCACTCCCCAGCGGATGCGACAGGTCGACGGTCAGCGCCTGGGGCCAACTGCCGCTTCCCCAGCGGGAGGCGGCCAGTGGCACCACGATCGCCGCGATCAGCGCGAGCAGCAGCAGCTTGGTCGCGCCGCCGTGTCGGGTCAGCAGTCGGCGAGCGGTGTCGCGGGGGCTCCGGTCCTGTGCGGTGGTGGCCGTCGTGGTCAGGGAACTCATGCCACGGCCTTTCCCGTGCCGGCCCTCGTGCCCGGGGGGCCGGCCGTCGGGCCGGTCGGGGCGGCCGTCGGATCGAGCCCGGCGACGACGGCGAGCAGCTGCTCGTGGTCGACGACGCCCAGGCAGCGGCCGTCCTCGACCACCCGGGCCGGAGCACCGCTACGGGCGACGGCCTCGATGGCCTCGGTGACCAGCGTCGTGGGGCACAGGGCCGGCCCGGTCCGGGCCTCGGCGCCGGTTGCCGGCCGCATGGCCCGCCGCACCGTGAGGACCTGTTCACGTGGGACGTCGCGGACGAAGTCGCGGACGTAGTCGTCCGCCGGCGAACCGACGATCTCCTCCGGAGTGCCGCACTGCACGACCCGGCCGTCACGCATCAGCGCGATCCGGTCGCCGAGCCGCAGTGCCTCGGTCAGGTCGTGGGTGATGAAGACCATGGTGCGGCCCTCCTCGCGGTGCAGCCGGACGACCTCCTCCTGCATGTCACGGCGGATCAACGGATCGAGCGCGCTGAACGGTTCGTCGAACAGCAGCACTTCGGGATCGAGGGCGAGCGCGCGGGCCAGCCCGACCCGCTGCTGCTGGCCACCGGACAACTGCCCGGGGCGGCGGCCCTCGAGCCCGCCGAGACCGACCTTCTCCGCCATCTCGCAGGCCCTGGCTCGGCGTTCGGCCTTCGAGGCGCCCCGGATCTCGAGCCCGTAGGCGATGTTGTCGCGCACCGTGCGGTGCGGCAGCAGACCGAAGTGCTGGAAGACCATGGCCGCGCGGTGGCGACGCAGATGCCGCAGCCGGGCGTGGTCCATGGCGCGCACGTCCTCGCCGTCGATGACCACCTCGCCGGCGGTGGGTTCGATCAGCCGGGTCAGGCAGCGCACCAGGGTGGACTTGCCCGAGCCGGACAGACCCATGACGACGAAGACCTCGCCCCTGCGGACGTCGAAGGAGACATCACGGACGGCGACGGTGCACCCGGTACGCGCGCGCAGGTCCTCGGCACTGAGGTCGGCCTCCGGCGAACCCGGTACCCGGTCGGACTTCGGCCCGAAGACCTTCCACAGGTGGCGCACGGAGAACACGGGTTCGTCGGTCGTGGTGGCGGTCCCGGTGGACATCACGCCTCACCCCCGGAGGCCGGGCTCTCGACGAGCAACCGGGCGGCCTTCTCGCCGACCATCAGGACTCCGATCATGGGGTTCACGGCGGGCATCGTCGGGAAGACGGACGCGTCGGCGATGCGGATCGCGTCCAGTCCGCGGATCCGCAACTGCGGGTCGACCACGGCGAGTCGGTCGTCCGGGTCGCCCATCCGGCAGGTTCCGGCGGGGTGGTAGACGGTGTGCGCCACCTTGCGGGCGTATTCGGAAAGCTCCTCGTCGGAGGTGATCTCGGGCCCCGGGCAGACCTCGCGCTTGAGCCAGCTCGCCAACGGCTCGCTGGCGGCGACCGCACGGGCGATGCGGATGCCGTCCACCAGGGTCCGGCCGTCGTAGTCCGCCTCGTCCGTGAAGTACCGGAAGTCCAGGGCGGGTTTCACGGCGGGGTCGGCGCTGGTCAGGTAGAGGCGGCCGCGGCTGCGCGGTTTGGGGACGTTCGGGGTCATCGACACCCCGTGCGGCGGCCTGCTGTAGCCCAGCCGCTCGGGGTTGTCGGTGAAGGGGATCTGGTAGAAGTGGAACATCAGATCCGGGCCTTCGGACGTCGGATCGCGCCGCACGAAGAGCCCCGCGTCGGAGTCCATCGCGGAGTTCTCCGGGATCGGTCCGTGGGTCTCCCAGACGATCACGGACTCCGGATGGTCGAGGAGGTTCTCCCCGACGCCCGGGAGGTCGTGCACGACGGGTATGCCGAGTGCCTCCAGGTCCTGCTCGGGCCCGACGCCCGAGTGCAGCAGCAGCCGCGGGGTGTCCACCGCGCCAGCACAGAGCAGTACTTCGCGCTCCGCCTCGACGAGCAGTTCCTCGCCGTCGCTGGTCCGAACCCGCACCCCGGTGGCCCGGGTGCCGGCGAACTCCAACCGGTGGGCCCAGGTCTCCAGCATCAGATGGAGGTTGGGCCGGTCGAGGAACGGGTGGAGATAGGCGACGGACGCCGATGAGCGCTTGTTGTCCTCCGGGTGGTAGGACAGGTCGAAGAACCCGGCGCCCTCGTGGAACGGCTCGGCGTTGAAGCCCTCCACCAGCGGCACTCCGGTCGCCGCCCGGGCGGAGTCGACGAAGTCGCGGGCGATGGCATTGCGGTCCTTCTCGTCGACCGCGACGATGTTGTTGCGCAGACGCTCGAAGAACGGTGCCATCGCCTCGGCGTCCCAGCCCTGCGCGCCGGCCCGGGCCCACTCGTCCCAGTCGGACGGCAGCGGCTTGAAACTGATCAGGGTGTTGTGCGACGAGCAGCCGCCGAGCACCCGGGCCCGGCTGTGTCGGATGCGGGAGTTGCCGCGTGGCTGCTCGGTGGTCGGGTAGTCGTAGTCCAGCTCACCGCCCAGCAGGTCGAGCCATCGGCGCAGGGTGAGCACCTCGGGGCGGTCGATGTCGCTGGGTCCCCCCTCGATGACGGCGACACGGACCGACGGGTCCTCGGTCAGCCGGGACGCGATGACGCATCCGGCGGTGCCGCCGCCGACCACGACATAGTCATACACGGGCATGGGTGCTGCTCCTTCGGTGTGGAACGCGTACGCCGGGGCGCGCATCGCCAAGGGCCGGCTCGTCACCGGCGTCAGCCGGCGAACCAGCGGACCGGGCGGGGCGCCAGGTTCTGGTAGACGTGCTTGGTCTCGCGGTACTCCCGCAGACCGCTGGGCCCCAGCTCGCGGCCGATGCCGGACTTGCCGAAGCCGCCCCACTCGGCCTGCGGCAGGTAGGGGTGGTAGTCGTTGATCCAGACCGTGCCGTGCCGCAGCCATCCGGCGACCCGTTGGGCGCGGCTCGGGTCGCCGGTCCAGACGGCACCCGCGAGCCCGTACTCGGTGTCGTTGGCGAGCGCCACCGCCTCGTCCTCGGTGCGGAAGGTCTCGACGGTGAGAATCGGGCCGAAGGTCTCCTCGCGGATCACCCTCATCTGCCGGTGGCAGCGATCGAGCACGGTCGGCGCGTAGAAGAAGCCGGTGGCCGGACGGTTCGCGGCGGGTGCGGGGCGTGATCCGCCGCTGCGCAGGATCGCGCCCTCGGCGAGTGCGGACGCCACGTACGCTTCGGTCCGGGCCAGCTGCTGCGCGGACACCAGTGGCCCGCACTCGACGCCGGGCTCGGTACCGCGCCCGAGCCTGATCCGGGCGGTGCGGCGGGCGAGTTCGGCCACGAAGCGCTCTCGCAGCGACTCCTCGACGATCAGCCGGGAGCCGGCCGAGCAGACCTGGCCGCTGTGGATGAAGGCCGCGTTGAGCGCCTGGTCGACGGCGGTGTCGAAGCCCTCTTCGGTGGCGCAGGCGTCGGCGAACACCACGTTGGGGTTCTTGCCGCCCAGCTCCAGGGCGACCTTCTTCACACTCGGCGCGGCGGCGGCCATCACCTTCGTGCCACTGGCCAGCCCGCCGGTGAACGAGATCAGGTCCACCTCGGGGTGGTTGGCGAGCCGTGCGCCGACCGGTTCGCCCGCACCGGTGACCAGATTGCCGACGCCGGCCGGCAGGCCCGCCTCCACCAGCAGCCGCATCAGGTGGATGGTGGACAGCGGGGTGATCTCGCTGGGCTTGATCACGAAGGTGTTGCCCGCGGCGAGTGCCGGGGCGATCTTCCAGCTGGCCTGCAACAGAGGGTAGTTCCAGGGGGTGATCAGCGCGCAGACGCCGACCGGCTCGTGCACGACGACGCTGCGGATGTCCGCGGACCCGGCATCGACCACCCGGCCACCGCTGTCCTCGACCACCAGGTCGGCGAAGTAGCGGAAGGCTCTGGTCACGTCGTCGACATCGACCCGGCCCTCCTCCAGGGTCTTGCCGGTGTCACGGCTCTCGATGAGCGCGAGGGTCTCACGGTCGCGCCGCAGCAGGTCCGCCACGGCGTGCAGCAGCGCGGCCCGCTCTTCGACCGGCGTCCGCGACCAGGACCCGGAGTCGAAGGCGCGGCGGGCGGCCGCGACGGCGGCATCGGCGTCGTCAGCGCCGCCCTCGGCCACCACCGCCAGCGTCCCGGCGTCGGCGGGGTCCAGGATCTCGCGTTGCGCTCCGGACGCGGCGGGACGCCACACCCCGTCCACATGAATGGTTTCGACTGCCGACACGTTGCCTGCTCTCCGATCTCCGTCGTGGCCCACAGGCGCGCCCGGTGGCCGCGCCATCGCCACGCACGTCTGACCGGAACGGAGGGACACATGCGCGATTCCCCGCAGGAGTGACGGTGATCACCCTGGGGCCGGCGTGCGGATTCCCACCCTGAGTGGGGAGGCATCGATGGCAACAAGCGGCACCGGGCGTTCCCTGCCGGAACACCGGCTGCTCGTCCTGGTGGGCTTCCACGGCAGCCCCCGCGGTGACCGGGCACTCGCGTACGCGGCCGGCCACGCGGCACGCATCGGCGTCGAGCTCCTCCTTCTCACCATCGACGAGTGGTCCTCTCCCGGCTACGCGCACCGGCTGACAAGAACGGCGACCCCGGACCGGTCAGATCGGGTCAGCTGTTCATTGGGTCGGCTGGTTCCGCGTCACTTCGCGCGACTCATGCCGGCTGCAGCCCTGTGGCTGTCATGACCGGCAGGCGAATGCGAGCCCATGGCGTGACGCGAGCGTGCGCGGTGTCAGTTGACGCAGGGGATCTTTCCGCCCTCGACCGTGTCGCCCGTGAACTGGTCGGTCGGGCTCGGTGAAGGGCTGCCCGACTGCTGTTGCGCCTGGTCCGTGGGGGAGCGGGTCGTGGTTGGTGGCGTGGGATCGATCCCGGGCGTGATGACGGGTGGGGAGGTTGGAGCGGCTGGGGTGGTGGTGGCCGCCGGTGCCGTGACGGGGTCGGTCCCCCCGGCGGCACGGCGCGGGGGCGTCCGCCGGCGGCCCCGCCAGAGCCGCTGTCGCTCAGCTCTGTCATCCGTCCTCCTCCTCACGAACTTCTCATCGTCGAGACGCTGAGAGTGTGCCGAAGGTGGCACCTGACCGACGACTTTCTCGAAGCGTCAAGGAGCCTGCACTGTCGGTGACTTGAGGCGTCGACGGCAGTCGCGGCGGGGACTGGCGGGTGGTCGCCGCGATCGCCGTTCGTCGCTCCCTGCCGGGGCTCCCAGGAACGCTTGAGAAATACTTGCTATGTTGCGCAACTGAGCAACCGGCGATGGGGCTTCCGATGCCCCCGCCATCGATTCGGTTTGTCCCCGGACAGGACGCCAAGGCCAAGGGGCAGGGGCAGAGACATGACCAGTGACGATACGCCGTACGCGGACGCTTCGGGCGGGCGCGCGGCCCGTCGGCGCGCTGCCGCATCGGGCCAGGGCCCTGCGGACGGCGGCGGGCACGGCCGACGGGCCGCGAAACGGGGGTCGGGCCGGCCTCCCCGGCGCCGCCGCAGGCTGAAGATCGTCGGTGTGGGCGCGGCGGGGCTGCTGGTCGTGGCGACCGGCACCGGCGCCTACGCCTACGACCATCTGTTCGGCAAGATCCAGTCGGTCAGCCTGGCCGGGCTGACGAACCGCCCCGCCGCGGCGAAGGCGAACGCGCAGGGCCAGACTCCGGTGAACGTCCTGGTCCTCGGCTCGCAGACCCGGGACGGCCAGCAGGGTGTCAACCTCGGCAACGCCTCGAAGGACGGCACCAACCTCTCGGACACCGCGATGCTGGTACACCTGAGCGCGGACCGGAAGTGGTCCGTGGTCGCGTCGATTCCGCGTGACCTGATAGTGCCACGACCCGAGTGCCACCAGCGCGTCGGTATCGGCGATCAGACGTCCAGCACCGTGGAACCGGGCTCGAGCGACGACATGTTCGACGCCGCGATGACCATCGGCGGGCCCTCCTGCGCGGTGGCCACCGTGGAGCAGATGACGGGCATCCGCGTCGACCACTTCGTCGAGATCGACTTCAACGCCTTCCAGCAGCTGACCGACATCGTCGGCGGGGTCCAGGTGTGCGTGCCGGAACCGGGAATCAACGACCCGAACTACAGCGGTCTGGTGATGAGCGCCGGCCTGCACACGGTCAGCGGCACCCAGGCCCTGGAGTTCGTCCGCGACCGGCACGGCGTCGGCGACGGCACCGATCTCGGCCGCATCCAGATGCAGCAGATGTTCGTCTCCTCGCTGTTCAAGAAGCTGAGCAGCAACGGCACCCTGTCGAACCCGGTCACGCTGTACAACATCGCCAACGCGGTCGTCTCCAACATGACGGTCGACAGCGGCCTGGACTCGCCCACGGCCATGGTCTCACTGGCCGAGAGCGTGCAGGGGCTCAACTCCCGCTACATGCAGTTCATCACCGCGCCCTACGAGTTCGACCCGCAGAACCAGAACCGGGTGATCCCCGGGCAGGGCTTCGCCCAGGTGTGGGACGACCTGCGCAACGACCAGCCGCTGCCCGGATCCAACGCGGCGGCCACCTACGGCACGGCGGCCCAGTCAGCGGCGCCGTCACCGTCGGCCTCCCCGACCGGCGTGCCGCTCTCCTCGCTCGCGGTCACCGTCTACAACGGCACGGGCAAGGCCGGGCTGGCCGCGAACGCCGCCGCCGCGCTCAAGGCCCAGGGCGTGAACGCCACCGTCGGCGGCGACGCGAAGAGCAGCGAGCCGACCACCGAGATCCAGTACCCGGCAGGCCAGCAAGCCGCCGCCCAGGCCCTGGCCAACGACATCCCCGGCTCGCAGACCGAGGCCGACTCCAGCGTCACCGGCCTCACCCTGATCCTCGGCGACAACACCCCGGCCAACCTCACCAATCCCCCCGCCACCACCGCTCCGACAAGCGCCCAGCCCAGCCCGACGATCAGCGCGGAGAGCCGGTCCGGCGACGAGAACATCTGCTCCGGCCTGCCCACACCCGCCAAGTACGGCGGCGCCCCGGCCGACGAGGGATAGGCCCCGAGCCGTCGGGGGAACGCCGGTGTCACAGGCCACCCCGCTGAAGACCCCGACGGTCTCGCGGCTGTCGTCGCGAACGGTCAGGCTTCTGGCACCCGGGCCGCTGACCACGGTGACGCAGTCGCCCGCGTGGGTGGAGTACCACCGCCTGGACCGGGTCACCCGGTAGGCGCGGACAATCGCGTCCGCGCCTACCGGCGTCCGGTTCACAGCGCGATGACGATCTTGCCGTGAACATGCCTCTCGGCCTGCGTCGTCACGGCTTCGCGAATCTGCTCGACCGGGAAGGTCGCCGCGATCGGAACCGTGATCTCGCCAGAATGGATCGCGTCGGCGATCCGTTCCAGGGCACCCGGACCCGCATCGAGGGCGCCCGCCTTGCGCACACCGGGCGGCGGGGCGGGGCCGTCGGCCACGACGGAGATCCGCTCGGGTGCCACGCCGAGCTTGAGCGCGGTCTCGGCCGCCTCCCTTCCGAACAGGTCGGTTGCGGCGGTGATCCCCTCGGGCGCCAGGGCCCGCACCCGGTCCGCCAGGCCAGGGCCGTACGCCACGGGTTCGGCGCCCAGCCCGCGCAGGAATTCGAACGTGCGCTCGGAGGCGGTGCCGAGCACCCGGGCACCCGCAAGCTTCGCCAACTGCACGGCGAAGACGCCCACGCCACCCGCCGCCCCACCGATCAGGACGGTGTCCCCGGTGCGGAGCCCGATCGCGGCGAGCGCGGCGGAGGCCGTCAGAGCGGACACCGGAAGCGTGCCCGCCACCTCGTCGCCGATGCCCTCCGGGGTGGGCCACAGGTGTGCCGCGGGTGTCTTGACCAGCACGAAATCGGCGACGGACCGGCCAATCGCAGCCCCGTACACCCGGTCGCCGGTCGCGAATCCCGTGGCTTCGGCGCCCACCTCGTCCACCACTCCGGCGAAGTCGCTGCCGAACCCGGCCGGCAAGGTGATGCCGAACCGCGCCGCCATGTCGGGCTGTGTGGTGATTTGCCAATCCATCGGATTCAGCCCGGCGGCCGTGACCCGGACGCGAACCTCGTCCGGAGCGGCGTGCGGCTCGGGTATCTCCTGCAGTTCGAGTACTTCGGGACCGCCAAATCGCCGGTAACGGACAGCTCTACTCATCGGTGACCTCTCCTGGCCAGTGATGGGACTTGGTCTTATGACCGTACACCAGTGATGGGACGAAGTCCCGTACACTGCTCCCATGGCTCGCTGGCAACCCGACGCACCAGGACGACTCGCCGCCGCCGCCCTCGACCTCTTCGAGGAGCACGGCTACGAGAACACGACCGTGATCGAGATCGCGGAGCGAGCGGGGCTCACCAAGAGCACGTTCTTCCGGTACTTCCCGGACAAGCGCGAGGTGCTCTTCGGCAGGGGCACGGTGACCGGTCTGCTCGTCGAAGGGATCGCCTCGGCGCCGCCGGCGGCCGGGCCGCTCGACGCGGTGGTGGACGGTCTCGATGCGCTCGGCCGGACGTTCTTCACCGTCGACCGCCGCGAGTTCAGCGGCCGGCGCCAGGCCGTGCTGAACGCCAATGCGGAACTGCGTGAACGCGAAGCCCTGAAAAGGATCGACCTCACCGCCTCGATGATCGAGGCCCTCAACCGCCGCGGAGTCCCGAGCCCGACCGCGCGGGTGGCCGCGAAACTGGGCACGCTCGTCTGGGAGATCGCCTACGACCAGTGGATCGACGCCAACAACAGCGAGGGCTTCGGCCCGCTGGCACGGCAAGCGCTCGCCGAAGTACGCGCGGCCGCCAGACCCGATACCGCTGACCGTCCCTGAGATCCGCCGCCTGATCGCCCACCCCGCACGACCTGTCCGCCGCGGCACCGATCACGTCCTGCACTGGTTCCCGCTGGCGACGCCAACGCCAACACCAGGCCCGAATCAGCCACTACAAGAGACGAGGCCACAACCCGACAGCTGAAACCCGTCACGGTAGGCACTGTTGCAGTACTAGGCCTGTGTCCGGTCGGCCAGCCCGTGCCGCCAGGCCCAGGCGACGAGCGCGGCGCGGTCCTCGACCGCCAGCTTGGCGAGGACGTGGTTGAGGTGTGTCTTGACCGTCGCCTCGCTGACGACCATCTCCTTGGCCACCTGCCGGTTGTTGAGCCCGTTGGCCACGAGCCGGACGACGTCGATCTCACGGCGGGTGAGTCCCGCGGTCCTGACGCGGACTTCGGCCGGAGGCGTCGGCACCGAGGGCGGCAAGCCCGGTTCGCTGACGAGGAGTTGGACCAGACGCCGCTGGACCGCGGGGTCCAGGACGGTGCGATCCGCGGCCACCTCGCGGACCGCGGCCAGCAGCGCCTCGCCCGTGGCGTCCTTGGTCAGGTAGCCGACCGCTCCCGCCCGCAACGCCGGCAGCACCGCGTCGTCGTCCGCGAACGTGGTGAGGATCAGCACCCGGACCCCGATGTCCCTCGCGACGATCTCGGCGGTCGCCCGCGCGCCGTCCAGCTCGGGCATCCGCAGGTCGATGAGAGCGACGTCGGGCCTCAGCTCCGAGGCCAGCCGCACCGCTTGGCGGCCGTCGCCGGCTTCACCGACCACCTCCACGTCGTCGGCCGAGGACAGGAGGAGTACGACGCCGTCGCGTACCACTGCCTGGTCGTCGACGACCAGCACCCGAATCGTCATCCGCCCGCCATTCCCACCCGCGTTCGGTGTCCGGACGACAGCCGATCCGCTCACGAACCAGTCTTCCTGCCGGCGCCGGCCGCAGCCGTTCCGCCCGTCGAATCGTACGGCGCGGACGGCGCCGAACGCCTGCCGCCGTCACCCCCTCCGGCCACGGGAACCCGCAGCTCGATCCGCCAGCCGGGTCCGCCAGGTTCGGGGCCGGCGACCAGGGTTCCACCGACGGTCTCGATCCGCTCGGTCATGCTCCGCAGACCGGTGCCGCTCCCGTGCACTCCGGACGGCCGTCGTCCGGTCGGCAGCCCGTGGTCGCGCACGGTGACCCGCAACTCCCGTTGCTCCCAGGTCACATGCACCTGGATGACGCTACCGGTCGCGTAGCGGGCCGTGTTGGTCATGGCTTCCTGGACCGCCCGGTACACGGCGTGGCCCGTCTCGCGGTCGAGTCGACCGGCCGGGCCGGTGACCTGCAAGCGGGCGTCGCCGGGGAAGCCCCCGACCAGTGCCTCCAGATCGTCGACACCCCGCAGCGAGGAGGCCCGCAGGGCGCCGACCGCGGCCCGCGCCTCCTGGACTCCGTCGCGGGCCAACTCGGCGGCCCGGTCCAGCGGTCCGGTCAGCGACGCGGGGGCGCCGTCCCGGCCGGCGATCGCGCGAATGCCCTGCAACTGCATGGAGAGGCCGGCGAGCGTGTGTGCGAGCACGTCGTGCATCTCCTTGGCGATGCGGTTGCGCTCCTCGGTGGCCGCCGCCTCTCGCAGCGCCAGACGGGACGCCTCGACCTCGGCCAGCAACGCGACGGCGCGGTCCCGTTCGGCCTGGAGGGCCGCGTGCTCGACGGACCGGTCGGCCATGAGCCAGGCCCCCACGCCCGCGAGCAGACCGGCCACGCTGCCGGAGATCGCCATGATCGTGGCCCCGAACGCGAGGGCCACCACCACGATCGCGGCGGTGCCCAGTGGACCCGTGGGCACGCGCAGCGGCAGGACCGAGACACCGGCCAGTACCGCGACCTCGCCGAGACCGTTGGGCGCCAGCAGCGTGACGGCGAGGCCGGTGCAGATGGTGAGCGCCGCTCCGAGGCTGCCCACGTAGGACGGCAGGACCCGGCGGCTCAGCAGCATGCCGAGTTCGGCGCACGCCATGAGCACACCAACGATGATCTTGTTGACCGGGCCCGCGGTCGCGAGGACGGAGATCGCCCCGCACGCCACCAGCGCCGTCGCGCCGATCAGGCTGCGGTGGTCGAGGGGGTGGCGCTCACCGGGACCCGTCCTCCACCGGGAGGTCAGCACGCCCGCCTCCCGGTCGCCGACGCCTCGCGGCCGCTGGCGGGCACCGACCGGTCCACCGGGCTCCCCGCCGGAACCGCTTCCGCGGCAACCGTGCCGTCGGTCTGCGTCACTGGGTCTCCTGACTGGTTCGTGCGGCCGTCAGGCCGCTCACCTCCAAGCGGCCCCGTGCCGCCGAACGGGCCGAACGCCCGCACGCCGGGCGCGGGACGGCGGCGGGCCCGGGGCGCGTGCGGCAGCACCGGGACCCTCCGCGTTCCGTGGCCGGACCGGTCGCCGCTCCGGGGGCGCGGCGCGCGTCCGCTCACACGTAGGTGTCGGAACGGCGCGCCGGGGCGGCCGCTTTGTTCCGACCGTCGCGCGCGACGAGGAGCTGGCCCCGGACGACGATCGTACCGAGGCGGACGACGACCTCGCTGAGCGCCATCAGGACGAGCGCCGCCACCCAGGCCTGGCCGCTGGTGATGTCGTGCGTCGCGGAGAAGCGACCGAGGGAGGCGGTGCCGGAGGGGTGCGTGGACCAAATGGCGAAGCCCAGCCGGAAGCCCATGCTGATCACCCACAACGCCGCCGCGCCGGCGGAGGCCTTGATGTGCACGTGCCCGTTGACCTTGCGGACCCGGGTGAGGAGGCCGCCGCAGAGCCCGAAGGTGATGCCGATGCTGGCGAACACCACCACCAGCACCATGTCGTTGCCGGCCGTCGGTATGTGGTGCAGGTAGCTGTTGGCCACCCAGCCGACGATGGCCAGCGGCAGGAGGAGCGTGCGGGCGGTGAGCCGCTCCTCACGCAACTGGCGGAAGACGATGAGGAGGAGGACGAGGTCGATGATCCAGTCGGAGAGCGTCATGTGTCCGACTATGGGTTCCGGCGTCGCGAATACCTTCAACCCCTGGGTGGAAGCCGGGTTGAACCCGCGCGTCCTCCTGGGACGGTAGGAGCGAGACGGACCACGCTCGCGCGTACTCCCTGGACGGCGAAGTCCAGACACGCTCGCTCGCCCGCGATGCGGAAGGCGGCGATCCCGGTCGTGCCCGGCTCGTCTTTCTCGGTACTCTCCCGGCCGGCGGGCATGACCAGTGTGCCCGAGGTGACGACGAGCGGCTTGCCCGAGTGTTCCGACGGCCGCCCGAGGGCCTCGATCGCAGTCCTGTCGCGCCTCATCATGTCGTCGAGGTCGGAGAAGTCACCACCGTAGGCCGGCTGGTCGAACCCGACGATCGACCGACCGCACCCCGACGCCGGCCGGTCTGTCGCGACTGCGTTCCCTGACCACCGCTGGCCTCATCGGCCTCGTGGCCGAGTACCCCGCAGCCTCATCCAGCGCCGGAGCGCCCGGATCCCGGGCTGCGTTCCCGACGAGGGGCCATCCACGGTGGTGTCCCCGGCCCGGCCCAGGCCGGTAGCGGGAGCGGGTGCAGTGACTGGCGTCCCGAGGGCGGTGGCACAGACCAGGCATGCCCGTCCGGCCCACTGCGGCGGCCACCACTTCGCCCCCGGACCGGCCGCCCGCCACCCGTCGGTCACCATCCTGTCGGCCGCGAGCCCACAGACCGTGAACGTCCCCGCGCTGCCTTCCGACCGAGGCTCGGCGGCGTGAACCCGCACCACCGGAGCCTCCGGGACGGCCGGTTCCCCGTCCCAAGCGAGCATCCGTACGTTCGACGGCTCGTCCAACTCCAGCAACGGCACCACGTCCATGCCCCCAACCGTCACCCCTCGTCGCAGGACGCGCACTCCCTTACGGCGATTGGCGTACACCGCAGGACTACGCGGATCCACTGGGGAAGCGTCATCGACACCACCTGGGGTGGCCTTCGGGCTCCCGGAGAAGCCGGACGCAGGCTGGCTACAGCCAGGACTTGTCCGGCCGATCATGCAGGCGATGACGCCCTCAGGAACGCCGACTTCGCGCGGGTCGAAGTCGCGACCGGAGAGCAGCTGGGCGGCCGGGGCTGCGCGGTGTCCTCCGGGGGCGTTTCGGGTGGTGCGCGCGTGCGGTCAGGCGTGGTCGTCGGTGCGGCCGCGGGTGACGTTGGCGGTCAGGCGGCGGAGCAGTTTCTTGGCGTCGCTGGACTCCTGCGGTGACAGGCCCATCACGTCGCCCATGGCGGCGGGCACGGCGCGGGCGCGTTCGCGCAGGCCCTGGCCCTGCTCGGTGAGGGTGACCTGCACGGTGCGCTCGTCGTCGGGGCGTCGCTCGCGGCGCACCAGCCCGGCTGCTTCCAGGCGCTTGATCAGCGGTGTGAGTGTGCCGTAGTCGAGTTGCAGCGCGGCACCGATGTCCTTGACGGGGACCGCGCCGTGCTCCCAGAGCACGAGCAGGACCAGGTACTGGGGGTAGGTGAGGCCCAGGTCGTCCAGCAGCGGGCGGTAGCGGTTGGTGACCGCACGCGAGGCGGCGTAGAGGGCGAAGCAGAGCTGGTCGTCCAGCAGGAGCGTGAACTCCTCCGGAGTTCCCGGGAGGTCGGTGCCGTCCATCGCGGACTCCTTCGATCCATGGTCAACCTGAACAGCAGAGCATACCCGGGACGATGGCGCGATTTCACCATGCAAGTTTTACTTGTGCACAAGTTAATCGTGTCATAGCCTTCTGGTGTCGGGGGAGCACGACACCCCACAAGCCTCCGCCCGCACACCCAGCACCGAGGAGACCACCATGTCCGACCACACGCCCACCAGCCCGGTCCTGGAGCCCGCCGCCGCCGAGTTCGCGGCCGCCACCGCCAACCCGCCCTACCTCTTCGATCTCGACCCGACCGAGGGCCGCAAGGTCGTGGACGAGGTGCAGTCCAGCGAGACCGCCAAGCCCGCGATCGACGAAGAGTGGATCACCGTCAACAGCGGCACCACCGGGGAGGTCCGGGCCCGGATCGTCAAGCCCGCCGGCGCGACCGGCACCCTGCCGGTGGTCCTCTACATCCACGGCGCCGGCTGGGTCTTCGGCAACGCCCACACCCACGACCGCCTGGTCCGCGAACTGGCCGTGGGAGCGCAGGCAGCCGTCGTCTTCCCCGAGTACAGCCTCTCCCCCGAGGCCCGCTACCCCGTCGCCATCGAGCAGAACTACGCCGTCGCCCGCTGGATCGTCACCGACGGCGCCGCCAACGGCCTGGACGCCACCCGCATCGCGGTGGCCGGCGACTCGGTCGGCGGGAACATGACCGCCGCCCTCACCCTGATGGCCAAGGAACGCGGCGACGTCCCACTCGTCCAGCAGGTGCTCTTCTACCCGGTCACCGACGCCTCGTTCGACACCGCGTCCTACCACCAGTTCGCCGAGGGCCACTTCCTGCGCCGCGACGGCATGCAGTGGTTCTGGGACCAGTACACCACCGACCCCGCCCAGCGCGCCGAGATCACCGCCTCCCCCCTGCGCGCCACCACCGAGCAACTCACCGGCCTGCCCCCGGCCCTGGTCATCACCGGCGAAGCCGACGTGCTGCGCGACGAGGGCGAGGCCTACGCCAACAAGCTCCGCCAGGCCGCAGTCCCCGTCACCGCCGTCCGCTACCAGGGCATCATCCACGACTTCGTCATGCTCAACGCCCTGCGCGGCACCCACGCCGCCCAGGCCGCCATCACGCTCGCGACCGAGACCCTGCGCACCGCGCTCCACGCGGGCTGACCAGGCTCACCCGCCGAGCTCGCCGAGCCCGCCGCTCACGGTAGCGGCGGGCTCGGGACCGGCAGAAGGCGCGGCCCCTCCGCTCCCGCCCAAGCGAGCAGCCCCCGGCAGCCGATCCGCCGGGGGCTGCTTCACCCTCCCGCGCGGCACCCGGGTCGAGGCCGGGCTCCGCGCTCGCCCGCCCCCTGGCTTGCACTCACGGATGAGCGGGGCCAGGGGGTGGGCGGAAGGATGAGCCTGCGCGTCCAGGGCGTTCCCGACACTCACGCGGTCCTGGCATCCCCGCCTGGACGACGACACCGCACACCGCTGGCTCCGCGACACGATCACCTCGACGCTGGGCGCGGGCTGACATCACCCGGACCGCGCCCGGCAACCTGATCACGCCTGGGTACTGGTGGTTGCGGTGGACGGCGTAGCAGGTGCGTTCGGACCGGGCCGGTCACCGCGGCGCTGGGCAGGCGGCGTGGCCCGGGCGTTCGCCGCGCGGAGCTGGCGGTGCAGGGTGAAGGGATCGGCGAGCCAGCCCAGCCCGCACAGGCTGGCCGTGCACAGGTAGAGCAGCCCGCGGCGGGTCCTGCCGAGGTAGAACCAGTGCGCGCCGAACAGGCCGAGGAAGAGCCACCAGAGGTACGCGGCCCAGGCTGACTTCGGCGCGCGCCGCGTGACGGTAGCCGGATCGGGTTCGCGGTGGGGACCGGCAGTGGGGGCGGGGGAGGGGCGGGGCGCGCCCTCGACGGACAGGCGCGGCAGGAGCCGGTCCAGCCAGGCCGGGAGCCACCAGTTCGCTCGGCCGAGCAGGTGCATCACGGCCGGGACGAGCAGGGTGCGCAGGACGAAGGCGTCGATGGTGACCGCGGCGGTCAGGCCCACGCCGAACTCGGCGATGACCCGCTGGCCGCCGAGGACGAAGGCGGTGAACACGCAGACCATGATCATGGCAGCGGCGGTGATCATCCGGCCGGTCTCGGCCTGGCCGGTGCGGACCGCGCGGTGGTTGTCGTGGGTGAGCTCCCACTCCTCGTGCATCCGGCTGACCAGGAACACCTGGTAGTCCATGGAGAGGCCGAACAGGACCGCCAGCATGATCAGCGGCAGGATGGCCTCCACCGGACCGGCCTTGCCCACGCCCAGCAGCTCGGATCCCCAGCCCCACTGGAACACCGCGACGACCACGCCGAAGGCCGCCGCCGAGGCGAGCAGGTTCATCACGGCGGCGGTCAGTGGCACCAGGATGCTGCGGAAGGCGAGCAGCAGCAGCGCGCAGCCGAGCAGCACGATCACGGCGAGGAAGAGCGGCAGCTTGCCGGCGAGTACGGTGGCGAGGTCGTCGGCCGCCGCAGTCGTTCCGCCGACGTGGACCTTCAGGGTGCTGCCGTGCTCGGCGGCGGGGATCACGTCCTTGCGCAGGTGGTTGATCAGGGTGCTGGTGGCCCGGGCCTGGGGTGCGCTGTCCGGGATCACCTGGATGACGTCGAGCCGGGTGGTGGCGGAGACCGGCGGGGCCTGCACCGACGCCACCGCGGGAGTGTTCCCGAGGGTGGACACCAGGGAGTTCAGGTGGGGCACGTCGGCGGCCCCGCCCAGCTCGGCGACCAGGACCAGCGGGCCGTTGGAACCGGCGCCGAAGCCCTGGGCGAGCAGGTCGTACGCGCTCCTGGTGGTGGTGCCCTTCGGGTCGTTGCCGGCGTCCGCGGTACCCAGGCGCAGGGACAGCGTGGGGGTCGACAGCACCGTGATGACGACGATCGCGAACAGGCCCAGCCCGGCCTTGCGGCGGCCGACCAGATCGGCCCAGCGTCCCCAGAAGCCGCCCGTGTTCGTGCCCGTACCCGTACCCGCTGTGCCCGCGGCGGCGGTTCGCGGGCCGCGCGCGGCCAGGGCCCGCCGCTGACGCCTGGTGAGCAGCCTTGCGCCGAAAAGGCCGAGCAGCGTGGGCAGCAGCGTGACGGCCGCGGTCATGGTGGCCAGGACGCCGGTCGCGGCACTGATGCCCATGCCGGTCAGCGGGCTGATGTTCAGGACGAGCAGGCCGAGCAGGGCGAGGACGACGGTGCCGCCGGCGAAGAGCACCGCGCGTCCCGAGGTGTCCATGGCGCGTACCGCCGCGTCCTCGGGCGGCAGGCCGGCACGCAGGTTGGTGCGGTAGCGGGTGACGATGAACAGCGCGTAGTCGATGCCGACGCCGAGTCCGAGCAGGGCCGTCACGGTCGGGGCGATGCTGCCCAGCGTGGTCACGTGGGAGAGCAGGCCGACCGTGAGCAGGCCGGCTCCGAGGCCGGCGACGGCGACCAGCAGCGGCACCAGCGTGCCGAGCAGCGAGCCGAAGGCGACGAACAGGATGACGCCCGCGGCCACCAGGCCGATCAGCTCGGTGCTCTGCGTCGCGCCCTGGGCGGCGTCGGTGACCGCCTGGCCGCCGAGTTCCACCTGGAGGCTCGCGTCGCGGGCGGCCTGTGCGGTGTCGACCACCCTGGTGATGTCCGCGACGGGTATCCGGTCGGCGGGCGCGTCGAAGGTCACCGTGGCGTAGGCGGTGCGGCCGTCCTGGCTGATCTGGGCCGCGTCCGCGGGGCCGTACACGCCTGCCACGGAGCTGACCGAGGGCAGGGCCGCGACCTTGGTCAGCATCGCGTCGACCCTCTGCTGGACGGCGGCGTCGCGGACCGAGCCGCTGCGGACGTGCAGCACGATCTGGTCGGTGTCACCGGCCTGCTGCGGCGCGGCGGTCTGGAGCAGGGTCTGCGCCCGGGCCGACTCGGTGTGGGGCAGGCTGAACGCGTCGGAGTAGGCGGTGCCCAGCATCGTGTACGGCACGGCGATCGCGGTCAGCAGGGCGACCCAGAGCCCGAGGACGACGAAGCGGTGCCGGAAGCACCATCTGGCTAGCACGGTCATGACGGAACACTCTTCTGATCGGGGTGTGGGTACGAAGCGGCTGGCAGGAGCACGGTGGGTGCGCCGGTGTGCCGACCGGGCGGCACGGCGTCGTCGCCGGGCTCAGCCGGCGGACGGCGACGGCGACGGCAAGGGCGAGGGCGTGGCGGGGAGGGGTTTGTCGAGCATGGTGCAGACGGCGGCGTTGACCAGGGCCTGGTGGGTGGCGGCTGCCTGGGGGCGGGTGAGGTCGAAGACCGTGCTGGTGAGGACGGCGACGGTGCGTCGGCCGGTGGAGTCGGTGTAGGTCTCGCTGGAGTAGCCGGCCGCCTGGCCGTCGTGGCCCCAGACGGTGCCGCAGGGGAAGACGACCTTGCGTAGGCCCAGGCCGTAGCCGTCGCCGTTCGGGGCGGTGGGGTCCTCGGGGACGGTGGTGCGCATCTCGGCGAGTTGGGCGGCGGGGAGCAGTTTGCCGGAGAGCAGGGCGGTGTCGAAGGCGGCCCAGTCTTCGGCGGTGGAGACGATGCCGCCGGCGGCCCACAGGGTGCTCTGGTTGTCCGTGGTGGTGTCGACATCGGCGGGGCCGCGGTGCGGGCCGGCGAACGAGGAGCCGGGCGGGCTGCCCGCAGGGAGCAGCGGAGTCAGGTGGACGGCGTCGGGTTCGTAGCCGTGGGCGAGCTGTGGGTCTGTGGTGGGGCTGGCGGGCAGGTAGGTGTGGTGCAGGTGCAGTGGGCCGGCGATGTGCTGTTGGATCAGGTCGGCGAGGCTCTGGCCGGTGGCCCGCTGGAGGACGAGGCCGAGGGCGATGTAGTTGGTGTTGCTGTAGGAGAAGCGGGTGCCGGGGGCGAACAGCGGCGGCTGGGCGGTGCCTGCGGCGAGGAGTTCCTCGGGCGTCCACTGGCGGGTGTCCTGGCCGGTGTAGGACGTCAGGACGGCGGGGTCGTAGAGGTAGTTGGCCAGGCCGCTGGTGTGGTTGAGCAGCATCCGCACGGTGATCGCCTGGCCGTTGGGGACGAGGCCGGGCAGCCATCGCTCGACCGGGTCGGTGAGGGCGAGGCGGTGTTCGGCGACCAGTTGGAGGACCAGGGTGGCGACCATGGTCTTGGTGTTGGAGCCCATCCGGAACTCGTCGCTCGCCGTGAGGCGGTGGTCGGCGGTGGTCCAGGGGGCCTGGTCGGCGATGTCGATGACCGGGTGGCGGCCGTCGTCGACACGGACGATCACGCCCGGCACGCCGGCGTCGACGTTCTGCCGGGCGAGTTCGGCCAGCTGGCCGCGGGCGGGGGCGGGGGCGGGTGCCGCGGTGGCTGCCCCGCAGGCGGTGAGCGTGGCGCCGAGCACGGTGGTGAGGGCCAAGGCCACCGTGCGGTATCGGCGCGGCGCGGTCGGATGGACAGTCATGGCGGTGCGCTCCTCGTCGGGCGAGAGCTGTTCGGGGACGGCACCAGCCTGCTGCCGGCGGGTGCGGAGATCACTGGTGCTGGGGAGCCGTTCGGGGGTGGAGGAGACCCCACCGAGGGGTGGAGAAAACCCCACTGTGCGAGGCGGGCATGATCGGTCACTCTGGAGGCGAGAGGGAGAAGGAGGTGGCCGTGATGGCCGGATCGGGTGAGCGGCGCGCGGTCGCACCCGCGGGAGCGGTGGCCCGTTCCGGGCCGGCGGGCCGCTTCGCGTTGCTGGGCTGGTCGCTGGTGTTGCCGCTCGCCTCGATGGTCGGGGCCTGCCTGTGCTGCCTGTGGCTCGCGTCGGTGGTGCTGGTCCCGTTCGGGCTGGGCCTCCCGATGACCCTGCTGTGTGCGGTCGTGGTGCGCTGGTTCGCCGACCGGCACCGGCAGTGGGCCGGTCGCCGGCTCGGGGCGCCGATCCCCCGCGCCTACCTGCCGATCCCGCCCGGGAACCGGCTGACCGAGCTGCAGGTGGTGTTGCGCGATCCGGCGAGTTGGCGCGACTGCGCCTGGTTGCTCGCCAACTCGCTGGTCAGCTGGCTCACTTCGGGGCTGACGCTGATCCTCTTCCTGGCCGGGCTGTTCTACGGCGGTTATCCGCTACTCGTCGCGGTGACTCCACCGGAGGTGTTCCGCGAGCCGTTCGGCTTCTTCGCCGTGCACGGCCTCGGCCAGACACTCCTGGTCGCCCTGGCCGGACCGGTCTTCCTCGCGGCCTGGTACCGCACGGCCGAGCCGCTGGCGAAGCTCAACGCCTACCTGATGGGCGCGTTGCTGGCCCCCACCGACAATGCCGAACTGGTGGCGAGAGTAGGCCAGTTGACCGAGTCGCGGGCGAACGTCGTGGACGCCGGGGCGAGCGAGTTGCGGCGGATCGAGCGCGATCTGCACGACGGCGCACAGGCCCGGCTGGTCTCGCTCGGGATGAGCCTGGGCCTGGCCGAGCGCCTCGCGGACGATCCCGAGGCGGTCCGCCGGCTGCTCGCCGAGGCCCGCGCCTCGACCACCGACGCACTGGCGGAACTGCGCGACCTGGTCCGCGGCATCCACCCGCCGGTGCTGGCCGACCGCGGTCTGGACGGCGCCGTCCAGGCCCTCGCACTGGCCAACCCCGTACCCACCACGGTGGAGGTACGACTGCCGGGACGACTGCCCGCACCGGTGGAGTCAGCCGCCTACTTCGCCATCGCCGAGACGCTGACCAACGCGATCAAACACGCCGAGGCCGACCTGATCCGGATCCGCGTCGAGTTCACCCACCCACCCGACCACACCACCGGAGAGCTGACGATCACGGTGGCGGACGACGGCCGCGGAGGTGCCAGAATCGAGGACGGCGGCGGACTGCTCGGCGTCGCCCGCCGCCTCGCGGCCTTCGACGGCACCCTGGCCCTCGACAGCCCCACCGGCGGCCCCACCGAAGTGAGGATGTCGCTACCATGCGCGTTGTCATAGCCGAGGACCTCGCCCTGCTCCGCGACGGCCTGGTACGGATCTTCCAGGCCTACGGCTGCGAGGTGCTGGACGCGGTCCGCGACGCCCCCTCACTCCGCCGTGCCCTCACCACACACACCCCCGACCTCGCCGTCGTCGACGTCCGGCTGCCGCCGACCTTCACCGACGAGGGCCTGCGCACCGCGATCGAGGCCCGCGAACGCCTTCCCGGCCTCCCCGTACTGGTGCTGTCCCAGTACGTCGAGCAGCTCTACGCCCGGGAGTTGCTCTCCGACGGGGCCGGCGCGGTCGGCTACCTGCTGAAGGACCGGGTGATGGAGGTCGACCAGTTCATCGGCGCGGTGCGCCAAGTCGCCGCCGGTGGCACGGTGATGGACCCGGAGGTGGTGGCCGCGCTGATCGGCCACCGCTCGGCCGACCCGCCGCTGCGAACGCTGACCCCGCGCGAGCACGAGGTGCTCGCCCTGATGTCCGAGGGCCGCTCCAACGCGGCCATCGCCGCCCGGATGTTCATCTCGGAGAAGGCCGTGAGCAAGCACAGCAACAACATCTTCACCAAGCTCGGCCTGGAGCAGTCCGGGGAGGACAACCGTCGGGTGCTCGCCGTGCTCGCCTACCTCCAGGCCTGACGCTGCGGCCCCTCCCGGCAGCGGGCTGCCGGCGGAGAAGGCCGTCGACTGGGGGAGATCTCTGATCGGCGGGACCGGTGCGGGCCGGGCCGCCGCGTTGGGCGAAAGGCCGTTCGAATCTCTCCTGATCTTGACTCATCCGGGTGCCGCGGTCGGCAGTTCCTGGCGGGCCCGGCGTTGTGCGGAGCAGCGCCTGGGTGAGGAGAGAGAGGAACATGACGGGCTGTCCAGAGTTGACGCCCAGGACCGGCCTGTGGATCTCGGCGGGGACACCTCTGCGGGCGATCTCGCTGCTGAAGCCCACAGCTGCTCTGCGGTGACGGGCCGGGTGCGGTCGCCTTCGAGGCGGCGGTCGGGTTCGGTGTCCAGTTCCTTGGGCCTGTTGTCCGGACGTTCCTGGAGACGGAGTCGTGCCCGGCGGCCGGATCGTCATCCCAGGAGCCGGGCCACCAGTTCGGGCTTCCACTGGACGTATTCGACCTCCGCGCCCTCGGCATGCCGGGCGAACAGGTAGGAGCCGGTCACGCTCCGGGCCGGGCCGTGGGTGAGCGTTGCGCCATGAGCGGCCAACACCGCCTGCACAGCGGCCAGGTCCGAGACGACGACGGTCGTGGACGCCCGCGGAAGCCGTGCCGCTGCCTCAGCGCTGCCCGCGATGACCAGGAAGTCGCCGACCGCCGCGACCTCCACCTCACCGAACTCGAAACGCAGATGGGCCGGCTCCGCCACCAGCTCCACCAGTACGGTGAGCGCGCCGCTCGCGCAGCGCAACCCGCAGATGGCGATGCTGCGCCCCGAGCTCGGCCGCAAGAGGCTCGTCGACAGCAGCAAGGCACGCACTCAGCTCGGCTGGCATCCCCGCTCCATCGAACAGACGATCACCGACACCGCCGCCACGCTCATCGCCAAGAACGCACTCGGCAGGTAGCCGCCGCCGTCAGCAGGACCTGCACTCTGGACTGCGGAGCCGATCACGTTGAATCTGCTGACGGGCCGTTCGGAACCGTGGGGGAGTGGGTCTGAGTCCGCTTTCATGGGGTCCGGCGTTCGGGCAGGGGCGTTTCAAAGCAATGCCGTGAAGTTTACGGCTGAGGTGGCGCTGTCAAGGCGTCGGCGGAGGGTTCGCGGAGGTGGACTGTGTAGGTCGCACGTCTGGATGTCCGGTTCTTGCGGAGGGCCTGGCCCTGTTTGTAGGAGAACGGCGAGACCGGGCGCTTGACCGCGCGGGGGCTGACGCGGTCCGCACGTCGTGGCGGCAGGAGTTCGCTGATCAACAGCTGGTGGAAGGCCTGCTCCGGGGTGCCGGGCGAGGCGTGGTCGGCCGCGATGACGCTGTGCCGTGCGGCGCGGACCGCTACCGTGAAGGAGACCCGGTCCGGGTCAACGCCGACGCGGCGGGCACTGTGATGCGATACCCGGCGCAGGACCTGATAGACGACCAGGTAGGCGTAGATCTCCTGCTCAACGCCTTCCGGGTGCTGCGATCGCAGGACCCGGTCTGCCGTTCGCAAGGTCACCTTCAGTCCGAAGAACGCGATCTCCACCTCCCAGCGCTGGTGATAGAGGGTGGCCAGTTGGTCGGCGGGATGGCGGCGGGGGTCCATGAGCGTGGTCAGCAGGCGGTAGTGCTCGGTTCGGCTGGCGCCGTCGCTGGTGGACACCGTGAGCTGGAACTCGATGACACGGACCTGGTGCCCGTTGGCGGTGCGGTAGCCGCGCCCGTTGCGGTCGGGCGGCACGGAGAGGTAGGAGCCGTCCGCCAGCGGGACCAGCCGGGGCAAGATTCGCACGCCTTTGGCCCGCCACAGCAGGTCAGCGCCGGTGTCCCGGGCCTGGCCCCATAGCTCGTAGCCGTCGAAGTTGCGGTCGGCGAGCAGCAGCATGCCCGGGCACAGGCTGCTCAGCAGGTGCTGCGCGAGTGTCTTCTCTGCCGTCGCGTACGGGCCGAAGGCCACCTGGTGGATGGCGCGGCTGCCGCACTCCACCAGGGCGGCGAGCCTGACCAGAGGGAATCCGGAGCGGCCCCGGCGGGCGTGGAGGTAGCCGAAGGCGGCGGCGTTGGCTGGGCTGTCCGCCGCCTCCAGGTGCAGGCCGTCCCAGGCCATCAGACGCAGACCGTGCCAGAACGCTCCCGGAGTCGCGGTGGTGGCCACCGGGCCCGACAGTCGGGTGAAGAGCTCGGCCATCGGAGCCGCCCCGAGCCGGGCACGGGCCTGGGACAGGGCCGGCGTGGACCGCATCCGCCCGGCAAGACCGCCGAGCCCCTTGACCAGGGCGGCCCACACCCCGTGGTACCCGTCGCTGCTGAACAGGGCCATGGCGAGCACGAAGTACACGACCACGCGGGCCGGCAGTAGACGCACACGCCGTTCGCGGTGACCCGTTGCATCGAGGACATCGTCGACGAGACTCGGCGGGATCTTCCGGGTGAGCGCACCGAGATGCCCCGGAGCATGGACATCTGTGGCGGGACAACTGCCAGAATGGGAGGTCAACAGGGCTCCTGCACAGGGAGAGTCGTCTTGGTCGACTTCCTCTCCTAGCAGGAGCCCTGCCCGCTGGGACCAGCTTCAACGAACCGCTTGACAGTGCCACCTCAGCCGTAAACTTCGCGGCATTGCTTTGAAACGCCCCTGGGCGTTCGGGAGGAGCAGCGCCTGGTGGGTGTAGCGGTCGCCGGCGGCGTCGAGTTCCTGGACGGTCCACTGGGCCTGGCATCCGAGGCGTACGAGCTGCACCTCGACGTCGACTTCGCCAAGCAGCGACCCGCAGGACAAGGTCGGCTCCGAACGGTAGCGGAACCTGCTCCTGGGGCGGGCACCGGCGCCAGCGCCGCGCTTGATGCCGGTCGGTGACATTGAACATCAGCCTGTCGGATGGTCGGACCGGTCGGCCGCCCCGCGCGAGTGATTCCGCAGCCGCCCTGTCTTGGGGCGTCAGGACATCACAAGGCCGACGTCCTCGCGCAGTCCACGCCACCGGCAGCTGCCCCGCCGAAGAGCCGGCTCGGCGGGCACCCCGTCGTGCTCAGGTCGGGGCGGCGGGCAGCGCGGGCGAGCGTGGCCAGCAACGCCCGGTTCGGCCAGCCGGGTTTCGGAGCGGCGACCTGGCGGCGCAGTACCGTGACCTCGTGCCGCAGGATGAGTATCCCGGCGTTCTTGGTCGCGGTAGATCCGCAGAACAGGGCCAACCATGCGAAGACTCGGGTGGCGAGCAGGCAGATCGTCCGTACGAGCACGAGGCTGATCACGCCCATCCAGTGGCCTTGCACATCGTCCGAGGTCAGCCGCGGCCGCATCCTGGTCGGTCGAGCCGGAACTGTCGACGCCGGTGGACGAGCGCGGCATGCCGCGGGGCCACAGCCGTACCCGTGGAAGTCTGTCCTCATCGGCGGCAATCCGCTGCCCATCCGGTTCCGAATACAGGCCGTTCGAGTTCTTCCGATTGGTTTCGCCCGTGTTCATCCAGGAGGTCTCCATGCGCATCTGCCGTCCGACCGACAGGCACCACGGCTGCCCGTCGCATCAGGCCGGATGTGCTGTTGAGCGGTGGGGATGATTCGGTGAACACGGTGGTCCACTTGGCGACCCCGCAGTGGCGCGGACCCGATCTGAAGGATCTGGTGGCGAGGGTGGCCTTCGGCGACCAGGACGCCTTCGGCCGGCTCTACGACGTCATCGCCGGCCCGGTGCTCGGCCTCGTCCGCCGGGTGCTGCGGGACCCGGCGCAGTCGGAGGAGGTGGCGCAGGAGGTCCTGTTGGAGGTGTGGCGCACCGCCGCCCGGTACCAGCCCGAACGCGGTGAGGTGATGCCGTGGGTGCTGACCATCGCGCACCGCCGGGCGGTGGACCGGGTGCGTTCGGTGCAGGCTGCCAGCGACCGGGAGCAGAAGGTGGCCGCCCAGGGCTACGTTCCTGCGTTCGACGAGGTCGCCGAGCAGGTCGAGGGGCGGCTGGAGCGGGAGCAGGTGCGGCGCTGCCTGAAGGCATTGACCGAGATCCAGCGCGAGTCGGTCACGTTGGCGTACTACCGGGGCTTCTCCTACCGGGAGGTTGCCGACATGCTCGACGCTCCGTTGGGCACCATCAAGACACGTATGCGGGACGGTCTGATCCGCCTGCGTGACTGCCTGGGGGTGGCATCGTGAAGGTTTCAGCTGATCTGCACACGCTGACCGGTGCCTACGCCGCACACGCGTTGGACGAGGCGGAGCGTGGGATGTTCGAACGCCACCTCGCCCAGTGCGAGGCGTGCGCGGCCGAGGTCGCGGAGTTCCAGGCGACGCTGGCCCGGTTCGGCGCGGCCGAAGCTCTCGCGCCGCCATTCGAGTTGAAGGCCAGGGTACTGGCGGCGACCGCCAGCATCCGCCAACTCGCCCCGGTCATCGGGCCGGTCGCCGTCGGGTCTCATGACAGGTCCGCCGGACGTTGGCCCAGGTTCGCGCTCGCCGCGACGATCGCCGCCGCGGCCGCGCTGGGCGGCGTCGCGGTCCAGCAGCACGAGCAGGTTCACCAGGCCGCAGTGCGCGCCGCGCGGTTGCAGGACCAGCAGAACCGCTTTGGCGCGCTCCTGACGGCCGCGGACGCGAAGACCGTCACGGAACGCGCCGGTTCGGGCGTGGGCACCGTGGTGTGGTCCCGGAGCCGGGGACAGGCCGGCTTCCTCGCACAGGGCCTGCCCGCCCTGGCACGGGGCAAGGCATACGAACTGTGGTTCAACGACGCGGGAATCATGCGCCCGGCCGGTCTGCTGCCCTCCTCGACGGGTTCACTGGTGCTGACCGGACCGATCGGCGACGCTGCGGGCGTCGGGGTCACGGTGGAGCCGGCGGGCGGCTCGCCTCACCCGAGCGGGCAGCCGGTTCTGCTGCTGCCGCTCACCTGACGGCCGTATCCCGGCCGGGCCGAGCGGGCCTGACCGGTGAGGGGAGTGAACGCTGGGCGGGACGGCATGAACCGTATGGCCGGTCCGGCGGAACGGAGGACCGCGGTGACCGTGTCCGGAAAGGTCTCGGCTGCCGCAGTGGGCTTGATTCGCTTTGACTGGTTTGGTGGTCAGGCTGGTGTTCGCCGTCATTCAATCGAGGCGTTTGACAGCGAACCCAGTCGTTCGGGCTTCCCTGTCAGCGAACTTGGTCGCTCTTCGGCCCGATGCCTTTGATCCTGGTCGGAGTTCCGTCCGGGGCGAACGAGTGGTGGAAGGTGAAGGCGTGCGGTGCGGAGCCATGGTCGTGGAGGTGCTCAAGCCTGGAAACCCCGTCCTGCCAGGTGGGTGTCACGCCGTCGGAGACCCACCAGAAGACGTGACTCGGGTGTGCTGTCCTCTCGAACCAGTCATAGCGCCTGTTGAGCGCCTCACGGTGCAGACCGGTGTAGATGGCGTCGAAGGCGGGGCGGAGGTCGGTCCAGAGTGAGAGGGTCGCGGCCAGGGCGGTGGTTTCCACAGTACGGCCCTTGCCGTACCAGGTCGGTACGGCGAACTCGCCCCATGCACCCCAGTCCAAGTCGAAGTGTGTGCCCCGGGCGCCGTCTGCCGCTTCAGCATGAGCGAGGTATCCGGGGTGCTGGCCGATCTTCCGGTAGACGGCCTCGCCGCTGTCGTGGAACTCCCGCGTGAGAGGTGCGGGATCGGCGAGAGGTGACTTCAGGACGCCGAATGTGTACAGCGCAAGATGGGGCATGCGTCTCTCCCTGGTTGAGGGTGCCTCATGTGGAAAGTCCTTGGCGGTCTGGCTGCCCGGGCGTGGACTCGGTTCGGTGGCTCACGCGTGGGCGTGCGGAGCTGTGGGCGCGACCAACTCATCCCGTCGCGGGTGACTCAGCCTGAAGGAACCCCTGAGCGACCGTGCGACCGCCGAAGGCCAGGTGAAGATAGCTACCCCCTGCGGGCCTTGTCCAAGTTGCGTTTTCCCTGTCCAAGTGGCCTCTTGCAGGGGTCCTCGCGGTGCCCACCAGCAGCGCGGCGAGCTCCGCCAGTATGACGCCAAGATCAACTCAGCGTACCAGGACCACCAAACCAGTCACGATTCGCTTTGGTGGACATCCCTTATCAGGGGCTTCGGCCCCGATCAGGATGACGTCCCGACGTGGCGGGGCCGATCGCCGCATACGGGCTTCACCGCGGCGGAGTGCGGTGGCCTGTGCGAGGCGGACACCCGGCCGGCCGGTCAAGGACACGCGGTGATCGCTGACAAGGTGCGTTTCGGAGCCGCCCCCGCGGTCATGGGCACACTCAGCTGGAGCCGGTCCGTGACGGTCGTCGCTGCCTGTCCGCGCGCACACTCCTCGACTCCTCGTCCGGGACTGTGGGGCCCTCCTGTGCCGCAAAGCGGCAGCGCCCGGGGATCGCATGGAAAGGGCCGTCTGTTCGGATGATGTCCTCTCGCGTCACCCCGGCGGGTGAATCCCGGATCGGTCCGCCTGTCGACCAAGCCGCCCCGGGGGTCACGCCGAATCGACGGTGTGAGAGCCCGCACCGATCGCGGGTTCACGACGTGAGACGGGACATGATGGCCACAGAGCACATCGACACCCGACTGCTCGAGGAACTGACCGAGCAGTCCGCGGACTTGAACAGCGACGCGGCGCGCATCACGCGCTGCGCCCTGACCGACTTCGGGCAGGCGAACGAGCCGGTGCGGCGTCGCTGGTGGCAGCGGGGCACGGTCCTGGCGGGTGCGGCCGGGATGGCGGCACTGGTCGGCGGTCGTGCGTTCGCCGATCCGGCCCCGGGGTCGGGGTCGATTTCGACGGACGACATCATGACGCTGCAGACCGCCGCGTCGATCGAGAACCTGGCAGTTTCGGTCTACCAGACCGCCGCGGGGCTGTCGTTCATCAAGAACGGCAACCCGACGGTGGCGGCGTTCATCGCCAGGACCACCATGCAGCACCAGTCGCACGCGCAGGCGTTCAACGCGGCGGCGACCCAGGCCGGCGGCCAGGCACAGAACAGCCCCGACCCCAAGTACAAGGCCGTCGTGGACTCGGCCCTGCCCGGCATCCAAGGCCCGGCGGACGTGGTGAAGTTGGCGATCACCCTGGAGGACGTGGCCGCGCGGACCTACACCAAGAACGTCACCCAGGTCAGCGACGTCCAACTGCGCAAGCTCTTCGCCTCGGTCGCTCCGGTGGAGGCGCAGCACCGCGCCACGCTGCTGGCCGTCCAGGCCCTGCTGGCCGGCAACGCGGCCGACCTGATCACGATCCCGGTCGACCCGGCCAAGCTGCCGGCCGCCGCGGGCGGTGTCGGGTTCCCCGACTTGTTCTACAGGACCGACAGTGCCACCCCGATCAGCGAAGGGGCCGTGAAGTGACGACCACCAAGGGCGGCTGGGACCTTCCCATCAGCGAGGGCGAACTCACGCGCCTCACCCGGGACATGCACCAGGCTCACCAGGAGACGCTGCCAACGATGCGTGCCGGCGCGCTGGACCTCACCGAGGAGATCCGGGCGCGTCAGACGGGCGCGCCACGTGACAGCGGGCGACGACGGTTCCTGCTGGGTGCCGGCGGGGCAGCGGTCGCACTCACGCTGGCCGCCTGCTCCTCCAACAGCAGGTCCAGCGACGCCGCGACCTCCGGCAGGACGGTGAGCGGCCGGTACACCGGGGACCTGAAGGTCGTCGCTCTGGCCACCGCGCTGGAGAACCAGGCGGTGGGCGCCTACCAGGCCGCCCTCGACGCGGCCAAGGCCGGCAAGCTCGGCACCGTCCCGCCCGCGGTCGCGACCTTCGTGACCACCGCGATGGCCCAGCACGCCGACCACGCCAAAGCCTGGAACGCCGTGCTCACCGGCGCCGGCAAGCCCGCCGTCACCAACGTCCCGCTCTCCAACCAGCCCGCCACGCTGGCCGCGCTGGGCCAGGCCGGCACCGTCGGTGATGTCGCCAAGCTGGCCCTGCAGTTGGAGGACCAGGCCGCGCAGACCTACCTCTACGCGACCTACAACGTCACCAGCCCCGGTGGCATCGCCACCGCCGCCACCATCGCCCCGGTGGAGGCGATGCACGCCGCGATCCTCAACTACGTGCTCGGGCAGTACC
Source organism: Kitasatospora sp. NPDC052896 (assembly GCF_044547075.1). NCBI lineage: Bacteria > Bacillati > Actinomycetota > Actinomycetes > Kitasatosporales > Streptomycetaceae > Kitasatospora > Kitasatospora sp. NPDC052896. The sequence goes on from NZ_JBITZU010000006.1 coordinate 380,356, forward strand.
CGGTCCCCGACGACTTCCTGCCCGCCGACAAGGCCGCCAGCCCCGCCCTGCTGACCGTCTGACCGGTCGCCCCACAGCCGGTGGGTGCCCCGGCGCGAACGGTCGACTCCCCCCTCGCCCGGGCACCCACCCCCATCGCCAGAAACGAACACCTGTGACCGCCGCGCGCCTGCCCTCGACCCTCGCAGCCGTCCTGCTCACCCTCACGGTGAACGCCTGCTCCTCGAGCCACTCCGGCGCCCCGGTCGGCAGCGCACCGAACGCCCCACCGGCCGGGTCCTCTTCCGCTGCCGCCCGGATCACCATCAAGAACTTCCTCTTCGCCCCCGCCACGATCACCGTGCACCCCGGCGAACAGGTCACCGTCGTCAACGAGGACGCCACCACCCACACCGTGACCGCCGAGGACAAGTCGTTCGACACCGGAGCCGTCAACGGCGGCGCCTCGGCGACCTTCACCGCTCCCACCACACCCGGCAGCTACCCCTACATCTGCACGATCCACCAGTACATGCACGCCACCCTGACGGTCAGTTGACCGTCAGTCAGTTCGACTCACTCCGGAGGCGTGGCTGCCGTGACCACCGAAACCACCGGTCGCCTGCCCGCACGAGGACCGATCCGCGGGCCTCCGCGGCTCTCGGCCGCCGCCGCGCTCGCGGTCGAAGCGGCCGTGCACGCCCGGGGCCAGGCGGCCTGTCCGGTCAGGGGTCCGGCCGGCTCGGCAGTTGTGCCGGCTGAGCCTGGGGCGCCCGCCAGCGGTCGACAGGTGCCGCGGTGGAGGGGCGAGCGGGCTGTCCGCAGCCTCGCGAAGTGTCCTGTAGACCACGTCGAAGACCTCGACCCGGTTCTCCCGCAGCCGCGCGGCCTTCGTTGCGGCGGACCGGTCGAAGGGGACGCGCACCGGCTTGGCCGGGTCCACCGGGCGGGAGGTCCGGACGGAGTCGGCGTAGGCAGCCACCCGACGGCGGAAGTCGTCGGCAGAGGTGAAGATCTCAGGGTCGATCACGGCGATGACGAAGCCGCAGCCGGACATGCCGACGGGGGACGCGTCCGCGCCGGTCGTCATCCCCAGTAGCTGGATCACGACTGCCAGTCCCGAGCCTCTGTAGCCGCCCCATACCGTGTACGCGCCCGACGACGCCGCGGTGGGGTCGGTGGTCGGCTGACCGTGCTCGTCGAAGGCGAGGCCCTCGCGCAGTGGCTGGCCGAGGCGCATGCATACCGAGACCTTGGCGTGGTCGATGTTGGAGGTCCCGATGTCCCAGATGACCGGCCCGTCGTCGGAGGGGAAGCCGAACGCCATCGGGTTGGTGCCAAAGCGCGGCTCGGTGCCGCCGAATGGGGCGACGGCCTGGACGCTGCTGCCAGCGGCCATGGTGACGAGGCCCACGCGGGTGGTCATCTCCATGTAGTAGGTGAACATGCCGGTCATCCAGGTGTTGCTGGCTCCGGCGACCCCGACGCCTGTCTCCTTGGCCTTCGCGATGGCAACCGTAGCCGCCTTGTGGGCCACCAGGTAGCCGACCTGGTCCCCGCCGTCGAACGATGCCGACAAGGCGTTCTCGCGCAGGAGCGTGATCTCGCCGGCCGGCTGCGGGGTGTCGCGCAGGCGCTCCAGGATCGACAGCAGGCGCGGCAGGCCTCCGGAGGGCACGCCGCGCAGTTCGCAGTCCATCAGGTGGTCCGTGATGATTGCCGAATCCTCGGCTGAGTATCCAGCGGTCTGCAAGCACCGTTCGGAAAGGGAACGCGATTCGTCAACTGACAGGACGACTGTCATGGGAATACCCCTTATCTGCCTATCTGGCGCCCGTGGCTGCCAGCGATCGGGAGCTGCGGGCGGGCCAGGCCCGCTATCCTGCCGGGTAGGGGGTTTGGCGGAAATGTGTGAGCTGCCTTGTGTCTTCCAGCAGCGGCCTGAAAGCTGGCGGAGGGCAACGGTCCTTCCCCGCACAGCAGGAGCAGGGGAGCCTCGGCGCTCCCGGGTCGGGCAGTCACTTCCACGGCGCCTTATGGCGAAGCCCTACTCACTTGGCCTATTCCCAAGGAGTCAGAGTAAACGTTCGCGTCCGCGCGCAGGTTACCGGCCGGTCATCGACGGCCATTCGGAGAAAAAGCACACGAACAGTCACCCTTGGGGACCCATGCGGCGGCTCGCGCTGGGTCGCCCGACCTCCGCCCGGGCGCGGCGCGGCCGTTCGATCGCGGGGGTTGCGCGGTCGAGCACACAGGTGCCACGCGCGCCGACATGGGTGGCCAGTACGCAGGGGCGGCCAGGGGTGCTGACGTAGCGGGGAGCGCCTATGGTGCGTATGGTAATTATATCGAGTAATGTAAGTTGGTGTTTTTTGCGGCGGATTTCACGCTCTCGAGTATTCAGTTCATCGGATACATCGTGCGCTCGGTGCGCGACGACCCGTGCACCGGCTTCCTGTCTGCGCTCATCGCGGTGCGGCCCCGTCGAAACGAAAGGACACCGCCACCCGCCCGGTCGTCGTGCTCGGTGCCGGGTGCTCTGGGCGTCTCGCTCGCCGAAGGCACCTCCACCTCTCAAGGGCTCGGCCGTGCGCCGAGCACCCCGCACGAGAGCATTGGAACGCGCACATGAAACTCGCCGACTGGGTTGCCGGCGGCACCAGGGTGGAGCTGAACGGCCACCAGGTGTTCGTCCGCCAAGACGGTGCCGGCAGACCCGTGACACTCGTACACGGCTTCCCCACCTCCTCCCACGACTGGGCAGGAGTCGTCCCGCACCTGGTCGAGGCCGGATGCCAGGTGACCACATTCGACATGCTCGGATTCGGACAGAGCGACAAGCCCCGCCACCACCACTACTCCATCGACGAGCAAGCCGATCTGCTCCAGGCCGTCTGGAAGCGCCTGGGCATCGGCAGGACCGCGCTGATCGCCCACGACTACGGCGTCTCGGTCGCTCAAGAGTTGCTAGCCCGTGAGCCGGAACGCTTCACCCGGACCGCCCTGTTGAACGGCGGCCTCTACGCCGACCTCCACCGCCCGATCCTGGGCCAGCGCCTCCTGCACAGCCGGATCGGCCCGCTCCTGGCCCACTTCATCGACGAGAAGAAGTACACCGAAAGCGTCCGCAGCGTCCTTGGCAAACCCATCTCCGACGAGCACCTGCACGAGATGTGGTTGGCCTCGTCACGCGACCACGGCCTGCTCGTGCTTCCGGACCTGCTCCACTACATCGATGATCGCCGCGCCAACTACGACCGCTGGACCGGCGCCCTCGAACACTACGACGAGGGACCGCTTCTGTTCGTCTGGGGTCCCGAAGACCCCATCAGCGGAGCCCACGTCCTGAAGCGCCTGCGCGAACGACGTCCCGACGCCACGTTCACCGTGCTGGACGGCATCGGCCACTATCCGGAGGTCGAGGCACCCGAAGAAGTGGCAAGGGCACTGTCCGACTTCCTCACCGCCGCCTGATACTCGAGCGAGAGTTCTGGCTTGTACGGGGTCTGTCGGTCTTCGGTGATCGCGGCCTTGCACAGCCCGTCGGCTTCGTCGGCGTAGAGGGCTTCCAGGAGTTCCTGGCGACCGGGGAAGTTGCGGTAGAGCGCGGCCATGCCGAGGCCGGCACGGCGGGCGACCTCGGCTATCGAGATGTCCGTGTCGCCAGCGACGAAGGCCGCCCTGGCGACGGCCAGGATTTGGTCGCGGTTCCGCTCGGCTGTCGCCCGCCCGGAGGGGAATGACGTCCTGCCCGTCGTCATCGATCTCCTCCGATCCCGTACCCGGCAGCCTGGGAAGGCGACGGTCCATACCGGCTGACCACCGGCAAGGGCTCGGGCGGAGACCTGTCGCGCCCCTCGGGGCTCGGGCGGCGCGTCGTGCCGTCGGTCCCCTGGTGGCGATCCCCTGCGGTGTAATGTTTTGGTCAAGCAGTCGTGGTTCCGAAGTTCTCGCCCGCGGTGATGATGCCGTGGGCGTTTTTGCTGTCCAGCGCCTCTCCGGACCAGGGCGATCACCTCCGGGCCCCGCACCTTGCGGAGCCCGGCTTAGCACCCCCCCCGAGAAGGAGAGCAGCATGGCTACCGGCACCGTGAAGTGGTTCAACGCGGAAAAGGGCTTCGGTTTCATCGAGCAGGACGGTGGCGGCGCTGACGTGTTCGCCCACTACTCGAACATCGATGCCCAGGGCTTCCGCGAGCTCCAGGAAGGTCAGAAGGTCACCTTCGATGTCACCCAGGGCCAGAAGGGCCCGCAGGCCGAGCACATCCGTCCGGCCTGACCTTCAGCGCACAGGCGGGCGCCCTGCACGGGACCATGTGCGGGGCGCCTTGTCATCCGGCCGCCTGTCATCCGGCCGCCCCGGCTCGCCCACCAGCTCAGCTACGGGCAAGCCGGCATCGCGGTACTCCGATTGCCGTAGCCCGGGGCGCGATCAGGCGCCGTTCGGCGGCTCCTGCGGCCAGACCTCGAAGGCGCCCGTCGGCGCGACCGGTGGGCTCGGCCCTGAAACGGCTGCGGATCAATACCGCGACCTTCGCCACCGCGCCAGGATCCCCTCCTGGCTCCACCCTTCACTGAGCCCGTTGGAGCGGTCTTCGTGAGCCGGGTCGTGCTTCCACGCCGAGCCATCGGAATTCGCGAACGGCAGAAGGCCGGGGCTTGCCTTCTACGATGTGGGACCGCATCTCGTAAACTGAGATGGCGCCGTGTAACGCCGCAGGTCAGGCCCAGCAGAGGTGCTCCGCGCATATTGTTATCAATGCTTTACATCCATCCTTTGACTCGGCTCGTGATGGCTGCCTACGTTGGGTTGTGGATCACCTACTCCGATCTCAAAAACGGGCGTTCGGCAGCCGGGAAACGACCGCCAGGCTTGCGTTCAGCAACCCGGAATACCTGTCGGATGCATCCTGCACCGGAGCGATTGCGGTGCACATCAGAACTGTTAATTCGGTTCGTTTTCTCGGGAATCCCCGAAAGGGGAACATGATGCATGCACATACGTCAAGGACCCGCCGGGCGGTGGCAGCCGCGTTCGCAGCCCCCATCCTGGCTCTCGCTTGTAGCGCCGGCGCCACGACGGCTGCCCACGCAGCGCCTGCCCATGTCTCCGTTGTCTCCGATTGGGGTGGCGGCGGTGGCGGCTACGGCGGCGGCTATGGCGGTGGCGGCTACGGTGGTTACGGTGGCGGCTACGGCGGTGGTGGTTACGGCGGAGGTTACTAACAGATAGTCGAGCGCGGAATTCCTCACTGGAGGCGGAATTCCATGAGCCATTGAGCTCGAGTGCCCAGATGTGGGCACTCGAGCGCCCGCGTCGGCGGCCGCCGGACAGGGCTGCGTCGTTCCGGCGGAGTGTCCGGTGCCGCTGGTATGCGAGTAGGGCCCGGCACAGGTGCCCTTCGTTCCAGATTGGCGCTGCCCGGCCAGGGGGCGTGATCGCTGATCGTGGGCCTGAGACTGCTTCACTTGATCTTCTGCCGGATCCTGGGCGGGCTCGCGCTGCCGGGGGCGCTCCTCCGCCGCGGACAATGCCGAGATCCTCGCTCCGCGCCATGAGGCCGCAGTGCTACGGCGCCAGGTCGGGCGGCTGCAGATGTCGTGGGCCGACCGCGCCGTGCTCTCAGCGCTCGCCCGGCATCTCCCCTCCGCCCTGCGCCGGAACCGGCTGGTCACCCCGGGCACGCTGCTGGCCCGGCACCGCCGCCTGGTCCGCTGGAAATGGGCCAACCACCGGCGAGACCCGGCCGACCGCCACTGCCCGAAGAGGTCGCCGCACTCATCCAGCGCCTCGCCATGGAGAATCCGAGCTGGGGCTACGTCAGGATCCAGGGTGAACTGCCCCGGGGCAGGGCGCTGCAGGCCAGCTGATCGATGGCCAGGGGCCCCGTCCAGGAGGCCGGAGTCCTCGGCCGGGACGAAAGCCGTCGGCAGGCCAAGGTGACGGCCGATCATCTTGGCGATCTCGCAGACCAGGACGCCCTCGTCGGCGACGGCGTACCACGTCGATCCGACCGGAGCCTGTCGAGTGCGGGGCGGAACAGGCGCGCGGCGTCCCGGACGTGCACGGCAGGCCGGCGACCGGCCCCGCCGCCGATGCCGCCGGGTACTCCCTTCTCCCGTGCGGTGGCGACCAGTTGGGCGATGAAGCCGTGGTCGCCCCCGCCGCGCTCGCTCCGGTGTGGCACCCGGTTGTCCGGGGATCTCAAGCAGCGCCACGGGCTGTCGCGCCAAGGTCCTTGTACGCCGGTGTAACGCGCGGTCGGTCGGGAGGCTCTGCGTCCTTGTCGGCCGCGATGTGGCGGCCTTGCCGAGGGGTGCGATCAGGGAGGCCGCACTCTTCCGCTCGCCACTCTTCCGCTCGCCGCGTACAGTGCCGCGGTATTGACGCTGGGGAGCGGGGCACAGCCGACGGTCCACACCGCCGCGAGCGGAGTACCGACTGTCGCGTGACAGGCACCACCGTGTCGATGGTGCTCTGTCGGCCAGGTCGAGTCCGCACGCCCCGCTCACCCGCAGTGCGACCTGTCCTCGGCGCGAACACCACGCCGGGGCACCAACTGCATTGTCCGACACTGGCCTTGGGTGGGGGAGTGCGGAGTGATGAGGTGCTGTTCAGGTCCAGGACGGAGCGGGGAATGCAACAGGTCATCGGCTATGTCGAAGAGCGACGGAAGCAGTACGAGACGCACGATTTTTTCGCCCGCCTGTTGGCTGACGAATCCTTGCCCGGGAGCGGCGCCTCGCGTGGGGGCCGAGCGTCATCCCCTTCATCATGGGCTACTCCGATCTGAACAAGTACGTCTTTCGCAAGGGTGAGGGCGACCCTCAACTTGACCATCTGCAGGTCTTGCTGAATGCCCACACCTATGAAGAAGACTTTCACTGGCAGTGGCTGCTGAACGATCTGGGCAAGCTCGGAGCTGACAGCCGGATGCCGCTGTCGGACGCCACACGTGTGTTGTGGGGAGCGGACTTCAAGCACTCCCGGCGCCTGTGCCTCGAACTGGCATCGCTTGCGTCCGGTTCGCCGACGTACGCCGTCTTCGCGATGGTCGAGTCCATCGAAGCCGTCTCGATCACGATCTTCAAGCACTGCCAGGGAATCACCATGCAGGACGGGCAGGAGTGCGAGTTCTTCGGCACGAAGCACTATGCCGCGGAGGCGTCGCACAGTATCAAGTCCCCGGAGGTGGCCGCATCGAGCCTGCCGGACCTCGACCCGACCCAGCGCGAGGAATCGAAGCTGATGGTGGATCGAGTCTTCTCACTGTTCGATGACTGGTCCACCTCGCTTCTGCGGTTCGCGAACGAAAACGATGTGCCTGCTCTGACCTACGAGAGGATGGTGCGACAGAGCAATGAAATTCAACCGGAGACCGGCGCCGCCGCCGGACAGCGGGAAGTGTGAACCGTGAGGCCTCGATCCGCTGGTTGGTGATCCAGGCGCGCCGCTCGCCATCGCGCGGCGCGCCTGGATCGACGCCGGCCGCACCGTCCGCTGAGTGCCGCGATGTAGTCGGGACCGGCGATCTTCTCCCGCACCGCCTTCCATCTGGCGGAGCAGTCGGAGCAGACCCCCCGTCGGCTACGCCGACGAGGTGACGGGGCGAGCCGGGCCGACCCGCGGCCGACGGATCGTCAGGGCAGGTCGAACCCGAGCGAGGAGAGCGCTTCCTCGGCGGCCTGCTGGTCCTGCTCGTAGCTCCCGCCGGAGATGCCCAGGCCCCCGATGCAGTGGCCGTTCTCGGTGATCGGGTAGCCGCCACCGACGGCCATCAGACGTGGGTGGCCGGCCAGCGGTGCGATCCGCGGATTGGTCAGGTAGTCGTTCCAGGCGTGGGTGGGAGTGTGGAAGGAGGCTGCGGTCCAGGCCTTGTCGAGGGCCACCTCGGCGGTCAGGAAGGGCGCGTCGTCGGTGCGGTCGAAGGCCTTCAGGTGTCCGCCCTGGTCGGTGACGGCGACGGCCGCCGTGAAGCCGATCCGGGCGGCGGCAGTGTGCACCGCGGCGATGAGTGCGCCGGCGGCGGCCCGAGTGATCGAGGAAGCGGGGGACGACTTCGGAATCGTGTCAGTGTTCATGGGGGAGGTCCTTGACTGTTCGGCGGTGCGGTGGTGCGTGGCGGTCGGGGCCGCCTCAGCGCAGCGGTGAGGCGGAGGTGGGGAGCACGCGGGTGACGACGGACTTCTCGGGGAGCAGCAGGCTGTGGACCACCGGGCCGATCTCGTTCTTCCAGCGGTCGTGCTGGTAGACCGCGGCATGGAGGGCCTCGCTCTGAGTCTCGTCCTCGAAGCGGCGGATCCAGACGTAGCCGTCCTCGCCCTGGGCGTCGACGAAGGAGGCGGTCACGTCCATGCCGAGCGAGGTCTGGAACGGGATGACCACGTCCTCCATGTAGCGCACCCATTCCGCCCGACGCCCGGGCTGGGCCTGGTAGCGGCGGATCTCGTAGTACACGGTGTCACTCCAAGAGCCTTGTCGGGGTGGTCAGTTGGTGGAAGTGAGGACGAGCTTGCCGCGGGTGCGGCCCGCCTCGCCGCGGGCGTGGGCCGCGCCGGCCTGCTCCAGGGGGAAGGTCTGCTCCACCTCGACGGCGACCTCGCCGGCGTCGATCAGGCCGGCGATCGCGGTCAGTGCGGCGCCGTCCGGCTCGACCAGGAACGCGGTGACCCGCACGCCGGCCGCGTCGGCGGCCTGCGCCAGCTCGGGGGAGACACCCTGCGGGATGGCGACCAGCAGGCCGCCGGGGCGCAGGACCTTCAGCGAGCGGGTGCTGGTGAGGTCGTGGGCGTCGCCCACCAGGTCGATGACGATGTCGATGTCGGCGGCGGCGTCCTCGAAGCGGGTGGTGGTGTAGTCGATGCTCCGGTTCGCGCCGAGTTCCTTGAGCCAGGGGTGGCGGGCGGCGCTGGCGGTGGCGATGACGTGGGCGCCCAGGTGGCGGGCGAACTGGACGGCGAAGTGGCCCACCCCGCCTGCGGCGGCGGTGATCAGGACGCGCTGCCCGGCCTGGACGTGTGCGGTGTCGACGACGGCCTGCCAGGCGGTCAGTGCCGCCAGCGGGACGGCGGCGGCGTGCACGTGGTCGAGGGTGGCGGGCTTGCGGGCGAACTGGCGGGCCGGGGCGGTGACGTACTCGGCGTAGGCGTTCGCGACGCGGGGGAACCACGGCATGCCGTACACCTCGTCGCCGACCTCGAGGGTGGTCACGCCGAAGCCGACCTCCTCGACCACTCCGGAGACGTCCCAGCCGAGGGTGAACGGCGGCTCGCCCAGCAGCCCGGCCATGCCGGTACCGCCGCGGGTCTTCCAGTCCACCGGATTGATCCCGGCGGCGTGCACCCGCACCAGCACCTCGGTGGGCAGCGGCTGCGGCCTCGGCACCTCGGCGACCCGCAGCACCTCCGGGCCGCCGAAGGTGTCCTGGACCACCGCGCGCATCGTGTCTGCGGACATGCGTCATCTCCTGAAACAGCACCCTGCGGAGGGCCGTTGACGGCCTCTCCCTTGACGTCGACGACGCTATCCCCGCGGGTATAGTTACCTTCAAGGTCTGCTACTTCCCATTGGGAAGTGACCTGGTGAGGAGAGCGAACATGACGACCACCTGCCCCAGCGGCCAGCACTTGCACCACGATGTCTACGCCGCCCAGTGCCCCTGCCGCGCGCTGCTCGACCTGCTCGCCAACAAGTGGGCCGCGCTGGCCATCGGCGCCATGGAGGGCGGGCCGCAGCGGTTCGGCGAGCTCCAGCGCCGGCTCCAGGGCGTCAGCCCCAAGGTGCTGACCCAGACCCTGCGCCGCCTGGAGGACTTCGGCATCCTCGACCGCACGGTCTACCCCGCGGTCCCGCTGCACGTCGAGTACTCCCTCACGGCGCTCGGCCGCAGCGCCGCGGTGCCGCTCAACGCGCTCCGCTCCTGGGTCGAGGACAACATCGACCAGGCCTTCCGCTCGGAGCCGGTCGCGGGGTAATCCGGCAGTGGCCACGAACTGCTCCCGGCGGGCGCCGAAGACGCAGGTGAGGTAGTCGTCGACGCCGCTCAGCCCGATGGGTGGTGCGAGCCGGGTGGCCGCCTCGGGCACCGGTTCGCGGAACCGCACGGGGGTGAGTCCGACGAAGCGCCGCCGCCAGTCCTCCCGTCGGATCTGCGTCGAGCACGCCAACGCCGAGCGCCGAGTCAGTCGCCCGGTGATCCCAAGCCTCGTCCGTTCCTCCAGCGTCTACGCGGTGCCGCAGTTGCGATAGCGGTAGCGATCCTGCAACACGATCGGTTTGACAGGAACTGATGTCCTTTCGGCGTCTCGTGAGTGTTGTGCGCTCGTGCCAGCGCATGGCTCGGAGTGCGACAGCCCGGTCCACCGTCGGACTTCACGAAATGACTGCTGCTGCTTTCCACAACCGGCTGTCCTCGGGCAGGAGCGTTCTTGCAGCAGCGGGGAATGGGCCGTGCGCGACCACCGGCGCGACTCAGGAGCCTCTTCTGCTCACGGTCACCTGGGGCGTGGGGGGTCACTTGGCGACAGGAGTCTCCGGCTTCATCTCGTAGGAATGCTGGATGGCCGGGTGCCGGGTCCCAAGGCCGTCCGAGATCTTGCGCTCCCACGGAACCTCCTGAAGATGCTTGGTTTCTTCAAGCATCGACTTGGGCTCCAAATTGCGGTAACTGTCGACCTCGCCGGCAGCGACGGCCGTCAAGGTCGCATAGACCGCTTCAGGATCGAACTGCGCGCGGGGGAAGGAGAGCTTGGAGTAGTCAAAGAGCCGCTGGGACGGATCATCCTCCCAGCTCTCCCAGGTCTGGAACATGCGGTCGTTGAACCCGGTCAGGAAGGGCCCAGGATTGACCGTGGCGACTTCGATTCTGTGCTCCTGCAGCTCGTAGGCCATAGTCTCGGCGATGGCCTCGACTGCGTGCTTGGAGGCGGAGTAGATACCAGTGAACGGGTTGACGTTCAGGCCTTCCCTCGAAGAAACCCAGACGATGCGGCCTGCCCCGCGCTTGATCATCTGCTTGGCGATCCCCTGGGTGAGGACCAGGGGCCCGGTGACGTTGACCTCGAACTGGTGCCGAATGTTCGACTCGGGAATGTCAACCGTGGAGCCGCCTTCGCCGACACCGGCGTTGTTCACGAGGATTTCCACGCCCCAGTTGAGGGCCTTGCGACGGTCGCCGTCGTTCGTGACGTCGAGCTTCTCGACCTGAAGCTTGACTCCGCGCTCGACCGCCTGCCACTTCAGTGTTTGCACCTGAGCGTAGATCTCCACCCCGGCGATCACGTCGAAGCCCTTCTCGGCCAGGCGCATGGCGGCTTCGAACCCGAAGCCGGTGCCGGCTCCCGTGATGAGGACCTTCCTGAGTTCCGCATTCGCCATGCCGAGTGCTTCCTTTCATGTTGTTGGTCCCGCAGTCGTCGACGCTTTGACCGTTCACCGAGAGTGGACTGAGGCATGCCGGCGTGCTGGCTGTCATGCGCGAGGACGCTCCCTCTCGGGGCAACAAGTGAAGCATTCCGGCCCGGGAGCGTTGCACGATTATGATCGACGCATTCCGCCGAGGAAAGCAACTCAAGTAGGCCAATCGGGTATTGGCAGCGCACGAGAGAGCAATGCTCAAGGGCTACCAACAGTGTGCACAGTGGTTGGTGACCCCTGCTCAGGATCCGGGTCAGGGCTTCGACGAAGTGACGGATCGTCAAAGTGGCCGACCGTCGGATCAGGCACGGTCTGCGGCGGGGGACCGTTCCGATCGCGGTCCAGGCCGTTCCGTCTCGTTGAAGTTGACAGGACGTTCCACGACCGTGCTTCCGTCGGGGTTCTTCAGCCGCCGGGTGCGGCCGCCTTCGTCGAGCGTGCTCTCACGGATGTGGGGCAGCCAGTCGGTCAGAGCGCCGAACCCGCCGGTGAGCTGCCAAACGCGGGCAGGGTGGCCGGAACGATCCGGCTCACAGATGTCGATACCACGGGGTTCCTCCGGGGTTGGTGGGTTCTGCGGGGTGGAGCCAGCGGCTCGGACTCGTTCGTCGGAAGGGGTTCTGGCTGGCGCGGAGGGCATGGCTCCCGACGGTGAGCGCCCCGCTTCGCGGAGTGAAAGGGAGTGTAAATAGGCGTATTTGCGGCTCTTGTCGGCTGGTCATAGCGTGGATTCATGGCCACCGCAACCACAAGTCCTGTGACAGGTGAGGTCCTCAGGAGGTTCGAAGAACTGACTCCTGAGGAGCTGGAGGACAAGCTCGCCCGGGCGGCGGCAGCGGCCGCCTCGTACCGACTGACGAGCGTCGAGGAGCGGGCCGGGTGCCTGCTGCGTGCGGCCGACCGTCTGGAGAAGGAGGCCGAGAGCGTCAGCCGGATGATCACCACGGGGGGCGACGGTGCTGCTGGGCGGCGAACGCCCGGACGGGCCTGGCTGGTTCTACCCCCCACTGTGCTGACCGGAATCACGCCGGAGATGAACATGTACCACGAGGAGGTCTTCGGCCCGGTGGCGCAGGTGTGGATGGTGCCCTCCCTGGAGGAGGCCCTGCGGGAGGCCAACGGGCATCCCTACGGCCTCGGGTCGAACCTGTGGAGCGAGGACGAGGCGGAACGCGAACTTTCGTCCGCGACGTGCAGTCGGGTATGGCCTTCATCAACGGCAACACGACCAGTTACCCCGAGATCCCCTTCGGCGGCGTCAAACGCAGCGGCTACGGACGCGAGCTGTCCGACCTCGGGATGCGGGAGTTCATGAACGCCAAGACCGTCTGGATCGGCCAGGACGCCTGACTCCTGGTACCGGGCGGTGGCCGACACCACAGGCATGCGCGCTGGCCGTCGCGGCGCGCGGCCCGCCGAGCGCATGGAGGTGCGACGATGAGTGGAGCGAACCGGACCCCGTCGTCCAGGCAGGGAAGGCCCGTGGTCGCGGTGCTCGGCACGGGCACCATGGGGAAGGCCATGGCAGGCAACATCGCGGCGGCGGGACTGGGACTGCGCGTGTGGAACCGCGACCGCGCCGCCGCCGAACCGCTGGCCGACGCCGGCGCCGCCGTGTGCGACACGCCGGCCGAAGCCTGCCGCGGCGCCGACGTCGTCCTGACCGCGCTCGCGAACGAGAAGGTGGTCGCCGATGTGATGGACCAGGCCCGTGATGGTCTGGGTGGCCACACGGTGTGGGTGCAGACGTGCACGGTCTCCCCGGACGGGGGCCGCCGTCTCGCGGAACAGGCGACCGGGCTGAATGTCGCGTACGTCGAGGCTCCCCTCCTGGGGACCAAGGAACCGGCCGTGGCCGGCACTCTGACCGTCCTGGCGGCCTCCCCACAGCGGGAGGCACGGGAAGAGGTGCGACCGGTCCTGGAGGCGGTTGGTTCACGCACCGTGTGGCTCGACGAGGTCGGCCAACCGAGCAGCCTCAAACTCGCCTACAACGCCTGGGTCCTGACCACCGTCGAGGGCATCGCTGAGTCCCTCACCCTCGCCGCCACCCTTGGGCTGGACCCACGCCTTGTCATCGACGTCCTCGACAGCAGTGGCCTCAATAGCACGTATGTCCAGAGCAAGGGCCCGAAGATGATCGACGACGACCTCGACACCCCCTCCTTCCCCCTCGAAGCGGCCGCCAAGGACGCGAGACTGGTCACCGACACCGCCCGCGCCGCCGGCCTGCACCTGGGCATCGCCGAAGTCGTACGCGAACGCCTCCGCCTCGCGGTCGATGACGGACTCGGCCGCGCGGACGTCGCCGCGACCTACCGCATGTCCCGCCAGGCCGCATCCTGACCAGGCCGCCCCTTCCAGAGAGGGAGGAACAATGACCCGTGCCGGCATGGCCGCCGCGCGTTCGAGCACGGCGCAACTGGCGGACATCATCCCCCGGGTGGACGACGAGCAATGGGACCTGCCCTCCGCGTGCGACGGCTGGCGCGTCATCGACGTGCTGGCCCACCTCGCGGCCCTCGCCTCCGAGGCGGTGGACCCGCCACCGCCCGACCCCTCACTTCCCAAGAACCGCGAGCGCTACCACGACCTGCGCGTCGACGAACGCCGTGGCTGGAGCCACGCGGAAGTCCTGGACGAGTGGCGGCACAGCACCCCCCGGCAGCTGGACCTCCTCGAAGCGGCCCAGGAACCGCCCAGGGCCGACGAGCTTGTGGAGGTGCCCGGGCTCGGGACGTATCCGCGCCACCTCCTGGCGAACACCATGGCGTTCAACGTCTTCTGCCACCTGCGCAACGACATGCTCGCCCCGGGCGGCCCGCTCCCCTTCACCCTGCCGGAACCGACCGACGGCCAGGTCGCCGCCGCCGTCGACTTCATGCTCGCCGGCCTCCCCCAGATGCAGGGGCCCGAACTCACCGCCACCGTCGGCCGGCCCCTCGTCCTCGACCTGACCGGGCCGGGCGCCACCACTGTCACCATCCTCCCCGCGACCCGGCCGGACGGGTTGCTGAGCGTGGCACCCGGAGCGGACGCGGACGCCACCACCCAGGTCCACAGCACGGCAATCGACTTCATCGTGTGGGCCACCACCCGCAAACCCTGGCGTGACTACTGCCGCATGACGGGCGACGCATCCGCCGCGACACCGTTCCTCGACTGCCTCAACATCATTTAGAAGTCGTCTCATTGGGGCTTGTAGGCTGCTGGCGCGACGATCGTGGGGCGCCTGGTGTCGGACGAGGTGTAGGAGCTGTTCCAGCGGGTGGTACCGGCGGCGCCCACACGACCCCAGGGCGGTGGCCGGCGCCGACGCGGGGACCGGTAGCTGCTGGCGGTGATCGCGTTCGTGGCCACGACCGGTTGCACGTGGGCTCAACATCGAGCGGACCGTGGCCTGGCTGCGCGGCTTCCGCTGCCTCCACCGCCGCTACGAGCGCAAAGCCAACCACTCCGCAGCCTTCGCCACCACCGCAGCAGCACTCATCTGTCTCCGAAGAATCACCAAATGAGATGACTTCCGGATCAGGCCAGGGCAAGGCTGTCGCGCAGGACCCGGTGAACTCGTGCTTCTAATCGAAGAGTTGGGCGACGGTCGTCCCATGGCCAGGGGTCACTCCATGGGCCCTGCCACGCCACTCCACGGGACGCCATCCGGGAAGGTACCCGGGTGTTCGGAAAGGACAATGTCAAGGCCCTGGTGTACATCAATGCGATCATGCCCGATGTGGGGGAGTCGTTCTCCGGCCTCTGGGCGAAGTTCGCTCCCCCTGAACTCACCAAGGCTTTGAAGCAGGTGCCCTTCCGTAATGGGGACGGCACTACCGGCACGGACGTATATGTACAGCCGGACAGACTGCACCTGGTCTTCGCCGAGGACCTGTCCACGAGCCGGACCGAAATTCTGGCAGCCACGCAGCGCCCGATCGCACTGTCGGCGTTCACGGAGAAGCTCACCGGAGCCGCATGGCGGAACAAGCCCGTTTACGCCCTTGTCGGCAAGCAGGACCGGGCGATCAATCCGAGCCTGGAGCGATTCGAAGCGAAGCGGGCGAATGCCCGCAAGACGGTGGAGATAGACTCCTCGCACGTGTCCCTTGTTTTCCAGCCGGAGGCGGTCAAAAATCTGGTCGTCGACGCCGTCGAGGACTACATGCGGAAATAGGCACCCCGCGCTGGTCAGTTCCGTCCCGTGGCCGTCACCGCGCTGGGCCGGCGCGTGGCTCTGCCGGGACGGGCCCAGGTGCTGCTCCAGCCGGAGAACCTGTTCAACGACGCCAGGTCAGTGGGTCCTATTCAAGGTCGCTGTCGGCTTCGCCGTGGCGGCCGGCGCGGTCAGTCGGTCAGGTGCAGGCAGGCGGTTCGTTCTGCTCGCCAGGGCGGCAGCCTCATCGAGCCTGGCGAGACCACCCGCTCCGACCAACCAGTTCCCCGTGGATGGATGGTTGGAACGCACACGCTCCTGTAACCTGTATATTGACATTGGTTGGTTAGGAGGCGCGTGCAGGTGAGCGGGAACGAACAGCACGAGACCCTGCTGGGCCTCCTCAACAGCACGCCCATGCCGAGCGGTACGGTCGAGGACAAGCTGGCAGATCCGGCGGCGGCGAGCGCTTGGCAGCGGGCTCACGGGGGCAACGGATCCCCGGCGGAGCTGCGCAACCTGCTCCAGGCCCGCAAGGCTATCCAAGACGTGGTCCGCGGCGACCAGCCGGCCAACTCGTTGAATCCCATCCTGAAGGGTGTCGTCTCCAGGCCTCTCGTCTCGGCAGAGGGCGTGTTGTGGGAGGTGGACACCCGCGAAGACCGACGGATGGCCGTCGAAGCCGTGCTGGCGTGGAGCGCACTCCAGGAAACGATGCCCGGCCGTCTGAGGGCATGCGCGAACCCGGAGTGCAGACTGTTCCTCATCGACCGCAGCAAGACCAACAAGGCCCGCTGGTGCTCGATGGCGGTCTGCGGCAACCGAATGAAGGTACGGCGCCACTACCAACGGACGCGAGACGCGGCGTTGGAGCAGGCTCGCGACGAGTAGACGGTTCTGCCGCGTCGGAGTGAGGGGCTCCACCGCGAAGGCGCGCACAGCCCTCTGACAA
The DNA here is from genome assembly GCF_044547075.1 of Kitasatospora sp. NPDC052896. Taxonomy (NCBI): domain Bacteria; kingdom Bacillati; phylum Actinomycetota; class Actinomycetes; order Kitasatosporales; family Streptomycetaceae; genus Kitasatospora; species Kitasatospora sp. NPDC052896. The sequence goes on from NZ_JBITZU010000006.1 coordinate 396,850, forward strand.
GCAGCCAGCACCATGCGGGCGCTCAGCTTGCTCCTTGACCTCCGATCGTCGAACATGCGTGACCCCGGAGTCCTTGGAGGCAGTCCCCGCGCCCCCCAGTGGCTTTGTCACGTCCGCGCCCGCACGGTCTTTGCCCAGCCCACCACCGAGGCGGTCCGCACCCAGCTCGACACCGTCGCTGGCTGGTGGTCCCGGTCGCTGCGGGGCTGGCGGGCCTGATCGTCCCGGTCCTGGTCTACCTGGCGATCAACCGCGCCGGGGCGGGCGCAAGCGGCTGGGGGCCGCGATGTCGACCGACACCGCTCTCGCGCTGGCGGTGTTCCCGCTCGTGGCCCGCGGTGTTCCCGAGCGCGTCCGGGCGTACATCCTCACGGTCTTCGTCGTCGACGACCTCCTCTCCCTGGTCGTGATCGCCGCCGTCTACAGCAGGCACATCAACATGGCCGCGCTGGCCGCAGCCGTCGTGGCTTACGGGGCGCGCAAGCCGGTCTTCGCCACCCTGGCCGTCGCGGCATGGGGCGCCCTTCTCGCCAGCGGCATCGATCCGGTCGTCTCAGGTCTGGCCATCGGCCTGGCCGCGTCGGCGCCCGCGCCGGGCCGGGACGCGCTGGATCCCCCTGTCCGCCCTGTGGCATGCCGTCCCCAGCTACCCGACGCCGAGCGAGATCTGGCTCCGACTGCTGGAGACCCTCAACCAGCAGCGTCGCCTCCGCACCGGCGTCGCGACCGCGAAGAGCTGAGCGGTCAAGGCTCCGATCGCCAGGACCACCAGCCAGCCACCGGCCAGCCGGGGTGCGAGCCCCGGACGGAACCCGGTGCGACACGGTCGAACCGGTACGCACAGCAAGAAGCCTCGTGACCGGCGGAACTCTCGCCGGTCACGAGGCTGTCCGCGTTCAGCGGCTCGGTACGGCCAGCAGCAGGGCGAAGCGCTCCGCGTCGTCGGTCCACCAGTGCCGGACGGTCAGGCCGCCCGCCGCCAACTCCTCGGTGAGGGAATCGCGTCGGAACTTGCAGGAGATCTCCGTGCGCATCAGCTCGTCGGCCGCGAACTCCACGGACAGGTCCAGCGCCGGGACCTTGACGGTCTGCGCGCGCAGCGATCGCAGGTGCATCTCGATGCGCTGGTGCTCCTCGTTCCACAGCGCCACGTGCGCGAAGGCGTCGGGGTCGAAGTCGGCGTCCAGTTCGCGGTTGAGCACGTTCAGCACATTCTTGTTGAACTCCGCGGTCACGCCCGTTCTGTCGTCGTAGGCGCGGACCAGGGCCTCGCGGTCCTTGACCAGGTCGGCGCCGAGCAGCAGCACGTCGTCGGCGCTGAGGGTGAGCCGCAGCGAGCGGTAGAAGGCCGCGCGTTGCGTGGGGTCGAGGTTGCCGATGGTGCTGCCGAGGAACGCCACCAGCCGCGGTCCGGGAGCGTCCGCGGGCAGGGTGAGGTCGGCCTCGAAGTCGGTGACGGTCGCGGCGACGCGCAGTCCCGGGTAGTCGCGGATGAGCGCGGCCCCTGCCTGCTCCAGCGCGCTGGGGCTGACGTCGAGCGGGGCGTAGCAGGAGAGCGTGCCGGCGGCGGTGAGCGCGTCGAGGAGCAGACGGGTCTTGCGGGAGGAGCCGGAGCCGAGCTCGAAGAGGGTGCCGGCGCGGGTGAGGGCGGCGATCTCGGGGGCGCGGCGGGTGAGGATCTCCTGCTCGGCGCGGGTCGGGTAGTACTCGGGGAGGCGGGTGATCTGTTCGAACAGGTCGCTCCCCAAGGCGTCGTAGAACCACTTGGGCGGCAGCGTTTTTGGGTCGGCGGTGAGGCCGGCGGTGACGTCGGTGTGCAGGGCCTTCGCCAGGTGGTCGGCGGGGAGCCGGTCGTCCAGGGTGAAGCGGGGTCGCTGCGTGCTCATGGTGACTCTCTCGGGTTCTGATCCGCCGTGGGCGGGCAGGCCGCGGTCGGGCCTGCGGGAGGAACGGTCGGGACGGGAAGGGCTGTCGGCCGCTTCCGTTGGGGGGAGCCGAGGCTCCGTCGGCGGACGCAAGGGCATGATCCGGACGCCGGAGCGGGTCGCGAGGAGCAGGGAGCGGTCGGGGACCTCCTGCCAGGGGCCCGTCGCGGGCGTCGCGGGTTCGTCGTCGGGTTCGGAGGAGATCAGGACGCGGCCCGGTGCGTGCCGGTACCAGAGGGTGTCGCCGAAGCGGGTGGCCGTGATCGTCGCACCGTCGGTGTGCAGGAGGTTGAGCCGGGCGTCCGGGCGGACCGAGGCGACCTGCCGCACCAGCGCGGCGAGCGCGCCACCGGCCGGCTCACCGCGGCGCATCCGGCGCACCAGCATGGCCCACAGCAGCGCGGAGTCGCTGTGCGCGTCGAGCGCGAGCAACGCGGCGCTGTCCAGCGGCGCGTCCGCACCCGGTCCGCCGGAGGCGGCGATGGCCGCCGGGAGGCGGGTCCAGTCCGCGACCGCGCCGTTGTGGCTGAAGAGCCGTCGCCCGTCGCGGAACGGGGCCGCGGCCGACTCGTCCTGCGTGGTGCCGGCCGTCGCCGAGCGCACCGCGGCGAGGATCGCGCCGCTGCGCACCGCGCCCGCCAGCTCGGGGAGGTTCGGGTCGGCCCAGATCGGAACCGCGCGGCGATAGCGGGCGGGTTCGGGGGCCCAGGCTTCCTCGTCCGGGCCGGGCGCGCCGGGTTCGGGGTACCAGCCGAGCCCGAAGCCGTCCGCGTTGACGGTTCCGTGGCGCTGCCGACGCGGGGACCAGGACTGCTCGTACAGTCCCCGCCCCGGTTGCAGGACGATCTCGGCGAGCGGCACCACCGGTCCGAGGTAGGCGAGGTGGCGACACATCAGTTCCGCGCCTCCGCACCGTCGTCCGGGCGCGCATCGCGGGCGGTGCGGAAGCCGGCGAAGATCTGGCGGCGGATCGGGTAGTCCCAGTTGCGGAAGGTGCCGCGGCAGGCCACCGGGTCCACGCCGAACGCGCCGCCGCGCAGCACCTTGTAGTCAGGGCCAAAGAAGACCTCCGAGTACTCCTGGTACGGGAAGGCCGTGAAGCCCGGATGCGGCGTGAAGTCGCTGGAGGTCCACTCCCACACATCCCCGATCAGCTGCCGCACGCCGTACGGTGACTGGCCGGCCGGGAAGCTTCCGACGGGGGCGGGCTGGAGGTGCTGCTGGCCGAGGTTGGCCCGCTCCGGCGTCGGCGCGGCGTCGCCCCACGGATAGCGGCGGGAGCGGCCGGTGGCGGGGTCGTGGCGGGCGGCCTTCTCCCATTCGGCTTCCGTCGGCAGGCGCCGCCCGGCCCAGCGGGCGTAGGCTTCGGCCTCGTACCAGCTCACGTGCATGACCGGTTCGTCCAGCGGCACGGGCTCGAGGACGCCGAAGCGGCGGCGCAGCCACCCGCCTTCGACGGCGTCGGCATCTTCGGCGCGCTGCCAGAACAGGGGCGCGTGCAGGTTCGCCTGGATGCGGTGGGCCCAGCCGGTGGTGGTCCACCAACTAGGGTCCTCGTAGCCGCCGTCGGACATGAAGGCCTGGTAGGCGCGGTTGCTGACGGGCACGGTGTCCAGCCAGAAGCCGGGCACGTCGAGGCGGTGGGCCGGGCGCTCGTTGTCGAGCGCCCACGGTTCGTCATCGGTGCCCATGCTGAACGGGCCTGCGGGGATCCATGCCTCGGCGGGCAGGTCCGCGGCGTCGGCGGGCGCCGGGGCGGGCTGCGGGGCGTGCAGGACAGCGGGGCCGCGGCGCAGTTGGTGGGTGGCGAGCATGGTCTCGTTGTGCTGCTGCTCGTGCTGGGCGACCATGCCGAAGACGAAGCCGTTGGCGAGCAGCGGATCCGCCGTGTCGTGGTCGAGTGGCGCGGCGTCCAGGACGGCGAGGGCGCGTTCACGCACGACGGCGACGTAGCGGCGGGCGGGGTCGGACGGCAGCAGCGCCAGTGAGGGACGCTCGGCGCGCGGGTGCTGGAACGCGTCGTAGAGCGGGTCCAGGTCCGGGCGGATCGCGTCCTGGCCGCCCGCGGCGCGGACCAGCCAGATCTCCTCCTGGTTGCCGATGTGCGCCAGGTCCCAGACCAGCGGCGACATCAGCCGCGAGTGCTGAGCGGCGAGTTCCTGCTCGTCCAGGCAGTCCGTCAGCGCGAGGGTGCGCGCTCGCGCCCGCTCCAGCGCCTCCCGCGCTGCCGTGCGCAGGGCCTCGGGAGCGGGGAGCGTCCCGGACGCTCCTGCGGTGCCGGACGGGTGAGCCGCATCGTCGTCGGTCGGTGTCGGGGTGCTCGCCGGCTGGCTGGGGCGGGCGGTCGCGGTCATCGCGGGAGTCCTTCCGGGTGGGTGGGGCGACCGGCGGCGCTCAGGTCGTCCAGGAGGTCGTCGGCGGGACATCGTCCGCGTGCGGTGTACCGCTCGGCGAAGGCGGTGACCGCTGCGCGCAGCGGCGCGGGGGCACCCGCGCGGGCGAGGGCCGCGTCCGCGGCCTCGAAGCAGGCCATTGCGGCTTTGGCGAGTTCGGGGCTGGACGCGCCCAGCCGTGCCGCCCGGCTCCACATGCTCCCCGGCGGGAAGGGGGAGGTGGCGGGGCAGAGCGGCTCGGTGGCCGTCCAGGCGGCCTCCGCGGCGGCCAGGTCGTCCAGCAGCACGGTGGTGACGAGCGCCGGGACGAGCCAGCCGTCGCCCGGCTGGGCGTCGATCATGCGCAGCTCCAGCCAGCCGCGCGCGCGGACCGGCGGGAAGAGCGTGCTGAGGTGGTAGTCGAGGTCCGCGCGGGTGGGCGGGCGTTCGGTGACGCTGCCGTCGAGCCAGGAGGCGAAGGTGTGGCCGGGCGGGGAGGTCCAGTCCGCGGGCGCCTCGCGCCGCAGGCACAGCAGGCCGGCGTCGAGCGCGAAGCGCGTCCAGGTGTCGCGGGGGTCGGCGTCCGGGGGGAGGCTCTGCGGGGGGCGGGTGCGGCTCGGGTCCAGGCGCTCCCAGACGGCCTGGCGGGTGGACCGCCAGCCGGTGGGCCGGCCCTGCCACAGCGGGGAGTTGGCGAAGGCCGCGACCAGGAGCGGGCCGAGCCGGTGGACCAGCTGCCAGCGGGCGCGGTAGCCGTCGAGTCCGCCGTTCTCGGTGCCGGCGTCCAGGTTGAGCTGCACGGCCGCGGTGGCGCGCATCATCATCCGGCCCCACGGGCCGATCCGGTCGAGGTAGGCCTCCATCGCCGCGTAGCGCGGGTGCTCCAGCACGCGCGGCGGATCGCGGAAGGGGTCCAGGCCGTAGCCGGCCAGGTGCAGGCCGTGGTGGTCCAGGGCCTGCCGGACGAGGGCGAGGTCGGCCGTGGCGGTGGTGACGCACGCGAGCGGGCCGGGCGCGCAGGGAGTGCTCAGTTCCAGTTGGCCGCCCGGCTCGCGGGTCAGCACGGTCCCGCTGGGCAGTCGGCCGTCTCTCGCCGGGAGCGACGCGAGGGCCGCGTCGAGGCGCTCGGGCGCCACGGGCAGGCGCGGCTGCGTGCGGTCGAGGACCAGCCATTCGAGTTCGACGCCCGCGTTCCCGGGCGGTCCTGTCTTGAAGCACACGGCACGGCCGAGCCTTCTGGCTTGTTCGAGTGAGAGCTTTCCTGCGGACTGTGAGGTGGTCCAATCCGTCACTGCTCGACCTTTCTGGTAGTGGCGATCGCGCGGCACGTCCCGAGGCAGCATCAGTGACGGCCGGTGACGGGGGCCGTCATGTGGTGTCGGGTGCGGGGCGCCGTGGAAGAGTCAACACCGGGGTGTCCGGCGGGGGTAGGCGGTTGGCCCTTACAGATCGAGGACGACCTCGGTGGTCGGCCGACTGCAGCAGACCAGGATCTGTCCTTGTTCGGGGGCTTCCAGGGGCTCGGGGACGTAGTCGACCTCTCCGGAAACGAGCTCGGTCACGCAGGTGTGGCACACCCCGGTGCGGCACGACCAGCGGGTGGGGATGTCGCATGCCCAGGACCACGGGCCGGGGCCCGGCTTCCAGGACGAAGCCGCCGCGAGGGCTGGCGACGTCGACGGTGTCGCCGGCCCGGAGCTTGGTGTGGATGTAGCCGCTCACCAGGCCGTGCGGTTCCCGCTTGACGCTGATGCGGTAGCTGTCCGCTCCGGGCGCGGAGGACAGCGAGTAACTGCGTACCGTGACCGGGCCATGGCCGGGCTGGACGCGGATCGACAGGAACTGCCCGGCCTGCGCCGGCGGCAGCGGGGCGCCGTCTGGGTCTTCGAGGCGGATGGAGGACACGGTGGGGGTCTCGGGGACGACCTCGGCGACGCGCAGCGGCCTGAAGCCCGGCCAGCCGGCCGGTCGGGCGGGCTTGGGCGGTTCGGCGAGTTCCTTGAACGACTGCCGCCAGCCCGGGCTGAGAGCCGGGACGTTCAGCGCCCGGCGCAGCTTGTCGCGGTCGCGGTCGGGCAGGTAGAGGAGGGCGTCGACCTCGGCCACGGTCAGTTCCTCGGGGCCCTTGGCGAGCAGGGTGATCTCGTCGCCGGCCCGTACCCGCCCCTCGGTCAGGACGCGCAGGTAGAAGCCGGGGCGGTGGGCGGCGACCAGCAGTGAGGCCATGTCGGGTTCCCCCAGGCGCATCCCCACCCGGTAGCAGGTCACACGCGGCTGGGTGACTTCGAACTCCGCTTCGCCGATGCGGTAGCGGTCCCCGATGCACACCTCGTCGTCGGGCAGGCCGTCGACCGTGAAGTTCTCTCCGAACATGCCGGACGTCAGGTCGTGACGCCCGAGGGTGCGCACCCAGTAGGCGTAGGACTGGGCCTGGTAGACCAGGACAGCGCGGATCTCGCCGCCGTGCCCGGCGAGATCGCCCTGGCCGTCGCCGTCGATGTTGAGGCGCCGCACCATCCGGGGCCCGTCCACCGGGGACTTCCATGCTCCCGTCCGGATGGTCCGGCCCCGCCAGGTGACGTCGACGGGTAGACCTACGTTGACGGACAGCAGCGTCCCCATGGTGGCTCTCCTGTGTGCGCGACCGACCCGGTCCGAAGGAAACGGCACGGGGTTTGAGGTCGGGTGCTCGCGAAACCTTGATAGTGGGTCATGCCGATGAGGTGATTGCGATTTTTCCACGTGTGCGACCGGCCACGGGCAAACCAGCCATTAGCATTTTCGTGCTTGTCCATCGAAATGGCGCATGGCGGCTGTGTTGGCGATCGCGAGCCGCGCTGGCCAAGACGTCTCCATGGAGTTCAAGCTCGAGGTGGTCGTTGTTCCGGTCCGCGATGTCGACCGGTCCCTTGTTTTCTACACCGAGCAGTTGGGGTTCTGCCTGGACGTGGACTACGCGCCCAACCCCGGCTTCCGGGTCGTGCAGATGACGCCGCCGGGGTCGGCCTGCTCGGTCCAGATCGGCGTCGGAATCAGTGACGCCGCGCCGGGCTCGGTCCGTGGCCTGTACCTGGTGGTATCCGACATCGAGCAGGCCCGGGCCGATCTGGTCGCCGGCGGTGTGGCTGTCGGCGAGATCAGGCACAAGTCCCCGGTCGGATCCTGGCAGGGCGGCTTCGAGCCCGGTGTCCACGCCGAGCGCCTGGACTACGCCAGCTTCGCCGAGTTCGCGGACCCCGACGGCAACAGGTGGACGGTGCAGGAGGTCGGGTTCCCCAGATCGTGAGCCAAGGACGGCCCGGCTTCGACGACGGCGCAGCGTCCGCCGTGTCGGGGCCGGGTGGTGAAGGGTGCGGCACGATGGCGGCGTGTACCCGTGACGATCCCGAGGAAGCGTGAATGGCCACTCTGATGGCACTGGAGTGCCTGGTGGCTTTGGTCGACGAGGGTTCGGTGACCAAAGCGGCCGCCGCACTGCACATGTCGCAGCCGGCCCTGTCCCACCAGATCGCGGCCCTGGAACGTGAACTGGGCACTCCGGTGGTGGAGCGGATGACCCGGGGGATCCGGGTCACAGCCGCCGGCCGGGCAGCTGCCGAGGAGGCCAAGCTGGCACTCGAGGCCGCCGAGCGGGCGGTCCAGGTAGGACGCCGCGTAGGGGAGGGGCTCGGGGGGCGCCTGCGGATCGCGTGCGCGGAGACGATGACGGCCTGGCTGCTCGTCCCCGTGCTGCGCCAGTGGCGCACCAAGTGGCCGCAGGTATCGCTCGACCTGCAGGAGTTCAGCAGCGCCGACCGCATGGTCGAGGAACTCATGGCCGACGGCACGGACCTGGTGGTCGGGCCGGAGCCGACCGCCACCACGGCTCACGTGGAGGTCCTGGGCCAGGAGGAGGTCGTCATCGTCAGCTCGCCGAACCACGCCTTCGCCGACCGGGACTCGGTCAAGGTCTCCGATCTCGCCGGGGAGCCCTTCGTCCACTACGACGCGACCAACGGCATGGGCGCATGGGTCGACGAGTTCGTCGCGGACTACGGCACCCGACTGGACGTGGTGCTGAGGACACGCAGCCCGCGGACCGCCGCCCAACTCGCCGGAGCCGGGATGGGAGTGACGATCGTGCCGGTCTCCGCACTGGCCGGGCGCTTCTCCGCCACGGTGCGCCGCATGGAGCCCAGGGTGCACCGCGACATCCTGGCCATCACGTTGACTCCGTCCGACGCACTGGTACGCCGATTCGTCGCCGACCCGAGGCGGCGGGGACTGCCCCGCGTGAACACGGAACGCCAGGTCCAGCTGTAGAACTGCGGCTTGATCTTCTGCTGTCGGCATGGTCGGTTCCCGCGAGGAGTGAGGGCTGGGGGAAGCCGGCGCGTGGCTGCCGTCCCGCGCCGGACCGAGGACACCGTGACGGCGCGCGGAGAGACCGGTGGTGTGGACGCGGTCGGGGGTGTCCGTTCCTCCACCACCGGTCGGCCGGGGGCCGAGGCCGGCTACAAGTCCTTCTCGACCTGCTCCACGACCTCCGTGATGAGGTCGGTGACGACGTTCGGGGCCGTCACGAGCGGCGTGTGGTCCACGTCGTGCACCCGCACCGAGGCGCCCATGCGCCCCGCCATGAAGCGCTGGTTCTCAGCCGGGATCATACGGTCCTGCTCGGCGAGCAGGTACCAGCTGGGTCGGTCCTTCCACAGCGGGCGACCCACCGGAGTGGTGATCGAGGCGACGTTGATCGGCCGTTGGACCGCCCGCAGCAGAGCCTGCTCCTCGGCGGTGGCCAGCTGCGCGAACGCGTTGGGGAACGCCTCGTCGGGCAGCCACATGAAGCCGCGCTCGTTCGGGGCCAGCGCCGGGGCCTCCGGGTGCGGGGTACCGCGCCCGAAGACCTCGCCGACGGTCTCGCCCTCATCCGGCGCGAGCGCCGCGACGTACACCAGCGCACGGACGTTGTCCGCCGCCGTGGATCCGATCACGCCGCCGGCGTAGGCGTGGCCGACCAGGACGACCGGCCCTCCCACGTGGTCCAGGGTGTGCTCCAGCGCCGCCACGTCGTCCTTGAGCGAGGTCAGGGGGAGTGGCGCCGCGACGGCACGGACGCCCGCGGCCTGGAGCCGGCTGATGACCTTGTTCCAGCTGGAACCGTCCGCCCAGGCGCCGTGGACGAGGACGACCGTGATGTCCGAAGACATGGTGAGAACTCCTTGGTTGTGGGAGCCGGCGGCGTGCATGCGGGCACGCCAGGTGCGGCTGGATGGTGACGGAATGTCAGAAACTCGGCGGTTCTGCGCGACCGAACCCAGGCAGGTCCTGGGCGGTGAGCCGCTCTAGAACTCGACCTTGCCGAGGAAGCCGCGGATCGCCTCGGCGATCTCGACCGCGTGGGTCTCCAGCGCGAAGTGCCCGGTGTCGAAGAGCTGCACCTCGGCGTTGGGGTTGTCGCGCTTGAAGGCCTCCGCGCCCACGGGCAGGAAGAACGGGTCGTTGCGGCCCCAGACCGCCAGGAACGCGGGGGTGTGCTCGCGGAAGTACTCGTGGAACGTCGGGTAGAGCTCGACGTTCGACTTGTAGTCGCCGAACAGGTCCAGCTGCACCTCGTCGGCGCCCGCCCGGGCCAGGTAGTGGTTGTCCAGGCTGTAGCCGTCGGGGGACACGGCCTCCGGGTCGGAGGTGCCGTGCGTGTACTGCCACACGGTGGTCTCCGGGGCCAGGAAGGCGCGCAGCGCCTCGCGGTTGGCCTCGGAGCGGTCCTCCCAGTACGCGCGGATGGGTGCCCAGCCGTCGCTCAGGCCCTCCTCGTAGGCGTTGCCGTTCTGGGAGATGATCGCGGCGATCCGCTCGGGGTGCGCCAGTGCGAGGCGGAACCCCGTCGGGGCGCCGTAGTCGAAGACGTAGACGGCGAACCGCTGCAGGTCGATGACCTCGGTGAAGCGGTCGATCACCTTGGCGACGTTCTCGAAGGTGTAGTCGAACTCGTCGCGGCTGGGCATGTCGGACTGGCCGAAGCCGGTCAGGTCGGGGGCGATGACCCGGTACCGGTCGGACAGCAGCGGGATCAGGTCCCGGAACATGTGGCCGGCGCTCGGGAAGCCGTGCAGCAGCAGCAGCGCCGGCGCGTCCTTGGGGCCGGCCTCGCGGTAGAAGACCTTGAGCCCGTCGACGTCGACCGATCGGTAGGTCACAGCGTTGGCCATTTCACTCAGCTCCTTTGTCGCGTTCGTGGACAAGGACGAGTCAAGCAGCTTCGACCTAACCTGTCAATGCGCGTTCAGTGGTTAGGCAACTCTTGCGGGGTGCGGGCCTCATCCGTCGTACGAAATGGCCTGCCGGTGCCCATGGCCTGCGGATCCTTGCCGTTGGTCCAGATCGCCTGCGATCGGCGCACGTGCACCGGGCCGGGTTTCGGTGGCGGGCTCTCGGCTCGCAGCCGGTGGGGTCGGCCGATGGTGGGGCCCGGGGCGCCGCCGGGCGACGGATGGGAGCGGGGGCGCCCGATGGGTGGCGTCGAGCAGCTCGATCTTCGGGATGCGGCCCCGGGCGACCGGCGCGCGCCCTCCGGCGCGCAGGGGAATCACGGGCTCGGGCGGCGGCGCTGACGCCGCCCGATGCTTCGGGGGTCAATTCGTCATCTTGGCCTTGAAATCTTGGCCTTGAAACGGCGGGGATCACCCCGGTGGGCGCGGAAGGCGGCACGCCTGGCCTGGGTTGCTGACCGTCCGCCGTATCGGAGTGATCCCGCCGCCCTCTCGCGGGCTGCCGGCCATTACTCCCCGGCGGCGGCGCGCGTGCGCGCGTGGTGGCGTCGCGCCTTCATGCGATTGCCGCACGCGGCCATCGAGCACCAGTGGGCGTTGTTGGGCTTGCTCCGATCGAGCAGGAACCGCTGGCAGTCCGGGTTCTCGCACGGCCGCAGCCGCCCGGGCATCGACTCCTGCAGCGCACTCCAGGTCATGAGCATCTCCACGGCCAGCTCACGTCCCTTGGGAGCCTCCAGAGCCCAGTCGATACCCCCGGATGAGACCCGCGGGTGCGACGTGACGCCATCCAGCAGCGGCGGCCCCGGCTTCCGGTCGGCGTTGTGTTCAGGAGCTCCAGCAGGGCCTGCTGCCGGTCCCGTTCGCTCATTACTTCTCCTAACCTCAGCGGCTGGGGTTGGTGGGTTGTGTCCAACGCTAGCTAACCATATAAATTAGGTTTTCTGGTTAGCATGCGAGTGGGCGGCCGTGCAAGACGGGCAGGCCGGATTCCAGGGTGGAGCGGGGGCGGACTCGTGGCGGCCCCCAGTTGGCCTGACCTGCGCGAACGCGCGACCTGGCGGCTGGTGCACATCCAGGCGGCGCGCCGCCCTGTGGTCTGGATGTCCCTGGCCCGCGCCGGGCCTGCGTCCCCAGTGGGCCGATGCCGAGTGCGGAGGCCTGCGCACGCCCGGGTCAGCGAGGTGGGCGGAGTCGACGAGCAGCGTCGATCCGGTCGTCGTGGCATCGGCCCGGCAGTCCGCGTTCGAGAGCCAATGCCGCCCTGCCTCGAGCGCGCGGCCGGCCCGCGCGCTCCCCGGTGTCGCCGGCAAAAGATAAACCTAACCTTCAAAGAGAACTTGACAGGTTATGCATCGAGTGGTCGACTGGGTGTGCAACCACTCGGGGCCCACAGGAAGGTTGGGCAGACGGCAGCGGCAATCCAGCCCCGCATCGGGATCGGTAAGGAGCAAGGTCGTCTGGACCCGTCTCCGACCCGCGCATCCGTCCGTGCGAGCTGCCCGGTGATGCCCTGATCGGGGCATCCCACATACCCGCCCCAGGGGTCGGTCGCCATACCCGCCCCTCACCCGGAAGGAACATTCCATGGGACTGTCCTGGCAGCAAGGCCCTCTTGGAGCAGGACCGGTCGGACACTTCCTCACTCCCGACCCCCTGCCCGAGCGGCTGCTGTTCGCCGAGCGGCTCCGCCGCCGCATGCGCGTCAAGTTCAACGACACCTGGATCGCCGACAGCGACGACGTCGTGCTGCTCCACGAGCCCGGCCGCTACCCCGTCGCCTACTTCCCCCGCGAGAGCGTCAAGGCTGGCGCCCTGGTCGCCGCCGACAAGGTCACCCAGCACAAGGACCTCGGCCTCACCGCGTGGTACACCGTCAGCGTCGGCGACCGCGCAACCCAGCGCGCCGCCTGGGAACTGATCGACCTGCCTGAGTACGCGGCGGACTTCCAGGACCGGATCGCTTTCGCCTGGCGGGCCATGGATGCCTTCTACGAGGAAGACGAGCGCATCCTCGGCCACGCCGCCGACCCCTACCACCGCATCGACATCCGGGACACCTCCCGGACCCTGGAGGTCCGCGTCGGGGACACCGTGGTCGCGCGCTCGCAGAACCCGATCGTCCTGTTCGAGTCCGGCTTCGCCCCGCGGTGGTACGTGCCGCTCGCCGACATCGACAGCACGCACCTGACCTCCGTCGAAGGGCAGACCTTCTGCCCCTACAAGGGGCTGTGCGACTACTACGACGTCGCCGGCGTGGCTCGAGGCGCCTGGTACTACGCCAACCCCTACCGCGAGGTCGACCGGATCGCCGGCACGGTCTCCTTCGAGCCCGACAGGGTCGAGGTCTACCTCGACGGCAAGCGCCTCGAGCTGGAGCCCGGTCAGCGGGTCGTCGCCCACGGCGTGGACCGAGGGCTGGACGTGGACGAGGTCAAGGGCCTCTGACCCGGGTCTCCCCGGGCGCCACCCCACTGCGACGGCGCCCAGGACCCGGGCGCGAGGCGGGGGCCGGCCCTCGGGTTCCCGGGCGGCGTACGGGGCAAGAAGTCCGACCGCCGAAGGGCGGCGGCCGGGTCGGCCTCACCGGTCGGCAGAGCAAGACGCCCCACCCCTTCGGTGGGAAACCCGCCGACAGGCAACCCGCCTGCCAGCGCATGACGTGTCCACGACATGAGCGATCCCGGTCGTCCCGCATCCCACCCCGAGAAGGAGCCCGTGACGACCGCGGACCCCGCCACCTCGGCCTCAACCTCCACCTACGCAACTCCGGCTACCACGAGGCCGCGTGGAAGATCGGCTCGACCGAGCCGGCGGAGGTCCTTCACCTGGACTACTACGGTCGACCTGGCCCGCACCGCCGAGCGCGGTGTCATTGACGCCGTCGTCCTTCCCGACAGTCCCGGCCCCGCACCACCGAGGGAAGGAACAACCCATGAGCCGCTACACCCAGATCGCTTTCACCCCGGCCGTCCGCGAGCAGCAGCGGGCCCACGGCAGCGACCGCGCCTACCAGGGCCGGGCCGAGGACTCTCCCGATGCTCCCATCGGGGAATTCGAGGAACAGTTCATCGGCCAGGCCAACAGCTTCTTCCTCGCGAGCGTCACCGAGACGGGATGGCCCTACGTCCAGCACCGGGGAGGGCCACGCGGCTTCGTCCACGTGCTGGACGAGCGCACCATCGCCTTCGCCGACTACCGCGGCAACCGCCAGTACGTCAGCGTCGGCAACCTGACGTGTGACGACCGCGTCGCGCTGTTCTTCGTCGACTACACCTACCAGGCGCGCCTCAAGGCGTTCGGCCACGCAAGGATCGTCACCGAGCTGGACGACCCCGAACTGCTGAACCGTCTCGCTCCGGCCGACGGGTACCAGGCCAAGGTCGAGCGCGCCGTCGTCATCGCCATCGAGGGATCCACCTGGAACTGCAACCAGCACATCCCCCTGCTCCTGCCCGAGGACACCGTCCGCCGCCGCGTGGAAGAGCTGACGTCGACCATCGCCGAACTCGAGAGGCGTCTCGCCCAGACACGCCAGGGCAACGGGGCCGCCTGACAGCCCCCGCGACGGCGCCCGTCCCCTGCGGGCCGGGGCCGGTGCGGTGCACAGGTACGGGTACGGGCGGGCGGAGTCGGGGAAGACGACCACCCCCTTCGTCGACCACGGGTGCCCCGGTGCGGAGCGCGGCCAGGCGGACGTCGATGTCCAGAGGAAGTGCGGCGTCGAGGAGGCGGGCGTGCCGATCGGCCACGGATCAGACCCCCGCATCGCTGCGGGCGGCGACGCCGCGCGCGTGTTCCTCGAAGAACCGGCGCGGGTCGCCGCCCATCCGGGCGAGCATCACCAGCGCGGTCAGGGCCACGTCGCAGACCTCCTTGCGCACGTCGTCCCAGTCGTGCGAGAAGCCCTTGTGGGGGTTGGCGCCGAGCGCCCCGATGACCGCCTCGGCGACCTCGCCGGCCTCTTCCTGGAGCTTGAGGGCCTGCACGGTCCAGCGCTGCTCATCAGCGCGGTCGAAGTGTGAATCCAGCCTACTTGCAAGGGAGTTCGTGATCTCCCAGATTTCGTTCACGGGTGATGATCCTCCCGGTGTTCGAACTCCCTTTTCAAGCAGGGCGGTTCCGGGCGAATCGCGGCGCGCCCGGGACGTACGGGACGCTTTCGATTTCGCGGTTGTCCACTGGTCCGGCGGGGCGGCTGGGGTGATCAGCTGGGCGGGGGCGCTGTCGAAGACGGTGCTTCGGGCAGCGAGGGCGAGTGCGCCTTGGGTGGGGCAAGGGATGCCGAGACGGTTCCAGTGGAAGATCACGTGGTGGGTGATCACGTCACGCAGGTCCCGTGTGAGCTGGCCTTCGGACCACAGGAAGAAGAGGGCCCGGCCCGTCTGCTCGAAGGAGTCCAGCCACCTCGCGGTGAGGTCCGCTGCCTCACGGGAGTGCAGGTTGAGGCCCGTCCGGGGTCGGCTGCAGAAGTCGGCCGACGGAATCCCTGAGCCTGCTGCCGCCCACCACGCTCCGCCTGCTCACCGCCCTCCAACTCGCCCAAGCCACGGGCTTTGCCTGCCGGCTCGTCAACGGAGCGCCGGCCCGACCGACTTCACGAGCGCCGACGCCTTCATCACCACCCCGCGCGGCGAGATCCTGCTGCAACTGCGCGACGACAAGGAGGGCATCAGGCCTCCTGTGTGTGGGGCTGACTCAGGCCGCGAGAATGTCGCGATCACCGCAGTTCAGAGGGCTTGCGAGCACAAGCTGGGCGGTGCAGCAGGCGTGGTGCAAGTGGCTTCCCCGTTCGAGCAGTTGCTGACGTGACCGTCGGCCTAGGATGGCGTGATGAAGCTTCTCCTTACCGACTCTGGCGTCAGAAACGCAAGCATTCTGGCGGCGCTGGTCGATCTCCTGGGCAAACCGATCGCCGAGGCCAGCGCCCTCTGCATCCCCACCGCAGGCTATGGGGGCCAGTACGGGGATCCGGGCGGGCCGTGGCGTTTCATCAGCGGACGGTCCCCCAGCCCCATGACCGAGTTGGGGTGGAAGTCGGTGGGCGTGCTGGAGCTCACCGCATTGCCCGGCATCGACAAGGAGCGCTGGGTTTCCTGGGTCCGAGAGGCGGACGCTCTGCTGGTGAACGGCGGCGATGCGCTGTACCTGTGCCATTGGATGCGGGAGTCCGGACTGGCCGACCTCTTGCCGTCGCTGCGCGACACGGTCTACGTAGGGCTCAGTGCCGGGAGCATGGTGCTGACTCCCCGCATCGGGGAAGACTTCGTCGGCTGGAAGCCGCCCATCGGTGACGACAGCGCGCTGGGAGTCGTCGACTTCTCCATTTTCCCGCACCTCGACAGCCCGGATTGTCCGGAGAACACCATGGCTGAGGCGGAACGGTGGGCCGCCGAGATAATGGGTCCGGCGTACGCCATCGATGCTCAGACCGCCATCAAGGTGACCGACAGCGGCGTCGAAGTCGTCTCCGAAGGGCACTGGAAGCTGCTCAATCCGGCAGTGTGAACGTCGACAACCTTCCCGTCCTCGAGTTCGCCGCGCCGGGGCCGGAGCGTGAATCCGCGATCGAAGCGATTCTCGCCGGCATCAAGACCGCGAGCATCGTCGGCTGGGCAATGGCCGACCACATGAGAACCGAACTGATCACCGACGCCCTCGCCATGGCGATCACCGCCCGCCGGCCTCGCCCCGGCCTCGTGCATCACAGCGACAAGGGCTCCCAATACACCGGCCTGACGTTCGGTCAGCGATGCGACGAGGCAGGCGTCCGACCCCCCACCGGCCGCACCGGCTCGTGCTTCGACAACGCCGCCACCGAGAGCTTCTTCGCCGCACTCGAAACGGAGCTCATCGACCGCACCACCTTCCCCACCCGACACCATGTCGAGCAAGCCCTCTTCGCCTACAACCCCCGGCGCCGCAACTCAGCCAACGGCCAGCTCAGCCCAGCCGAGTTCGAACGTCGTCACGCAGCGAAGACACCGCATAGCGTGCTCCACGCAGTCGCGTAGCTCGCAAGCCCATGGGTGTCTGTCAGACCGGCGCAACTTCAGTGGGTTGGTGGTTCCGGGTCCTTTCGGGGTGTGGGTGAGCCGGTGGTCCCGTGCCTTGGGGGCGGGGGCCACCGGCTCGTTGAGCGTGGGTGTGGCTGGTGGGGGTGGTGGGGTGTGGTTACTTCACCGCTACGGTGCTGGTTACCACGGTCTTGGGGTCTGATCTGCAGACGAAGGAGATGTTGTAGCTCTGTCCGTGCTGCACGTTGGCGAGTTTCGCGGTGCCGACGAGGTTGCC